>NZ_ASYA01000051.1:0-314 GCF_001526585.1 Agrobacterium sp. LY4 | reverse complement strand
GAGGATTTCCGTTTCTTCGCCCGCCGTCAGGCCGAAGAGATCGATCTGCGGGCAACCGTGGTGCTGGAGCCCGCCCGCCGCGACAGCGCCGCCGCCATGGCTGCCGCCGCCGTGCTGGCCGAGCGCCGTGAGCCCGGATGCCTGGTGCTGGCGCTTGCCGCCGACCATGTTGTGCTCGATGCCGACAAGTTCTCCGACGCCGTGAAACTCGGCGCAAAAGCCGCCGATCAGGGCAATATTGTCGTCTTCGGCCTGGTGCCGACCGAACCGCGCACCTCCTACGGTTATATCAAGCCGGGTGATGCGATCGATGG
>NZ_ASYA01000050.1:0-342 GCF_001526585.1 Agrobacterium sp. LY4 | reverse complement strand
CCCGACGGGCAGGAATTCGGTGGTGACAAGAGCGAAAGCGCCGACGCCGATGCTGGCGACTGCGGCCCATGAAGCGAGCGGTTTGCTGTCCGCGTGGCCTACTGAAATACTGCGGGAGACTGGCATGTCCATAGGAGGTTTCCTTTGGTGAAAAGCAGGGCGAACCGGAGAGGAAGGGTCGCTCTCCGGTTTATCTGAGATCGTTCAGCCGAACTTGACGAGGTTGAGGGCGGGTAGTGGACCGCCAGGGAACTGCACCAGTTTGCCGCCAATCGAGACCGGGCCGAGATCGATGCCGGTGAAGCCGAGTCTGGAGATCAGCGCACCGACTTCCGCCTTCGC
>NZ_ASYA01000049.1:0-347 GCF_001526585.1 Agrobacterium sp. LY4 | reverse complement strand
TGCACCCGGTTTTTCGGCACCACCAGAACAGCATCCTTGGTGGCGACCACCACCATGTCTTTGGCACCCACCACCGTCGTCAGCAATTGCGTCGAATGGATGAGGCAGCCTTCGGAATCGATGAAGACGCCGTTGCCTTCCAGCGCATTGTCGTTGCCGCGCTTGTCGGCAATTTCCCAGATCGCATCCCAGCTGCCGATATCCGACCAGCGGAAATGGCCGTGCACCACCGCCATGCGTTTGGTCTTCTCGATCACCGCATAGTCGATGGAGTTTTTCGGGGAAGCCTCGAAGCTTGCCTGATGCAGGCGCACGAAACCGAGGTCGCTTTCATATTGCTCGACCGC
>NZ_ASYA01000048.1:0-312 GCF_001526585.1 Agrobacterium sp. LY4 | reverse complement strand
ATCGCCGGATAGCAGGTGCGGTTGCAGATGGTTGAATGCCTTGACGACACGTGCGCCGGGAACGAGATCGGCGAAGACCTCGGTGGAAAGACGGCCATTCAGCTCGGCCGGCCTGAACAGCGGCGCTTCGATAGGATTGTTGGCGTCGATGACGATGCGGCCGCCGAAGTCCGGCAGAGTGGCGAGCGCCTTCGGCAGCTTTGACCAGTTGACGGCGACCAGCACAATGTCGGCGCTGGCCGCTTCTTCAAGTGTGCCTGCCTTGATGAAAGGCTTCAGTTCTGTTTCGAGTACGGCAAGCGAGGCCGGGCC
>NZ_ASYA01000047.1:0-312 GCF_001526585.1 Agrobacterium sp. LY4 | reverse complement strand
ATCGCCGGATAGCAGGTGCGGTTGCAGATGATTGAAGGCTTTGACGACGCGGGCGCCGGGAACGAGATCGGCGAAGATCTCGGTGGAAAGACGACCGTTTAGTTCGGCCGGCTTGAACAGCGGCGCTTCGATGGGATTGTTGGCGTCGATGACGATACGGCCGCCGTAGTCCGGCAGACCGGCGAGCGCCTTTGGCAGCTTCGACCAATTGACCGCCACAAGGACGATGTCGGCGCTCGCCGCCTCTTCAAGTGTGCCCGCCTTGATGAAAGGCTTCAGTTCCGTTTCGAGTACGGCAAGCGAGGCCGGGCC
>NZ_ASYA01000046.1:0-422 GCF_001526585.1 Agrobacterium sp. LY4 | reverse complement strand
GCCTCATATATGGCGCAGACGATGTGATAAAACGTGCTTGCCGGCGCCGGCTCGTCGAGCATCGGCCTGTCGGCCGGCCATTTGTCGAACCACAGGCCCTTGACCGGCGTGTCGAGGAAAGGCTGCAGCGCGCCGATGGCGCTGAGACCGGAGGCGAGGTAACGCTGACGCTCCTCGCCGCCCGTGACGCTCGCAAGCCGCACCGAAGCCTTCAGCCATTCCGTCTGCGGCCATAACCGCGCCAGCCCGTCATGCACCGAAAAATCGTCGTAGAGGCTCATCACCGCCACCTTGCGGCGCGGGCAGATGCCGTAGGCCTCGCCGATCTCGAACAGGCGTTTTGCCTTGCCGATCGCTTCGTCGTTTCCACGCAGGCTGCCCCAGCGCACCAGAAGCCAGGCCCATTCGAACTGGTGGCCGGG
>NZ_ASYA01000045.1:0-437 GCF_001526585.1 Agrobacterium sp. LY4 | reverse complement strand
GTTTCGAGTACGGCAAGCGAGGCCGGGCCGCGGCTGTTGGCGATGGTTGCGGACATGCTGTTGCGAGCAAGGGCGCGGGCGAAGGCCGAGCCGATATTGCCGGCTCCAATGATACCGATAGACATGCTGGTTCTCCTTTGAGTGAGGGGGAACCGGCGCTCCGGCATTGGAGCGCCGGGGGCAGATCAGGCGGTGAAGCCACCGTCTGCAACGATATCCGCGCCGGTCACGAACGCCGCTTCCGGGCTTGCGAGATAGGCGACGACGCTGGCGACCTCGTAGTCCTTGCCGTAGCGGCCGATCGCCATGCCGGGGCCGACGATCTTCGAGACCGGGCCGCCATCGGGGTTCATGTCGGTGTCAGTCGGGCCGGGATGGACGGTGTTGACGGTGATGCCCTTCGGCCCGAGGTCACGCACCAGGCTGCGGTTGAAGCC
>NZ_ASYA01000044.1:0-468 GCF_001526585.1 Agrobacterium sp. LY4 | reverse complement strand
GTTCGACTCCCCTAGGGCGTGCCACTTGCCTTCGTGTTCTCCCCCATTAAAAAATATGACAGCATCGCATCAGCTCGCAAATTCGTCACGCGTGATCAATGCGCCGGAACCGATTCCCGCCGGGCACGTTAGAATGCTGTCCCCCCGATGGAAGGCAAGCCGGAAAAAACGCCAACAGGCAAATCGACCGGCTTGCCTTTCCCTTTCAGCCGACCACAGCATCCGTTTCATCCAGCCGCAGCCTATATGCCAGCTAAGGGTTGGAAAACTGCGTCCCCGGCCTCCCGCAAGGCATGGGGGCATTACTGACGCGCAGCGATAGGGGCGATATTTCAAGGCCTTGGCCAGTTCTGGCGCAGTTTTCCACAGCCCTTCCGGCCTCCATAAAAAAACTCGTCACGAAGCGAGAAAAATCAATTTTTCCGCTTGCGGACCAACCGGAGCCTGACTATAAGGGCGCCACACCAC
>NZ_ASYA01000043.1:0-326126 GCF_001526585.1 Agrobacterium sp. LY4 | reverse complement strand
CAGGTTCAAATCCTGCCCCCGCAACCAAAATTTACGAAGAAATTCAACACGAAAGCCCTCTCATCGCAGAGGGCTTTCGTGCGTTTTGGGCCTAACACAACGCTAGCACAAATATCGAGGCCGATTTGACTGTTCCCTTGAGGCCGTGATTCCCTGTTCCCATATCGAAGACGGAAACAAACAGGGGGCCGGTATGGCGAGCCATGAAATCCTCGGAGGAAAGGTCAATGTCTACCGGCGCGGGGGTCTCACATGGCATTGCTCGGCATCGGTAAATGGCCAGCAGTACCGCACCAGCACCAAGGAAACTGGATTGGCGCAGGCCAAGGCATTTGCGGAAGACTGGTATCTCGGGCTTCGCGGCAAGCTGGCCGCCGGGCTGTTGAAAACCGAAAAGACCCTTGCCGAGGCCGCCAAGAAGTTCGAGCAGGAGTACGCCGTTATCACTGAAGGTGAGCGCAGTCCCAAATGGGTTGAGGGCCACAGTATCCGCCTACGGCTCCACTTAATCCCGTTCTTCGGCAAGATGGGGCTCTCCGAGATTACGGCCGGGACCGTGCAGGATTACCGCGTTCACCGCATTAGCACGTCCACGACGGGTAGAGCTCCCGCGCGCAGCACGCTTCATGATGAGGTTGGCACGCTCCGGCAGGTTCTCAAAACCGCCATCCGCCACAAGTGGCTGGGCCACCTTCCTGATTTGTCGCCGCCCTACAAGACGCAAGGCAAGATTACCCGTCGGCCGTGGTTCAGCCCGGCCGAGTACAAGCAGCTTTACGAGGCTACCCGCCAGAACGCCAAGGAGCCGAAGAACCCTTACTTCCGGTGGGAGGCCGAGCAACTTCACGATTTTGTGCTGTTCATGGGCAATACCGGCCTGCGGCCGGATGAGGCCAAGCAGCTCCAGCATCGTGACGTGACGATCGTGGAAGACCCGGAGTCGCGTCAGCGCATCCTTGAGATCGAAGTGCGTGGTAAGCGCGGCATCGGCTGGTGCAAATCCATGCCCGGCGCGGTGAAACCCTATGAGCGTCTGTGTGAGCGGGCGAAGCCTGTGCGGGGGAAAGGGGATGGTGAGGTGGCCGCGACGCTTCCTGTTCCGACCGATCTGTTGTTCCCCGGCAGTTATCTCAAGATGTTCAACAATCTTCTTGAAGCACAACATCTCAAGCTGGACCGGGACGGCAAGCCCCGAACAGCATGCAGCCTACGTCACACCTATATCTGCTTTCGGCTCATGGAAGGGGCAGATGTTTACGCCATTGCCAAAAACTGCCGCACGAGCGTCGAGATGATCGAGAAATTCTATGCGGCGCATATCAAGACCACATTGGACGCTTCCGTGATCAACGCCCGCAAGCCCAAGCAGCGGGCGGGCCGTGCACGGAAGATGCCGAGGGCGGCGGCACCGCCGCCCCTCCACGGACACGAGGCACCACAGCCTCGTAAAGACACCCGAGCGGGTGTCCAAACGAACCGCTTGGCGGTTCGAAGCGCCCGCTTGGCGGGGCGCTCATAGAAGGTTTAGCCTTCTCAAGACCGGCCACGCCTCCGGCGTGGTCGGCCGGTTTTAGTAACAAGAAAAGTATCAATAATTGATAACAGTTGTTAATTTTGATGGCGAGACTTATAATCCTAGTAACAGGAGGTCCCATGCCATGCCAAGTTATGCGCTCAACGAACACTATGAGAAGTTCATTCAAAAGCAGCTCGAATCCGGCCGCTATAACAATGCCAGCGAGGTTGTCCGTGCTGGACTGCGAATGCTGGAAGACTACGAAGATGCCCGCGAGAAGTGGCTGAACGAGGAGATTCCGAGCCGGTACGAGGAATTGAAGCGTGACCCTTCCAAGGGCATCCCCTTTGAGACGTCTCGTGCCCGGTTCGAGGCGAAGCACAAATCAGACTTGGCGAAAGCCAAGTAGGACATGGTTCATCGCATTGCATTCCACGCGCGAGCCGAAGCCGAGATCGATGAACTTTATGAGCTGCTCCGTGACAAGGCTGGTCCCGCCATTGCCGGAACCTACGTCGGCGGCATTTACGATCTGATTGACGGGCTTCGCATGTTTCCCGAGCGTGGCAGTCTCCGCCAAGGCAAAGTACCGGACCTTCGTATCATCGGATACCGTCGGCGCGTAAGCATCGCTTTTGTGGTGCAAAAGGATGTGGTTCACATCCTCGGTGTCTTTTATGGCGGGCGTGATGCCCAAAGCCTGCTCGAAGACCGCGTTTAGGGTTCTGTCGATGGCGTTGAACATTGATGTTGCCGCGCATGCTCTCTCAGCCGTCACGGCAGAAGACGCCATTCATTAGTGTCTTTGACAGAAGGGCTGTACATCAGTCCGTGCTTTTGACAAATCCGGCGGTATTCCGGCCAGATGGGTAACTGTCGTTGGTGCTCTTCCCAGCCTAAAGACACGCGCGTTTGCCTTGAGCGTGTTCGTGTCGGTCCCCGTTACCGGCTGCGCTACACGGCCGGAACGGTCGGGGTATGCGCCCGGTTTTCGCCGCCGGCAATCGGCTGCCCGCTCCTTCGCTGCGCTCCCGTGTTGCCGTTGCCTGCGGTCGCCTTCGGCTCGCAAACACGTTCGCAAAAATCCCCCGACCGGCCGCGACAGGCGCAGCCGGATAACCAACGGGAGAACCGATCATGAAACCGACCCAAAAGAGCAAACCCGATTACGCCGTTTACGTCGTGGAAGGCGAGGGCGACAAAGCCCACTGGACGAAAATAGGCGCGGGCTGGTCACACAGCGATGGCGAGGGCTTTAACATCACGCTTGCAGCCGTGCCGCTCAACGGGCGCTTGACCATTCGTAAGCCGAAAACCGAACGGGATGACGCGTAATGCGTCCCGTTCGCAACACCGTCCTCTACGGCGACTGCGTCTCCCTGATGCAGCGCCTTCCGGGCGGGGCCGTGGACTTCATCCTGACCGACCCGCCGTATGTTGTCCGCTATCAGGATCGCCGGGGGCGAACCGTCGCCAACGATGATAACGGCGACTGGCTGAAACCCGCCTTTGCCGAGATGTACCGCGTCCTCAAACCCGGCGGCCTCCGGGTTCTTTCGATAGTTGCGCTTGTTCCAGACTATGCGGCCGATGTAGCTCTCGTTATTGAGAATGCCCGTGCCACGGCTGACGTGACCGCGGATGGCTGTGTCGCGCCACTTGCGGCCGCGCGAGCCCGGGATGCCCTCCTTGTTCAAAAGCTGGGCGATGTCGCGTGGTGACATGCCGTCGGCATAAAGCGTGAAGATGCGGCGAACGATATCGGCCTTCGCAGGATCGATCTCGCGCAGGCCTTTGATGCGATCACTATTCACATCGCGCTGCTGCGAGATCATGTAGCCATAGGCCAGGCAAGTGGATGCCTTGCCCTTGCGCACGGCGGTCTTCATTCCCTCCCGGGTCCGGTAGCGGATCTGCCCGACAAGCTCGTGACTGAGCATTGCGCGGAACGACATCTCCATGTCCGTTACCGGCGAGCCAGCGTGGACCGTCCAGAGGTCGACATCGCGATAGCGCAAATCCTTGAGAATCTTGTGGCTGTGCTCGATGTCGCGCGACAGTCGATCGACGGTCACGCAGAGCACGACATCAATGCGGTCGCGCTTCACATGCGCCATCAAGTTCTGGATGCCGGGGCGGAGCTGGTAATCGAAACTGTCGAGGAAGGTTTTCGTCACAAGGCTCGCGCTCGCTGCAAATCATCGTGCTCGAATGTACTGGCCATACGGTTGATCTCAACTGGACGCGTACCGGGCGCCTTTGTGGTTTGACGCTGTGGAGGTAGCTACTTCCTTAATGATTGTGCGAGCTTGGGGGAGGGGGAGGGCATCCACCCGATCAGTTCAAACTGCTGTCGCCTGCCCGGAAGTCGTCGCCTTCGATACAGCCAATTCCCTTGCTGTTCGTTGTTCCGTCACCCAGTCGACGGTGGTTCGGTTGGCAATCTCTCTTGGGTTTGAGAGTTATCGCGAGTTCAGACGCGTTTTCTGGCAGCACGTGAAAGTCAACGCAACCCACAGATAGGGTATCAATTCTTGATTCTCGCCGCGCACCTACCGCGAGGGGAAGCTGCTATTGCCAAATTTTTTGGCCCGTGTCTCGCCGCTCGTATAGAAGCACACATTCTCACCGGACAATATCGTTGGCCAAAGTCTTGGCGTATGGCCTCTTCGCGGCATCTTTAACATTCACGGCAGCCAAAGCCTCTTCAATTGAAGTGTAAATCTCAGTATCGATGCCTTCAGCGAGCCAGGCGACGGCGCTAAGGACATCGCCGCGCCTGTTTTTTCTGGCAAAGAGAACCGTTCCAGGCGGTAGGTCGTTGTGGTGGATCATTGAGAGCACCTCCGTTCGGACGTATGGCCAAAATTCGTTGGATATTCCCAATGTCAAAAGCGCTTGCAACTCGTTCCAGAACGGTTTCGAGCTTATCGTGCGTTCGTCTTTCCGAACGACAACTACGTAGCGGTTTGCCTGGCGCAGGCGGAGCAGTACAGGCAAGCTCGTTGACTGGGGTGGCACGTGTTGTCGACAGTTCATCAGCGGTGAAATTCCGTTTATCTCGATACGATTTTCGACATCCTCGGGGATATCAGGCGGTTGATGCCTGTGCGACGGCGATTTTTTGGACAGTCGAAGTCTCTACCCGTCAGTTTGAGCATTCTGTTGCCTGCCACGATGGAATATCCGGCGTGGCAGCACGGCAAGGGCCGTTAGTGCCCCGTATGCGATGGCCGCCACCGCCACGATCTGGAAAAGGGAATTGAGACTTGCCTGAAACCAGATCACCGAAGCCCATCCGACAAAAGCTGCCAGGATCATCCTGACTGTTCCGGCAAGAACCGGGAGTAAAACGCGCTTCAGTCCCTGGCTTGCAAAATAAAGCGCCAGTCCCAATCCAACTGCGCCATAAGCCGGTGCGACAATTTGCAGATACTGGGAGCCTAGCTGCTGCACATCCGGGTCCGCCGTGAATAATCTCATCCAGGTCATGGGGAACAGAGTGGCGAGAATGCCGATTGTCTGCGTGATGCCGAATGCGATACCTGCGCCAACCCAGGCGACCCGGCGGGCGCGTTCGATCTGGCCCGCTCCGATATTAATCCCAACCATGGTGACGATAGCGGTTCCAAGACCGAAGATGATGGGAATTTGCAGATAATCAAGCCGCGATGCAATGCCGAACCCCGCAATCGCGTCTGCGCCGAAATGGCCGACGGCTGCCGTTACGAACGTAACCGTCAGATTGACCTGGATCGTGCCGACTGCGGAAGGCAGGCCGACACCCAGAATGTCCTTGAACAGTCGACCTTGCAGCGGAACAATTTTGAACTTTAGCGGGCTGCTTGACGAGCGCAGGTATAGGGCAAGCACCAGTGCCGCGATGAGATAATAAATGAAGACCGCAGCGCCTCCGCCTGCCACGCCGAGCTCCGGGAAGGGGCCCCAGCCGAAAATCAACAGCGGCGACAAGACGAGGAGAAGGAACGCGCCGGAGATGATGACGAGAGCAGGCACGTTCACGTTGCCAGCGCCCCGCAGGGCTGCCGAAAGCAAAGCCGTGATCCAGATGGGAATAGAGCCTGCGAACACAATTCCTGAATAGATGAGGGCGGCCCTAAGGGTTTCTCCAGTCCCTCCCATTGAGCGGTAGAGCAGGGGTCCAAAGAGGATTGCAGCGACTGAGAAAATGGCTCCGAATGCCGTAGCCAGAACAATCGAATGCCAGACAAGCCCATCGGCATCAGCGTGGCGGTTGGCTCCCATCGCTCGGGCCACAGCCGAGGAAACTCCGCCTCCAATCCCGCCATTCGACATCATTTGCATCAGCATGAGGACGGGAAAGACGAGGGTCACACCTGCTAAAGCCTCAGTCCCAAGGAAACTGACGAAGTAGGTTTCGGCGACCCCAACAAAGGTCTGGACGACGAGAACGACGACTGTGGGCAATGCCAGCCGGAACAGCGTGGCTGTAATTGGTCCATAAAGAATTCCATGTGGTGTCTTCTGTGAAATTGTTGAGACATGAGAATTTTTGCTGTCAGGCATATCGGCCATGGCTGATCCTAAAAAGTTCTCCGAGGCTCTGCTCCGTTCCCAAGGCCATGGGCTCGCAACCGGTTCTCAGAATTTGAAAATAGATTGTTTTTAAAATCTAAATTATATAGAGTTCATACGCAATCTAAAATATCATTTCCGAGCGTGAGACCGGAGCCCGTGCAGGTGTTCAAAACCCATGTTTCCGATCAAGGATCGATAAAAGCTGAAATGGTGGAAAACCCGCTTGCCGGGAATCTATGCTTTGCTGTGCAGCGGACAAACCGCATCATTTCCCGCCAGATCAACGATGCATTGCGTTCGATAGGACTAACCGCGGAGCAGATATTTCTTCTTTCAGCGATTGGTGAGGCAGGTTCCCCTAGAATATCGGAGGTTTCGCTACTTCTTGGCCTCGACCACTCAACCGTCGTTTCAAATATTAAACCCCTTGTGAGGAAGAACTGGGTGACGATGTCCGTGGATATCTATGATCGCAGGGCACGAAGACTTCTGCTCACCGACAACGGGAGCGCGCGGCTTGGAATGGCATTTGAGCGTCTTCAGGAACTTGGAGACGCGCTGATGAAAAAGGTTGGCGGGACGCAGAATACTCTTAGCCTGTGCCGGACGCTTAGCGAGTTATCAACAGCGTGCGCTTGACGTAGGCCGCGCGGCCGACTGCAAGGATACAGCCATCACCCCTTGTTTTCGGAGCTTTCTTCCCACACTACCTCTTCGCGGGGCTGTGCCTTTAATCCAGCCACTTCCGTCTCCAGCCGATCCAGCCGTTTTTCCAGCGCGATGAGGTAGTCTCCCTGCGGATCGTCGATACCCAGGACGGCATCTTCCCACGATCGCCATTTTTCTCGAAAACGCTTCAACATTTCAAATCTCCATGGCCATCAATTTTACAAATCGGCGCTTGCAGGCCCCACAGTATGAGCGAGCATCACGCCATTCGCTCCGAAAGGTGGATCACCTCTGCCGGTTGTCTCAATCCGGTGGCGACAACAGAGACTCTCAGCCGCCCCTCAAGCGCGTCATTGAATGTCGCGCCGACGACGATATTGGCGTCGTCATCGACTTCCTCGCGAACACGTGTTGCAGCTTCGTCGACATCAAAAAGGGTCATGTCCGGTCCGCCGGAGATCGAGACGAGAAGGCCTTTCGCTCCCCTGACGGACGCTTCATCGAACAGCGGATTGGCAATCGCTGCCTCGGCGGCATGTCGGGCGCGGGCGTCTCCCGTTGCCTCGCCCGTGCCCATGACCGCTCGGCCCATGTCACGCATGACTGACCTTACATCGGCGAAGTCGAGATTGATCAATCCTTCCTTGACGATCAGATCTATGACGGAACTGACCCCGGCATGCAGCACATGATCTGCCATTTCGAATGCATCCGCGAAGGTCGTCTTCGCATCGGCAACCCGGAACAGGTTCTGATTGGGGATGACGATCACCGTGTCTGCGCATTCGCTAAGACGCTCGATCCCCTGCCGAGCTGTTCGCATTCGCTGGGTACCTTCGAATGTGAAGGGCATGGTGACGACGCCGACCGTCAGTATGCTTGCCTTGCGCGCAGCATGGGCGATAACGGGTGCGGCACCTGTTCCCGTTCCGCCCCCCATGCCCGCCGTCACGAAACACATATGGGTTCCGTGGAGGTGATCCATGATCTCGTCAATCGACTCTTCGGCTGCCGCCTGTCCAATATCGGCTAATGATCCGGCACCAAGTCCCTCCGTGACGGTCGGGCCAAGCTGGATAAGCCGTGGCGCTTTTGACATGGACAAAGCCTGGGCATCGGTGTTCGCAACGATAAACTCCGCGCCCTCGAGATCGTGCATGATCATGTTGTTGACAGCATTGCCGCCGCCACCGCCGACGCCGATGACGGCAATCCTTGGCTTGAGAAGTGTTATGCTGGGCGGTGAAACGACAGTCGTTGGTTGCATAGTGGGAGCGTCCTGGTGGAGACTTTGTTCAAAGGGGACCACGCGCGGGGGTTAATCAGCTAGTGGCGTACGACTGCCTCTCCTCGGCCAGCGTCGAAACACTGCGCTGGCATTGACGCCACCGAAGCCGAAGCCATTGGATATCGCATATTCAACATCGAGGGGTCGGGCATCGTTTGCGACAAAGTCGATGCCATTGGCCTCAAGGTCCGGTGAACTGAGATTCAAGGTCGGGGGAGCGATCTGGTGCTGGAGCGCCAGGATCGTAAAAATAGCCTCAAGGCCGCCGGCGGCCCCCAGCAGGTGCCCCGTCGCCGACTTCGTCCCGCTGACCGCGATCGACTTCCTTTGGCCGAAGAGGCTCTTGATCGCTCTGAGCTCTCCGAGATCTCCAACCGGGGTCGATGTCGCATGCGCGTTCAGATGGCCGATTTCGTGGGGCGCGATACCCGCCTGGGTGATGGCTATTTGCATTGCCCTGCGGGCGCCGCTTCCGTCCTCCGGGCCGGAGGTAATATGATGGGCGTCGGCCGTCGTTCCGTATCCAACGAGTTCTGCTATCGGCGTCGCACCACGAGCAAGGGCGTGGCTTAACGCTTCAATGACGAGGATGCCTGCGCCTTCACCCATAACGAAGCCGTCGCGGGCGGTGTCGAAAGGACGTGACGCTTTGGCCGGGGTCTCGTTAAAGCCTGTCGATAGTGATCTTGCCGCTGCGAAACCACCAAGGCTGACAATGTTCATACAGGCCTCAGTGCCACCACAAACCGCAATGTCGGCTTCATTGGACCTGATCAGTCGCGCTGCATCGCCAATCGCCTGAACGCCGGCAGCACATGCCGTCACCGGCGCTCCCAGCGGGCCTCTAAAGCCATGCCGGATAGAGACTTGTCCGGCAGCGAGATTCACGAGAAAGGATGGAATGGTGAAGGGCGAGAGGCGGCGGACGCCGCGTTGGTCGACGGTACGCACCGCCTCCGTTATCGCGGGAAAGCCACCAATGCCCGATGCGATGATTGTCGCCGTTCTCAGTTTTTCTTCTTCGGAAGCTGGCTTCCAGTTCGCCTGCGCGAGAGCCTCTTCCGCCGCTGCCAGCGCAAAGATGATGAAGCGGTCAACCTTACGTTGATCCTTCGAGGGCAGGGTCTTGTCCGGATCAAATCCTCCTTCAGGATCTTCTGCCAGTGACGGGACCACGCCTCCGATTTTTGAAGGCAAATCCCCGACGATGTCGTCACCCAGTCGCCGGATCCCGCTTTTGCCAGCAAGGAGCCGGGACCAGGAGATATCGACATTCGCACCAAGGGGGCTGACGGCTCCCATTCCCGTGACAACGACACGACGCATTTGCATTTCCACCTGTTTAGGATCAAAAATTTGGCATGCCTTCGGCGTCCGACCGAATGACTGGTCGTGAACTTTGGACATGCGGTTCGCGCTATTCTCTTCTGATACGCGTGCGGCGCTGAGCTTTGCCAGCTATCGGCGACGAATATCCAAAACTGCCTGTTAGTCGCTGCCATCGCGGCCAGCAATGCGCCGGACCTCGCTCGCTGCCGCATCGAGTACACTCGTCGACAGCAGTTCATCCTCGATGATCCGGGACAGCGTCACCGCACCGACCATCATGGACAATATTGCCATGGCCTTTTCGCTTCGAGCTCTATCGTCACCATCTCCGATGAGTTCTTCGAGCACCTGGAAATGCGCCCGGGTACCATCCTCAAACGGGCGCCGAACTTCGGCAGTTTGACGCGCAGCGTCGGAGCCGAGAGCAACAAGCGGGCATCCTTCTGCCTTCTCGCCGCTATGATCTTTGGAGAGGTAGAAGCTGATGATCGATTCCAGCGGATCTGACGTGTCTGCTGCGGCATCAGACCACCTCCTGGTGGCGCTCTCGAGAGCACGCCGTGATGCGAGCGCCGCAAGATCGTCCTTGGATGCGAACTGCTTGTAGAACCCACCCTGGGTGAGGCCCGCACCCTTCATCAGGTCTTTCAGGCCGATTCCGTCGAAACCATGCTCTCGAAACAACCGGCTGGCGACGTTGATCACCCTTTCCCGGTTTTCCTCTGCCTGCACGCGGCTCACTCTCATGTGGACCTCCAATTAGATTTCATTTGACATCTATATGTCTTTTAGAGTTAAGATGCAATCTAATATTTTTGGATAGGCCGTCAAGAAGGGACGATGAAATGAAACGGAAACTTGTTGTCACTGCAGCAGCAGTGCTGGCGCTGGCCGCAGGCGGAGCCGCAGCACTGCTGCTTCCGGCGCAGGCGCCTGAGGCAAAGGCTGCCGATCCCCGGACCCTGGCGCCACTGGTCAACCTCGCGACGGCCAGGCTTCCTGGCAATTCGAGCAGCAGCTTTACGGGAACCGTTGGTGCCCGGGTCCAGAGCAATCTCGGGTTTCGCGTGCCCGGTAAGATCGTTGAACGTTTTGTCGACGTCGGGGAGCAGGTAAGCGCTGGACAGCCATTGATGAGGCTTGACGAGACTGACCTTCGTCTTGCTCTGACCGCCAAGCGAAACGCTGTCATTGCAGCACAGGCGACATTTGTCCAAGCGAAAGCCGATGAGAAACGCTTTGCCATTCTGGTGAAGACCTCTGCTGCCTCGACGCAGCAATATGAACGATCGAAAGCCCTGCTGGATACGGCGACGGCACAGTTGGCCGCCGCTCAGGCTGAGGCGAATGTTGCCGAAAACGAGGCCCGATATACGGTTCTTGTTGCCGATGCAGATGGAACCATTGTCGAGACGCTCGGTGAACCGGGCCAGGTGGTAACCGCTGGGCAGCCGGTTGTCCGGCTCGCGAAGTCTGGTCCGCGCGAAGCCATTGTCTGGCTTCCCGAAACCATGCGTCCTGACATTGGAGTTCAGGCTTCCGCATCGGTTTATGGCAGAAACAATGCGGAAAAGGCCAAGCTGCGCCAGATCTCCGATTCTGCCGATCAGCAGACCCGCACCTATGAAACGCGCTGGGTGCTTGAAGGGGGGGCTGCAAATGCGCCCCTGGGGGCGACCGTCACCATCGAAATCGAGAACAGGGATGTGCAGAATCATGCCGAACTGCCGATAGGTGCTCTGTTGGATGACGGGGCGCGCACTGGCGTCTGGGTGATCGATCAGCAATCGTCCGTCGTGAAGTTTCGTGATGTGAAAGTAGAGCGGGTAAGCGAAGAGAAAGTGGTCGTCACTAACGTCAAGCCGGGAGAGGAGGTCGTTGCGCTTGGCGCACATCTTCTGAAGGATGGAGCGCAAGTTCGCACCAGTGTTGGGACAAGAGAGGCGGCAAACTGATGAACCTCAATCTGTCCGCCCTTGCGGTTCGCGAACGCGCCGTCACGCTGTTCTTTATCGTCCTTCTGTCTCTCGCCGGCGTCTATGCCTTCGTCAAGCTGGGACGCGCTGAAGACCCCTCCTTTACCATCAAGACATTGACTGTCACGACTGTCTGGCCGGGCGCAACCGCACGCGAGATGCAGGATCTCGTTGCCGAGCCGCTGGAGAAGCGCATTCAGGAATTGGCCTGGTACGACCGTGTCGAGACAACGACGCGCCCGGGCTTCGCCTATCTTACCGTCACGCTCAAGGACAATACGCCGCCAAGCGCCGTCGCCGAAGAATTTTATCAGGCGCGCAAGAAGCTCGGCGATGAAGCCAGAAACCTGCCGCAGGGTGTTCTGGGACCATTCGTGAACGATGAATATTCCGACGTCAGCTTCGGCCTTTACGCTCTCAAGGCGCAGGGCATGCCGATGCGCGATCTCGTCCGGGAAGCCGAAAAGATCAGGCAGGACATGCTTCATGTTCCCGGCGTAAAGAAAATCAATATTCTGGGTGAGCAGCCGGAACAGATATTCGTAGAGTTCTCCTATGAGAAGCTCGCCACGCTCGGCATATCTCCTCAGGACATTGCCGCAGCCCTTCAACGGCGCAATACCGTTACGCCCGCTGGCTCGATAGATACGCAGGGTCCGCAGGTCTTTATTCGTCTCGATGGTGCCTATGACAGTGTTCAGTCTATCGCTGATACGCCCATCGTCGCTTCCGGTCGTGCGTTGAAGCTTTCCGACATTGCTGAGGTACGCCGGGGTTATCAGGAGCCGGCAAGCTATGTCATCCGTCATGACGGCGAGCCTGCCATTATGCTCGGTGTGGTTATGCAACAGGGCTGGAATGGTCTGGAGCTTGGCAAGGCTCTCGAGGAGCGCTCCAGCCGGATCGCACAGTCGTTACCCCTTGGCATAACGCTGACGAAGGTCAGTGATCAGGCTGTCAACATTGACGCGGCGGTGGGTGAATTCATGGTGAAGTTCGCCATGGCCCTCGGCGTGGTGCTCTTTGTGAGCCTCATTGCGCTCGGCTGGCGGGTGGGCATCGTTGTGGCTCTGGCCGTTCCGCTGACGCTGGCTGTCGTCTTCATCATCATGCTCGAGACAGGGCGCTTCTTCGACCGCATCACGCTCGGTGCATTGATCCTGGCACTTGGCCTGCTTGTCGACGACGCAATCATCGCCATCGAGGTGATGGTCGTGAAGATGGAAGAGGGTATGGACCGCATCAAGGCGGCTGCCTATGCCTGGAGCCACACTGCGGCACCGATGCTGTCGGGGACGCTCGTGACCATTATCGGCCTTATGCCGGTCGGTTTTGCCGCCTCTGCAGCGGGTGAATATGCGGGCAATATCTTCTGGATCGTCGGTTTCGCACTGATTGTTTCCTGGTTCGTGGCGGTGATCTTTACGCCCTATCTCGGCGTAAAGCTGTTGCCCGATATCAAGCCGGTGGCAGGCGGCCATCATGCGATTTACGATACGCCGAATTACAGACGCCTGCGCGGTGCGATCGAATTCACCGTCAAGCATAAGTTCCTGACCTGCGCCATTGTCGGCGTTGTCATGGCTCTCTCCGTTGTCGGAATGGGCGCGGTGAAGCAGCAGTTCTTCCCGACATCGGACCGTCCTGAGGTTCTTGTCGAAGTCCGCATGCCAGAAGGCACGAGCATCGAAACGACGACAGCCACGGTCAAGAAGCTCGAGGCGTGGTTGAAGCAGCAGCCTGAAACGAAGATCGCGACCAGCTACATCGGCCAGGGTGCGCCCCGCTTCTTCTTCGCCATGGCGCCAGAACTACCCGATCCTGCCTTTGCGAAGATCGTTGTGCTGACATCTGACGCACATGAGCGTGAGGTGCTGAAACTTCGTCTGCGGGAAGCCGTTGCGCAAGGGCTGGCGCCCGAGGCATTCGTCCGTGTGACGCAACTCGTCTTTGGCCCCTACACTCCATTCCCCGTCGAGTTTCGGATCAAAGGACCGGACGCCGAAGAGCTGTACAAAATCTCCGAACAGGCACTTGCTCTCATGAGCTCGGTACCTGACGTCAGAAATGCTAACCGTGACTGGGGTAACCGCACACCCGTTGTCCGGTTCGTTCCTGATCAAGATCGCCTGAACCTCATCGGCATGTCGTCCGCCGAGGCTGCCCAGCAGATACAGCTCCTGCTAAGTGGTGTTCCCGTCACGCAAGTTCGTGAGAACATCCGAAACGTTCCTGTCGTGGCGAGAAGTGCCGGTGAAATCCGCCTCGATCCTGCAAGACTCGCCGACTTCTCGCTCGTGACAAGAGACGGCCGTGCGATCCCGCTCGATCAGATCGGCCACACGGAGGTGCGCTTCGAAGAGCCGATCCTCAAGCGTCGTGACAGAACGCCTGTGGTGACGGTCCGATCCGACATTAACGAGGCGACCCAACCGCCGGAGGTTTCGCAACAGGTGATGACCGCTCTTCAGCCACTCGTTGCATCTCTGCCTGCTGGCTACACAATCGAGATGGGCGGCAATATCGAGGAGTCCCTCAAGGCGAATACTGCCTTGGTGAAGGTGTTCCCACTGATGATCGCAGCGACCCTGATCGTCATCATCCTTCAGGTACGCAGTCTGTCGACGATGACGATGGTGATGCTGACAGCACCGCTCGGTCTTGCAGGCGTCGTGCCCACCCTGATCCTGTTCAACCAGCCTTTCGGGTTTAACGCGATCCTGGGTCTTATCGGCCTGGCGGGCATCCTCATGCGCAACACGTTGATCCTCACCGAGCAGATCAAGGAGAACAAGGCCGCGGGTCTGGACGACTATCATGCCGTGATTGAGGCTACGGTGCAGCGAACAAGGCCCGTCATCCTGACGGCGCTTGCCGCGGTCCTCGCCTTCATTCCTCTGACGCATTCGGTTTTCTGGGGTTCGATGGCCTACACACTTATTGGCGGAACCGCGGTGGGCACGCTCATCATCCTGCTCTTCCTGCCGGCACTCTATGTTGCATGGTTCCGCATCAAGCCACCCAAGACAGACATGGATTCGACGGAGCACGGAAACGCGGAAACAGCTCAGCATTCGCTTGCTGCGGAATAGCCAACTCGTCCCTCCGCAGCAGATGATGCTGCGGAGGGATCATACTGCTTGGCGAGCGGTGGCGTGTGTTTTGCGTGTCTACTGGACCCTTCCGGAAGCCATGCCTTCGTCCCGCTTCAATCCTGCCAATGAGGAGGCCTTGACATGAACCCTGTCGTATCCATTTTCAAACATCCTCCGGACGGGGGTAGAGGATATCACCGGGATATGCGCGTCAGGTGGGCTCTCGAGGAAGTCGGCCAGCCTTACACTCTACGGCACCTGACTTTTTCCGAGATGCGCCGCCCCGAATATCTGGAAATGCAGCCATTCGGCCAG
Organism: Agrobacterium sp. LY4; assembly: GCF_001526585.1. Classification (NCBI taxonomy): domain Bacteria; kingdom Pseudomonadati; phylum Pseudomonadota; class Alphaproteobacteria; order Hyphomicrobiales; family Rhizobiaceae; genus Agrobacterium; species Agrobacterium sp. LY4. The sequence goes on along the minus strand of NZ_ASYA01000043.1, from coordinate 311,378 downwards.
ATGCCGATCTACCAGGAGGGCGATCTCATTCTTTTCGAATCCGGTGCGATCGTGCTTCACATAGCACAGCGTTTCGCCGGCCTCCTTCCCGATGAAGCGAATGCGCGCTCGCGTTCCATCATGTGGATGTTTGCAGCGGTCAATACGATCGAACCCTGTATCGCCTCTGGCAGCGTGGGTCATCTCAGTCAGCGGCTCCAGCAACTGAGCTATGCGCTTGGAGGGAAAGAGTGGCTTGAGGGGGCTCAATTCGGCGCCGGTGATCTTATGATGGTGAGCGTACTGCGGCCGCTCAAGCACTCGGATATCCTGCTGGATAGCCCAGGCTTGCAGGATTACGTCGAAAGAGGCGAGCAACGATCCGCATTCCAGCGCGCGCTCGGCAATCCACCAGCGGACAGGCGAACGGCGTGACTTGACGGCATAAGCATCCGTCACACCTGTCACTCCTCAGGCAAGAACCGCCGCATTAACTCAACCGATGTTTCCCGCGTCGAGGCGACTAACCCACGTGTCGTGGGGACTGACCATCCGCCTCCTCAATTTCTGCAAATGCGTTTTATTTCGCTTGCAATCTAACGGATTTATAGATTACAAACGAAATCTAAATTGATTTCTAATCCAACGCTAATTTTGGAGAGCGTAGATGTCCACAGACAAGATTGTTGTGGTGACCGGAGCATCCTCCGGTATAGGGCAGGCGACCGTGAGGTTGCTGTCACAGAATGGGTTCAAGGTATTTGCAGGATCGCGCAATCCGGACAAAAGTGGACCGGTACCTGGTGTCGAGTACGGACGTCTCGATGTGGACAATGACGAGTCGGTGAGGCAATTCGTCGATTGGGTTCTGTCCCGTTCAGGCCGGATTGATGTCGTGGTGAACAATGCAGGCGTCTCTCTTGTCGGGCCGGTCGAAAGCACGTCGGACGATGAGGCGAAGGCCCTTTTTGAAACCAATCTCTTTGGCCCACTGCGCATGATACGAGCGGTATTGCCCGCGATGCGGCAGCAAAAGTCCGGTCTGATCGTCAATGTCAGCTCGGTCCTCGGCTTCCTCCCCGCACCTTATATGGGCCTTTATGCCAGCAGCAAGCATGCCTTGGAGGGACTATCTGAAACGCTTGACCATGAAGTTCGGCAATTCAATATTCGCTCTGTCCTGGTCGAGCCAACGTTCACGAGGACAAGTCTCGATGTCAATGCGAAGCAGACGGAGACGCGCATTGACGACTACGCTCATCAATTAGCCAAATCCAATCAGGCCGTTCTTTCCGCCATTAAGACAGCAAGCAGTCCTCAGACTGTCGCTGCCGAAATCATGGCAGCAATCACAGGCCCTCACAAAATGCGCAGGCCGGTTGGAAAACAGGCTACGCTTCTCAGTCGCCTGAAGCGGTTTGTTCCAGCCAAGGCATTGGATAGCGGCATCAGGAAGACGTTTGGGCTCTCCAGGCTGTAAGCATTCGCGGAGCTTGCGCGCCACAAACAGAAAGTAGTGCGTACGGTATTCGGAAACTTCACGGCTTGTCTCGGACACATTTGCTTACCTTTAGCTCCGAGGGCGGAGAGTCGATGACTGTGCGCCTGAAGGGCAAGACACCGATCGGACCCTGAAACGTCGAGGCGATCGGCCCAAAGGGCCCGGTTTACCGCTTTGGCGTCGATGGTCACGCGCTTGCATAAAAAAAGTCTCCCATGCATCCCGCGGATTGCAACGCGGACGGATCATCGCCGGCGCCAGCAATGAATGTTGCACTAGATGTTTGTCGCTGAATAAAACTCAAAGGGAAGAATGTGCTGAGAAAGAGTAGTTGGTCTATCAGCGTCAAGCGCTTCTGCCATGGCTCGGACCAGAGTCTCCGCAAGTAACCTTGCAGGATGGGATAGGACCACCTTGATCAACCCCTCCGCAAGACCTGCCCTCGTCTCGTTCGTCAACTCGTGAGCAATGACGACAAGGCGTTTTGCCACAGGCCCGCCGTTCTCGCGAAGGGCTTGCATCACGCCGGTGATGCCGCCGCCGGCGACATAAAGTCCGACCAAATCCTGTTCGGTTTGGAGAAGACGGCAAGTGGCTTCATATGCGATCTCGGGTTCCTCAAGAGTGGCGACCGTTTCCAGCATTTGAAAGCCGGGCGCGCTTTCTCGAAAATACGACCGGAATCCCATTTCGTTGAGCTCCTGGGCCAGATACCGATGGCTGCCAACGAAGACAGCGACCTTGCCGCCGTTGGCATTGAGTCCCGCTATGAACCAAGCGGCGGTCCGGCCCTTCTTGACGCAGTCGTTGCCGACATAGGCCGCGCGCGCGGCAGTTGAGAGGTCAGAGATCATCGTCACGACGGGAATGCCTTCGGCGGCAAGACCGTCTACGGCGTGGTTCACCTGCGGATGATCTGACGTAATTATCCCAATCACGTCTGCCTCCCGGCTGAGGGAGTAAATTGCCTCTGCAGCTTTGTCTGGTGCGAGATCGTTAATAAACCTCACGATCGGTCGCCCATGCGCATCCGGAAAAGCTTCTACGGCCGCCGTCAGCAGCTCCCCCCACATCTGGTAAAGCTTTCGATGCGACTGCTTGAGAAGGAAACCGAACTTGATAACTGGCTTGTCGTGTTCCAACCGCCGCTCAATCGCCGTGACTCCGTGATAGCCTATCTCCCGGGCGGCATTGAGAACCCGTTCGGCGGTCTGCGAGCGGACTGGGTCGCGGCCATTCAAAACGCGATCGACCGTTGAAATACTCACGCGGGCAGCTTTCGCAAGATCTGGGATAGTCGGTCGGGACATCGAAGCCTCTCATAAAATGAAATTAATTATGAGAGTATTTGAGAGTAAAATCCATCCCTAAGTTGACAACTAGGCCAGTTTTAGTGATTTGTTCCTCATGAAATACGGCCGTTAAGGCAGAGAGGACTTGGGAGAGTCCTTTCATTTGGAGGAAAACCTTTCATGTCCGCAACCTTGAAGGTGGCGCCGCTATCGGGCGGCGACGGCGCTCGCGCGCCTATAAATGACGAAAACGACTTTGTCCTTGAGATGCGGTCGATCACCAAGGCCTTCCCCGGTGTGCTCGCGCTTGACGAGATGAACCTTCAAGTCCGTGCCGGCACCGTGCACGTGCTCGTTGGCGAGAACGGCGCGGGCAAATCGACCCTTATGAAGATTCTGAGCGGTATGTACGCGATCGATGGCGGCGAGATCTATTTTCGGGGTGAAAAGCTCGATCATCAGAATGCCGCAGCGGCACTCGATCGCGGTATTTCCATGATTCATCAGGAGCTCAGCCCGGTGCTCGATATGACGATCGCCGAAAACATCTTTCTCGGTCGCGAACCTGTCCGCGCCGAAACCGGGCTCCTTTCCAAGTTCGTCGACTTCGACAGGATGAACAACGAAACAAAGGTCCTGCTCGCCCGTGTAGGCCTGCGTTACAGCCCCGAAACGAAAATGCGCGAACTGTCGATCGCGACCATGCAGCTCGTCGAGATCGTCAAGGCAATCTCGCGCGAAGCCTCTCTCGTCATCATGGACGAGCCGACATCAGCAATCAGCGACACCGAAGTCGCGATGCTCTTCCGGCAGATCGCCGAGCTGAAAGCCGCTGGTGTTGCCATCATCTATATCACGCACAAGATGGATGAGATCTTCCAGATAGCCGACGACATTACCGTCATGCGCGATGGTCAATATATCGCTGCGGGACCGGCTAGCGAATACAATACAGGCACGCTTATCTCTCAGATGGTCGGGCGGACGATTTCCGAGGTATTTCCCAAAGAAGAAGTGACGATCGGCGAGGTCGTCCTGTCGGTCGAAAACCTGACTCGCCACGGCGTCTTCGAAAACGTGAGCTTCAATGTTCGTGCTGGCGAGATTGTCGGCTTATCGGGTCTCATAGGTGCCGGCCGAACCGAGGTCGCGCGCGTGATTTTTGGACTTGATGGCGCCGACGCCGGAGTGGTCCGACTGAACGGCGCTGCTTTGAAGCTTGGCTCGCCGAGGGACGCGATCGCCAGCGGCATTGCCATGGTGTCGGAGGATCGCAAGTCGGAGGGCCTGGTTCTGTGCCGGTCTGTGGGCGAAAATATCTCTCTGGCAAACCTCAAGAAGTTCACCTCGCGGCTGTTCATCAGCGAACGGCAGGAGGAAAGCGCTGCGCAGCGCATGATCAAGATGCTGCAGATCAAGACGCCCAACACAGCGATGACTGTGGAGAACTTGAGCGGCGGCAACCAGCAAAAGATCGTTCTTGCGAAATGGCTGCTGGGCGATCTGAAGCTTCTCATTCTCGATGAGCCTACGCGCGGGATCGACGTGGGATCCAAATCGGAAATTCACAGGCTCATGACCGAATTCGCCCGCCAAGGGCTGGCGATCATCATGATCTCATCCGAGCTGCCTGAAATTCTTGGGATGAGCGACCGCGTGGTGGTGATGAGCGGAGGCCGGCTGACCGGTGAACTTACAAGGAGCGAGGCGACGCAGGAAAGCATCATGCGCCTCGCCACGGGAGGACATTGATGAGTATAGATCCAGTAGCAGGAGCAGAAAAGCGGGAGGGACGGGTGTTGCGGGGTGTGCGGGAGATGAGCTTCTCCCAGATCTACCGCAAGTACGGCACCGTCCTGATCTTCGTCGGCATCTGCATCCTGGCCTCGATGTTGAGTCCGACGTTTTTGACGGAAGCAAATCTCACTAACGTCCTGAGACAGGTGGTCGTTGTCAGTCTTTTGGCGTGTGGCATCACCTTCGTCATCATCCTGGGGCATATCGACGTTTCCCTCGGCTCGGTTCTTGCTCTTTGCGGGGTAATCGCGGCAAGTGTGATGTCGATGACCGGCAGCATCGTACTTGCGGTGGCAGCCGGTCTTGTCGTGGGTGTCATAACCGGCACGATCAACGGCTTCGTAATCACGTTCTTCCGAATCCCCTCGTTCATTATGACGCTTGCCATGACGACGGTCGCACGCGGAACCGTTCTGCTCTATACGGGCGGGTCGCCCGTAACTGGCCTCGGTGATTTCAAGGTCATAGGACAGGGTACATTAGGCCCAGTCCCCATCTCCGTGCTCATTCTGGCGGTAGTGGTCGTCCTGTCGTGGCTTCTGCTCAACAAAACCAAGTTTGGTCGATACGTCTATGCCGTCGGCGGGAATCAGCGCGCCGCACTTGCCTCCGGAATCAACCCCGACAGCATCGTCATCAAGGCGTTCATTTTCAATGGCGTCCTCTGTGCCGTTGCCGGCATCGTTCTGATGTCGCGCATCAATTCTGGCCAGCCCGCAGGCGGCGTTGGCTACGAGTTTGACGCGATCACGGCCGTGGTTGTCGGTGGCACCAGTCTGATGGGGGGGACCGGAACCATCACCGGTACGATCATTGGCTCCATGATCATCGGCGTTATTAACAACATCCTCAATCTCATGAATGTCAGCTCCTACTGGCAGCAGATCATCAAGGGCCTGATCATTGCGATCGCGGTGATCCTTGATGTTTGGACGAAATCAGCCCGCGGCAAGAAGAAGGCATAAACCCGTTCCAGGGACCTCCGGTCCCGGAAATAACTCTGTGTCGGCGGGATTTCCGCCCCTGCACCAACACACACCCATTGGGAGGAAACCATGAAAGTTATCGCAAAATTTGCTTTCGCCTGCGCAGTCTCTCTGGCCGCGCTTTCCGCAACCGCCGCAACCGCCGCAACCGCCGCAACAGCAGCCGACAAGTTCGTCGTTGGTTATGCCAACATGGCCGACACCGACGTGTTCGTCATGGCACGTAAGAACGCTTTCATCGAGGCTGCCAAATCTGACCCGGCAGTGATGGTCAATTTCTCTGACGCGAATAACGATGTCAGCAAGCAGCTCGACCAGATCGATAATTTCATCGCGCAGAAGGTCAATGCCATCGTTGTCGTGCCGGTCGACTATCAGGGCATTGTGCCTGGAGTTGAAAAGGCCAATGAGGCGGGCATTCCCGTGATCGCTCTCGGGATCCAGTCTGCTGGCGGCAAATATACATTTGTGGGCTCAAAGAACATCGATGCTGGCCGTCTTCAGGGCGAATACATGAAGGCGAATCTGCCGAAAGATGCGAAGATTCTTTATCTCGAAGGCACGCCGGGTCTCTCCCACACGCAGGAGCGGAAGAAGGGGTTTGAGGATGCGCTCGGCCGATCGGATGTTACGACGCTCGCGAGCCTCTCGGGCAACTATGATCGCGCCGAGGGCATGAAGGTCACGGAAGACTGGATTCAGAGCTTCCCGAACTTCGATGCCATCGTTGCTGCCAACGATCAGATGGCGCTTGGTGCTCTCGAAGCACTCCAGGGAGCCAATCGCCTTAAGGGCGTACTGATCTCGGGCGTCGACGGCACGGCCGACGCGCGCAACGCCATCAAGGCCGGCACGATGTCCCAGACGATCTTCCAGGACGCAGCAGGGCAGGCCAAGGCTGCCTTTGAGGTTGTTGAGGGTCTGAAGAAGGGCGAACAGGCGCCGGCGGAAAAGCTGGTTCCGTTTGCCTCGATCACAAAGGAAAACGTCGATCAGTACGCAAAGAAATAACCCTCCCAAGGGAAGCGTGTCGGGAAACGAGGCCCGGCACGCAACGACACAGGCCGGTGCTCTGCTGGCGCAGGCCATCCCTTTCATCAGTTACAGGAAGATCATAGAAAATGGGTACCAGGATCGCAATCATCGGGGCGGGACTGATGGGGGCAGACCATGCAAAGATCGTGGCGGAAGATCTGCCGGGCGCAACGCTCCAGGTCGTGTGCGACATGGACGCTGATCGGGCGAGGAAAGTCGCTGACCGCTACGGCGCTCAGGATGTGGACGTAAACCCGGATCGTATCGCGGCACGACCGGACGTCGATGCGATCATCATCGCGAGCCCGGACTTTACCCACGCGACCCTTTCGTTGTCCTGCATCAAGGCGGGCAAGCGGGTCCTTTGTGAGAAACCTCTTTCACAATCGTCATCGGAGTGCCTCGATATCCTCAAGGCGGAGGAGCAGGCTGGCGAACGTTTCATCATGCTTGGCTTCATGCGCCGCTTCGATCAGTCGTATGTCGAGATGAAGCGAGCCGTGCAGGATGGCGCGATCGGCCGAGCCCTCATTATGCACAACTTCCACCGCAACGTGGCGACCCCGGCTGCCGACTTTACCGGTGCGATGGCTATTACCAATTCGGCACCCCATGAATTCGACGTGGTGCGCCATGTCCTTGGCACCGAATACATTTCGATTTCTGCGTTCCAGCCGAAGCGCTCCGACTCCCTCGTCGCGCCCGTTCATATGGTGCTTGAGACGGCGGATGGCCAGCTTGTCAACATCGAGATCAACAACAACGCAGCCTATGGCTACGATGTTCGTGCCGAACTGGTGGGCGAAAAGGCGACCATAGCGATGAACCCGGTGAACTACACGCGGGTGGACCGCGATCTGGGACAGAGCACGAGTTACGAGGCCGACTGGCGTGGCCGCTACCATGAGGCCTACCGGCGTCAGAACAGGGCATTCCTGCGCTTCGCGGAGAGCGGCTTGTTCCCAGAGACGGCGTCCAGCAGCTGGGACGGGTACTGCGCCGCAGTCGTCGCCGAGGCGGGAGTGCAAGCGCTGAACAAGGGACACAAGATGCCCGTGGAGATGATCATGAAACCGGAGTTCTACGCATGAAGCTGGGTTTTGTTTCAGACAGTTTGGGTGGTCTGCCGTTCGACGAGATGCTCGACCATGCCCGCCGGCTCGGGGTTTCCGGAGTGGAAGTCAACACCTGCGGCTGGTCCACCGCTCCGCACTTTGACCTGCCGAGGATATTGAAGGACGGCAACGTGCGGAAGGACTTCCTCGCGTCCTTCACCGACCGTGGACTGGAGGTCATCAGCCTCAACGCCAACGGAAACCCGTTGCATCCGACTGACCCCGCGCAAGGGCAGGGCCTTGAGGATACGATCCGAGCGGCCGGCGAGCTCGGGATTAGTACTGTCTGCTCCATGTCGGGCCTCCCCGCCGGAAACGCAACGGACACCATGCCGAACTGGGTGGTTTCCTCCTGGCCTCCCGAAACGCAGGCCATACTCCGGTATCAATGGGAGGAGAAACTTATCCCGTACTGGACGAGGATCGCTGCGCTGGCAAAGGAACACGGGGTCGAACGCATCGCGCTGGAACTTCATGGCAACCAGTGTGTCTACAACGTTCCGTCCCTGCTCAGACTGCGGGAGGCGGTGGGCCCGGTCATCGGTGCAAACCTGGACCCCTCCCATCTTTTCTGGATGGGCGCCGATCCTCTTGTGGCGGCGGAAGCGCTAGGCGAGGCCGTCTATCACGTCCATGCCAAGGACACATTCCTGAACTCCCCGAAACAGGCCGTAGGCAGCCTCCTAGAGAACGGGAGCCTGATGGACATTCCCGCCAGGAGCTGGTCCTATATCACTCTCGGTTTCGGCCACGGCGAGGAATGGTGGCGGCAGTTCTGCTACCGGCTGAAGATGGCGGGCTACGACGACGGCTGGTTGTCGATCGAGCATGAGGACGTGCTTCTGAACAGCCTCGAGGGTCTGGAGAAGTCTGTGGCGCTGCTCCAAGCCGTCATGCCAGTCGCCAAGAGCGACTTCAAACCGCAGGCGATCTAGTAGCCGCCAATCGGGCCCCTGCTCAAGATCAATTCGCTGCCGGCGGCACGCTTCCGTCAGAAGGTCGTCTGCGCCTAGGCGGGCGCGGTTCAACACGTATCAGAGACGCGAACATGCAGAAAGCGCTCGACGTCATCACCATCGGCCGTGCTGGAGTAGACCTTTACGGCGCTCAGGTCGGCGGCCGGCTGGGGCTAAGGAGCGGGCTGATCACCCGCGGGGGGACGAGCACAGCCGAAAGCACATCATGCCGGAAAGCAACGGCGAATATTCGATCAATGGCAGCCGTAGATCAGAGTGGCCACAAGCCATCCAGGACTTTGTCCGCGATTGCGAGCTTGGTGAAGCCGGGCCGCTTGGAAGACGATACAACATGCGTTGGGTCGGCTCCATGGTCGGTTCACCGAATTCTACTCCGTGGCGGTTTGCTTATGTACCCAAGCACCTCGGATGCGAAGCCAGGGAAACTTCGGCTGCTCTACGAAGCCAACCCCATGAGCATGATCCTAGAGGCCGCTGGAGGATTAGCGTTCGATGGAGGTAAGCGCATCCTGGCCATCGATCCGACCGGGATTCACCAGCGGGTCGGCGTGATCATGGATTCGCGCACGGAGGTCTCTGAAGTACGCGGCTATCTCGCCGACCAGACGTAGTGGCATCGTGCGAGTTACGGAAACCGGCAGACAATCGAGAACGCGGCTCTCCAGTTCCTGGCGGGTGATCGTCTTGCTGTTGCCGCAGTAGGAGCCACCAAGCTCGTCAATCGGGAGGCGCTTCTTGCGGTTGGTGCAGCTATAGCGATCCTTGTCGCTGATGGCGTAGGGGCCGCCACATTCCGCGCATTCAAGCAGGCGACTGAGCAGGTATCCTGGGCGGTGCGTTGCGTTCAGCCGGTTACTCTGCCCGAAATCGCAAAGCTCACCGATCTCCTTTGACACTCCTTCACCCGCTGCCATAGGTCGTCGGAGACGATGCGCATCTCGGGCACATCAATCAGCACCCATTCGCTTGCATCGTTGACGCGCGTGGTGCGGCGTTCGGTCTCCGGGTTCTTGCGGTAGTTACGCTTGTTCCAGACCATGCGGCCGATGTAGCTCTCGTTGTTGAGAATTCCGGTGCCACGGCTGACGTGGCCGCGGATGGCGATGTCACGCCACTTACGGCCGCGCGAACCCGGACGCCCTCCTTGTTCAAAAGCTGGGCGATGTCGCGTGAAAACCAACACCTTATTTTCCAGCGGTGAAGATGCCGCGGGCAACTTCGTTTCCCTAAACGGTAATCTTCAGGGTGGATAGTGGTACGGCTTGGCAGGTCAGGCAATGCCCGTCCTCAAGTTCGGTTTCCACCAGATGGACGATATGTCCTTCAACCACGCGCACGACACAGCTTTCACATTGGCCAACACGGCAGCCACTGGGCAGTGCCACGCCAGCGGCCAATGCGGCATCGAGAAGGGAACCCTGCGATGCATCCCAACGGAAGCTCTGGCCGCTGCCGGCGACGGTCACTGTCTGTGCTTCCAGTTTTTGCGGTACGGATGCGGCTGCGGAAAAGGACTCTGCGAAAATGTCGAAGCGCGGTATCCCCATTGCGATCAGCCGGGCGATCATCGTGCTGTTGAAGGACGGTGAGCCGCAGAGATAGGCGAGGGGACGTTGGGCGACAGCCACTTCGAGAGGTGATAGATTGAGGCGCCCGGTCTGCTGAAAGTTTGCGTTTCGGTGATCCACCTCGGTGGGCGCGGAATAGGCGGTGATCCAGTTAAGGGAGGGGATGTGCAACGCCAGTTCTGCGAGACGGCCGGCAAACGGATGTTCGTGGCCATTGCGGCACCCATGCATGAGCCATACCGGATGTATCGCTTCTCCCTTGAGCTTGGCGAGCCCTTCGAGATAACTGATGAAAGGCGTGATGCCGATGCCGTTGGCAAGCAGCAGAATGGGCCGGCTGCTTTTGAGTGGAATGGTGAAATTACCGCCCGGAGGCGCAAGCGTCACCTCATCACCGACCTTCAGCTGCTGGATTTCACGCGACAGGGAGACTGGCGGATTGCCGCGCGAGCTGTCCCAGCGGACGGCAACCGAAAGCATGGATGCAGAGATCGGCGACGCCGTCAGGGAATAGGCCCGGCTAACTGCCACTCCCGGTATTTCGAACAAGACATGTTGGCCGGCCAGGAAATCTGGCACATGACCGCCATCGCAGGGTGAAAGGGATAATGCCGAGGTATCGAGCCCTTCTCCGCGTATCTCGGCCACGCGAAAGCGCCTCTTGCCATTCCAGAGACCGTTATTGACGGACACAGCACGGGCAATGTCACAGGTGACTGCTCGCAGGGGGACCGAACCGCTGATCGGATCGCGCGCCTCGTCGCTCAGGATCGCATTGATATTGGCGGTTCCGTTACCCTCGGCAGGCTTGCCGTCGCGGCCGAGCGGCTCGCAAGCCTCCCACCAGCCGAATTCGGCGATCACGGTGCGCGGATCGAGCCGGTCGTTGATGTGGACGCGGAGCCGGGCGACACCCTGATGGGTGCGTACGTCCGCCCATTCACCTTCCGCCAACCCGCGCGCGCGGGCCAGCTCGCCACAGATTTCCACCGAAGGTTCCGGTGACTTCTTGCGTAACGAGGCGATATGACGGTGGGACGTGTGCACGAACCAGCCGCTTTTGGCCGTCGTCAGCACCAGCGGCAGTGCATTCATGCCACCCGGCGCATCCGCCGCCGCGATGAAATCGGCAAGCGGATCGTAACCATGATCGAGCAATTGTTGTGAATAAAGTTCCACCCGGCGTGTCGGGGTGTTGAAGCCGCTGATGTCACCATCGGCATTTTCTGCCGCAAACTTGTGGTAGGAGAAGGCCTGGGGAAAACGCATGCCATCCGGCAGATCACGAAGATTATCGACGGTGATGCCGAGCGGTTCAAGCTGCCAGTTCCAGCCGGCTTCCACGTTGCCGCCGAAGAATGCGTCCTCCATGCCCATCCGCCGGGCAAGGGCCATGACGATGTCGTAGTCGGCGCGGCTCTCTCCGGCCGGTTTCAGCATCTGGCGTCGCAGCTGAACGGTTTCCGCCGCTTCCTGAGTGATTTCGAAGCCTGGCCGTAATGCATCGCGTTCCCAGGGCATGTTGACCGGGAGAACGATGTCGGCGCATTCGGCCGTGGGGTTCATATACATGTCCGCATGGACATGAAATTCGAGCGCTCGCAGTGCCGCCAGATTGCGCGGCGTGTCGATCTGCGACACGGCAAAATTGGTACCGAAGCTCATCAGGGCGCGCACCTGATAGGGCTCCTTTTGCAAGACCGCGCGCGCGAAGTCGCGGCCATTGATCCAGCCATATGCCGGTGGGCCGAGCGGAAGATCGCGCAAGCCGAGCGCCTTGAACTTTTGGGTATCTGACAGGAGTGAATAGTCGCCCAACGAACGCCAGGGTGGTGCGACAGTCCAGATATTGCCGCCCTCGCTGTCACATGAGCCGATCAGGGCCATCAGGCTGCCGATTGCGCGCTCGGTCATGGTCGCATTGGTCTGCTGGCCTACCCCCGTCCAGCTGTAATAGGCAAGTTTTGGAGCGTTCTCGAGCAGGGCATAGAATGCCGCCTGCTCGGGCTCCGCCACGCCGGTTATGTCCCGCACACGTTCCGGCGTGAAGCTTGCCGCCCGCTGGTGCAGAAGGGCAAGCGCGCTTGCCGCCTGGCGCGGTTTTCCGTCGCTGTCTTCAAGGGCAAGCTCGGCCTGTAAGCCAATCCGTTCCGGGGAGGGCATGGCGCGCCGCGTATCCCAGGCTATGACTCGTCCGTCTTCGCCGGCAACCAGCCAGTCGGAGGGCTGGAAGTCGCCATCGATTTGAGACGGAGCCAGCTGGGCTGCGGTCAGGAAACGCCCGGTCGCTCTGTCGATGAGGAAAGCGGCATTCGTCCAATGGCGCACGAAGGCGTCGTTGAACCGGCCGGTTTCGAGAAGATGGCGGATGGCACCCATGGCCAATGCCGCGTCGGTGCCGGGCAGGATGCGCATCCACAGGTCGGATTGCTGCCCCGAGCCATCGGGTTTTGGGTCGATAACGACCACCTTGGCGCCGCGGGCCTTCGCATCAGCCACACGTCCGGCCTGCACCAGCCATGTGCGCGCCGGGTTGTGCCCCCACAGGACGATGACATCGGCCTTGTCGTATTCGGGAACACCGAGTCCCCGACCGAATGTCAGGGCATGGGCATAATCCTTGTGCCAGCCACAGACCTCAATCGCATAAAGCAGGTTCGGGCTGCCGAAAACGCGGATGAACCGTTCGACCCATTCGTAACTGTCAATGATCGGGGTACCGCTGGGTGTGGTGAGGGCAAAGGCGACGGCCTCCGCACCCGACTGGCCACGGATGCCCAGGAGTTTTTCTACGATCTCGTCAAGCGCCTCGTCCCAGCCGATTTCCTTCCATTCTGCAACAGGCTCCGTCCTGCCATTTGTCCGTCTCAACGGCACGGTCAGGCGGCGCGGACTATGCACCATTTCCGGTGCGGCGCGTCCCTTGGCGCAAAGTGCTCCACCGGTCGGGTGGTCGGGGCGGGGTTCCACACCGACCATCCGGCCATTTTCGACGAGCGTGTATGATCCACACCGCGAGCGGCATAGGGTACAGTAACCTGGATGTCGTTCCATTGTCGCTATCCGCAGCTCCGCCAGGAGCCACCAATTTCAGAAAAGCATGGTGACCGAGGCCGGCCAGCTGGCGAGGGCCTTATCTCCCCGCTTGAAGTCAGATCGACCGCCCTCGACATTCTGGCAATGGGCAAGAACCGAGGCGCCTGAGGCACTACGCAGGACATATTCCGTCAGCGCGCCGCGATAGACGATGTCCTCCACCAAAACCTCGATCGACGGTGCGTCCGGCGCGGTATCGCTGACCGGTACCAGGCGCACATGCTCGGGGCGCACCGCCATGTTGGCAACCGAGGCGTGGGTGCGAGTGCCTGCCGGCACGGCAAAGGTCATGCCGTCTCCGGTGCGGAACAGATCCGTGCTTTCGAGGCTGCCGGTAAAGATATTGGTCGCGCCTATGAATTCCGCCACGAAAAGGGTTGCGGGACGGTCGTAGATTTCTTCCGGCGTGCCCACCTGTTCGATACGACCTGAAGACATCACCACGATACGGTCGGCGATACTGAGTGCTTCGTCCTGGTCGTGGGTTACGAAGATCGTCGTCAGGCCGAGTTCGGACTGCAGACGACGCAGATCGGTGCGGACTTCGTAGCGCAGCTTGGCATCAAGCGCCGACAACGGTTCATCGAGCAGGAGGACATCCGGCTCGTAGGCGATAGCGCGTGCCAGGGCGACGCGCTGCTGCTGGCCGCCAGAAAGCTGCGAGGGCATGCGGGTGGCGAGATGGTCGAGCTTGACGAGCTTCAGCGCATCCATCACCCGCTTTTCGGTATCGGCCTTGTCGACCTTGCGCATTTCGAGGCCGAAGGCGACATTTTGCGCGACGGTCATGTGCGGAAAGAGCGCGTAGCCCTGGAACACCAGCCCCGCATTGCGCAGGTAAGGTGGCATGGCCGTTACGTCGCGATTGCCGAACAAGATGCGGCCTTCGCTGACATCCGTAAGGCCGGCGATCATCCGCAGCGTCGTCGTTTTCCCGCAACCGGACGGGCCGAGGAAAGCGATGAATTCGCCTTGGCGAATGTCGAGCGATACGTCGCTTACGGTGGTCAGCGCCCCGTGCCGCTTGACGATGTTTTCAAGAGTGATTGCAGACATGTTTGACTCCGAACGCGTCAGAACGCGCGAGTAAGCTTGAAATAATGATTGGTGACGAGCAGTGCCGCGGTAATCAACGCGATCTGCGCCGCGGCAACTGCTGCGATGGTCGGGTCCACGCTCCATTCGAGATAGTTTACGATCTCAATGGGCAGTGTCGTCTCGCCGGGTGCCACCAGAAAGAGCGATTTTTCCAGGTCGATGAAGGATATGATGAACGAGAACAGCGCGCCTGCCATCACTCCGGGACGAATGATCGGCCATGTCACGCGGCGGAAGGTCGTCCAAGGACGTGCGCCCATGGTGGATGCGGCTTCCCCCAGCTGTCGATCCATGCCGATGAGAGATGCGGTCACCAGGCGGACGGTCCACGGCACGGCGATCAGGCTGTGCGCGATCAACAAGCCAAGGAACGAACCCGAGAGCGGCCATTCAGTTGTGATCTCGACCTCGATCAGAAACATGTAGAGAGCAGCACCGGCGACGATGCCCGGTACAATCAGCGGAGCGATCAGTATCGACTGGATCATCTCGCGTCCGCGAAAAGGCCCGCGCGCCAGAACGAAGGATGCCGGAATGCCGACCAGCAGACTGATAGCGGTGGCTGAGATCGCGAGTTCGAGACTGGCGATCAGGCCTTCCCTGAAACGCGTCATAGTCCAGGCGGCCTCGTACCACCGCAACGTATAGCCCTGTGGCGGGAAGCTGATGATTGCGTTGTCGAAGAAGCTCACCCATATGATCGTCACGAGTGGCAACAGAACAAGCACGACGGCTACCACTGCCACTACAATCATGATCGGCCAGAATATCCGGGCGGAGAAATAGGAATTCCCGTTCATGTCACAGGGCTCCGTAGCGTTTTTGCAGGCGCAGGCTGGAGATGACGGTGAGGATCAGCGTTACACCCATCAGGACGAAAGCGAGCGTCGCCGAAAGCGGCCAGTTGTTGATCTTGATGGCCTGCTCATAGACTTTCGGCGCCATCATCTGAAACTGCGGGCCGCCAAGGAGAACCGGGCTGGCATAGGCGTTCATGCCCTGCACGAAACACAGCAGACAGCCGGAGAAAATGCCGGGCATGGCCAGCGGCAGGGTCACGCGGAAAAACGTGCGCCAGGGTCCGGCACCCATTGTCAGCGCCGCCTCCTCATAGGCCCGTCCGAGCGATTCGAAGACGCTTTGCAGGCTGATGATCATGAAAGGCAATGTCAGGGCAAGAAGGCTTATGACGACGGCGTAACCCGTGTAAAGCATGCGGATAGGTTCATCGACCAGTCCGATCCCTCGCAGCAGCGAGTTGATCATACCGCCGTCGGATAGAAGCATCATCCAGCCGGCGGAACGGACGCCGTTGCCAAGCAACAGCGGGATGATCATGGCCAGAAGCAGTATCGTGCGCAGGAACCGACTTCCGATGCGCGAAATCAGATAGGCTGCCGGAACGCCGAAAACCAGACAGAGCACGGTGCAACAAAAGGCCACGAGCAATGTGCGCCCAAGTATCTGCAGATAAAACGGGTCCGAGAAGAAGGAAGTATAGTTTATAAGACTGTAGCCGGAAATGTCGTAGGCGCCGGGCTCGAAGATCGCCAGACTGTAGCGCGCCATCAGAACGAGCGGGAGCCCCAGGCCGAAGAGAATGAGCAGCATCGAGGGGAGCAGCAGTTCGGCTGACCGGAGGAGCGGGGAGGCACCGGAATTCCGGTGCTCTCCTTTCGATGTCGTGGCCAGCCCGATCACCCCTTGAACTCCTTGTTCCACCAGTCGAGCCATTGAGGGTCGCTCTTCGCGGCATAGGGATAGTCGACCATATGTAGCTTATCGATCTGTTCAGGCGTGAATTCCAGCAACCGCTTGCTCTCGGGCGAGAGAGCGGCGTTATCCGTGGAGACGGTATAGGACGTGGATTCGGCGATCGCCCCCATATGCGCGGGTTCCAGCATGGCGTTCAGATAGGCATAGGCCGCTTCGCGGTTGCGGGCACGCTTGGTGATCGCTGCACCGAAAGCGATGAATACCGCACCTTCGTCGGGGTAGGACCATTTGATCGGCAGACCATCCTTGCCCCACTGGATCGCACGCGCGCTGTAGTTGGCGGAAATCCAGATTTCGCCGGACTGGAAGCCTGCTGCCAGTGCCTGAGCGATGGATATAGGCGCGGTTGCACGGTTTTCTTCATCTCCAGCAGGGCAGGGAAAGCTTTGCTGACATCGCTCATCGAGCCGCCATGTGAAAGGGAGGCCGCGTAGATATAGTTGAAGTGGAGAGCATCGATAACGCCGACGCGGCCGGCATAGGCCGGGTTCCAGAGTTCCGCGAAGCTCTTCGGCGGCTCAGGAATTTTCGCCGGATTGTAGAGGATGACAAGGCCACCGTAGATCGCAGGCACCATGTATGGGGTCCTGAGCTTGTCGAGCACGTGGGGGCTGTTCGGGATCAGGGAGGCGTCAATCTCCTCGAGAACGCCCTGGCTGTTCATCTCGAAGGCATCGGCATCCGTAAGCCAGGTGACATCGACGCTGCTGCGTGGCAGGCGACGCTCGGCCAGAAGCTTGGTCTTGCGCTCTGACGCGGGTGCCAGATCGTGAATGATGTTCAGGCCAGACGTGCCGAAGGCTGGCGCTTCGAAACCCGTCACGATATTATTGTTCCAGTCGCCGCCCCAGTTGGAGACCACCAAATCTCCGGACGGCGCTGCAACAGCCAGGGATGGCATCAGCGCCGCGGCCCCTAATGCCGCAGTGCTGGCCATGAATTGACGGCGGGTCGGCTGAAAGCCGAATTTATTATGCTCGCTCAATGTCCACCTCTTTGTTTTCTAGCAGCCAGGAGTCGATGGCCGCACTTCTGTTTATTTTGCCCTTTCGAGGGCACTGCCTTCTATATGAGCAATGTTTTTCCGTGTTGTTTCAAAAATGTTTCATCTATATTTCATGCGATTATATGCCGGTGTTTGGAGCGGTGGTATGAAAAAGATTCTTCTGATAGAAGACGACGAGACCTTTTCAGTGTTGCTCACCGCCTATTTTCGCACGGCAGGCTATGTGACGGTCCGCGTTGCCTCCGCGCGCGATGGGCTGCAATATTTGTCCACCTCGGGCTGGGTGGCCATCATCGTTGATCTTACTCTTCCGGATGAAGACGGATTGGTACTGATACGTATGTTGCGAGCCAGAACGATGGTACCGATCATTGTGGTGACCGGTCGCCACGCCCGCGAAGATCGGCTGGCCGCTCTCGAGATCGGAGCTGACGATTTCATTCTCAAACCTTTCGAGCCTCAGGAACTCGTGTTGCGATTGAATAATCTCGCGCGCCGCAGCGGTCGCCAGGATGGTACGGATAGAACACATCTTCCCATCGCTGGCGGTGTACTGGATATTGCCGGCCACACACTGGTATCGCCGTCGGGCCAAATGCTAGAGCTGGCAGCCAAGGACTACAGACTTGTCCGTCTTCTAGCCTCAAACCCAAATCGCGTCATAACCCGCGCACAGATTATCGACGCGATCGCCGGATCGGAGCCTCCCGATTCCGAGCGGGCCATAGATATTCGCATTTCACGGCTGCGCAAGAGGTTCGCGATGATCGGCCTGAAGCCGGAGGATTTGCGGACCGTTCATGGGAGCGGCTACAAGCTTGCGTCCTGAGAGGCCCCGCCGCCTTGTTGAATTAACGGCTTATGGGTTCGGAACCAAGCTCTCCGGTATAACTTTTGAGTTGCATGATCGCAGATGCCAGTTCCTCTCGCAATTCCGCCAGTTGCAAGCTTCCGGGGGAAGCTGTCGGCGTCTCGGTATGAGTCGACCGTGCCAACTGTTCAAAGCCGAGCAGGCCCGCAACAGATTCGACTTTATGAAGCGCCCGATAGAGTTCGTCGGTGCTGAAACTGCCGCGCTTCACAATGGCAAGGGCCGCCTGCATGGTCACGACGCTCGACGAAACGATCGCCATGACATTCTCATGACCGATGTCCTCGAGCATGCGGTCGAGCCCACCTCGATCGAACGTGCTGGTCTTTTCTCGCCGCGAAAACCGAACGCGCTCCTGCGGCTCGAGCGAGGATTGGCCTCCGCCCCCCTTGCGCACCGCGGACAAGGCTTCCGCGAGCGACTGGATATCCACGGGCTTCTCTACAAATCCGGTAATGCCGGCATCAAAGTAGTGCCGTATGTCATTCGGCATCACATTGCCGGTCATTGCAATTATCCCCATGCCGTTCGAGGCAAAGCCTCCGGCAATGATCGCATGAGCGAGTTCCACCCCGGACATTTCTGGCATCGATATGTCCAGCAAGGCCGCATCGAAGTTATGCTCCGTCAACAGGAACAGTGCATGTTGCCCGGTTTGAGCCGTCATTACCTTGTGTCCCAGACGCTTGAGCACCGATTCGGCGACGATCAGGTTCGCCGGTTCGTCATCGATCACGAGGACGTCCATCGTCGGCCCGATACCTGTCGAAACTGGTGGCTCCGAACCGCGCGGCGCCGATTGCACGAGCCGGTCAGCGCTGACGATCGGAATATCGATCCATGCCTGGGTGCCACCTTCCACAACAGGCGCCACGCCGAGTGAGACGCCAAGGGCCGCCGCCAGCTCCTCGCTTATGGCAAGGCCGAGACCAAGCCCTTCTATTCCTGACAAACGATGCTCGCGATTTCGTGTGTAGGGGGTAAATAACTGTGCACCCAGCTCACCACCGATTCCCTTGCCAGTATCGGTCACGCTCACGCGCAGGACTGGCAGGTCATCGACCTCCAGTGTGAAGGTATCCAGCACGACCGAACCGCCCGGTGCATACTTGAAGGCATTACCTAGAAGATTGAACATGATCTGCCGAATCCGACGCGGATCCGTCAGCACCTGGCGGGGAATGTCTCGCGCCGTGTGCGACCGAAACGAGACCATGCTTTGTCGTCCCATCAGACGAGCGAAATCCACTATTTCCCGCAGGAGGGCGCGGGTGTCCGTTGGCCTTGTGTCAATGTTGAACTGTCCCGAACGCAAACTGGTAACGTCCAGAAAATCGCCCAGCACATCGCGCATTGCACTGGCTGCGCCAAACAGTGTGTCGAATGTTTGCTGCTGCGATGCCGAGCCTCTCTCGTCCTTCAACAGCTGTGCAATGTTATAGACGATATTTAGAGGATTGCGCAGCTCGTGGCCAACTTTGGCGACGAAGCGGGTACGCGCGGCGAGTTCGTTCTTTGCCTCATCCAGGGCCGCACGAAGATCGGCTTCCCTCTCCTTCAATATGGTGATGTCGGCGCGAATACTGCTGATCGCGCCCGACGGTGTTTTTCGCTCACTGACCTGTATCCACCGCCCATCGGAAAGGTGCTGCTCGAAGAAACCGATATTCGCGTGATGAAATGACAGGCGTTTTCGAGACCATTGTTCGGCATCCTCGTTCAACTGGAAAACGCCGCGTCGCAGGCTTTCGCGCATGACGTCGTGAAAACTCAAACCCGGAGCCATCATATCGGCCACCGTCGGATAAAGTCTTCTATATTGTTCATTACAGACGACCATCCGGTCATCTGGGCCATAAAGTACGAAAGCCTCCGGCAATGCTTCAATTGCCTCGATGAGGACGCGGGTAAAATTCGGATCCGTTTGTTGCGCTTTTTCGAGCGTTGCTATCTGGTCCCCACTGGGTTCGGGCTTGTCCGGATCGCCGGCGTAAATTGGGTGAGAGGCGATTGGATCATTCAAGTGAGTTCCAGCCGGCGCTTTGTAGTGCACGGCACCGCTCGCCATGTTCCCGTCCAGGCAGCCTATGATCACAGCTCCATCGAATATATGCTGACCGGACCATGTTAATATCTTTCCGGAAAAATGCCTTCGAGTGTATGCCGATGATAATAAGGCCCCGATTTTGATCGCCCCGAATCCATCACCTGTCTCTATTACGGGCTCGGGTTCGGTAACTCCAAGATAATCCAGCAGGTCAATTCCCTCGATGCCCCTATTCGGCATTTGCCAGTGCATTGATCTGTCAGATAGATTGAAACTCCAAAGAAGGATCTGATCCACTTTCATAGCTCCTAAATTCGATGATCCGGCTCCGGCCGGCGGCGCATCTCTTTCCAGGGCATTCGGCACCATAGGCTCTGTACTTGAGAGGAAGCTCGTTTTTATGTCAGGAGTTCCGATGATGGTGCAGCGGTTCCCACTTCGGATTCAAGCCACTGTTGGAAAAGATCGGCGTTCGGGTGGGTCTGCTTTTGCTCGGGGCGCACGATGTAGTAGGCGTTCTCTGTCGACATGGGCGCATCTGTGATCGGAGCCAGCGCTCCGGAACGGACTTCGTGTTCCACCAGATATGTCGGCAACAGGGCGACGCCAAGCCCGGCGACGGCAGCGGCTGTGAGCATCGAGAACTGGTCGAAGCGCGGTCCGGGATAGGCGTTGTCCACCGCAACATCATGGAACCGGCACCACTCCGCCCATAGTTTCGGCCTGGTCGTCAGATGTAGAAGCCGGGCATTGCCCGGCGGCGGGCGGCTATCGGCGCTGATCGCGCGTGCAAGTTCGGGACTTGTCATCGGCATCACCGTTTCGTGACAGAGAAATGTAGAAACTCCACCCGCCCAGGCTGGCTGGCCGTAGTGAATAGCCAAATCAAAATTGTCCTCCGCAAAGCTGAAAGGTTTTGAACGGGATTCTATGGTAACTGCCACGTCAGCGTACTTGTGCAGGAAGCGGCCGAGGCGGGGCACCAGCCACTTGGTGCCGAATGTCGGCAATGTGGCTATCCGCAGCGAGGATTTCATCTGTCCCGCAGCGACTGCGCCGATCATCAGCCGTTCCGATCTAAGCAGTAATTCCTTCACTTCCGGTAAAAAACGCTGCCCCGCCTCCGAAAGGATCACCCGGCGGCGAATGCGCTCGAAGAGCTGTAAGCCGGTCTGCTGTTCGAGTTCGGCAATCTGGCGGCTCACAGCGCTTTGCGTAAGGTTCAGCTCTTGCGCAGCCCTGGAGAAATTCTGATGGCGTGCGGCACATTCGAACGCTTGGAGATTGACGATGTCCGGTATCAAGCTTCTACGCATATCTATTCCAATTTAGCATCAACTTAGCGAAATCTCTCACAACTGCGGCAAGAATTAACCGGTTATAGTGCATTTCAAGAATGATGTCGCACAATTTCAGAGGATCGTGCCAGCATGTCCAGTTATGTCTCTACCAACGAAATCCGCGCAATCTTCTCGGGCGCCATGTCGGAAATGTACCGTGATGAGGTTCCGGCCTACGGCACGCTGATGGAACTGGTTGCCCGGGTCAATAATGAGGCGCTGGCGAAGAAGCCGGAGCTTAAGGAGCGCCTTGCTGCAACCGATAGTCTCGAGCGCATTTCCGAGGAGCGCCATGGGGCAATTCGCCTTGGCAGCGCAGAGGAACTGGCGACCATGCGCCGCGTCTTCGCTGTCATGGGCATGTATCCGGTCGGCTATTATGACCTTTCGACGGCGGGTGTGCCGGTTCATTCCACCGCTTTTCGGCCGGTCGGTAACGAGGCGCTGAAGCGTAACCCGTTTCGTGTATTCACCTCGCTGCTGCGGCTCGACCTGATACCCGATGAGGTGTTACGCACTGAAGCCGCCCGTATTCTGGAGCAACGCCGGATATTTACTGTCGGAGCTATCGCACTTACGGAGAAGGCGGAGCGTGACGGCGGCCTGTCGAAAGAGGATGCAGACCGTTTCGTATCGGAAGTGCTGGAAACATTTCGCTGGCATGACAAGGCCAATGTCGATGTGGACATGTACCATCGACTGCACGATGCGCATCGCCTGATTGCAGACGTGGTTTCCTTCCGGGGACCGCACATCAACCATCTCACGCCACGCACGCTGGATATTGATGCGGTGCAGGCGCTGATGCCGGCCTACGATATCGCCCCCAAGGCCGTTGTCGAGGGGCCGCCGACCCGCGAATGCCCCATTCTGCTGCGCCAGACGTCTTTCAAGGCGCTCGAAGAGGCCGTTTCGTTCCCCGATGGCAAGGGCGCGTGGAAAACCGGTTCGCATACCGCACGCTTCGGCGAGATAGAGCAGCGTGGTATTGCGCTGACCCCGAAGGGACGAGGGCTCTACGACCGGTTGCTCGATGAAACGCGAAAAGTGGTTCGCCCGGCTGCCGATGGCTCCAACGCGCGCGAATACGAGGCTGCCCTGGCAAAGACGTTTGAGGCGTTCCCCGATAATTGGGCACAAATCCGCAAGGACGGTCTGGGATATTTCAGCTACTCTCTGGCCCCCAGGGCAACAGATGCCGTGTCTGCCTCCGCGCCTGATCTTGAGACGCTCATCGCAGACGGGCTCGTTCGCTTCGACCCGATTGTCTATGAAGACTTTCTGCCGGTGAGCGCGGCGGGTATATTCCAGTCCAATCTCGGCGATGGTGCGCAGCAGGAATTTGTCGCAAGCCCCAACCAGACACGGTTTGAGGCCGACCTCGGGGCAAGCGTGCTCAACGAGTTTGACCATTACGCAGGCATCGAAAGGGCGTCTGTCGATGCCTGCCTTACCGCATTGGCGGGACGTGCCATGGCCGGTTGACCAGCCGCGCCCGCAGTTTCCAGATTTCCGAACCGGAGTTTTGAACCATGAACATCACCGTGAAATCCACATCCGTTGCAGCAGAAGCCGCCGCCATTCTCGAACGCCTTGGTGTCGAAAAGTCGCTGTACACCGCAGGCGACATGGATTCGTTTTCGCCGGTAACCGGCGAGAAAACAGGTCAGCTGAAAACCGTAACGCCGGCCAAAGCGGCGACGGCAATCGACACGGCTGATGAAGCATTCCGCCAATGGCGGTTGGTCCCGGCCCCACGGCGCGGCGAACTGATCCGTCTGCTGGGCGAGGAACTACGTGCCGCCAAGGCCGATCTCGGTCGCCTCGTTTCCATCGAAGCCGGGAAAATCCCCTCTGAGGGCCTTGGCGAAGTGCAGGAAATGATCGATATCTGCGATTTCGCCGTCGGGCTGTCCCGTCAGCTTTATGGCCTGACGATTGCCACCGAGCGCCCCGGTCACCGTATGATGGAAACCTGGCATCCGCTTGGTGTTATCGGCATTATTTCGGCTTTCAATTTCCCGGTCGCCGTCTGGGCGTGGAACGCGGCGCTGGCCATCGTCTGCGGTAACAGCGTCGTATGGAAGCCCTCGGAAAAAACTCCGCTGACCGCGCTTGCGGCGCATGCGGTGCTGGAGCGGGCGATCAGCCGTTTCGGCGACGCGCCGGAGGGTCTTTCCCAAGTGCTGATTGGTGATCGCGAAATCGGTGAAATCCTCGTGGATCACCCCAGGGTGCCACTGGTTTCCGCCACCGGCTCCACGCGTATGGGGCGGGCTGTCGGTCCGCGTCTGGCGGCGCGCTTTGCCCGCGCCATTCTGGAGCTTGGCGGCAACAATGGCGGTATCGTCTGCCCCTCCGCCGACCTCGACATGGCGCTACGGGCCATCGCTTTTGGTGCCATGGGCACGGCCGGTCAGCGTTGCACCACGCTTCGCCGCCTGTTCGTACATGAAAGCGTCTACGACCAGCTCGTTCCGCGTCTGAAAAGGGCTTATGGCAGTGTTTCTGTCGGTAATCCGCTGAATGGTTCTGCCCTTGTCGGTCCGCTGATCGACCGGCTGGCGTTTGATGGAATGCGGAAGGCATTGGCCGAGGCCCGCCAGCATGGCGGCGTGGTTCATGGTGGCGAGCGCGTCGATTGCGATTCCGCGGAGGCATTTTATGTCAAGCCTGCGCTGGTCGAAATGCCGCAACACGAAGGCCCGGTATTGGAAGAAACTTTCGCACCGATCCTCTATGTCATGAAATATAGCGATCTCGATGCGGTGATCGAAGACCATAATGCCGTTGGCGCCGGTCTTTCGTCATCGATCTTCACGCTCGACATGCGCGAAGCGGAACGCTTCCTTGCGGCCGATGGTTCAGATTGTGGTATCGCCAACGTCAATATTGGCACATCGGGGGCGGAGATCGGCGGAGCCTTCGGCGGCGAAAAGGAAACCGGGGGCGGACGTGAATCCGGCTCGGACTCGTGGAAGGCTTACATGCGCCGCGCCACCAACACCATCAACTATTCGAAATCACTGCCGCTCGCGCAGGGCGTTTCGTTCGATATCGACTGAGGTGTGCTCATGACAATTTCCACCGCCATAGTGGAGGCGGGCTTCAGACCCGCCTCGCGGATCGCCTCGGTCGGCGTTTCGAAAATTCTTCAGATCGGTGCAAGGGCTGCGGCGATGAAGCGCGATGGGCACCCGGTCATCGTGCTCGGTGCCGGCGAGCCGGATTTCGATACGCCGCAGAGTATCAAGGATGCCGCCAAGGCAGCCATCGATGCGGGCGAGACGAAATACACGGCACTTGACGGAACGCCGGCTCTAAAAAAGGCGATCGTTGCGAAATTCAGCCGTGAAAACCACGTTGACTACGCTGTTGACGAGGTGACGGTAGGGACGGGGGCCAAACAGATACTCTTCAATGCCTTCATGGCGACGCTCGATAAGGGCGACGAGGTGATTATCCCTACGCCCTATTGGACATCTTATTCCGATATCGTCGAAATTTGCGGCGGCACCTCCGTCCTGATCCCCTGCGATGCAAGCGCTGGGTTCCGTTTGCAGGCAGAGCAGCTTGAGAGGGTGATTACGCCTAAAACCCGCTGGGTACTTCTCAACTCGCCTTCCAATCCCTCGGGTGCAGCCTATAGCGAAGCCGATTACCGGCCATTGCTCGATGTGCTTTTGCGCCACCCGCATGTCTGGCTGATGGTCGATGACATGTATGAGCACATCGTTTACGACGATTTCCGCTTCGTGACGCCGGTGGCGATGGAGCCGCGCCTGAAGGAACGGACGTTGACGATAAATGGCGTATCGAAAGCCTATGCCATGACCGGCTGGCGGATCGGTTATGCCGGTGGCCCGAAGGCGCTGATAAAGGCCATGGCCGTTATCCAAAGTCAGGCGACATCATGCCCTTCGTCCATTGGACAGGCGGCGTCTGTCGAAGCGCTTAACGGCCCTCAGGAATTCTTGAAGGAAAGGCAGGCAAGTTTCCGCCGCCGCCGCGATCTCGTCGTGTCACGTCTAAACACTATCGAGGGGTTGGAGTGCCGCACGCCGGAGGGAGCTTTTTACGCGTTTTCTGGCTGTGCGGGTGTCATCGGCAAGGTAACACCGAAGGGCAAACGGATAGAGGCCGATCACGACTTCACGGATTATCTGTTGGAAGAGGTCCATGTGGCGGTGGTTCCCGGCTCGGCATTCGGTCTTTCGCCGTTCTTCCGGATTTCCTACGCGACCTCAGAGGCGGAACTGACAGAGGCGCTTGACCGCATCGCGCGGGCATGTGCTGCCCTGCAAGATTGATCAGGCATGGGATTTAAAAGCCGATGATCCCCCGTCTGAAGTCATCTTGCGGAGAACCATGCCTGTCACCCGGTTTTTTTGAGCGTCTCATCGAGGCTGGGTTCAGGGGCGACATCGAGACACGCGCGGCCTCGCGCATCGTTCTCGCTACCGACAATTCCATCTATCAGATGGAACCTGCCGGGGTGCTTTTTCCACAAGATACCGATGATCTGAAGACAATTACAAGGGTTTTATCGGAGCCTGCATTTCGGAAAGTCGTCATTGTTCCGCGTGGCGGAGGCACCGGCACCAACGGCCAGTCGCTGACAACCGGCATAGTTGTCGATTGCTCCCGGCACATGTGCCGTATCCTCGAAATCGATCCGGTCCGCCGGATGGCCCGTGTCGAGGCGGGCGTGGTCAAGGATCAGTTGAACCGCGCACTCAAGTCTTATGGCCTGTTTTTTGCGCCTGAGCTTTCAACATCGAACCGCGCAACGATCGGTGGCATGATTTCCACCGACGCCTGCGGTCAGGGTTCATGCCTTTATGGCAAGACTTCCGGCCACGTATTTGGCCTACGCGTTTTGCTGATGGATGGCTCGGACCTGTGGTCACGCCCGCTGGACAGCGCGGCGTTGAATGAGGCCATGGCCCGGAGTGACCTTACAGGAGAAATTTACCGCACGGTCGAGAAGATTACCCGTGAAAAGGCAGATCGTATCCGCGAGATTTTTCCCGATCTCAATCGCTATATGACCGGCTACGACCTCGCTCATGTGCGGCGTGATAACGGTGATTTCGACCTCAACGCTATTTTGTGCGGCTCGGAAGGTACGTTGGCGATGATCGGCGAGGCGGAACTCAACCTGCTTCCCATTCCTGGCCATGTGGCGCTGGTAAATATCCGCTATGGCGATTTCAACACCGCGCTGGAACACGCACGTGCGTTGACGGCACTTAAAGTCGCCTCCGTCGAGACAGTTGATGAGAAGGTTTTGGGTCTGGCGAAGGGCGATATTGTCTGGAACGGCATCGCCCGTTTCTTTCCGGACGATACAGCCGGTTCAGCCAACGGTATCAATATTGTCGAACTGCTTGCCGACGACGAGGATGAGTTGAAGCGTCATCTGGCGCAGGTGATCGCAGCGCTAGACGCAGATAGCAGTCACCGTGGATACACCATTGCCCGTGGACATCACGATGCGGAAGCAATATGGGCCATGCGTAAGCGTGCTGTTGGCCTTTTGGGCAATGTCGAAGGGCCGGTGAGGCCAGTGGCCTTTGTGGAAGATACCGCTGTACCCCCGCAGAACCTTGCGGAATACATTCGTGAGTTTCGCGCTTTGCTTGATGATGCAGGTGTGTCCTATGGCATGTTCGGTCATGTGGATGCGGGCGTTCTGCATGTACGCCCGGCACTCGACCTCAGCCGTGATGACCACACACCTATGGTCCGTCATATCAGTGATGCGGTGGTGGCGCTGACCCGCAAATATGGTGGCGTATTATGGGGAGAGCACGGCAAGGGCGTGCGCTCGGAATATGTGCCGGAGTTTTTTCAGGATCTTTACCCGGATTTGCAGCGTATAAAACAGGTCTTTGACCCCGATTATCGTCTAAATCCGGGCAAGATCGCGGCTCCGGCTTCAAAGTCCCTGCTGAAAATTGACGAGGTGCCACTGAGAGGGGGAGTTGACAGGATCATCGGTAACGACATTCGTTCCGCCTTCGACAATGCCGCCTATTGCAACGGGAATGGTGCCTGTTTTGATTTCGATGAAACCAGTCCGATGTGTCCTTCCTACAAGGCTACACGCGACAGACGCTATTCGCCCAAAGGCCGGGCGATGCTGATGCGTGAATGGTTGCGGCTGCTTGCAGAAAATGGAAGGGACGCACGCAACGAGGCGGAGGCGCTGCGTATCGGGCGCAAACGTCTGTTGGCGCTGTGTCGTCGGGTGCTGAACTCGCTCGATCCGGCAAACAGGTACGACTTTTCCCATGAAGTTCGAGAGGCGATGGACAATTGCCTGGCTTGCAAAGCCTGTGCAGGTCAATGTCCTGTCAAAGTGAGTGTTCCTGCTTTCCGCGCTAGATTTCTGGAGATGTATTACGGTCGTTATCTGCGCCCGCTGAAAGACCCGCTGGTTGCCGCTATCGAGACCACATTGCCGCTCATGAGGCGGGCAAGGCCACTCTATAATCTCCTTGCAGGAACAGGACCGGGTCGCAGGCTGATGCGTGTTGCCGGGTTGACGGCATTGCCATTGCTGCCTGCTGTTTCTCTTGCCGACCATGCGCGCAAGCTTGGTGCCACCATAGCAACCATTGAAAACATCCGAAAGATGACGCAATCCGAGCGTGAAAGGGCGGTGGTCTTCGTAACCGATGCGTTTACCGCCTCATTCGAACCGGCTGTAGCACTTGCCGCTATCAGGCTGGCCCGCAAAATAGGGCTGGTGCCTCTTCTGGCCGAGCCGCATGTCAATGGCAAGGCGCTGCATGTGCATGGGTATCTGCGGCGTTTCGAGGCGGCGGCAGCGCGCACGGCCCATAGTCTCCAGTCCATTGCCGATTTTGGCGTGCCCCTTGTGGGGCTTGATCCCTCGATGACCCTGACATTTCGCAGCGAATACAAATCTCTGTCTGATGCGCCATTGAAAGCGACCGTCCTGCTGCCACAGGAGTGGCTGGCCACGCAGTCGGAGCGGCTTTCCGCCAGCATATCGCCAATAAAACATGCCAGCTTTGGGCTGCTGCTCCACTGTACGGAGCGCAGCAACGTTCCGGCATCGGCTGGTCATTGGAAACAGGTGTTCGAACGGCTAGGCGTGAGGCTGGATATCGTCAATGCCGGTTGCTGCGGCATGGCGGGAACGTTTGGTCATGAGGCTCGCAACCGCGCCACCTCGGAAAAACTCTATGACATGAGTTGGGCCGCGCCCGTAGCGAAGGCAAACGGGGATAACGTGGTTATGGCCACTGGCTATTCCTGTCGTTCGCAGGCGAAGGCAATAGACGGGAAATTCCTGCCACACCCGCTTGAAGTCATAGACCGTCTGACCGACCAATAAAGTTGGGCTGACGAACTGTAACGCGAAACGCCCGGATGCGCTCATCCGGGCGTTTCGGTTTTTCTTGAGGTGTTGTGCACAGATTGATGTGGGAAGGGCGTAAGGCGCGAGCTTGTCCTCGACCATTCTTTGACCGTGAATACATCACCTTGATAGAGCGCCAGCGAAAAGCTGACGCTCCATTATTGTTATTCGCTCAAAAGTAACGAACTTCCTCGGCCTCGATGCTCAGCGGGTCTTTACCGCGCTTGGTCAGCCACGAATAGACCGGCGGTACGCGATCGGCAATTGATTCAACGTGAATGTCGATCAGGCATGGGCCGGATGTGTAGGCAAAGGCTTCAGCGAGCGCCCTGTCGAGCTCTTTCGAATTGGTGGCGGTCCAGGCCTTGACGTCAAATGCTTCCGCAATTGCCTGCCCACGCGGTGGCATGAAATCCACGCCGAAGCACTGGTTATGTCCCTTCAGCCGGTGCAGCCCCTTGATCCAGCCGAAGGTGCCGTTGTTGAACAGCAGGAGAATGGCCGGAACCTGAAGGCGAACGAGTGTTTCCAGTTCGCCGACCGTCATCCCGAATGACCCATCGCCGAACATGCCGATAGGTCGGCGATCCTTGTTGGCAAACCACGCACCAACCGTAGCGGGCAGCGCAGAACCCAATCCGCCGAAAGCGCGTGGTATCGCGAAGCGGATTCTGCGATCTTTCAACTTCAGAAAACGTGTCATATGCGGCGTTGGCGTTCCGGCGTCAGAATAAATATGAGCCGGTTTGCCGTAAGCTTCGAGCGCTTCGTTGAAGCATCGAACTGCGCGTTCGGGTCGCAACGGGGCGGCTTCAGAGCTTAAAAGCTTCTCGGCATTTTCCCAGAAGTTAGCGCGCAAGTCGTTCAATTCATCGACCCATTCCTGTGTCCGGGCCGCATCATTATCAGCAGGTGCCATTTCAATGAGGCGTTGAAGGACCAGGCGGGCGTCGCCCTGAACCGACAGCACATTCTCGTAGTTGTTGGCCATAATCTCGTGATCGATATCGATCTGGGCCACACGCTTGTTGAGCGTAATTTTCGGGAAGGTCCAGCCAATGGTAACGACCGAGCCCATCCTTGATCCTACAAAAAGGACGAAATCGGCATGTTCCAGAGACCAGTTGGCATGTGGATGAAATCCGTTGTCGCCAATAACGCCGACCGCCAGCCGATGATCGTCAGGCATTGTACCTTGGCCCGTCATCGTGGTGCAGACCGGAATATTCAGCCGTTCAGCCAGCTCCGTCACCTCCGGTCCGGCGCAAGAGCGGTTGACGCCACCACCCGAAACGATCAACGGCTTCTTGCTGCTCGTCAGCATCGACATCACGGCATCCAACTTGTCCTGAGGCGGAAGCGTAGGATATGCAGGGAACTGCCTGCATTCGGCCTCGACGTGAAGCGATACACGTGCCGGATCCACCTCAGCGATAAGCATGTCCTCTGGAATCTGGAGATGGACCGCACCTGGCTTGCCAGAGCACGCAACGCGGAATGCACGACGAATGATTTCCGGCAATTTTTCCGCCGATTTCACTTGCACTGACATTTTGGTGATCGGATCGAACAGGCGAGCGCAATCCAGCTCGGTCAAGACGCCACGGCCTTCACCGGGGAGGGGAATGTCGATCGTCAGCAGAATGACCGGAACCGAGGAGGAGTTCGATTCAGCTACCGGAGGCAGTGAATACATGGCGCCTGCGCCCGATGGGCACTCGAAGACGCCGGGCTTGCTGGTAAAGCGCCCATAGGCATCCGCCATGTAACCGGCAGAGCGTTCGTCGCGTGCCATAACGTGGCGAATCCTGTCTTCTCGCTCCTGCAAGGCCTCATAAAAAGGAACGTTGGTGTCCCCCGGTACGCCGAATATCACTTCGACCCCATATCCGATCAGCATGTCCACCAGAATATCTGCGCCGCGCACGACGGTCTCCTTTCGTTACTTTAAAATTCAATCACAACCTGACAGTGGTTTTGAGGATGATCACTGTGACCGGCCCATGCTGCGGGAAGCATGATGGGATGTTCTCCCAACTTTCATGAGCCGGCCTCACTCAGGCGAAACGCCTTGGCGAAAACGCCTCGATACCAGAGGTGGGTGTTTTGCCGCTAACCATGTCTGCGACGATCCGGCCAGTGATCGGACCGGATGCAAAGCCGACATGTCCGTGTCCAAAGGCGTAGAAAACGTTATTCGAGCGGGAGGACGTGCCAATGACCGGCAAACCGTCCGGTGTGGACGGGCGATGGCCCATCCAGCGGTCCAGCTTCATCTCCGTGCGTGGAGTCAAGTGATCGTATGTGGCAATGGCGTGCTCGATCAGAATGTCGACGCGCTTCCAGTTGGGGGGAGTCTCCACCGATGCCAGTTCGACTTGTCCGGAGAGGCGCAGACCTTTCGAGGTCGGCGTATTCGCCATCTTGCCGTCGCTTGGCATGACTGGATGCGAAGGCCCGTTCTCCTCGGAAACAACAACGCCATGATAGCCCCTCTCGGCTTCGAGCGGGATACGGTCGCCAGCCTCGCGTGCGAGGGCTTTGGACCAGACACCGGATGCGATCACGGCCCTGTCGCAGTTGAGGCGGCCGTTATCCGTCTCGACTGCAATCAGACTGTTATCGTCAAAAACGAAACCGTTGGCTTGCGCTTTCATAAGAGTGGCCCCACGGGCGATTGCGGTCGAAACGATCGCTGCAACGTAAGCGCCGGGATCGACGCAATGGGCGCCATCTTCCGCCAGAACCCCGAAGTTGTAGCGATGGGAAAGCTGTGGTTCCCGTGCGTGCAGTTGCCCAGCATCCAGTTCTTTCCAGCGCAAGCCTGTCATGGAGCGCAGATGCCATGATAATTTCTCCGCCTCGAAATCCTGTCTGCCCGGATAAGCATACAGCAGGCCTTCCTGACGAATGAGATGGCTGAGGCCCAGTTCTTCAGCCAGTTTGAGGTGTCGTTGCGGGCTGTCTCCAAGGAGGGTTGCCAGCGCATGCGCGGTTTTTTCGACCCGCGCGACCGTCGAGCCTGCGATGAGAAATCTCACCAGCCATGGCAGGAGCTTGAGAATATGCCGCCAACGGATGACGAGTGGGCCTTTGGGATTCAACAAATAGCTCGGAATCTGTCTCCACAGACCCGGCATCGACATGGGTACGACCGACGCAGGGCTGATCCAGCAGCCGTGTCCATAGCTGGCGCTCTGACGCCCGCCCGGCTCGCCGGCTTCCAGAATTGTAACTTGATGGCCGTCACGGATTAATTCCAGCGCCGTACTTGCACCCACTATGCCTGCGCCAATTACGATTACGTGCATGTCTATCATTCCCGAGCATTACAACGGTTAGACGATTGCTGATCGATGGGCGCAAAAATTCGTCTCCTGCTGTGACGCGGGAGTTGGGTTCATCGCTTGTCGATCACTTTAATGGACCCCGGGGCAGAACCGGGATGACCTGTTTTTCAGTTTACGTACCAACCAGGACCCGGCAGGAGGGGCGGTCGGCACAATCAGTTCGGACCAAGACCATTATGGAAATGGCTCAGGAAGGATCGCGTCGCCGGTTGAACGGGATTGTCGATCACCTGGCGCGCCTCGCCTTCCTCAACGACACATCCATCACGCATGAAGACGACACGGTCCGCCACGTCGCGGGCAAATGCCATTTCATGCGTGACCAGCAGCATCGTCATGCCTTCGGCGGCAAGAGAGCGGATGACGGATAGAACCTCTCCCACCAACTCGGGGTCGAGCGCCGAGGTCGCTTCATCGAACAGCATGACTTCAGGCTTCATCGCCAATGCCCGAGCGATTGCGACGCGTTGCTTCTGTCCACCGGACAAACTGTCGGGGGGAGCCGTTGACTTATCGGCGAGCCCTACCTTTTCCAGCAGTCCGCGGGCGATCTCCCGCGCCTCGGCTTTGGATTTTCGCAGAACCGTGATCGGCCCTTCCATCACATTTTGCTCGACGTTCATGTGCGGGAAAAGATTGAAGCTCTGGAAAACCATCCCTGTCCTTGCGCGGAAGGCGGCAAGCGCCTTGTCCCCGGGCAGCTTCCGCGTGCTGGAAAAGTCAATTGCCTGATCACCCACGCGAATGAAGCCCTGCTCCGGAACCGTCAGCAGATTGACGCTTCGCAGCAACGTCGATTTTCCTGAGCCGCTGGGGCCAATGAGTGCAACGACGTTTCCTTTCTTCACGTTCAGCGTGATGTCCTTCAGGACCTCGAAGTCGCCGAAGGATTTTTTCACGCCGGAAAGCTCGATCATATTGTGTTCTGACATGATGATAAGCCTTTCGTGATCAGCGGCCTGCACGCGCTTCAAGCCTGTGAGCGAAGCGTGTCAGCGGGAAAAGGAGGATGAAATAGATGACTGCGATCATCGTGTAGGTTTCCAGCGGCCGATAACTTGCGGACGTGATCAACTGGCCCTGGTAAAGCAGATCCGGAACGGCCAGAACCGACAGAAGCGAAGTGTTTTTCAGCTGTAGAACTGTCTGGTTCATCAAGGGCGGGATCATGCGGCGAAATGCCTGGGGTAAAACCACGCGCGCCATGAGCTGATGTCGCCTCATGCCGAGTGCGCGTCCCGCGTCCCATTGGCCAAGATCAACCGAAATGATGCCTCCGCGGATGATTTCGCCGAAAAATGATGCGCCGTAAAGCGTCAACGTGATGAAGGCTGCCGAACCCGGAGACAATTCTATTCCGGTCAGGATCGGCAACGCATAATAGCACCACACAAGCTGGACCAGGACCGGCGTACAACGGAATATCTCGATGAAGCCCGTGATAAGCGCGCCGAGGATTTTTACGTTTGAGAGGCGAGCAAGGGCGACCAGACAACCGACAATCAAGCCTGAAACCGCAGTGCCAATCGTAAACCCGATTGTATAAAGTACACCCGTCCAGATCAGGCTCTGGTACTGTATGAGAAAACTGAAATCCCATTGATATTGCATATCGTTCCCACTTTTTTATTTATCGCGCTTCACCAATCGAGGCTCCTGCATGAAGCCACCGGCCAAGTGTGAGGATATCGAACACCGGAAGGCCAAAACGCTTCGATATCTCCGCTGAAAAAGGCGGCAAGTTCGTGCATTCAAATACGAGCGCGCCGATGGAAGGCTGCTTGTCGACGAGATCCTGAACGGTCTGCAATAACTCGTTGCTGAGGGCCTCGCGGTCATAGGGCTTGTCGCCCTCGATCAACTGGTGAAGCGCTCCGCCTTTGGGCAGTCCGGCAACCGGAGGGACATCCATGACGCCCGCTTCCCGGAAATGACAGTCCGTCAGAGAGTTGAAATCATATGTAATCACTCCGACTTTCTTTCCAGCGGGAAGAAAGGCGGTGATCTGCGGAATTTGCAGCAGGCTGGACGTTGCAACAGGAAGCGTGAGGCGGCTTGCGAGTGCGCTTTGCCGCAGCACCAGAAAACCGCATGATGTCGTCAATGCACAGGCGCCTTCTCTCGCCAGCTCTTCACCGGCAGCCACAAAGGCATCGAGCAAAACCGCATCGTCTTCGCCATTGACGATCGTTCTGGCGCTTGCGCCATTGACAGTTTTGTAGACGACGGGGAACGGCCAGCTGCCAGCGTTACCCACGT
The DNA here is from genome assembly GCF_001526585.1 of Agrobacterium sp. LY4. Lineage (NCBI taxonomy): Bacteria > Pseudomonadati > Pseudomonadota > Alphaproteobacteria > Hyphomicrobiales > Rhizobiaceae > Agrobacterium > Agrobacterium sp. LY4. Next base: position 276,892 of record NZ_ASYA01000043.1, on the reverse strand, counting down.
CACCCAAAGGACGCTCAAACGTCGTGTCAAGCATCATGATACCAAGCGAGCTGGCCATGGTTTCACCGAAAAATACAATGGCCGCCGTGCGTCACGCAACGGTAGCTCCTGTTGGAAACAGGGACAGGATCACGGGTGACCCTGTCCACACCCGATCATCAGAACTGAATATCGGCCGGAATATCCTCTTTCTGGACGCCGACCAGATCGAGACTTGAGGTAATCCAGCTCGTCACCACGCCGGAAGAGCGATTGAATTCAAGCCAGTTGTCTACAAAAGTCCGGAATCGTGAGCTGTCCTCTGCACGAACGCCAGCACAGGTCGGTTGACGCACGATTGGTCCGGGGACAACGATTTTGCCGACATTCGCGTTCTTCTTGACAGTTACCAGTGACAGCATTGCGACCTGGATGACAGCGTCAGCGCGACCGGTCTGAACCGAGAGCGTTGCCTCGTCGGGAGTCTTCAGCGCGACGAGTGTTGCCTTTGGCAGAACGCGACGGGCGAAAAGATCGTGTGTCGATCCGATATCGACCGCAATGCGGACCTCCGGCTTGTTCAGCTCTTCCCAGGTCTTCGGTTCAAGGCCCGGCTTGGCGATGATGGTGAAGGTATTCTGCATGATCGGACGGGTGAATTCGACCACCAGTGCACGTGACGGTGTGGGGCTAAGGCCAAACATGATGTCGATCTTGTTGGCTTGAAGATCGAGAACCGCATTGCCCCAGGTGGTTTCGCTGATTTCGACTTCAGCCTCGAGCGACTTCGCGAGATCGCGGGCCATGCTCATACAAAAGCCAGACCACTCACCAGTCGCGATATCCTTATGATAATATGGTTCGGTTCCAACGATCCCGGCGACACGCAGTTTCTTGCTGCTGCGTATGCGTTCAAATGTCGAACCAGCAGCGGGTGCCTGAGCGACTGCAGGTGTAGCAAGAGCGGTTGCAACCGCGCCCGCGCCGGCGAGTCCAAGGAGGCTTCCAAAATTACGTCTGTTCATGTCATCCCCTTTTTTACATTATTTGACGGTACTCTTGCTTCTGCGGGTTCCCAGTTATCCGCGTCGCAGTCTCGGCAATTGCCTTTTCCCTTCGGGTTACAGGCACGTTCGCCGGATGAGTCAGTCTTGACGATCTTGCATTTAAAACAAAACATCGAATAATCCGCCTTGCATGAGTTTTAGTCATGATGAGGGGTTTGGGCAATGAGGCGGTATCTTCCATCACTTTCGGCGCTGCATGCCTTCGAAGCTGCGGCCCGATATATGAACTTCACGCGCGCCGCTGATGATCTCGGTCTCACGCAGAGCGGGATCAGTCGGCAGATTCGTAATCTGGAGGATTTTCTGGGGACTACCCTTTTTCACCGTTCAGGCCCACGTTTGGTGCTGACAGAAGTTGGAGCCAACTACTATCGCGATCTTGCTTTCACGCTGGACCGGCTTGAAGAAATCTCTATCGATGCGGTCCGTGGCCGTAGTGTTGATTCCTCCTTGATGGTGGGAACGCATCCAACTTTTGCATCTCGTTGGTTGCCTCAACGGCTTTATACTTTCATTTCGGCATTTCCGGACATACCCTTGGAGTTCACGTTAGCAACGCCCGCGACCGACTTCGAAACGACACGTTTGGACATTGCGGTATTGCGGGGGGCTGGTACGTGGCTCCATGCCCGTGCAATTGAACTCTTCCCTGAGAAACTTGCTGTTGTGGCCGCACCGAGCCTTATCCCATTGGGTGAGAAACTTGAACCACTCGAATTTTCGAATTTCCCGATGATCCAAAATGCCGGCCGGCCCAGCCTCTGGCTGAATTGGCTGCGTTTTGCCGGACTATCCTATAGCGGACGCATTCAGGGAATAAGATTTTCTCACTATGAGACGATCATCAATGCAGCCGTAAACGGACTTGGCGTCGCTGTCGTACCAACATTTTACATCGAGCACGAACTTGAAAATGGCTTATTGCACATGCCTTTCGGTGATGCCACGCATTCCGACGATTCCTATTATGTCGTTTACCCGGAAAGAAAAGCGAACAACCCCAATGTCGTGTTGTTCAGGGATTGGCTGATCAGGCAATCCCGAAAACACGCAGATCAATAAGCCGATTTGCTGAGTTCTGCCTCCGATGGGATTATTTTTTGCATGGTTAGTTTGCCGTTTCCGACCGCAATTCATTAGAGCGACTGTATATCTAAGCCCTCGCTGCGAATTCACAAGTCTCTGTGGACTCAGGCGCCTGCAACCAAACATCCAAAACTCCCGGAGCAAACGCGCCGGGAGTTTTTTTGTTGTCACGTGGAATTCCGGACGATCATTTTACCGGGCAAGGTGACTGTTTCGGCTTCAATGGCTCCGGTGATCATTCCGATGATGGCCTCGATCATTTCGTGGCGAGGTTGTTCATACGTGGTGAGACCGTATGCGGGTGAACCTCCGAGTTCATAATTGTCGAAGCCGACGATAGCCATGTCTTCAGGCACTCTCAGGCCGAAGTTACCGCGAATTTCATCCATGGCGCCGAAAGCCAGGATATCGTTCTCACACATAAGGACGTCGACGCGTTCGGAAGGTGCAGTTTGCGAGAGATATTCGCGGACGGAGGCTGCTCCCGCTGCGGCGCTGTATTTTTCGGCAGACAGGAGCTCGATCTCGCCGACGCCTTTTTCCGCCCAGGAATCTGTAAAGTGCTGCCGGCGTCTGAGCGCCGTCGAAAGCGCCGTCGCGCCGCTCATGAAGCCGGGCCTTCGATATCCCCGTTCGTATAAATGGTTGACGATGTCTCTCAGCGCCAGTTCGGCGTCACATACGACGGCGGGCACGCCGTCGATCTGGCTATCTCGTGCCAGAACGAACATGGGCGGCAGTCCGTGGCCAAGCTGGCGGTCCGTCAGCGTTTCATCGCGAAATGCGGTGCCAAAAAGAATGATGGCGTCAACCTGACGCTGGTCGGCATGCAGCAGGGCGTGCACGTGATCGAAGTGGTTATTGATGTTGATGAGCATGGCAACGAGGCCGGCGGCCTGCAGACGCTCCGTCAGTGTTTCAAGAAACGGTAGTTTCTGGGGATTGGCGAAATCATCGACGAAGACGGCGACCTGATGAGTCAGATTGGTGGCAAGGCTCCGGGCAAGAAGATTTGGCGAGTAATTCAGGGCAGCGGCCGATTCCAGCACGCGCCGTTTGCTTTCCTCGGTGATCGACGCACCGGGTGTGAAAGCCCGGATAACGGTCCATTTCGATACGCCTGCTGCGGTCGCCACCTCTTTCGCCGTCGCTCTCCTGGTAGTTTCCCGCTTGCGCATAGTGCCTCCAACCGAAATGGAACGAACATTCCATTTTGGATTCCGATGAAATGAACGCTTGCTTTTAACCCATTCGCGGCTATGATGCACCTGCTTGCACCCGGTAGCAAGATATTTGCACCCGGTAGCATTCACATTTTGCCGGCTTGAGGAGTGGGCCGGTGCAAGGAGGAGGAACCACATGAAATCTATTCTCAGGAAACTCGCCCATGGCGCGCTCGTCGCCGGAATAGCCGTGTCATGCTCTGCAACGGCCAGGGCGCAGGATCAGTTGACCATCATCGCGGTCACCCACGGTCAGGCGTCCGATCCTTTCTGGTCTATCGTCAAAAATGGCATGATGCAGGCGGGCAAGGACAGCAATGTCCGGGTCGATTATCGCGCGCCCGAGACCTTCGACATGGTCGCGATGGGTCAACTCATCGATGCGGCTGCAAACCAGACCCCGGCAGGGATAGTGATTTCCAATCCGGACCCAGATGCCCTTGGTCCAGCGATTGAAAAAGCAGTTGCCGCGGGTATTCCGGTCATTTCGATGAACTCCGGCATTTCGGCCACGGAAAAGCTCGGCATCAGGCTGCATGTCGGTCAGGATGAATTGCCTGCCGGTGTCAAGGTTGGGGAGAAGCTGAAGTCTCTCGGTTTGAAGCATGTTCTTTGCGTCAACCAGGAGGTGGGCAATGCGGCTCTGGACCAGCGCTGCGCTGGAACGGAAAAGGGTTTTGCAGGCGGCAAGGTAACGGTGTTGCCGACGACAGCCGACCCGGCGGAAATCGAAGCCAAGATTCAGGCGGCGCTCACCTCAGATCCCTCGGTGGACGTTGTTCTCGGCCTTTCTGCGCCGCTGGTCGGCGAACGCGCGGTTGCAGTCGTCGAAAAGCTGGGTGTCGGCGACAAGGTCAAGGTTGCATCCTACGATCTGTCGGCGGGTTTTCTGAAGGCGGTCGCGGACGGGAAGGCACTCTTTGCGGTTGATCAGCAACCTTTCCTGCAAGGTTATCTACCTGTGACATTTCTTGCGCTGAACGCACGTTACGGCACCATTCCGGCGGGCAACGTTGCCTCCGGCCCAAGCTTCGTCGAGAAGGACACGGCCGCCGCAGTCATCGAAAAATCCTCCCAGGGCATCCGCTAGGCCGGATGGAAGCGTGGCTCCCGCCAAAGCGGGAACCACTCCGAACGCAACTTTTGCCTCGATGCGCGATCTTTTCGGCCGAACGCCGTTGCGCGCAAAGCTGACACCCAATCTGAGGAACGAACCCATGACGCTGGCCAACGAACAGAACGGGTCCCAGACCCGATCCGACGAGCGGCTAAAAAAGGTTTCGATGATGACCGCTCTCCTGCGTCGTCCGGAACTCGGCGCTGTTGCCGGGCTGGTGCTCGTCACCATCTTCTTTTTCTTCACCGCCAATCCGGCTATGTTCACGCTGGCCGGCGTGGTCAATTTCATGGCCCCGGCTGCCCAGCTCGGCATTCTTGCCATCGGCGCCGCTTTATTGATGATCGGCGGTGAATTTGATCTGTCGATCGGATCGATGGTCGCCTTTGCCGGTCTCGTATTTGGCACGGCGCTGGTGGTTCTCAATCTTCCGCTCAGCGTGGCGATCCTGATTGCGCTTGGATTTGCCGTGGTCATCGGCGTCACGAATGCCCAGCTCACGATGCGAACGGGTCTTCCCTCATTCATCGTCACGCTTGCATTCCTCTTCATTCTGCGTGGCCTCACGCTGGTTGGCCTCAAATGGGCAAGCGGCGGAGCGACACAGCTTCGCGGCATGAAGGAAGCCGCCGCCGACAGCCCGCTTGCCCCGATTTTTTCCGGCGACGCCTTTACCGGCCTGTTCTCCTGGCTCGGCAGCCGGGGCATCATCGAGACATTTCCAAATGGAACACCGAAGGTCCCCGGCATTCCGGTGGAGATCCTGTGGTTCGTCCTGATCGCCCTGCTTGCTACCTGGATGCTTCTGCGGACGCGTTTCGGCAACTGGATATTTGCCGCCGGCGGTGACCCGCGTGCGGCGCGCAAGTCGGGCGTGCCAGTGGCGCGCGTGAAAACCACCCTTTTTATTATAACGGCCATGTGCGCCACGCTCGTAGCGATCCTCACCGTGCTGGATGCCGGCTCCACGGATGCCCGCCGTGGGTTTCAGAAGGAATTCGAGGCCATTATCGCGGCCGTCATCGGCGGCTGCCTTCTGACAGGCGGTTACGGTTCGGCGATCGGCGCGTTCTTCGGCTCGATTGTCTTTGGCATGGTGCTGATCGGTCTTACCTACACGTCGATAGATCAGGATTGGTATCTCGTGTTCCTCGGCGGCATGCTGCTGACGGCCGTCATTTTCAATAATGTGATCCGCAAACGCGTCACGGGAGAACGCTGATGAGCACATCTCAGACGCCAATCGTCGAGGTAAGGAACCTCGTCAAATATTTCGGCTCCATCATCGCGCTCAACGGTGTATCGCTGAGTGTCAATGCCGGCGAGGTTCTCTGCCTTCTCGGAGACAATGGCGCCGGCAAATCCACCCTCATCAACACCCTGTCCGGTGTGTTCAAGCCGACATCGGGAGAATTCCTCGTCGAAGGTCAGCCACGCATATTCGACGGTCCGCGGAATGCGCTCGATGCTGGCATCGCGACTGTCTATCAGGATCTTGCGATGATCCCCCTGATGTCGGTGACGCGGAACTTTTTCATGGGCCGCGAACCTCTGAAGGGTTTCGGCCCCTTCAAAAGCATGGACATGGATTTTGCCGACAGGGTCACGCGTGAGGAGATGCGCAAGATCGGCATCGATGTGCGTGAGCCGGATCAGGCGGTGGGCACCCTGTCGGGCGGTGAACGGCAATGCGTCGCCATCGCGCGCGCTGTCTATTTCGGGGCGAAGGTGCTCATCCTCGATGAGCCGACGTCGGCGCTCGGCGTCGCGCAGACCTCGATGGTTCTCAAATATATCAACCAGGTCCGCAATAACGGGCTCGGTGTCATTTTCATCACGCATAATGTCCGCCACGCCTATGCCGTCGGTAACCGCTTCACGGCGCTGAATCGCGGCAAGACCCTCGGAACCTATTCGAAGAGTGAAATTGGCATCGACGATCTGCAGAACCTGATGGCAGGCGGCAAGGAGTTGCAGTCTATCTCCGAGGAGCTGGGCGGAACCATCTGACTAGACATTCCCGAACGAATATCCGGTTCGGCGCGATCGCGCCGCGCCACGACCCCTCATACTCATCAGCAAGGTATTACCCATGAGCGCTTCTGCGAACTCCTTCCCACTGGCGGCGTGCGCCGAGATGTTGTGGCGTGACAAGCCCATCGAATGGCGCGCTTCCCGGCTCAAGGATCTGGGCTTCGGTGTCGGCCTGTGGAACTGGCCGGAACATGATATCAGCAGACTTGAAGCGACCGGTGCGACCTTCACCATCATGAACGGCTATCTCACCGGCCGGCTTACGGATGACGAAGGCGCGGAGGAACTGCTCAGCACGGCCCGCCAGACCGCCCGGGTGGGCAAACGCCTTGGCGTTCAGCGGCTGAACCTGCATGGCACGGGCCTTGGAGATCGCGGGCTGCCGGTGCAGCCTGTCGAGGTGGTTACGGGCGCCATGTGGCTCAAGGCGCGTGACACGCTTTGCCGTATCGTTGACCTGGCGGAAGAAGAGGATGTGGTTTTCACCCTGGAGAACCTCAACCTTCCCGTCGATCATCCCGGCGTTCCGTTTGCGCGCGCGGAAGATACGCTGGCGCTGGTTTCCAGCATCAACCACCCGCGTCTGCGCCTCAATCTCGATCTTTACCACGCCCAGATCGGCGAAGGAAACCTCATCGAACTCTGCCGCAGGGCCCTGCCGTGGATCGGGGAGATTCAGGTTGCCGACGTGCCCGGCCGCTGCGAGCCCGGTACGGGCGAAGTCAACTGGAACGGCATTGCCCGGGCGCTGAAAGCGATGGGCTATGCCGGGCCGGTCGGCATGGAGGCCTGGGCATCCAGCGATGCCGACGCAGCGCTCTCGGCTTTCCGCGCTGCATTCACAATCTGACAACATAAACCCATAGGACGATCCCCATGCCCAAGATAAAACCCGTCAATGTCGGTCTCATCGGCGCCGGCCGCATCGGCTCTTTCCACGGTGAAACCGTCGCCCGGCGACTGGTCGATGCCGAACTCGTCGCCATTGCCGATCCCGCACCGGGTGCGGCAGCAGGTCTTGCGGAAAAACTCGGCGTCGACGCCGCCTATACCGACATTGCTGCATTGCTTGCACATCCCGGTCTCGACGCCGTCATCATCGCAACGCCGGCCCGTTTCCATACCAATGTTCTTGTTCAGACTGCCGAGGCGGGAAAAGCGATTTTCTGCGAAAAGCCGATGGCGCTAACGCTGGAGGATGCCGATCGGGCGATTGCCGCGGCACGCTCGGCCGGTGTTCCCCTCCAGGTGGGCTTTAACCGCCGGTGGGATCAGGCCTTTGCGGAAGGCCGGGCCGCGATCGACGCCGGCAAGGTCGGCGCGCCGCAGCTCATCCGCTCGCTGACGCGTGATCCCGGCCCATTCGCCGCAGACCCTGGCCGTATTCCGCTCTGGACGATTTTCTACGAGACCCTCATCCACGATTTCGACACGCTGTTATGGCTGAACCCCGGCGCCAGACCCGTCGAAGTCTTCGCCATGGCGGATGCGCTTGTCCGCCCTGACGCAAAAGGTGAAGGCTTTCTGGATACGGCGGTGGTCAATATCCGTTTCGACAACGGCTCCATAGCCGTTGCGGAAGCCAATTTTTCGGCGCTCTACGGCTATGACATTCGCGGTGAGGTTTTTGGATCGGCCGGCATGGTGACGATGGGCGATGTGCGTCGTTCAAGCATGACGCTGTTCGATGGCTGCGGCGTCTCGAATGAGACCTGGCGTCGCGATACCGATCACTTTGTCCATGGTTACACGGCGCAACTCGCCTCTTTCATAACCGCCGTCCGTCAGGGGGCAATGAGTGAAGGGCCGACGGGCCAGGATGCACGCAACGCACTGGCGGTCGCCCTTGCCGCTATTCAATCGGTATCCCGGAAACAGCCGGTTGCCCTGAACTGAACCCCATGCGCGCTGGCTTGCCGGCGTGCTTTTCGATCGACGAGGAGCAGGCTCCATGCGTACGCGGCAGACCTTTAAAACGCCGACCAGCATTCAGGACATGAAAGGTCTGATCGTAACGGGGAGCCTGCGATTGTCGCAGCAGCAGGACCATGTCGCGCGAACCATTCTGGCTCGTCCGCATATCGTCGCCTTTGGAACGATCGGTTCCCTCGCCAGCGAATGCGCCGTGTCTCCATCCACCGTCGTCCGTGTCGCCAACTCGCTGGGCTTTGATAGGTTCAGCCAATTCAGGCGGGTTTTTCGCACGCACGTACTGTCGGAAGGAAAGGGGCGTAACATAAAGAATTTTCTATAGATTTTGCCCTGTGAAAGTGAACGTCGCAGGTTTTGCGCGGTGGAGAAGAAAATGAATATTGGCGAGATTTTGCCGGCGGGGGTTCGGCTCGCCGTCAGCCCACTTTCCTGGTCGAATGACGTTCTTGAGGATCTTGGAGCGGACATCTCACTGGAGAGCTGCCTGACGGACACTGCGGATGCGGGGTATCAGGGCATCGAACTCGGGCGGAAATTTCCGCGTGATGGGGCTGTTCTGCGACCTTTGCTTCAGCATCACGGATTGGCTCTGGCGTCTGGCTGGTACTCGGGCAAGCTTGCCGAGCAAAGCGCCGGAGAGGAGATGCTGGACGTTTTCTCTCATGCGGAATTATTGCGCCTGATGGGTTGCAAGGTGATGGTTTACGGAGAGGTGGCGATGATGTCTCCAGGCTCACCGCTGGACACGCCAATGTCACAGCGCTTGGTCATGCCCAGAGAGGATTTTCCGGCATATGCCCTGCGCCTCACGGAATTTTCCAAACGCCTGGCGGGGGATTTCGGCCTGCAGCTCGCCTATCACCATCATCTCATGATGGTTGCTGAAACTTTCGATGAGATTTCTCTTCTGTTCGACAGGGTTGGTCGCGAGACCGGGCTCCTTCTGGACACCGGCCATTCTGTTGCTGCGGGCTTTGACTATCAACGTCTCATCGAGCGTTTCGGTGACCGTGTCGCTCACATACATCTCAAGGATGTCCGCGGCGCTGTCATGGAAAATGTCCGGAACCACGATCTCAGTTTCAATGCCGCGGTGCGAAGCGGGATGTTTACCGTTCCGGGCGACGGCGTGATCGATTTCCAGCCCGTTGCTGCATTCGTGCGGGACAGCTGTTATCAGGGATGGCTGGTGGTGGAAGCCGAACAGGACCCGGCCGCAGCGCCGCCGAGAGATGCGGTGACACGCGCATTCAGGCACGTCGAGAACTTTTGGACGGCTGGGTCAACACCGCATGATGTGTAAATATACGCCTAAGTCCCCATGATCGAATGCCGTTTTGCTCGTCTCCGGTCCTCGGACGATCCGTTCAAGAGGTTGCGATTCAACCTTGAGGGCCAGCGGCTCCACGCTTTCCGGGCCAGGCTGTCAGCGCGACGTCGACCAAAGCCTTCAACCTGGCCGTACATGCGCCGTCGCAAGCCTGCGCAGACATGCCCTGGATGATGGCGCCGTAAAAGCGTGCGAGCGTATCCGTGTCGGTTTGCGTGGGTAGTTCGCCCTCGCTGACGGCGCGGTCGAACCGTGTCTTGAGAATCTGTATTGCCGCCTCGCGCAATCCTGCCGTTGTGCGGGCGACAGAGGCGTTTGCTTCCGAATGCTGGAGAACGGCGGTGGAAACGATGCATCCGCGCGGCTTGTCGGGCTGGGTATGTCCTTCAGCAATATCGTAAAGGTAAGAGGCGAGCGCCTCATAGGCGGGTATTTGCGCCTGCAGCACTTCGGCGCGGCGTTCGCTTTGCTGCGCAATGCTATGATCAAGCGCCAGCCGGAACAATTCTTCCTTTGAACCGAATGTCGCGTAGAGGGACGGCGGGGTGATGCCCATCGCATGGGTGAGGTCCGCTATCGAGGTTCCCTCATAGCCGTGTTCCCAGAACAGCCGGGCTGCGACGTCGAGCCCGGCATTCCGATCAAGCAGGCGCGGTCTACCGCGTTGTTTTCGCGTCATTTCAGACATTTTTATATCGATCACTATAAAAATATTGACAGGTTGTGGCCGGATTTTATTATAACGATCGCTAGTTAAATCGCAACGGAGTGATCCATGTCTCAGAAACTATCGAACAAAGTCGCCCTCATAACGGGCAGTTCCCGCGGCATCGGCCGTGCGACAGCCCTGGCGTTTGCCAAAGAGGGTGCAGGTCTTATCGGCGTCCATTATGGCGCGAACCCCGAGGCGGCACAGGCAACGGTCCGCGAGATCGAGGCTCTCGGTTCGAAGGCGGTCGCTCTCAATGCCGATCTGCGGGCCGGGAAAGCGGCGACGGACAGCTTGTGGGAGCAGTTCAGGGAAGCCGCTGTCGCTTTCACCGGCTCGCCATCGCTTGATATTCTCGTCAATAATGCGGGCATTGCCCCGGCGACACCGTTGAAGGAAACAACGGAAGCCGCGTTCGACGAGTTGATGACGATCAATTTCAAGGCGCCATTCTTTCTCATTCAGGCCGTTGCCGATCATCTCCGCGACAATGGCCGCATCATCAATGTCTCGACCGGTTTCACGCGCATCGCGGCGCCGACACATCCCGCCTATGCGGCGTCCAAGGGGGCGCTTGAGACATTGACACTGGCGCTCGCCCCGGAATTCGGCCGACGCGGAATTACGGTCAATTCGGTTCTGCCGGGTGTCACTGGAACCGACATGAACGCCGAATGGCTGGCAATGCCGGAAGCCCGCGCAGGTGCTGAAGCCCTGTCCGTCTTCTCACGTGTCGGACGCGCCGACGATATTGCGGACGTCATCACATTCCTTGCCTCGAACGATGCCCGTTGGACGACTGGACAGATGATCGATGCGACGGGCGGTGCGCGGATTTGATGCAGGCATAGCAAATATCCCTGGACGAGCGGCGTCGGGCAGTTTCGCCTGACGCCTGCCAATACTAGCCGTGTTTGCGTGCCCACCGCAGATTCTGGGTTTGCCCGCCATAACCGTAGGCATCGCCATCGACGGCGTGAACCAGCACATAGCTTGCCTCGTGCACAGGCCCCAGCAGGGTGTTCATCTCTTTATAGACCCGCCGGACCCATTCCGTCGTCTCGTCCTTTATGTTGGTGTGTTCTGTAATCGAAACCTCGACATAGAAGCTGCCGACCTTCTGGTCGGCGACGCTCGCTCCGGCGATGATCCAGTCATCGGGATCGGCGCTCTCGACGAGAACCGCGGTGACAGCGGGGTCCTTGTGCAGGATTTCCGCCGTGAGGCGAGAAAGCAGAGCCGCGATTTCCAGCTTTGGGTCGCGTCCGTTCCGGGGTTTGGTGTAGCGCGCTTTGATCATGGGCATGGTCTTGTCTCCTTGTTGCCGAGACACCTTGCGCAAATTTCTTCATAATGAGAATATGGTATTGGATATTCCATACATAGCGATTTTATATGATTGACCTCGAAAGCGTTCGCCTGTTCATTTTCTCCGTCGAGCTAGGCAGCCTGACAAAGGCGGCAGAGGCGGCAGGAACCGTGCAACCGGTCGTCAGCCAAAAATTGAAGATGCTGGAGCAGCGTGTCGGCAGGCGGCTGATCGACCGTTCGCCGCGGCATCTGCGGCTCACGGAGGATGGCCAGGTGTTCCTGCCGAAGGCTCGCGAGCTGCTCGCCAAACACGAGGAAGCACTGACCTTCGGTCATGAACCGCCGCTGCACTTTAGCCTGGCCGCCAGTGACCACGCGATTGGGGGCCGCCTTTCGACGGCCATACGGGCGATGCGCGCGGCACTCCCCGCCAATGCGGTGATTGACGTGAATATCGGCTTTTCCCGGTACGTGAAGGAAAGTTTCGCGTCCGGACAGGCCGACGCGGCCATTATCCGTCGTAACGGCGGTGGCTCAGACGGCGAAATCCTGCGTACCGACAGGTTGGGATGGCGGGCCGCCCCGGGTTGGCGGCCACGCTCCAACAGCGCCATTCCGCTGGTGTCGCTGGGGTCTGCGTGCGGTGTCCGGGAAATTGCGGTGTCGGAGCTTAGAAGAGCTGGCGTGGAGTGGCGCGATGCTTTCACCGCCGGAAGCTGTTCGGTACTCCATGAAGGAATTCTTGCAGGCGCGGGTGTCGCGCCAATGGGCGATATTAGCGCCCGTGGCCTGCCCGACAGGGGTGTGGAACTGGGGCTGCCTTCATTGCCGCCTTCCGATATCGTTCTTCTTTCCCGCGCAAGAACGCCCGCACATGCATCGGCGATCAGAGCCCTGGCCGCAGCCGTATCCGGCACCGGCGACTAGGTTGAGTAGCGGTTCCCCGTCGCTTTTGGGCAGTTCCGCTCCAGCCCATCAACAAGTTCGCCTCGTCGCGCGCGTGAATGATGACGTCAGCCCGCATTGCTCAAATCCATGTAAGCGGGTTCAAATTCGTGGCCATCGGGATCGGCGAAGGTGCGGAGATACATGAAGCCCAGATCCTGCGGTTCCCGGACATCCGCTTGCCCGCCCGCTTTTGCGGCGGCGCCAACCATGGCGTCGACCTCTTCGCGGCTGTCGCGCGAAAGGGCGATCAGCATGCCGTTTGTCGTATGGGCATCGGCGATCGGTTTGGCGGTGAAGGTCTTGTAATAATCGTGCCGCAGAAGCTGGAAGGTGATGGTCTCCGACCACACCATCGAGCTTGCGTCTTCGTTGGAAAACTCTTCGTTCTTCACGCAGCCGATCGCCTCATAGAAGGCGGTCGAAACGGCCAGGTCTTTCACCGGCAGGTTCAGGAAAATCATCTTGGCCATTGTCTTTCTCCTCATGGTGGAACGGGGTTACAGGAAGGTCTGCTGAAAGGTCTCGCTCGGATGGATGCAGATGATCTCCAGCCGGTCAGTGCCGATATTTTCGAAGCGATGGGGGACATTGGCAGGCCCAACGACGATGTCTCCCGACGAGCCACGTGCCCGCTGATCGCCGATTGTGAACTCGGCCTCGCCTTTGCGCACCACCCAGGTTTCGGCATAGGGGTGGACGTGCAGATCAGGGCCGCGACCCGGATCGGCATTGACGAGAAAGATGGATACGGCGCTTCCGTATTCGCATCCTTCATAACGCACCGTCCGGCTCTGGCCCGGATTCGGTTCCTGATGACGGCGAATGGAAAACATCTGGTCTCCTCCCTGAGATAAAACTATCTTCACGAGAAGATATATGAGCGATTTATCTTCCTGTCAAGACATCTATCTTCTCGCAAAGATATATTCACGGAGCAGGCAAAGCCGTATATGGTTTTCGAAGTGCTGATGGGGTGATGAGATGAAGCAGGCGATGCCGGACACAACGACGGATCGGACGATGGAAGCTGACAGGGAAGATCATGTCGACCGTCTCCGTGCCCAGTGGGCGCGGGAACTGCCTGATATCGACACGGAACCGATGGCCATCTTCGGGCGCGCCAAACGGCTCAGCAACCTTCTCGCGCCATCAATCGAAGAGACATTTGCCGTCTTCGGTCTCGACCGCGGCGAGTTCGATGTCATCGCGACATTGCGCCGGTCCGGACCACCCTACCAGCTGACGCCGACGGAAATGTATACGACGCTGATGCTCTCCTCAGGCGGCCTGACGCACCGGCTTGATCGATTGGAAAAGGCCGGCCTCATCGAGCGCAGAAAATCGAAGCTCGATGGGCGCAGTGTCGTTGTGTGCCTCATGCCTGCGGGCATCGAGCTGGCGGAAAAGGCGTTTCGCCAGGACATGAAAAGCGAACTGAGTTTCCTGCAGGGGCTCAGTCCGGAGGAGCGCGATAACCTCGCGGCGCTGCTGAAAAAGCTGGTGCTGGAGATCGAGGCCCGTCTTTAGCTTCTGGCGCAGTTCTTTCATTCGAGCGATCTGCAAATCAGAGACTGTTTGCCTGCGCCTGCGGTTCGCGCCGTCACTGGCTGTAGCATGCTCTAGAAGCATCTCTCTCAAGCGATCACTGTGTTTTCCAGGTCTCGAGCAGCATCCGCACAAATTTTTCGGCGGCTGGGGAAAGAGCGCTGCTTCGCCTTTGCACGATGCCTATCGTACGGGAGACCACCGGGTTGACGATTGGCCGGGTGATAAGGAATGGGTGATCGTCCTGCGGCGTTGCCAGCCGCGGCAGGACGGAAATGCCAAGTCCGGCTTCGACGAGACCGAGCGACGTGTTGAGATGCGTCACTTCATAAAACCAGTTCAATTTTAAATTGTGCCGTGCAAGCGCGCTGTCGAGAAGCGTCCTGTTGCCGCTCGAACGGTCCACGACGACCAGCGGATAGGCCTCCAGCTGGTCCCACTCGATCGTTTCGAAAGCTGCCAGAGGGTGGTCTTTCCTCATTGCCAGCACGAAGGGGTCATCGATGAGGGGCTCGAATGAAAGCTCGGGATCGGAATTGCCATCAGGTTGATGCCGAATTCCACCTCGCCTCTGGCGACCGCCTGCAGACCCTCATTGGCTGTCAGATCCCTGATCCGCAGCCTTATATGGGGATATTGCTGGCTGAAGGTCTTGATGACGGTGGGAAGAAAGTAAAAGGCGGCGGTGGGAACGCAGGCCATGGTGATAAGCCCGCGCCGTTGCGCGCCGTCCTTCATGGCAAAAAGCGATCCGTCAAATTCCTCGAGCATGCGCCGAACGAGCGGCATGACTTCCTGCCCCATGGCGGTGGGTGCGACGTGGCGCGTCGTTCTTTCCAGAAGTGGCGCGCCGATGGCCTGCTCCAGTTTCTGGATACGGCGGGTGAGCGCCGGTTGCGAGATATGTAGTGCCTCGGCGGCCCTGTGGAAACTGGCCAGTTCAACCACCGCTTGAAACGCTCGCAAATCCAGAATTTCACAATTGATGCTCATACCGCAATAAAACTCCAAAAAATTGCATTTAACAGATTAGACTCTTTTGCTCATATTGCAACAACACGGCGCATTGATCCGCCAAATGCAATATTGAGGCAACCCATGAACGATCTGCTGAAGATACCCTGTGTGCTGATGCGCGGTGGAACGTCGCGTGGACCGTTCTTTCTCGCATCCGATCTTCCCCGTGATCGGGCAGACCGGGACGCGGCCCTTCTTTCCATCATGGGGTCTGGCCATCCGTTGCAGATCGACGGCATTGGCGGGGGCAATCCGGTCACGTCCAAAGTTGCGATTATCGGCCCTTCCACGGTCAGGGGCGCTGACATCGACTATCTGTTCGCACAGGTTCGCACCGACAGGCAGTATGTCGACTATTCGCCAAACTGCGGAAACATGCTGGCCGCCGTTGGGCCCTTTGCCATCGAAGCGGGGCTTGTCGAAGCGCAGGGCAGCGATACTCTCGTGCGGATCCATAACGTGAATACCGGCAAGCTGATCGAGGCGAAGGTTCCGACACGCGGCCGCGAGGTTATTTATCTCGGCGACGCCTCGATCGACGGTGTTCCGGGTCTGGCGGCGCCCATCGCATTGACATTCATGGATGCGGCAGGTGCGAAAACCGGCAAGCTGTTGCCCACCGGAAAGCCGGTTGATCTGATCGATGGCGTCAATGTGACGGCCATAGACTGCGCCATTCCGATGGTTCTCATCTGCGCAGCCGATCTCGGCGTGACGGGGTACGAGGATCCGCAAACCTTGAGCGCTCACAAGGATCTCATCGCACGGATGACCCGCATCCGCATCGAGGCCGGAAAGTTGATGGGAATGGGTGATGTGAAAGACATGGTCATTCCGAAACCGGTGCTCATTGCACCGGCCCGCAGAGGCGGCACTCTCTCGGTACGGTATTTCATGCCCAACGAGTGTCATCCTGCACTGGCGACGACTGGTGCCGTTGGCATCGCAACCGCGGCTGTCACCAAAGGCTCCATCGCTTATGATGCGGCCGGAGGCCTTTCGGTGCCGACCCAGATCCGCATCGAACATCCCGCAGGCTGCCTCGATGTGCAGCTGGAGATGCGAAACGGCGCAATAACGGCCGGACTCGTGAGAACGGCGCGCAGGCTTTTCGAAGGCTTCGCCTTCGCCAAACCAACCGCTGCGATTGAAGACGCAGCCTAGACGCGGCCATAGTGGCGCAAAATATAGTCAAACCGGGAGGAGAACCCTTATGCGTAAATATCTGCTTGCAACCGCGGCGCTCTGTGCGCTGGCGGCATCTGCCAATGCCGAATCCGTCAGGATGAGCGTTGGCTCGTACAACCTCAACAACCTGCCTTTCCCCGTGGCGGCGAGCCTTGGCTTCTACAGGGAGGAGGGCCTTGATGTAACGACCGAGAACTTTGCCCAGGGCGGATCGAAGGTTCTGCAGGCGCTTGTTGCCGGTTCCACGGACGTTGCCGTAGGCTTCTACGATCATACGATCCAGATGCAGTCGCAGAACAAGCACGTGGTCGGCTTCGTGCAGCTTGCCCGCAACTCGGGCCTGGTTCTCGCCGGCAAGAACGACACGGATTTCGATCCGGCCAAGCCGGAGACGATCAAGGGCAAGAAGGTCGGCATCACGTCGCCTGGCTCCTCTTCGGACTTCTTCATTCGCTACTACATGAAGCAGCATAATCTCAGCGACAATGACATCTCCATCATCGGTGTCGGTTCGGGCGCTGCGGCCGTTGCCGCCCTGCAGCAGGGCAAGATCGATCTGCTCGTCAATTACGATCCTGCCGCAACCATCGTCGTGGAGCGCGGGCTGGGCAAGATCCTCATCGATGCCCGTAGCGACCAGGGCGCAAGGGATGTCTATGGCGGCATCTATCCCACCTCGGTCCTTTACGCCACGCAGGACTATATCAATGCCAATCCGGAAGTGATCCAGAAGGTCACCAATGCGACGGTTCGGGCGCTGCACTGGATGAAGCAGCATTCTGCGGAGGAAATCGTCGCAAAGCTTCCCGATGATTTCGTGTCCGGCGACAAGCAGACCTACATCAAGGCCGTTGAAGCGGCCAAGGCGATCTTCTCCGAAGATGGCAAGTTTGAGCCTGCCGATCTCGAAACGCCGCTCGCCGTTCTGAAAAGCTTCAATGATGCGGTCGCCAAGGCGACGATCGATCTCAACACCACCTACACCAACAAGTTCGTCGAGGCCGCAGCCTCGAAGGCCGCAAACTGAGAGGCCGCCATGTCTTCGCCAGCCAGAAAGCTAGAACCCGTGACGGAACTCGAACCCCAGCCGATGGTGGCAATCGACGACGTGACCATGGCGTTCGGTTCGTTTGTTGCGGTTCAAAACGTCAATCTCAAGGTCGGCGATGGCGAGTTTCTCTCCATCGTTGGGCCGACGGGATGCGGAAAGTCCACCATTCTCAACGCTATCGCGGGCCTGTTGAAGCCAGCGCAGGGCAGGGTTTCCATCGACGGTTCGCTCGTCAAGGGCGTACAGAACAACATCGGATATCTGTTCCAGCAGGATGCGCTTCTTCCCTGGAAGACAGCGTTTCAGAATGTCGAGCTTGGCTTGATGTTCCGCGGCGTTCCCGAAAATGAGCGGCGCGCCAAGGTTCAGGCCTGGCTTGAAAAAGTTGGCCTGAAGGGCTTCGGAGACCGCTTTCCGCACCAGCTCTCCGGTGGACAGCGCAAACGCGTGCAGATGGCGCAGGCTCTCATCACCGAGCCGAAGGTCATCCTGATGGACGAACCCTTCTCGGCATTGGATATCCACACCCGCCACCTCATGCAGAACGAGTTGCTGCGCCTGTGGCAGGAGGACCGCCGTGCGGTGGTCATGATCACCCATGATCTGGAAGAGGCGATTGCGCTCGGAGACCGGGTTGTCGTTCTCGCTGCCGGCCCGAAGAGCCGCGTCATCGAGAGCTTCCCTGTCGATCTCGAGCGGCCCCGCAACGTCGCGGAAATCAAACTCGATCCAAAATTCATGACGCTCTATCGCGATATCTGGGCGTCCCTGCGTGGCGAAGTGGAGAAAAGCTATGCAAGCCGTTAATGTTCGTATCATCCAGATCGCTCTTCTGGTCGTGCTTTTGGGCGGGTGGCAGCTCGGTGTGACCTCGGGCGCCATCGACCGCTTCTTCTTTCCGGCACCCTATGACATCGTCAAACAGGTGATTGACTGGGTTGCCGATGCCGGTTTTTACAAGCATGTCGGCATCACGCTGAGCGAAACGGTGCTGGGCTATCTCATCGGTACAGGTCTCGGTGTCGGCGCCGGCGTCTGGCTGGGCCTCAGCCCCTTCGTCGCGCGGGTGCTCGATCCGTTCATCAAGGCCGTGAACGCCATTCCGCGTGTCGTTCTGGCTCCGATCTTCGTGCTCTGGCTCGGTCTTGGCCTGTGGTCGAAGGTTGCGCTTGCGGTTACGCTCGTCTTCTTCGTCACCTTCTTCAATGCCATGCAGGGCGTGCGCGAAGTGAACCCGGTCGTGCTTTCCAATACCCGCATTCTTGGCGCCAAGCGTTCGGATCTGCTGCGTCACGTCTATTTCCCGGCGGCGGCGAGCTGGATTCTGTCGTCGCTGCGCACCTCCGTCGGATTTGCAGTGGTCGGCGCAATCATCGGCGAATATCTGGGAGCTTCCGCCGGCCTCGGTTATCTGATCGCCCGCTCGGAAGGCAACTTCGATGCGGTCGGCGTCTTCGCAGGCATCATCATTCTGGCGGTCTTCGTTCTTGTTATTGACCTCATTCTGGATTTTGCGGAGAAGAGGTTGATTACCTGGCGACCCAATGCAGGCGAGGAGCGTCCCGCGTAAGCGGACTGCAACAAGACTATTTCCGTTGGGGCGGTCCGTGATCGCCCCTTTTTAAATGGCTGAGCCTTGCAAGCGAAATGGGGACGTCCAAATCCTTCATTCGTTGGACAAATTGCACATGCTGGATATCTACTACGCTGATTTCGACACCACCGTCATACCCTCGGATCCGGGCTGCCTGGAACTCGCCGGCTCCATCGATCTTGATGCGCACCGTTTACTTGCGGCCCCGTTCGACAAGGCCCGGCAGGCCGGCGCCGATCTCAGATATTTCGACGATACGTTGCTTGAACCGGAGCAGGTCGTGATATTGCTGAGCATCCTCCTGACAAACGAATATGTTCTTGAAGGTAACGAACACGCGCTGGCCGCGTTCAATTCGATGCGTGATCTCCTGGAACGGGCTGCGAAGCGAGGCGTGGGGCTTGTGGCTTTTGCTGATTGAGTGCCGGGTCGGTGTTGTGTTCCTGGCGGTGAGATTTGTAAAAGTGCCGGGAAAAGTCTCCTGACATATCTCGACACGGGGGGTTCTTTGGTGCTCCAAGGAAGGACGTATCCGCTGAGGAGCCATTCATGAAAACAGTCACAAGTTCGTCTCCCCTGCCACTGGATGGTCCGCAATGGGGCAGATTCCGTCAGCAGGATGAATTGCGAAAGGCGATGCTTGAACGGCGCTTTGACGAGGTCGAGCGTATACTCGCGGCGCTTGAGGCGGCATGGTGGCAGTCCGACGATCTGGCGGACGATCACTATATCCATCTTTCGACCGACACGGGCCTGTTCGACAGCGCCAGCGTGCATGCGGCCCTCAGACTGGAACTGCTCGATGCCTGGAGGCAGGCATACCCGGCTTCGTATCATGCAAGGCAGGTCGCCGGTCACTATTATTTCCGCCGGGCCTGCGACATCCGAACGGCGACCTGGGCATCGGATGTTGGGGAAGACCAGTGGACCGCCGCCCACATGGCCTGCATAATTGCGGCAGAGCATTTGCTGAAGGCGATGGCCCTTTCCGCGCGGCCTGCTCTTGCTGCGGAAACCATGATGGAGATGAGCCAGTATCTCGGGCAGCCGGATTTCGTCGATGCGCTGTTTCTGGGTACGCCGGTTGAAAAGACGGTAACGAGCGATGAGTTGGAACCGGAGCTTTACGAAGCCGCATGCGCCTGGCTTGCCAGACACGGATTGACACCGCCCGGTATCATAACGGCGACGCTTCCTGCCTCGCTTCCACCCCTGCAGCACGGGGACGCCCAAAATCCCGGCTATTACTGGTTGCGCTACTGCCTTTCGCTTCGGCCCCGTTGGCCGGAAATTCTGGTTTCTTACGCGCAATATTTGAGCCCGCGATGGGGTGGCGATGATGGCGAGGTCGAAAAATTCGCCAAAGGTCCCTTATGTTCCGCGCTGAGCGAACAGGAGCGCAATTCCGTGCGCTGGCCGGGGGTGCAGGATGCATTGACCATACCCGATTATCCCGAACCCGGCGATACCCGCGAAATTGCCGCCCGGGAGAGGATTTTCAAGAATTGGCTGGCGCGGGATCTCACAGATCGCCTGCGTTTCGTTTCCCTCGGAAAATACGCCAATTTCACCCATTATTCTCTCCAGGACGAAAAACTGGCGCACCAGCGCCATGTCGAATCCATCCGTTACTGCAAGGCGCCGGGAACCTATCCGGCCATTGACGGCCCGTTCCGGGACTTCACCAATCTGATGCTGATCCAGCATTTCGAGGATCACGACGGCGCCTATGCAAACGTGCTGCAAACGGCCGTCCGTCGTTTTGATGAGCCGACCATGCTGACAATGGCGGCATTCGCCTGGCAGTTCGGCATGTGGGGAATAGAGGCGAACCCGGCCATCGCCACGCAGCTGGTCGACCGGGTCGCGCAACTCGAACCGCTCTACGAGCCCGATGAGTTCACGCCGATGCATGCCTGCCGGATGATCTGGGATGGAGGATTCCAGCAGGAGTCGGCCTGGTTGACCCGCGCATTCGCTGAACGGCGCGTCTATTCGGCCGCGGCAAGCATGTATGACATCGCAACGGGCTTCCGGCCCGATACAGACCCGCAACTGCTCGACGGCGACGAAGCGGGGCGCTGGCTTCAGCAGGCCGTCGAAGAGGGTGAACCGGTCGCACTTTATAACTATGCCTGGCGGCTGGAAAATGTCGACAATCTCGATCTGTCGCTGCGGGAAAATTTCGAACGGGTTCAGGAATATTACCGTGGCGCGATGGAAGGCGGCGTGGATATATCCCTCATTCGACTGGCGAGCGTTGATCGCCGGCATGGCACTGCGGAGGAAAAACAGCAGGCCGTCGCCAATATGAAATCCCTCATCGACTATCATGACGACCACATTGCCGGAGAGGCTTATGGCCAGGTCGTTCTCGCCTATAAATATGGCGATGGCGTTCCCAAAAGCGAGTTTATCGCCATGCAATGGTTCGACCGTTACAAGGAACTCTTCCCCGATCATTCGTCACTGGAGTGGATGGAAACGCAAGTTTATGGATCGAGCGGATTGCAGATGGCCGGGCGGGCGTTGAAGGCCTTCTTCCTCGGCAAGAAACTTTCAAGCGACCATCTCCCACCGAAATAAGCGTCGGCATGGCGAGCCCCCTCCAGTCACCGCGCGAAGGCAGATGGCGAGCCCTGGCCTGGCTCGCCTTTGGCGACATGTTCTTACTCGCCTGCAGCCTTGCGCTGATCCTGTCGCCTCTTTTGTTTGTGTTGCTGGTGCCTTCGCGGCTTCTGCTGGTGCTTCTTGCCTTGCCGGCGCTGTCATGGGTCTTTTACGGGCTGATGGTCCTGCGAGCCTATGCGGCGGTGCCGCCCCCACCGGTTTCGGATGGAATATTGCTGGAGGCCGACAAGGTTCCCGCCCTTGCCGAAGAGCTTGAACGACTGCGCCTCGCTTGCGATGCGCCAGCCTTCACGGCCGTCTATATCAATGCAGAGCTTAACGCGTCGATCTATCAGACGGGCTCCCGTGGCGGCCAGCCGAGGCATGTTCTGGTGCTCGGCCTGCCGCTTCTCGCCCTGTTGACGGGACGGCAGGCCGCGGCCGTCATCGTGCATGAATACGCCCATATTTCCCGGTTGCACGGTCATTTCGCGCGCTGGGCCTATGTGGCTCGCCAACGCTGGGCGGCACTCGGTAAATTGCATGAGCGCAATCATCGGCTGGTCACCGCGCCGCTCAGATTGTTTCTTGCCTGGTATGTGCCGAGCATGATGCGCGAGACGCTGGAGTTTTCCCGTCGCTGCGAGGCGGTTGCCGATGCTCGGGCGATCACGGTTTGCGGCGCCGACATCGCATTTGAGACGGAAATCGCTCTCACATTGCGGCAAAGAGCCCTGTCCAGCCAATTCTGGCGGGATATGTTTGCCGGGGCAGACAAGGATGACATCGCCCAGGCGCGACCCTTTGCCCTGATGTTGGCGGAACCGGAGAACAGCCGCCCGCGAGATAGCGCGCAGGCGGCCGTCTGGCTGCATGAAGACCTCTGCCAGAAACCGGATAGTCATAGCACCCATCCCGTTTTGTCGGAGCGCATTGCCGCGACGGGGTTTGATCCGGCAGGCCCGCTTCCCGATCATCTGCCCTGGCGTCTCGAAGAGACTTCCGCCGCCGCCGAATGGTTGGGGGAAGAAGCCCCCGGCATCGCTGCACGGCTTGATGCAGACTGGCGCGACAATGCCGCACGAGGCTGGCAGGACGCAAAAGACTGGCATATCCGTCAGCACAGCGACTTCTCAAGGCTCCTGCAGCGTCGCGAACAACAGATGTTCGACGAGCAGGACTGGCTGCAACTGGCGCTGCTTTCAGAGAAATTCGATCCGTCAGGCATGCTGCGCGCCGAGGCGATCGCGGAAGGATTGCGGTATTCGCCTGAAGAGGCGACGCTTCTACAGCTACGGGCAGAGGATATGGAGAAAGCCGGAGACATACACGGAGCAATGTCCTTGTGGCACCGTATCGGCCGGAATCCCTCTTTCTCCAGGTATCGGCTCCATCGCCACCTCTGCGAACTCTGCCTGCGAGTGGGAGACAGGCCGGCGGCAGAACAGCATCGGCAGATCGCCGACCGCCTGTGGACAAGCGAAGATGCCGTCCGATCCGCCGCTAACCATACCGGTCTCCATCCTCACGGGTTGGAAGCATCCGAACTCACCCTGCTGCAAGGCACCCTTCATCCGCTGTTTCAGCATGCGCATGCCATCTGGCTCTGCCGCGACACGCCGCCCGGTGCGCCGGACCCGACACGATGGTTCCTTTATGTGCAGGCCTATGACGGCTGGTTCATGCGCCTCGTCGGCAAATTGACCGGCGAGGAGGACAGGAACGCTTCCGCCTGCAAGCGGCTGTTTGAGCGTTTGCAGGCGCGGCTGCATCTTCATCTGCAGCTTCGTTTTATCGGGCCGAACGATCCAGTCCCGGCCCATTGCAGGCATGATAGCCTGATTGCCCGAGCGGGCACGGCCGTTGTCGCGTAGGTTACAGGTTTGCATAACGGCACCGGCTGCTGCCAGGCTTGAAAACGATGCTCGAACCGGTCTGCGGCGCGGCGAATTGTCAGCACTTGCCTATCCCGGGTAACACTTCATTTAGTGATTTTGTGAAATCTAAAATACGCAGGTTCCAAGGTTTCATCGGCGGAGCCGGTAGAACAAGCGGACCCATGACGACCCGCCCGGCGGCGGCTCGAAAAAGGCATCCGCTTGTCGCCCTATGAGGAGGGGCAACAGCTACCCGCGATGTTTCATTATATATTCCCCGGCCTCCCGAGAGGGCGGCTGGAGGAGTGCTTGCCTTGAGGCCATTCATGTCTTTCCTGAACAATACCAAGATAAAAACGAAGGTCGTTTTTGTCATCTCTCTGATGAGCCTGATGTCGCTTTCCGGAATAAGCTACGTCAGCCTGCAATATAAAGGCACCGACAGCGTCTATAGCGATTTCATCGGCCATGAGGCCCTTGCTGCGGTTCTGAACGCCAGAACCAGCGGGAACCTCAATGCACTCGGCATGCAGATGCTTCGCGCCAGCCTTAACGATCCGGCCAGCGCTGATTTCGAAGCTGCCGTCAAGACCTTCAGAGCCGACCGTAAGCAGCTCGAGGAACGCCAGAACAAGATCATGGAGCTGGTGCCGGCGCGCACGGATGCCGCCCGCGATATCCTCAAGGGTGTTGTCGAAGTCGAGGAGATCGGCAATCAGGTCATCGCCCTCATGCAGGCAGGGCAACGCGCTGAAGCGCAACAGATGGCGCTCAACGTGCTTCGGAAAATTGCCGAAGTCTCGCCAAAGATCAGCGCCGGCAATGAGCAGCTCATCCAGGTGATGAATGAGGGGAGAGAACGCCTTACAGCCAGCACCAATACGACGATCTGGACGGGCCTGATTACGCTCGCGCTCGTTTCGCTGGCCGTGATCGCACTTGGCCTGCTCATTTCCTCCCGGGGCATCACCACCCCGATTGCGCGGCTTCGCGCGCGCATGGAGTCGCTCGCGGCCGGTGATACGGCAAGCGAAATTTCCGGGATGGATCGCAGGGATGAAGTCGGCCAGATGGCTGCTGCGGTTCAGGCGTTTCGCGAAAGCGCAATCGAACGCCTCCGGCTTGAGAATGAAACGGAGGCCAACCGGTCGACTTCCGAAAAGGACCGGATCGAGCGCGAGAAACAGAAGGCCAGGGAAGCTGCCGACGTGCAGTTTGCCGTCGACAATCTTGCCACGGCCCTTTCGAAGATCGCCCAGGGCGACGTTACTTACCGGATCGTTCAGCCGTTCGTTTCCGGTCTTGACGGTATCCGCGGCGATTTCAACCGGGCTGCGGAACAGTTGCAGTCGACCTTGAGCCAGGTGGCGCAGAACGCGCGCGGCATCGACGCCGGCGCCAACGAGATAAGGTCTGCGGCGGACGATCTGGCGAGGCGCACGGAGCAGCAGGCTGCCGCCGTTGAAGAGACTGCGGCTGCGCTGGAAGAGATCACCACGACGGTGAAGGACGCCACGAAACGGGCGCAGGAAGCGGGTCACCTCGTCGGCCGTGCTAAAGTCGGCGCTGAAAAATCCGGAGAAGTGGTGCAGCAGGCCGTCGCGGCAATGGAGCAGATCGCGACATCCGCCAATGAGATTTCCAACATCATCGGCGTGATCGACGAGATCGCGTTCCAGACGAACCTTCTGGCGCTGAATGCCGGCGTTGAAGCTGCCCGTGCGGGTGAGGCGGGCAAGGGCTTTGCCGTCGTTGCGCAGGAGGTTCGCGAACTGGCGCAACGCTCCGCCGGTGCGGCCAAGGAGATCAAGAACCTGATCACGACATCCAACGGTCAGGTTCAGCAGGGCGTGCAGCTGGTTGGTGAAACCGGCAAGGCGCTGGAACTGATCGTGACGGAAGTGCAGGAAATCAACCGGCACGTCGCCGCCATCGCGGAATCGGCACAGGAGCAATCCTCCGGTCTTCAGCAGATCAATACGGCCGTGAACCAGATGGATCAGGACACCCAGAAGAACGCCGCCATGGTGGAGGAAAGCACGGCCGCCAGCCACGGGCTTGCACGCGAGGCGTCTTCGCTGAACGGGCTGATCGCACAGTTCAAACTGTCCGAAGGCGGTTATGGCGAGGCTTCTGTCCCCGTGCGCACGGCATCGGTTGCCGACAGGCCCGCAGCATCTCCCGCGCGTGCGCTTGGCGGCAGGATAAGGGCGGCGTTTTCAGGGAATGCCGCGTTGAATACCGCCCCCGACAACTGGGAGGAGTTTTGATCCTTGCCCTGCCTTTACGTCGCCTTCAATTGAGGCGCTGAAAGCATCGCTCTAAATATTGGCACCGGGGATCGGAGGTTTTGGACTCCGATCCCCGGTGTCCTGCTTTTTGGCAATATCCGCCCGTTGAGGGCATGAGTGCTTTCCCCTTCGGCACTTGCAGCGACCGCCTTGCCCCGTGTGAAACAGTCGGCGCTTTGGCCCAAATACGCGAAAGCATTTCTCAAAATATGCGGCTTTTGGAATGAGCGTCTTTGATAGCCTATTAAAAACATAGAAAATACACACAAAAGAAGGGCGAACGGATATGAAGATCCTTGGCATTTCCGGTAGCGTGAAGCGGCCATCCCGCACGGCGCATGTCGTTGAACGAATTGTTGCCGCGATCGGGCGGACGGCGAAGGTTGAAACCGACCTCATCGATCTTGCCGATGCCGCGCCGGTTCTATTTCGGGCATTGCGCGCAGATGAGCTCGACCAAGCCGGGCGTGCGATTGTCGATGCCGTCGAGGCTGCCGATGTGCTCGTCGTCGGTTCGCCGGTCTATCGCGCCTCCTATACGGGCGCGCTCAAGCATTTATTCGATCTCGTCGATTTCCGTGCCCTGCAGGGTCGACGCGTGATCCTTGCCGCGACCGGCGGCTCGCCGCTGCATGGCCTGATGCTGGAACACCAGTTCCGTCCGCTGTTTGGCTTCTTCGGTGCTGTCACCGTGCCGACCACGGTTTATGCCGTCGAGGCGGATTTTACCGGATACACGCTTTCAAACCCGGCCGTCGAAGCGCGCATTGAGCGCGCCGTCGCCGATCTGTTCGAGCTTCTGCCCGCCAAAGCGCTTGGTGGCGGCGATCACCATCCGACCCTTTCCGTCGTTTCACGCGAAGCGGCTGCCAACTGAGATTGCAAGAGAGGAATTTATCATGACCGCACGCACAGCCGAGCCCGTTAAATTCGCCTATTGGGTACCGAATGTTTCCGGTGGCCTCGTCATCTCGAATATCGAGCAACGCACCAGCTGGACCATCGACTATAACCGCAAGCTCGCGCAGATCGCTGAGGCGAGCGGTTTTGACTATGCGCTGAGCCAGATTCGCTTCACGGCTGGTTACGGCGCCGAGTTCCAGCATGAATCCGTGTCTTTCAGCCATTCCCTGCTGGAGTCGACAAAGACGCTGAAGGTCATCGCCGCCATTCTGCCGGGGCCGTGGAACCCGGCGCTCGCTGCAAAACAGATCGCCACGATTAACCACCTCACCAATGGTCGCGTTGCGGTCAACATTGTCAGCGGCTGGTTTCGCGGCGAGTTCCATGCCATTGGCGAACCGTGGCTCGACCACGACGAGCGCTATCGCCGCTCGGAGGAGTTCATCCGGGCACTGCGCGGCATCTGGACGGAAGACAGCTTCACCTTCCGCGGCGATTTCTATCGCTTCAACAATTATTCCCTGAAGCCGAAGCCGATCGATCCGCAGCCTGAAATCTTTCAGGGCGGTTCTTCGCGCGCAGCCCGCGATATGGCGGCCCGCGTTTCCGACTGGTACTTCACCAACGGTAACACCGCGGAAGAGATCGCAAGGCAGGTCGATGACATCCGTGCCAAGGCGGCTGAGAACAATCATTCGGTCAAGGTCGGCGTAAATGCTTTCGCCATCGTGCGTGAGACGGAGGAAGAGGCAAAGGCCGTGCTTGCCGAAATCATCGAGAAGGCCAATCCGGAAGCGGTCAACGCTTTTGGCCATGAGGTGAAGAATGCCGGTAAGGCCTCCCCGGAAGGAGAGGGCAACTGGGCGAAATCCAGCTTCGAAGATCTCGTTCAGTACAATGACGGTTTCCGCTCAAACCTCATCGGCACCCCCCAACAGGTGGCGGAACGCATCGTGCGCCTGAAGCGCGCCGGCGCCGATCTCATCCTGCTCGGTTTCCTGCATTTCCAGGAGGAGGTCGAGTATTTCGGCAAGCACGTCATTCCGCTGGTGCGCGCACTTGAAGAGGCCGAAGAAAGCGCGGCGATTGCAGCCGAATAACGCAGGCAGAAAAGGTGGAGCGGCGGCCTTTGCCGCTGATCCGCCGAAAGTGCCGCAGCCGAACCGGACTGGACGCATGCGTTCGAACCTGCGCGGCCTGACACGCATCGCTGTCAATTTTTCATCCCGGCTGCTAAAATTGGACGTTATTCGGGGCGTGCCGCCGAGATCGCGTGAGTTGAAATGTCAGTGAGCCGGAAGAATGCCATTGTCGCCATCATAGGCGGTGGATTTAGCGGGGCAGCGATTGCCCTTCATCTCCATCGAGCCGCTGGGGCGTTCGAAAATGTGCGGATCGTCGTGTTCGAGCCGAGAGCGGTGTTGGGTGCGGGGCTTGCCTATTCCACGCCGGAGCCGGCCAACCGGATCAACGTACCGGCCGGGCGCATGACGCTTTATCCTGATGATCCGGATAATTTCCTCCATTATCTCGACAGGTCGAACGCGCTTGCGGGCGATGCAGCAGCGGTTTTGCCTGATGGGCAGGCCTATCCGCAACGCAGGGTCTTCGGCGCCTATGTCGCGGCCGAAATCGCGCCTTTGCTGGATGCTGGCATCGTTGAGCACAGGCGCAGCACGGTGGAACATGTGGCCCGCCATGCGGATGGCTGGGAGTTGCAAACCGCAGACGGCGATAGCCACTTCGCGGACATCGTGGTGGTTGCGACAAGCCATCCGCCGCCGGCGCTTCCGCAGGTGTTGAAACCGCTTGCCGGTCATCCGAAACTGGTGGCGGACTTGAATGCGGACGCTGCGCTGGAAAATATCGTCGCGGGTGACCGCATTCTGATCGTCGGCAATGGCTTGACCGCGGCTGATGCCTTTGCCGCGCTCCACCGGCGCGGCCATCATGCGCGGGTCGTTTCGCTGTCGCGCCGCGGCTTGCGGTCGCGTGGCCATCCGGCCTTGCCGCAGGAACCCTACGGCGATTTTGTCGATCCGCCGTCCAAAAGCGCGTCGGAACTGCTACGGCGGATTCGAGAGGCTGTGCGAGTGTCGCAAGCGGGCGGTGCGAGCTGGCATGGCGTTCTGGACGCCGTTCGCCTGCAGGGACGCGACATATGGCGGAACCTTCCGCTGATCGAAAAGCGAAGGGTGGTGCGGTGGCTGCGGCCCTTCTGGGACGCGCACCGGTTCAGGATCGCGCCGCAGGTGGAGAAACTTCTGGATGAGGCCATAATTTCGGGCCAGCTACAGATCGTCGCCGGATCGCTTGTGTCCGCAAAGGCTGGCGAAGACGGTTCGTTGCATGTCGATCTGCGGTTTCGTGGCAAAAGGGACATCGCGCGGCTCGACGTCGATGCGATTATCGTGACGACCGGTCCCGCCCATGGTGGAATTCTGAAATCGCAGGCTTTTCTTTCCGGTCTGGAGCAGGCGGGTCTTCTGACCTTTTGCCCGACAGGGCTTGGCATCCACTGCGACGAGCGATCGCGCGCCATCGACAGCCGCGGCCAGACCATTGAAACGCTGCTGATCGGCGGTCCGCTGGCGCGCGGAACCTTCGGTGAGCTGATGGGCCTGCCCCAGGTTACCGAGCACGCGATCTTCGTTGCCGGAGAAATCGCACGGAGCCTTGCGCCAGTGACGAGCAGCCCGGCCCCGGTCTGAACGCACACTGACGCGGCGTTGATGAGCCGGCGAAATGGCAGCTGCCATCAGGCGATGGCAGCTATCCCGGCCCGGTTATTTCCCTCTATTCGCAGGCTAAAGTCAGACGTCCAGATAGGACAAAATGGTTGCAGCGACGTCGGACGCCTCCTGCGTTTCACTCGAAGCCTCCACTGAGGTGCTGGTCGCGCTGTCCTGGGTCGAAGTCGTCTCATCGGTGGTTGAGATCAGGGAGGCGATATCCTGGACAGAGCTGTTGGTGGTCTTGGCGCTGTTCAAGGCCGTAACCTGCGCCGATGTCATGGCGGCGACCTGACCTGGCGTGAAGGCTGCCGCCTGGGATGCCGTCAGGGCAGCGAGCGTACCGGTGCCCAATCCCGAGATCGCGCTCGAACTCAGGCTGATGATCTGTTCGGTGGAAAATGCCGTCAGGTCGTCGCCGCCAAGCGCGGCTGCCTGCAGCGCGTTGAGGACGCTGACCTGTGACAGTGACAGCGCTCCGATTTGCGCGGACCCCATGGCCGCGACCTGACCGTAGCTCAGCGAAGCCACCTGGCCTGTCGTCAAAGCGGCGATCTCCTGAGAAGACAGGGAGGCCACGACCGTGGCGGACAGTCCCTTTATCGCCGTCGAACTGATGGCGGCGAGTTCCCCGGTCGAGAATGTATCCAGATCATCCGCCGTCAATCCCGCAAGTCCAGCCGAACTCAATGCAGCGATCTGGCTGGTGGAGAGTGCTTCGATCTGGTCCTTGCCGAGGGCATTGATCTGATCGCCGGTCAATCCGGCGACGCCAGCCGTGCTCAGGGCCGCAACCTCGGCGGTGGAAAGAGCGGCGATAAAGTCCGTGGACAGTCCCTTTATCGCGCTTGAGCCGATAGCCGCGAGTTCCTCCGTCGAGAAGGTCTCCAGCATCTCCGCGGACAGGCCCTTGAGTGCATCCGAATTCAGCGATGCTATCTGCCGGGTGGATAATGTCTGGACCTGTTCAATGTTCAGCGCGCCGGTCTGTGCGCTGCCAAGGCCTGCAATCGCCTTGGCGTCCAGAGCCGCTATCTGGCTGACGGAAAGGGAGGCGATGTCGGCCGTATTCAGGGCCGCAACCTGTTTGGAGGTGAGGGCGCCGATCTGGGCATTGGTCAGCGCGCTTACCTGATCGGTGCCGAGAGCCGCGATCTGATCCGTGGTCAGGCCCGGTATTGCCGCCGCGCCGAGCGCGGCGATCTGAGCGGTCGTCAACGAGGCGATGGTCGCTGTCGACAGGCCCGAGATCGCATTCGAACTGATGGCGGCCAGCTCGGCGGCAGTGAATGTATCGAGATCGCCGGCGCTGAGGGCCGCGATCTGTTTCGAACTGAGAGTGCCGATCTGACTGCTGGTCAGGGCCTCGACCTGAAGGGTGTCGAGGGCCGTGATCTGATCGGTGGTCAGGCCCGCCGTACCCGCCGTGCTGAGGGCGGCTATCTGGGCTGCCGAGAGCGAGGCGATACTGGCGACGCTCAGAGCCGCAACCTGCTTGGAGGTGAGGGCGGCGATCTGGGCGCTGGTGAGGGCATCTACCTGACCGGTGCCGAGGGCCGCGATCTGGGCGGTGGTCAGGCCGGGTACCGCCGCCGCGCCGAGGGCTGCGATCTGCGCCGTCGTCAGCGAAGCGATCGCCGCTGTCGACAGGCCCGAGATCGCACTCGAGCTGATGACAGCCAGCTCGGCGGCAGTGAATGTATCAAGGCCACCGGCGCTGAGGGCCGCAATCTGTTTTGCGCTGAGGACGCCGATCTGAGCACTGGTGAAGGCCTCGACCTGAGCGGTGTTGAGAGCGGCGATCTGATCGGTGGTCAGGCCCGCTATGCCCGCCGTGCTGAGAGCGGCTATCTGGGTTGCCGAAAGCGAGGCGATGCTGGCCACGCTGAGGGCGGCAACCTGTCTGGAGGTGAGGGCGCCGACCTGGATACTGATCAGGGCGTCGACTTGATCGCTTGTCAGGACTGCGACCTGCCCGGTGTTCAGCCCTCCAACGCCAGCCGCACTCAAGGCTGCGACCTGGGCCGTGGTCAGCGACGCTATGGTCTCCGTTGACAAGCCCGGGATGGCATTTGAACTGATCGCGGCAATGTCCTTGGTCGAGAACGTTGCCATGTCGTCCGTGCCCAAGACCGCAATCTGTTTCGAGCTGAGAGCACCGACCTGTGTATCGGTCAAAGCCTCGACCTGCGCGGTGTCGAGGGCCGCGATCTGGTCAGTGGTCAGGCCCGTTATGCCCGCCGTGCTGAGGGCGGCTATCTGGGCTGCTGACAGCGAGGCGATGTCAGCCACGCTCAAGGCCGCAACCTGTTTGGAGGTGAGTGCCGCGATTTGGGTACTGGTCAGGGCGTCCACCTGATCGCCTGTCAGTGCTGCGACCTGTCCGGTGCTCAGCCCACCAATGCCAGCCGTACTCAGCGCTGCGACCTGGGCCGTGGTCAGCGACGCTATGGTTTGCGCGGACAGGCCCGGGATGGCATTCGAACTGAGGGCGGCAATGTCTTTGGTCGAGAACGTCGCCATATCCTCCGCGCTCAGGACCGCTACCTGCGTCGAGCTGAGAGCGCTTACCTGAGCACTCGTCAAGGCCTCGACCTGCGCGGTGCTGAGGGCGGCGATCTGCGCGGTGTTCAACGCACCGATGCTTTGCACGTTCAGGGCGGCAATCTGCGCTGTCGTCAGGGAGGCGATGGTCTCTGCCGACAATCCGGCGATCGCACTGGAACTGATCGCGGCGATATCCTTGGTCGAGAATGTCGCAATGTTATCCGCGCTCAAGGCGGCGATCTGTTTCGAGCTGAGCGCGCCGACCTGGGCGGTGGTCAAGGCTTCGACCTGGGCGATACTCAAGGCGGCGATCTGCGCGGTGCTCAACGCACCGATGCTTTGTACATTCAGGGCGGCAATCTGGGCTGTCGTCAGGGAAGCGAGGGTTTCTGCCGACAGTCCTGCGATTGCGCTGGACGTGATCGCGGCGATGTCCTTGGTCGTGAATTTCGCCAGATCGTCCGTCCCCAGCTGCGAAATCTGTGTGGAGCCGAGATTGACGATCTGCGCGCTCGTCAAGGCTTCGGCCTGGCTGGTGGTGAGGGTCGCCAGCTGCTGCGCGCTTAGTCCCGTAATGCCCGCAGCGCTCAGGGAGGCGATCTGGGCTGTCGAAAGAGCGGCTATGTCGTCTGTGCCGAGGGTGGCAATTTGTGCCGCGCTCAACCGCGCCATCTGCTTGGTCGACAGCTTGGAAACCTGATCGGTGCTGAGGGCGGCGATCTGACCGGTCGAAAGTCCCAGGATGCCGGAGGTGCTCATTGCCGCAAGCTGGGCCACGGAAAGCGATGCTATATTGTCCGTGCTCAATGCCGCAATCTGCCCCGAGCCGAAAGCCGCGATCTGGGCCGTGGTCAGGGCCGCGAACTGATCGATGCTGAGGGCCGCAACCTGATCGCTGGTCAGGCCCTTGATACCCGATGTGCTCAACATGGCCGTTTGGCTGGTGGACAGGGCGGCCACATCGTTGCCCAGGGCGGCGACCTGAACCGAGCTCAACGCCTTGATCTGCGCGGTGGATAGAAGGCTGACCTGATTGCCGCTCAGGGCTTCGATCTGATCGGAGGTGAGGCCGGCAATGGCGCTGGTGGTGAGAGCGCCGATCTGAGCCGTGGTGAAGGCCGCGATAACATCGGTGTTCAAGCCCGACATGGCTTTATTCGTGATCGCTGCGATATCGGCGGTCGAGAATGTCGCCAGGTCCTCGATGCTCAGGGCTGCGAGCTGCGCTGAACTCAGGGACTTCACCTGCGTCGGAGACAGGGCCTCGACCTGCTCGGTGCTCAGAACTTCGATCTGATCGGCCGTCAGGCCGGCAATGGCGCTGGTGGTCAGGGCGGCGATCTGGGCGGTGGACAGCGCCGCGATTGCGTCCGCACTCAGGCCGGACATGGCTTTGCCGGTGATCGCCGCGATATCGGCGGTCGAGAATGTTGCTATATCCTCGGCGCTCAGGGCCGCAAGCTGGATCGAGCTCAGTAACTTCACCTGTGCCGAGGACAGGGCCTCGACCTGCTGGGTGCTGAAGGCTTCGATCTGGTCGGCTATCAGGTTTGCGACCACGCCGGTGCTGAGGGCGGCAATCTGAGCGGTTGACAGGGCCTCGATCTGAGCAGCGCTCAAGGCCTGGAACTGCGCTACGCCGAGGGCGTTCATCTGGGCCGTCGTCAATGCGGCGATCTGCTCCTTGGTAAGCGTGCTGATCGTCTCCGTGCCCAGACGGGGCATGGCTTTGCCGGTGATCTCCGCGATATCGGCGGTTGAGAATGTCGCGATGTCTTCCGCGCTTAAGGCCACGAATTGCGCCGCGCTCAGCGACCTCACCTGTTCCGGCGACAGGGCTTCGACCTGGCTGGTGCTTAAGGCGGCAATGTGCGTCGTCTTGAGTGCGGCAATCTGCGCCGTCGTCAATGCGGCGATCTGGGCGGTGCTCAGGGTTTCGATCTGGTCGATCGTCAGACCGGCAATCGTGCTTGCGCTGAGGGCGGCGATCCGATCCGGGCTAAACGCTGCGATTGCCTCGGTGCTGAGGCCCGGCATGGCCTTGACGGTAATCGCCGCGATGTCGGCAGTCGAGAATGTCGCTATATCGTCCGTGCCGAGAGCAGCGAGTTGCATCGAGCTCAGCACTTTGACCTGCGCCGGCGACAGGGCTTCGGCCTGATCCGGGTTCAGGACCGCGATCTGGTCGGTCGTCAGGCTCGCAACGGCGCTCGTGCTCAGGGCCGCGATCTGATCCGGGGTCAGCCCTGCGATCACCTCCGTGCTCAAGCCCGGCATGGCTTTGCTCGTGATTGCGGCGATGTCGGCGGTTGAGAATGTCGCTATATCTTCCGCGCTCAGCGCGGCAATTTGCGTCGCATTGAGGGCGCGCACCTGAGACGAGGTCAAAGCCTCCGCCTGTTCCGTCGTCAGGGCATGGAGCTGCGTGGTGGTGAGCGCAGAAATCTGGCTCGAATTCAGGCTTTTGATGGCGTACTGATCGAGAATATTGAGCTGATCCAGCGTCAGGCCAACGATGGCGCCCTGCGAAATGGCGCTCAACTGTTGTGAGTTGAGGACTTTGACATCCTCCACATCCAGTGCCGCGATCTGGGCCGACGAGAGCGCTTTGATCTGCGTTGTGGAAAGCGACGCCACGTCGTCGGTTGTCCAGGCTGCGACCGCCTCTGTCGAAAGATATCTGATCTGATTGACGTTCAGGGAAGAGATGATCGACGTCATGTCTGAAAAATCCTAAAGTCCAGGCCCAACAGGTGGATTTTCCGCCCGAGCCCCCGGAGGGGCATCGGTTACTCAGGTCCACCATTTTTCAGATGTTGAGTACGCAATCGGGCTTGCCTGAACCTGAAGTTGCTACGCTTCGCCCGCCGGAGCGTTAATTGCCTGCATTCATGGAAGAGAACGAACGTATCCGGCTCAAACGGGTGAATGCAGAAATGCCGGCATGGGAGCGCCCTCCGCTCGCCGGGCGAGATAGAGCCGGGCGGTATCGAGCGCCTCGCGAATGGTCGCATCCATGTCGAGATAACGATAGGTCCCGAGCCGCCCGACAAAGGTTACCGACGCTTCCCGTTCGGCACGCGCCACATATTCGGCGAGCTGTTCTTTGTCCTCGACCAGCCGGATGGGATAGTAGGGAATGTCCTGCGGGCCGCATTCATGGGAGAACTCCCTGTAGCAGACGGAGCCGGCATGGTCTTCCCACGGAGAAAAGTGCTTGTGTTCGGTGATGCGGGTAAAGGGCACCGAAACGTCGCCATAATTCATCACCGCGCAACCCTGGTAGTCGCCGTCATAGGTGAAGCGTTCGAAGTTGAGCGTCCGATATGCCAGACGGCCGAATTCGAAGTCGAAATAGCCGTCGAGCGGACCGGAATAGAAGACGTGTGCAGAGGCCGGCGCTTCGGCGCGCTGGAAATGTGTGCCAAGTTTGACGCTGATGTTCGGATGATCGAGGATGCGTTCGATCATGTCGGTATAGCCGGTTTCCGGCATGCCCTGATATTTGTGGAAGAAGTAGTTGTCGTCATAGTTGAAGCGCACGGGCAGGCGTTTCAGGATCGAGGCCGGCAGTTCCGTCGGCGAGCAGCCCCATTGTTTCTCGGTGTATCCCTTGAAGAAGGCCTCATAGAGATCGCGGCCGACGAAGCGCAGCGCCTGCTCCTCGAAAGTCTGTGGATCGGTAATCGACTTGTCGGCCTTTTCCTCGATGAAGGCTCTGGCTTCATCGGGCCGGAAATTCTTGCCGAAGAACTGGTTGATCGTGTGCAGATTGACCGGCAGCGAATAGACGCGCTCGCCGCTCGTCGTTTTGACCCGGTTCTTGTAAGGCATGAATGTCTGAAAGCCGTTCACATAGTCCCAGACTTCCTTGTCGTCGGTGTGGAAAATATGCGGACCGTAAACATGCACCATAACGCCGGTCTCACCGTCGCGTTCGGTGTGGCAATTGCCGGCAATGTGATCGCGGGCATCGACGATATCGACCCTGTGGCCTGCCAGCGCCAGTTCCCGGCCGATGACCGCGCCGGAAAGCCCGGCGCCCACAATCACAATTCTTTCGTCCGCGAACATTGGCAATCAGTCCCGTTCATATGTCGCCCGGCGGGCGGTCGAGATTTGCATCGAAGAGGTGCCGTGCAGCGCATGCCCCGGCCGGTTGAGACTATCGCGTGCTCAGTTATCCGGTTTCCGCCAGAGGCGATTGTCATAGGGAATTGGCGAATAGTCGTGCCACTGGGCGAGTTTCTTGAGATAGCGATTGCGATAGCTCTGCTCGTCTTCGAACTCCACGTTCTCGAACACGGATTCCGCGCCTAGCTCGTAATAAAGATCGAGATTGCTGAGATCCGGCACCGGCGTCTCGCCGCGTTCGCATTCGCCCTGCATTTGCCAGAACAGCTCTTCCAGACGGCGCGCCAGAGCGGGAATATCCCGCAATACGCTGGTATCCCGCTGCCGGGCGATCGATTCTCTGACCTCCAGAAGCTTCTTCCGGTCGCGTTCGAAGCCGATGGCGCGGGCGACATAGTCTTCCGGCGAAGAACAAATCATTTCCGGAACACCCGCTGCGGTGACGATGCTGCCGCAGAAGCGCGCCGCAAATGTCTTGCCGGACATGGTGAGGACGGGCAGGCCGGATGTTATGGCGTCCGCGGCCGTGGAGTGAGCGCCATAGGGGAACGTGTCCAGAAACAGATCGGCAACGCCGATACGGGCGATGTGCTGCGGGTTCGGAACCTTCGGCGCAAAGACGAGCCGGTCAGGTGAGACGCCGCTTTTTTCTGCGATGGCGTGCAGGTGCTGATTGACGTCTTCATCGCCCGCCAGCAGCCACAACAGGCTGCCCGGCGTCTGCGACAGGATCGTCATCCATCGCGCAAAGCAGCTTTCGGTAATCTTCTGCATGCCGTTGAAGCTGGCATAGACGAACGCATCTTCCGGCAATCCGACCTCGGCCCGGCTTGGCCGGGCGGCGATGGGCCGCTTGCGGTCGAGCGGCTGGTCACAGGCGATACGCAGGACCTTTTCGGAGTAATAGATGTCGTTCTCCGGCGGGATCATGTAACCGTCCGAAATCAGGTACTGATGGAACGGGCTTCCCATCGATCCGGGGTAACCGCAGAAACTGACGATGACCGGCGCGGGGCGATAGGCGAAAATCTTCGTGCGCGCGTCCTTGGTGTAGCCGTTCACGTCGATCAGAATATCGATTTCGTCGGAGATGATCTGCGATGCCGCTGCGGCATCGTCCAGGCCGTGGATATCCCGCCAGCAATGGACTGCTGCCTTGATCCGCTCCTGCGTGCTGTCCGTGTTGCGGACATTACCGCAATAATAGGCGAAGACCTCAAGGCTGTCCTTGTCATGCAACTCCAGAACCTCGCAGAGAGCGAAGCCCACGGCGTGATCGCGAAGATCCGACGATAGGTAACCGACGCGCAGCCGCTCACCGGTTCCGGATTTTAGCTTCGGCGACCTGCGCGGAAAACGGCTGAGGTCCGGCCGCGTGCCGACCACCGTTTTGCTGTAGCGATATGCCTTGGCCAGCTGGAACATCGGATCGTCGGCATAGCAGCTCAGCGTCAGCGAGGACATCGCATCGAGCATCTTGCGGGCGGGGACGTGGTTTGAAGGAGCAAGCACCGGCCACTTGCACTGGCGCTGCCGCAACGACACCCAGTGCTGGCCTGCCTCCGGCAATTCCGGCCGCAGCTCGAATGCCTGCAGCAGAGCGGTTTCAGCGTCCTCGAGCTTTCCGGCGCCTTCGAGAACCCGGCCGATGTTCTGCAGGGCCATATGCCGGTGGCCAATCGCTTCGGCGTCGAGGTGCTTCGTCGTTTCGGCATAATGCGACCACTGTTCCACGGCCTGACCGATCAACCCGCTATCTTCGAGGACACGACCGAGATTGATGTAACCGGGAGCGAATTGCGGATTGGCCTTCAAACAGGCGCGGAACGCCTGCACAGCGCCCGCACGGTCGCCAAGCTGGCTGAGCGCAACGGCATAGTTGAAATAGGCAAGATGAATGACGGGATTGTTGTCGTTGAACGCAACCCAGGTCTTGTAGAGTTCCGCAGCCGCGGCTCGCTGACCGGCGGCACTGAGCGCTTCGGTTACGCTCAGCAGATCCATGAGACTCATCCGTTGGTTCCGCGCAAGATCAAGGGCGCTGGGAGCGGCGGCGTCGTTTGAAGGTGAGACGGGATTGGCGGTCATGACATCCTGCGGCAAGCGACAAAGGGTCGAAGATAAGAACAGCCTGTTGATGGGCCGTCCTTAGCTATCGCAGGTAACTTGCCTGTGGCTGGATGTGTTTGAAGCGGGGTTGCTTGCCCGGATCAGCCGGTGGCGTGGCCGAGGGAAGTTTCCTCCCGATCAGGCGTCGGCTTCCGAGAGATTGATGCTGTCATGCCGCAGTAAGGGTCGCTCTCATGTCTAGCGATGAGAGTATTTCATCCTGTAGCTCGCCAGCGCGATCGACGGGTTGATCCGATAGACACTGTCGAAGTCTTCATCTGTAAAGTATTGATATGAATGTGCGACATATTCGCGGAAAAGACCGTGCAGGTCCTGCCGCATCTGCTTGGCCGCCCATTCCAGCAAACCCGCCTTGAAGACGATGAAGATCGGGTAATATTTTGCCCTGAAGATCGGATTGTCCAGGAAAAGCTTCTCGATGTCTTTCAGCGCCGCGAACATCTCAAGCCGGCGCTCGTCGAACGTGCTCGTATGCTGCTCCCGCCCCGGGACGAGGCGGTGTGTTGTCAGGCTGGTGTTAATGGCCAGAAACCGTCCGGCATTCATATAGGCCGCCCAATGCGGCAGGATATCTTCGTTGATCCGCGCCGTGGAGAAACGCCAGTTCGTCCGGCGAATGAAAGATGTCCGCAGTATCTTGTTCCATGGGTAATTGATCGTCACCAGGAATTGCGCGGTCGAGTCGAGGTCGATCATTGCGCTGTCGCGGCTGCCGAGGACGCTATCCCAGATATTCTTGTCGATAGGCGGCATTTCGCCGGCAGGGCCATCGGCCGTTCTCAGCACGCTATATCTGAATGCGGCGACATCGATATTCGTCTCATCCATCAAGGGCAGAACGGTATCGACGGCTCCCTCATGCAGGAGGTCGTCAGCATCGTGAAACAGGCAATATTGGCTGTCGATGGTCGCCAGCGCCCTGTTGCGGGCAACGCCCGGCCCGGTGTTCGTTTCGCTGCGCA
Organism: Agrobacterium sp. LY4; assembly: GCF_001526585.1. NCBI lineage: Bacteria > Pseudomonadati > Pseudomonadota > Alphaproteobacteria > Hyphomicrobiales > Rhizobiaceae > Agrobacterium > Agrobacterium sp. LY4. The sequence goes on along the minus strand of NZ_ASYA01000043.1, from coordinate 237,575 downwards.
TCAGCCTTATATTGGCGTGCCGCGCGATGTATTGCTCGACGATGTCGCAGGTATTGTCGGTGGAGGCATCGTCGACGACGACGATATCCATATCGGTTTCATTGCGCAGAACACTGTCGAGTGTCTCGCCGATAAGACTGGCCATGTTGTAGGCCGGGATGATGACGGATATTTTTGCCATGACGGATACTGAATGTCCTCTGGGGCATTCTGCAATTAAAATGTTACGACGCGGCCTGAGCCGCGTCGTAGGTTTTGTCGGGTCGTTTAAGGCTTATACTGCCTTGTAGGCTTTGATGACCGCCTCGACCTGTGCATCGTTCATGACCTTCAGCTGCTGGGCCGAGAGCGCACCGGCCTGGCTGCTGCTGAGACCAGCGATGGCAGCGGTGGAAAGGCCTGCGATGGCATTGGCGCTGATGGCCTTGATCTCGTCGGTCGAGAAGAGGCCCAGTTCAGTGCTGTTCAGGGTCGCGATCTGCGCGGAGCTGAGGCCGGAGACCTGATCGGAGTTGAGAGCTGCGATCTGGTCGGTCGACAGGGCTGCGAACTGCGTCGAGGAGAGCGCTGCCGCCTGTGCTTTGCTGAGGGCGGCGACGTTGCCGGTGCTCAGCTTGGTGGCGTCGATGCCGGCGAGAGCCTTGGTGCTGATGGCCTTGATCTCGTCGGTCGAGAAGGTGGCAAGGCTGTCGGAGGACAGAGCGTTAAGCTGCGTCGAAGACAGGCCGGCGATCTGGGTTTTGGTCAGAGCGGCGGCGTTTTCAGTGCCGAGACCGGCCAGGGTAAGACCGGAGATGGCGTTGGCGCTGATGGCCTTGATCTCGTCGGTCGAGAACAGAGCCAGTTCGGCGCTGCTCAGGGTCGCAATCTGAGCGGAGCTGAGACCGGATACCTGTTCGGAACCGAGGGCCTTGATCTGATCGGTCGACAGGGCTGCGAACTGTGCAGAGGAGAGCGCTGCTGCCTGTGCTTTGCTCAGGGCGGCGACGTTGCCGGTGCTCAGCTTGGTGACGTCGAGGCCAGCAAGCGCCTTGGTGCTGATGGCCTTGATCTCGTCGGTCGAGAAGGTGGCAAGGCTGTCGGAGGACAGAGCGTTAAGCTGCGTCGAAGACAGGCCGGCGATCTGCGTCTTGGTCAGCGCGGCAGCATTTTCAGTGCCGAGACCAGCCAGGGAAAGGCCTGCGACAGCATTGGCGCTGATGGCCTTGATTTCGTCGGTCGAGAACAGAGCCAGTTCGGCGCTGCTCAGGGTCGCGACCTGAGCGGAGCTAAGACCGGAGACCTGCTCCGAGCCGAGGGCCTTGATCTGGTCGGTCGACAGCGCTGCGAACTGTGCCGAGGAGAGTGCCGTGATCTGCGTTTTGCTCAGGGCGGCGACGTTGCCGGTGCTCAGCTTGGTGACATCGAGGCCGGCAAGCGCCTTGGTGCTGATGGCCTTGATTTCATCGGTCGAGAAGGTGGCAAGGCTATCGGAAGTCAGGGCGTTGAGCTGTGCCGAAGACAGGCCGGCGATCTGCGTCTTGGTCAGTGCAGCGGCATTGTCGGTGCTGAGAGCAGCGAGCGCTGCTGCGGAAAGGCCGGCAACGGCGTTAGCGCTGATCGCCTTGATTTCATCGGTCGAGAACAGAGCCAGTTCAGCGCTGCTGAGGGTCGCGACCTGCGCGGAGCTGAGGCCGGCGACCTGATCGGAGTTGAGGGCCTTGATCTGGTCGGTCGACAGGGCTGCGAACTGTGCCGAGGACAGGGCCGCTGCCTGTGTTCTGCTCAGGGCGGCGACGTTGCCGGTGCTCAGCTTGCTGGCGTCGAGGCCGGCAAGGGCTCTGGCGCTGATGGCCTTGATCTCGTCGGTGGAGAAGGTGGCAAGGCTATCGGAAGTCAGAGCGTTGAGCTGCGTCGAAGACAGGCCAGCGATCTGCGTTTTTGTCAGGGCAGCGGCATTTTCGGTGCTGAGAGCAGCGAGCGCTGCTGCGGAAAGACCGGCAATGCCGTTAGCGCTGATCGCCTTGATCTCGTCGGTCGAGAAGAGTGCCAACTCGCTGCTGCTCAGGGTCGCAACCTGCGCGGAGCTGAGGCCTGCAACCTGATCGGAGTTGAGGGCCTTGATCTGGTCGGTCGACAGGGCTGCAAACTGTGCGGAGGACAGTGCTGCGGCCTGTGTTCTGCTCAGGGCGGCTATGTTTCCGGTGCTCAGCTTGGTGACGTCGAGGCCGGCGAGGGCCTTGGTGCTGATCGCCTTGATTTCATCGGTGGAGAAAGTGGCAAGGCTCTCGGAAGACAGGGCGTTCAGCTGTGTCGAAGACAGGCCGGCGATCTGCGTCTTGGTCAGGGCGGCGGCGTTTTCAGTGCCGAGACCAGCCAGGGAAAGGCCGGCGACAGCATTGGCGCTGATGGCCTTAATTTCATCGGTCGAGAACAATGCCAGCTCGCTGCTGTTCAGGGTTGCGACCTGAGCGGAGCTGAGACCGGCGACCTGATCGGAGTTGAGGGCCTTGATCTGGTCCGTCGACAGGGCTGCGAACTGTGCCGAGGAAAGCGCCGAAATCTGCGTCCTGCTCAGGGCGGCGACGTTGCCGGTGCTCAGCTTGGTGACGTCGAGGCCGGCGAGGAGCTTGGTGCTGATGGCCTTGATCTCGTCGGCGGAGAAGGTGGCAAGGCTATCGGAGGACAGGGCGTTAAGCTGCGTCGAAGACAGGGCGGCGATCTGAGACTTTGTCAGGGCGGCGGCGTTTTCGGTGCTGAGAGCAGCAAGCGCTGCTGCGGACAGGCCGGCGATGGCGTTGGCGCTGATGGCCTTGATCTCGTCGGAGGAGAAGAGTGCCAGTTCGCTGCTGTTCAGGGTCGCAACCTGTGCGGAGCTGAGACCGGCGACCTGAGCCGAGTTGAGAGCCTTGATCTGGTCGGTCGAGAGGGCGTCGATCTGGCTGGTATAAAGCGCCGTAACCTGAGACGCCGACAGGCCGCTGATCTGAGCGGAGCTCAGCTTTGCGATCTGGGTCAGCGTCAGGCCCTTGAAGGCGCTTACCGAAATGGCCCGGAGATCTTCAGAGCTGAAAAGAGCAAGGTTATCTGTGCTCAAAGAAGCGATCTGAGACGACGAGAGGGCCTTGATCTTGGTGCTGTCCAGCGCATTCACGTCTTCCGAGGTTAGGCTGGCGATCGTGGAGGTGGAAAGCTTGGAAATCTGCACAGCAGACAGTGAGGAGAGAATCGAAGTCATGAACGTGTCCTTTACCGGATGGCGACTGGTCACGCCTATCTGCTGCCAGACACTGCCCGTGATGACAGCGGTCCGACATCCGCAAATAAAGCGAAATTGTGGAGAACATGGCTCATGTGAACCTGCGCTGGAAACGCATCATGCAATTCGAGCCGGAGAAGGGGGCCCGGATTTTCCACGCTAGCTTGTGCGAATGCCGCTTAATAATTTCTGCCGCTTAAGATTTTCGCGACGTGCGTGTCATATCAGGCCAACATTTAAAGCCTAGTTAATATTTGGAGGCGGTGCATTTTATTCTTGATGTTTGCGTATCTTAGAGTCTTATAGAGTATAAAATTACGAAGCTAACTATCGATTCGATCAGCTTCCACTGCGGGCAATCAGACGTGACCGCTCCCGGATAAGTAGTATCCGTTTGGAGGGGCGAGAGCGCAAGGGTTTGACCGTTATTTTCGTCTAAAACTGTCCCGCGATTCTTGCCGGGAGCTGACCCACCTATGTAACGGCTGCCAGAATCGGACAATGCTTTGCTTTGTCGCCTTTATTTCGGGTGCCGTGTAGTTGTTTTTTTTGAAACGGAAGCTGTTATTCCGGTTTCCGGGCCACGGCAATGCTTCGGACGGGCGGGCACGGGTCGAGCGATGATTCGGCGATGTGTCTATGGGGGAAAACGTGTGTCCAACGCGCGATGACCCGCCATCAATGACGGGCTGGTTTGGTTTGACCCAGCTGACCTGGTAAGACTCAATCCCCGGTATCAGGCATGATGGCGCAGGGCGTCGATTATTACCTTCATTGCCGGAGACATCTGACGCCTGCTGGCATAATAGAGGTGATAGCCGGTGAAGGGCGCGCTCCAATTGTCCAGAGCCGCCTGCAATCTCCCCTCGGCGATGTGCGCCTCGACAAGGTCTTCCGGAACATATGCAATCCCGTAGCCTTTCATCGCCGCGTCGATCTGGGAGATCGATGAGTTGAAGCTGAGTTGCCCGTCAACTCTGACCCGCAGTTCCCGCCCGTCTTTTTCAAACTCCCAGGTGTAAAATCCACCCCAGGTAGCTTGACGCGTATTGATGCAGACATGGCCGACCAAATCCTGGGGTGTGGCAGGGACGCCGTGTCTGGCGAAGTAGTCCGGCGAAGCCACGGCCCGGAGACGCCAGTCCGGACCGATCCTGACGGCAATCATGTCCCTGTCGACGCTCTCGCCCAGTCGCACGCCGGCATCGAAGCGTTCCTCGACAATATTGCGCATGCCATTGTCGCTATAGAGTTCGACATGGATGTCAGGATAGTTGGTGAGCACGCGGCTCAGCTTCGGCCAGACGGTCGTTTGCAGGGCGTGATCGGACAATGTGAGGCGCACGGTGCCTGAGGGTTTTTCACGAAAGGCGACGAGGTTCGCCAGGTCCGCCTCGATCCCCTGAAATCGCGGAGCGATGGACAAAAACAGGCGCTCGCCGGCTTCCGTGGTGGCCACGCTGCGTGTCGTCCGCGTCAGGAGCCGCACGCCCAGCCGGGCTTCCAGCTGCTTGATTGTGTAGCTCAATGTCGACTGCGATGTTCCAAGCGTTGCCGCAGCCTTTGTGAAGCTCCGCTCTTTAGCAACCTCCATGAACCAGAGGAGATTCTTCATGTCCTCTCGCTGCATCAAACCTCCCTGATTAATATTGAATTTCGATAAGTTCATGCGGATTAGCACGGATTGTCCGCAAAGTCGCCCGGCAATATCTTGCCGCCATTGAAAGAAACCGGGATTTTAGTGGGATCTGGGCGAATGGCACTCACTTATGACGAAGAGATGGGCAGCAGGCGCGCGGCATGGAGCGCCGTGCTTTGCATGACGCTCTGCGCCTTCGTATTGATCGCTTCGGAATTCATGCCCGTCAGCCTGCTGACGCCGATCGCCGCCGATCTCGGTGTTTCGGAAGGTAATACGGGGCAGGCGATCTCCGTCTCCGGCATCTTTGCGGTCATCACCAGCCTGTTCATTGCCGGCCTGACCCGGCGGCTCGACCGGCGCGTTGTCGTGCTCGGCCTGACGGCGCTGCTGATATTGTCCGGGATCGTGGTCACCCTTGCACTGTCTTTCCCGGTTTTGATGCTTGGCCGCGCCTTGCTCGGCATTTCGATCGGCGGCTTCTGGTCAATGTCCACCGCCATCGTGATGCGTCTCGTTTCCCATGCTCAGGTGCCGAAGGCGCTTGCCCTGCTGAATGCCGGCAATGCGGTTGCGGCAACGGTTTCCGCCCCGCTCGGCAGCCTGCTGGGCGCCTATATCGGCTGGCGCGGCGCCTTCTTTCTTGTCGTGCCGATCGGCCTGCTTGCACTCCTATGGCAATGGATCGTCCTGCCGGAACTCCCGCCGCGGCGCGACCGCGCATCCACGAATGTCTTCAGGCTGCTTGGACGTCCAGCCGTCGCAGCGGGCATGATCGCGATCCTGCTGTTATTCATGGGCCAGTTCGCACTTTTCACCTATCTGCGGCCCTTTCTCGAACAGATCACGCGGGTCGAAATCACGGTGCTGTCACTGCTGCTGCTGATTATGGGATTGGCCGGGGCGGTTGGAACATGGGTCATCGGTCGACTGCTGCAACGCCGTCTCTTCAGCATTCTTGTGGTCATTCCGATGATGATGGCCGGTATCGCGCTCTCCATGGTCGTCTTTGGCGAAGCGGAACGTCCAGTCGTCGCCGCCCTTGTCGGCTGGGGTTTTCTTGGAACCGCCGCACCGGTTGGCTGGGGCACCTGGCTGAGCCGCATTCTGCCCGATGATGCCGAGGCCGGCGGCGGCCTGCAGGTTGCGGTCATTCAACTGGCGATCACAGCGGGGGCCTCGATCGGTGGAATTTTATTCGACAGTTTCGGCTGGTGGTCCGCCTTCACGTTGAGCGCATTGCTGCTCTGCGGCTCCTCGCTTGCGTCTTTTATCGCCTGGCGGCTGGCGCGGAGGCCATCATGAATGTTCGCCCGCTGGTTCCTGCCCGACGCACCCTGCTGGCGATGGCCACTGCGTTCATCTTGCCCGGGCGAGCCCTCAGCAAAAGCGGTGCCGACAATCAGGAGAAGACCGATTTGAAGATCAAACTGACTTTCGGAAAATACACGATGATGGCGACGCTCTACGACAATCCGTCGGCGCGCGATTTTGCATCCATGCTTCCGCTCGATCTCAAGATCGCCGACTTCGGCTCCAACGAGAAGATCGCCTATCTCCCTCGAAAGTTGACAGTCGAAGGCCATGGCCCGTTCGACAACGAGCGGCCTTACGACCTCTGTTATTACATGCCCTGGGGCAATCTCGCGATGTTCTATGCCGACTACAGGCATCCCGGCCTCATCCGGCTGGGACGCTTCGATCAAGGCTATGAAGCGCTTCATATCCCTGGGGAATTTCCGCTGCGCATTGAACGCGTCCATTGAACCGAACCACAGGAGTTCCCAGCATGAGCAAGCCAATCGAAACGAGTGAAACCTGCAATACCGGCAGGCGCAACCTGATGAAGGCAACGGGCATCGCCGTCGCCGCAATGGGCATGGTGCAGGTGGCGGGTGCGACACAGGCCTTCGCCCAAACCTCTTCGTGGGACAAGGTCTTCCCGAAGAGCAACAATGTCGACCACCAGAAGGTCTCGTTCAGGAACCGATACGGCATTACCCTGGCAGGCGACCTCTACCTGCCAAAGAACCGCGGAGCTGCGCCTTTGGCTGCTCTTGTCATCAGCGGTCCCTTTGGTGCCGTGAAGGAACAGTCGTCCGGCCTTTATGCACAGACCATGGCAGAGCGCGGATTTGCCGCGCTGGCGTTCGATCCGTCCTATACCGGAGAAAGCGGGGGTGTGCCCCGAAACGTCGCGTCGCCGGATATCAATACCGAGGACTTCAGTGCCGCGGTCGACTATATCGGGCTGCAATCCTATGTGGATCGCGAGCGCATCGGCGTCATCGGCATCTGCGGCTGGGGAGGCATGGCGCTGAATGCCGTCGCGGTGGACAAGCGCGTGAAGGCAGTCGTGGCCACCACCATGTATGACATGACGCGGATGATGTCCAAAGGCTACAACGACAGCGTTACCCTCGAACAGCGCACGCAGGCGCTGGAGCAGATGAGCCGGCAGCGCTGGCAGGATGCGGAAAAGGGAAGCCCCGCCTATCAACCCCCTTATAACGATCTCAAGGGTGGCGAAGCGCAGTTCCTGATTGACTATCACGACTATTACCGGACGCCGCGTGGTTACCATGCGCGTGCCGTCAACTCCGGCAATGCCTGGACGCAGACGACACCCCTGTCGTTCATGAACATGCCAATCCTGACCTATATCGCCGAAATATCGCCGCGCCCGGTGATGTTCATCCATGGGGAAAAAGCGCATTCCCGCTATTTCAGCGAGACCGCTTTCGCTGCGGCTGCCGAACCGAAGGAGCTCGTGATCATTCCGGATGCCAACCATACGGACCTTTATGATCGCGCCGACAAGATCCCGTTCGACCGGATCGCCGCCTTCTTCAACCAGCATCTGGCGTAGAAGACGACCATAAAACGTCACGGCAGCCGTGGCTGTTGCCAGCCTTTGCTGCCGTCACATTATTTCATGCCTCAGGCCGGCGCGCTCGTGCGCGTCGGCAGTGTCAGGCTGCCGGCTCTAATCCAGCATCACCATATGCGCCGGCAATTGTTCTTCGAAAAATTTCGAGAAAGTCGCAATGCGGGGTGGCAGCGCCTGATAGGGCGGATAATAAAGCGTCAGCCAGAGTTCGGGCGGCGCCCAGCCGGGCAGCACATGAACGAGCCGGCCGCTATGGATATGTTCGGCGATATTAAATCCTGGCAGCATGGCCACACCGGCGCCTTCCGCCGCCATATCGGCCAGAACCTCACCGCTATTGGCGCTGAATGCGCGGCCGGCCGAGATGGCGATGCTCGATCCGCCGTCCGACAGCACCCAGTTCTCCCGCCGGCTTTCACCGCTATAGGCAAGGCAATCGTCAGGGGTCAGTTCGCTCGGATGTCCCATCTGCGTAAACCGGCTGCCCGGGGCCGCACCAATATTCTTGGCACGGCCCTGATCTTGCGCCAGATGGTGAATTTGTCCGATGGGGCCGACGAAATGCGGATCGCCAGATCGTAGTCGTCATCCACGATATTGATCAGGCCGTCCGAGAGCGAAATCTCGAAGCACATTTTCGGATAGAGTTCCCGGAACCCGGACAGGATCGGCGGCAGCACCGTCTTGCCGAGCCATGTCGGCGCGCTGATCCTCAGACGCCCCTCATCGGCCTTATGGGCGTTGCGGACATCGCGCCGGGCGTTCTCCAGCGCCTCGACCGCCGGCTGGATCTGTGCGGCGAAGACGGCGCCGTCGGTCGTCAACGACACCTGGCGGGTGGTGCGGACAAACAATTGCACACCCAGATCATCTTCAAGCGCGGCAATCGCACGGGTGACGGCAGCCGCCGTCATGCCCAGTTCGCGGGCGACCTGCGCGAAGTTGCGCTTTTCGGCCGCCATCAGAAAGGTTTTGAGAGCTTTATGATCGTTCATCGCCATTATTTCAAAAATCGCAATTCATTCGAGAAAAATATTGCAATTCCGCGATGCAATCAAGCGGGTTACATCTTTGTCCATCGAAACGGACACACCGAAGACGAAAGGCGCCGACGATGATCAAGGATATCAAGGGCCTGCACCACGTCACCTCCATGGCGTCGGATGCGCGGCAGAACAACAGTTTCTTCACCGATACGCTCGGCCTGCGCCGGGTGAAGAAAACCGTCAACTTCGACGAACCCAGCGTCTATCACCTTTATTACGGCGACGAAAAGGGAACGCCCGGCACGGTCATGACCTATTTTCCCTTCGCCAACATGATGGCCGGCCGTCCCGGCGTCGGCGAAGTGGGCGAGACGCAGTTTTCCATCCCGAAGGGTTCGCTGGGTTTCTGGAAAGAGCGTCTCCTTGCCAAAGGCGCCGCCGGCATTCAGGCCGACACGGTCTTCGGCGCCAATCGCCTGCGCTTCACCGGTCCCGATGGCGATGGCCTTGCACTGATCGAAACAGGCGATGACGCCCGTGCTGCCTGGCTGGCCGAGGGAATTTCCGAAGACAACGCCATACGCGGTTTCACCGGCGCACGTTTTAATTTGCATGACACTGCCGCAACCGAAGAACTGCTGCGTTTCATGGGTTATGAGCGGACTGACGTTGAAGGCAATGTGACGCGCTTCGTCATTCCCGGCGGCAACGGGGCAGATACGATCGATCTTGCAGCCTTGCCCAAGACACCCTTTGCCCGGTCGGGAGCAGGCTCGGTCCACCATATCGCCTTCGCAGTCGAAAACCGCGAGAAGCAACTGGAAGTGCGCAAGGCGCTGATGGATACGGGTTATCAGGTCACCCCCGTCATCGACCGCGATTATTTCTGGGCGATCTATTTCCGCACGCCGGGCGGCATCCTGTTCGAGATCGCCACCAATGAACCCGGTTTCGACCGTGACGAGGATACCGCGCATCTGGGCGAAGCGCTCAAGCTGCCGAACCGCTACGAGCCTTTCCGCAATCAGATCGAGGCGAACCTTGCGCCGCTTGCGGCATAAAGCGGATCTCTGATCCGCATCCACTGACCAAGATAGATCCTCGCTTTTCAAGACGGCTGCCCCTGCCGGGGAGCCGGCCGGCGAAGCCTTCTCAATTTCCACCGCCGCAGATCGGCAACCACCACCTGAACGGAGAACTGAAAATGTCTAAGCTCGAAGTCCTTACCCCCGCCAACAGCCAGCTCATCTTCATCGACCAGCAGCCGCAGATGGCTTTCGGTGTGCAGTCTATCGACCGGCAAACCCTGAAGAACAATGTCGTCGGCCTCGCCAAGGCGGCAAAGATTTTCAATATCCCGACGACCATCACCACGGTCGAAACGGAAAGCTTCTCCGGCAACACCTTCCCGGAGCTGCTCGCGGTCTTCCCGGAAAACGACATTCTCGAGCGCACCTCGATGAATTCTTGGGATGACCAGAATGTCCGCGATGCGCTGGCGAAGAATGCGGCGGCCGGCCGCAAGAAGATCGTCGTCTCCGGCCTCTGGACGGAAGTGTGCAACACCACCTTTGCGCTCTCCGCGCTCCACGATGTCGCAGACTACGAGATCTACATGGTGGCGGACGCCTCCGGCGGCACCTCTGTCGATGCGCACAAATATGCCATGGACCGCATGGTGCAGGCCGGCATCATTCCCGTCACCTGGCAGCAGGTGCTGCTGGAATGGCAGCGCGACTGGGCACGCAAGGAAACCTATGACGCCGTCACCTCGCTGGTGAAGGAACATTCCGGCGCCTACGGCATGGGCATCGACTATGCCGTCACCCATGTCCATGGCGGCGAAGAGCGCGTCAAGCACGGCAAGCGCATCGGCCCCAACCCGGCCAAGAAATAAGCTTTCAACCGCGCCGCGCCGGCAGGATCGATATCCAGCCCGGTGCGGCTTTCACCCATCGAGGAGGTTCCCATGAAAGTCTATCTTCTGTCCCTCGGCGCCGGCCTGCTGGTCGGCATCGTCTACAGCCTGCTCAATGTGCGTTCTCCCGCACCGCCCGTCATCGCTCTCGTCGGCCTGCTCGGCATCCTGGTTGGGGAGCAGATCATTCCTTTCGCGAAGACGATCGCCGGCAAGGAACCGGCCGTCGTTTCGTGGATCAACCAGATCAAGCCGCACATGTTCGGCCATATGCCGAAGGGTGGCGCTGAAACCACGGGTCTCGCCGAAGTCAAACAGCCGACCGAGCGGGAGAGAAGCTGATGCCGACACGACGCACCTTCCTTGGCGCGGCTTCGAGCCTTGCCTTTCCGAATCTGTTTTCACCGGCTAAGGCCGCTGATCCCATCAAGACCGGAGGTTCTTCCATGCATCCAGATACGATCCTGCACAATGGCCGCTTCACGACGCTCGACCGCGGCAATCCGAATGCAACGGCAGTCGCCATCAAGGACGGCCTGTTTCTGGAGGTGGGAAGCGATGCCGAAGTCATGGCCCTTGCCGGGCCGGACACGAAGATCATCGACCTGAAGGGCAAGCGGGTTCTGCCCGGCCTGATCGACAACCACACCCACGTCGTGCGCGGCGGCCTGAACTTCAACATGGAACTGCGCTGGGACGGTGTGCGCTCGCTTGCCGATGCCATGGACATGCTGAAGCGTCAGGTGGCGATCACCCCGGCGCCGCAGTGGGTGCGGGTCGTCGGCGGCTTCACCGAACATCAATTCGTCGAAAAGCGCCTGCCGACCATCGAGGAGATCAATGCGGTAGCGCCGGATACGCCGGTCTTCCTGCTGCATCTTTATGACCGGGCCCTACTGAATGGCGCAGCCCTTCGCGCCGTCGGCTACACGAAGGACACGCCGAACCCGCCCGGCGGCGAGATCACTCGCGACGCGAACGGCAATCCGACCGGCCTGCTGCTCGCCAAGCCGAATGCCGGCATTCTTTATTCGACGCTTGCCAAGGGGCCGAAGCTGCCGCTCGATTATCAGGTCAATTCCACCCGCCACTTCATGCGTGAGCTGAACCGGCTGGGTGTGACCGGCGTGATCGATGCGGGCGGCGGCTTCCAGAATTATCCTGATGACTACGAGGTGATCCAGAAACTGTCGGATGAGAACCAGATGACGGTTCGGCTGGCCTACAATCTCTTCACGCAGAAGCCGAAACAGGAGAAGGAAGATTTCCTCAACTGGACGTCATCGGTCAAATACAAGCAGGGCAACGACTATTTCCGGCACAATGGCGCAGGCGAAATGCTGGTCTTTTCCGCTGCCGATTTTGAGGATTTCCGCCAGTCGCGGCCGGACATGCCGCCGGAAATGGAAGGTGAGCTCGAAGACGTCGTCCGGATTCTGGCGGAAAACCGCTGGCCGTGGCGTCTGCACGCCACCTATGACGAGACGATTTCGCGGGCGCTGGATGTCTTCGAAAAGGTCAACCGGGATATCCCGCTCGAAGGCTTGAACTGGTTCTTCGATCATGCCGAAACCATCTCCGACCGCTCCATCGACCGCATTGCCGCCCTCGGTGGCGGCATCGCCACCCAGCACCGCATGGCCTATCAGGGCGAATATTTCGTCGAGCGTTACGGTCAGGGCGTGGCGGAAGCCACACCGCCGATTGCGCGGATGCTGGAAAAGGGCGTGAACGTTTCGGCCGGCACGGATGCAACGCGCGTCGCCTCCTATAATCCATGGGTGTCGCTGTTCTGGATGGTGACGGGCAAGACGGTCGGCGGCATGCAGCTTTATCCGCGCGCCAATTGCCTCGACCGCGAGACGGCGCTGCGCATGTGGACCGAAAAAGTCACCTGGTTCTCGAATGAGGAAGGCAAGAAGGGCCGCATCGAAAAAGGCCAGTTCGCCGATCTCGTGGTGCCGGACAAGGATTATTTCTCCTGCGCGGAAGATGAGATTTCCTTCCTCACCTCTGAACTGACCATGGTGGGCGGCAAGGTCGTTTATGGCGCCGGCGACTTCAGAACGCTGGATGAAAGCAATATTCCGCCGGCGATGCCCGACTGGTCGCCTGTGCGAACCTTCGGCGGTTATGCCGCCTGGGGGGAGCCGCAGGGCGCTGGAAAGAACTCGCTCAGACGGGCTGCGATCTCCTCATGCGGCTGCGACAATGATTGCGGCGTTCACGGCCACGACCATGCCGGCGCATGGACGTCGAAATTGCCGATTGCCGATCTGAAGGGCTTCTTCGGAGCGCTGGGCTGCTCCTGCTGGGCAGTCTGAGCCCGGCCAGCAGAAAAATCCACCGGGCAGCGGATCGCCGATGCCCGGTGCACTCGAGAATATTGCGAAATACGCAATTATATCGAAACTATTGATGCAATTGTTGGCGATAATCCTTTGCGCCAATATCGCTCCATCAGATGAACGCAGCGCCGCTCGAACCGACCGGCCAGATCGCAGGAGCAGAAAATGACTGAGCCGTCTTCAACCCTTCGCCTTCGCGGGCTTCTCGCCGATATCGTTGCCGCACCCGCCACAAAAACCCTTGCGCTTCTGGCGCTCTGCTCGGCCTATATTCAGGGGCCGCTGACCAAGATCTTCGACTTCCCCGGCGCGATTGCCGAGATGAACCATTTTGGCCTTCAGCCGGCGGTCGCATTCGCTGTCGTCGTCATCCTGTTCGAACTCACCGCCTCCGCTCTGGTGGTGTCGGGATTCCTGCGCTGGGTCGGTGCTCTGGCGCTTGCAGGCTTCACGCTTCTCGCGACCTTCATCGCTCTCCGCTTCTGGGAAATGGCGCCCGGCATGGACCGCATGATGGCCACCAACGCCTTCTTCGAGCATCTTGGCCTTGCCGGTGCCTTCATCATCGTCGCCGCAATCGATCTCACGAAAGGAACAGGCAAATGAGTGCTGCAAAATCCTCCGCGAGCAGCTTTGCTCCCCTTGCACAACCGGTTTTCGCGGTCCTCTGGGCGGCGACGGTGCTCGGCAATACCGGCAGCTTCATGCGCGATGTCGCCAGTTCATGGCTGATGACCGATCTTTCGGCCTCGCCGGCGGCCGTCGCCATGGTTCAGGCGGCCGGAACCCTGCCGATCTTTCTTCTGGCGATCCCGGCCGGCGTGCTGACTGATATTCTCGACCGCCGCAAGTTCCTGATCGCCGTGCAGCTTCTGCTGGCCTCGGTCAGCGTCACCCTCATGGTTCTTTCCCATACCGGCCTGTTGTCCGTCAGCGCGCTGATCGGGCTAACCTTCCTCGGCGGTATCGGCGCTGCGCTGATGGGGCCGACCTGGCAGGCCATCGTGCCGGAACTGGTGAAGCGTGAGGATATCAAGAGCGCCGTGGCGCTGAACTCGCTGGGCATCAATATCGCCCGCTCCATCGGTCCTGCCGCCGGCGGCATCCTGCTTGCAGCTTTCGGGGCGGCATTCACCTATGGTGCCGATGTCGCAAGCTATTTCGTGGTCATCGCCGCGCTTCTATGGTGGCCGCGGGCAAAGAACGCCAATGATGCTTTGGCGGAAGGTTTCTTCGGCGCATTCCGGGCGGGCCTCCGTTACACCCGCGCCAGCCGGCCGCTGCATGTCGTCCTGTTGCGGGCTGCGATCTTCTTTGCATTCGCCAGTGCCGTCTGGGCGCTGTTGCCTCTGGTCGCCCGGCAATTGCTCGGCGGAGACGCAAGCTTCTACGGTATCCTGCTCGGCGCTGTCGGGGCCGGCGCCATCGGCGGTGCGCTGGTCATGCCGAAATTGCGCGACCGTTTCGATGCCGATGCCCTGCTGTTGGGTGCGGCTCTCACCACCGCGCTCGTCATGGCCGGCCTGTCCTTCGCGCCGCCAAAATGGCTTGCCATCGTCATCCTGCTGTTTCTCGGCGGTGCCTGGATCACGGCGCTGACGACGCTTAATGGCGCAGCCCAGGCGATCTTGCCGAACTGGGTGCGCGGCCGCGGTCTCGCCGTCTATCTCACCGTCTTCAACGGCGCGATGACAGCGGGCAGCATCGGCTGGGGTGCGGTGGGTGAAGCGGCGGGCGTGCCGGGCACGCTGCTCATCGGTGCGGCAGGCCTTTTCATTGCCGGTCTCGTCATGCACCGCCTGAAGCTGCCTGCGGGCGATGCGGATATGGTGCCGTCCAACCATTGGCCCGAACCGCTCGTGGCCGAGCCGGTAGCCCATGATCGCGGCCCGGTTCTGATCCTCATCGAATATAATGTCGAAAAACATCACCGCTCCGCTTTCCTGCATGCACTGGATGAGCTTTCCCAGGAGCGTCGCCGCGACGGCGCCTATGGCTGGGGCGTGACGGAGGACTCCGCCGATCCGCAGAAGATCGTCGAATGGTTCATGGTGGAATCCTGGGCCGAGCACCTGCGCCAGCACAAGCGGGTTTCCCACGCGGATGCGGATTTGCAGGGCAAGGTGCTGGCTTATCATTCTGGGCTGGAAAAGCCGGTGGTGCGGCACTTCCTCACAATCAACCGGCCGGGGAAGGCGTAAAACGGAAAGGGGCCGAAAAGGCCCCTTTTTCGTTGTTGCCATGCGATTGTCCGATTATTGCGTGATCCGCTCCAATACACGGCTCAGCGCATCTTTCAGCGCCCCTGATCCGCCCTTGCCGTCGAAATCCAGCAGCACCTGCTCGTTGAGGCCGCCCTTGGTGGCGAATTCACGGCTGAGATCGATGAAATCCGTCCTGCTGCCGGCAAGCAGGGCCACCTCGGAAAGGCCGGCAAAGAGGGGCGCGAGATAAGCGCGCCCCTTTTCTTCCGGCAGACCTTTCTCGGCAAGCCATTCCGTCGTCGTTTGCATGATGCCGAAATAGGTGGCCATCAAAGCGCTGGCGGCGGCCAGAAGATCGTATTCCGCCTTGGTCTCGCATTCCACCGCATTGCCGAGCACGTTGAAGATGGCAGCCGTATCCGTATCGGCAGGATAAATGGCGGTGACGCCCTTGCGCCGGGCAACGAAGGGCAGCGGGATCGCCTGGCTGAGACGCACATCCGCGCCCATCCAGTCCAGAAGCGCCTCGCGGCCGGTTGCGGCAACGACGCTGACGATCTTCTGCCCGTCCCGGAACCGCAGGGGCCGGATGACTTCTTCAGCGATCTGCGGCCGGATAGCCAGCATGACGGTATCGCAGCCATCGACGATTGCCTGATTATCGCCGGAGACGATCACCTGCGGGAAATCGGTGGCAAGCCTCGCCGAGATATCGGCACTGCGCTGGGACACCATGACATGCGGCACGGCGGCAGATCTGGCGAGCAGGCCCCTGACCATCGCATCGGTGATGGCTCCTGTTCCGATAAAACCGATTTTCTGGGGAAGTGACATGATTGCTCCGCTGCGGTGTTTCGCGTGATGCTAATTTTTCCGTCCGGAATTGTCGACAAGCAGAGGGGTAAATTTGCGGTCGAGGCGGAGCCACGCCCGGTTTATGCCGGCTGGACGATACGGTCGCGGACCGGAACACGGCTATTCGGGCGCCGTAAAATCAATGCGTATCCTTCCCGGTGGGCGTTTCTTCCAGCCCCAATATCGCCGGCCATGCCGGTGCTGCACGCTCTGACATGACCTCGATATGGCGCAGCGAGGTGAGACCGAATTCTTCCGGGCGCAGGGTTCTGCGGTTGACGCTTCCCTGCGGGAAAACATCTGCATAACGCCAGACGGCGGCGGGCGGCACCACCACATCGTCCGCCATCGTCATCATGCGCAGATCGAAGCGGGTGGCGGAAAAATCCGGTTCTGGCAATGATTTGCCGATATCGTGCCGGAAGAAATCCCGGCTTGTGCACCAGCGCCGCCATTGCCAGTAGATTCCGGCGGGCAGATCCGCACCCAGCAGCAGCCTTCGGCCTGGAAGATAGCCGGCGAGTGTCGTGCTGACAGGCCCGAGCAGATACCAGAAGGCGATGACCGTGGGCCGATAGGTCCATGGGTGATCGCTGACATGGGCAAAGCCCGAGCCGATGGTGATGACACGCTCAAGCCGTTCGTCATGGCGTCGAAAAGGAAATGTCAGCCCGCCGAGGGAATGGCCGAGCAGCCAGAGGGGGCCTTCCGGTGCTATCCGGCAAAGTGCGGCCTCGGCCGCTGTCTGATCGGCAATTCCCCAGTCGGCCATCGTGGCCCGGCTTTCGCGAACGGGGCGTTGTCGGGATGCGCCGAAATCGCGATAATCATAGGTCAGGACACCGACGCCCTGAGCGGCCGCCCATGTGGCGAAGGCGCGATAATAGCGCGCCGGAACACCTGTTGCCCCGTGAAGGACAAGATGCGCGCGGGCTGGCCCCCTGGGCGGAAAGAACCGGCCGGCGAGCCTGTGCCCTTCCGAAACAATGTCGATCTCCCGGCTCTCTGCAATATCAGTCATCCATCCCTTCCTCCTCCTCCTGGACCGTTTGGTCTAATAACATCTCTGGACCAAACGGTCTACAGCGCTTAAAACAGGCGAATGGACGAAAGCAAGAACCGCCACGCTCTGATACGGGCCACCTCCGCGCTGTTTCGGCGGCGCGGTTATGCGGGTGTGGGACTGGCTGAAATTCTTGCGGAGACAGGCCTGCCGAAAGGCTCTCTCTATTATCATTTTCCCGGTGGCAAGGAGCAGCTTGCCGCCGAGGCGACGCGATGGGCGGGCCGGAAGGTGGCAGAGCTGATCGATGCGAGTTTCGAGGGCGCGGAGAGCTTCGCTTCGGGCTCGGTGGCGCTGTGCCGTGCGATCGTCCGCCTCTCGCAGGAAAGTGGCCGCATCATGGGTTGCCCGGTGCTCAGCATCATTCAGGCCGGCGATGAAAAGCCCGATTTGCGCCAGATCGGTGCGGATGTGCTCAGCGACTGGACCGCAAGGATCGCAGCTCAGGCAAGGCGTCTGGGCAGTCACGATCCGCAGACCGATGCCGAAAGACTGGTGATCGGGCTGCAGGGCGCTTGGGTTGTTTCGCTGGCCCGTCAGGACCTGACATCGTTCGAAACGCTGGAGAGCAGCCTGCGTCAGTCTGCCTAGGCGTATGCCGGCGCGTTTTCACGCAGAGGCCTGATCGGAGCCATCGGTGCTTCTGATTACTGAATGCTGCGGAGTAAATGAAAAGCGCGGCCGCCTTCAGGCTGGCTGCGCTTGTTGTCGTTGCCGTAGGAGAGACAGGACTGTTTTACGTCTCTTTAGGTTGCTTTTTTCCCGATGCCGGCTGATCCGTGGCGTTCGCGATTGATGCAGCCAACAAAGCCTGTGTCGGGTCCGTACCCTTGAAGCCGGCCTGCGCAAGGATTTCGTCAAGAACCGGCTTTTGCGCAGTGAAGCTGAGAAGCTGGCTCGAAAGATCGCCGAGGCCATTGCCGTTTTTGACGTCGCCGCCGCCACCGAGGGCGCCGGCCAGATTACCGGCGCTGAAGATGCGGATATCGGAGATCTTCTCGATGGGTTTCATCGCCTCGGAAAGTGCTTCGGGAATGATGGCGATCCTTGCACGGGCGAGTTCGAATGCGATGATGTCGCCCGATAGCGCATTGCGAGCATCGTTCTTTGCACGTTCCGCCTGCGCCTCTGCATCGCCGAGAGCGATGACGCCTTCGGCACGGATTTTCGCGGCCTGTGCCTCAGCTTCGGCGCCGATCTTGGTGGCGGCAGCCAGGTTTTCGGCGGCTTGCCGTTCGGCTTCCGCCTTTACCGTGATGGCCGTCGCCTCCTGCTCTGCCGCCTTGCGTGCGTCGATCACGGCGATGCGCTTGGCGCGTTCGGCGATTTCCACTTCGCGGGCTGTTGCCACCTGTTCTTCCGCAGTGATGGCGGAAGCCTTGGCTTCGTCCGCCTTGGCGCGGGCGGCCTGTTCCTGCTCCACCTTCTGTGCCACGGCGATAGCGGCTTCGATTCGCGCCGTTTCGGTAATCTTGCGCGCTTCCGCCTCGCGTTCGGCAATACCGCGCTCGGCTTCGATGCGGGCAGTTTCACGCGCCTGGCGGGCTTGAGCATCCCGTTCGGCGATGCCGCGTTCCGTATCGAGCTTTGCCGTTTCCTCGTTGAGGCGGGCCGCCTGCTCGGCCCTTGCCGCTTCCGCCCGCGTTTCCGCCGTCTTGTTGGCGATATCGCGCTCCTGCGTCAGCTCCGCATCGCGCTGTTCGCGTTCGATGGTCAAGCGCCGCAGCACCGCTTCGCGGTCCTTCGTGGCAATTTCGACTTCGTTGTCGCGGACAATCTGGTTGCGTTCGCGTTTACGCTCTTCGGTGATCCGGGTGAGCGCCGTCAGGCCCTCCGCGTCGAACGAGTTGTTGGGGTTGAAGTGCTTGATATCGGTTTGATCGAGCCGTGTCAGCGAGACCGATTCCAGTTCCAGACCGTTGGACTGCAGATCGTGCGCGACGGCCGCCTGTACGGATTTGACGAATTCGGCACGCTGCTCCTGAAGATCGCGCAGCGACATGGTCGCGGCAACCGAGCGCAAACCGTCGACAAATTTCGCTTCGACCAGTGACTTCAGCGCATCGGCATCATTTGTCCGGTCGCCGAGTGTCTGGGCGGCAAGTGCGATGTTTTCTGCATCGGGTTTAACCCGCACGTAAAATTCGGCAGTGATGTCGGCTCGCATGCGATCCTTGGTGATCAGGGATTCATGTTCGGATCTTTTCACTTCCAGCCGCAATGTGCTGAGAGAGACCCAGGAATAGGAATGGAAGATCGGCAGGATGATGGCGCCGCCATCGAGAACGACTTTCTTACCGCCGAGGCCGGTCCTTACATAGGCTTTGTCGCGTGTCGACCGCGTGTAGAGCGATGTCATGATGATGCCGATGACGACGATGGCCGTGACGATGGCCCCCGCAATCAGGCCCAGAGAAAAGAAATCCATGGTGAGTTAGCCCCTATGATGCCCGCTATGGTGAATTTCCAGGTCCGTCGGTACGGGAATGGCCTGAAAAAGCCCGTCCGCACCGTCGACGATCAATACCTGCGCACCCGTATCGATCGTGTGACCGGATGCAGCCTGTGTGCGCAGGAAGTGAATATTCTCGTGCCGGTCCTTGACCCGCACGGTGCCGGGCTTGCCCTGATCGAGAGGCCCGATGGTGACCGTGCCCACAAGTCCCAGAAAATCGGTCTGCTCGAGCGCGTTTGTCTCATCGCGTGGAATGACCTTCGCAACAGCGCGGCTGAGTGACCGCGTGGCCGGCAGGGCGGCGGCAATGGCACCGGTCATGGCCAGATAGGGTGGCAAGGGCCCGAGCGGCGTTGCGGAAGCGATCCCCTGAATGAAGAACCCGGCGACGGAAAAAGCCGAGAGCAGGATGACTGCCAGAACAAGAAGCGGCACGCCGCCCGCATTAAGCCAGGACATCCAGCTGCCGAGTAACCCCGCCTCGGCATCGCCGGGCGCGTGGTAACTGAAGTTGTCGTCAAGCAGTCCCGAAGCCGATACACCAAGAAGGACCGAGACGAGTTCGACGATGCCGAGGCCGAAGACCGTCAGCAAGGCGATCCAGAAGGGAGCAGTGCCTGGCTGGACAATGCTCTCCATCAGCGCTGCCCCTCACGAAATGCCTTGAGTCGTGCTTCGATGGCGCTCTGGCGCTGCATCCGGCCGAGTTCTTCAACCTCCGCCGTTCCATTATTGGGCTTGGCGGGGGTGCCGGTTACTCTTTCGATGGCGTCGAGCGCATCAGCCAGACGGCGGTCGTTGCGCTGGGATGGGGTCGTATCGGTTGCCGGTGCGATGCGTTCGGCGCGCTTGGCGTCCTCAAGCCGCTTTTGCGCATCCGCCTTTGCGGAAGCGATGCTACGCAATGTGGTTTCCGCCTCGGCAATTTCGGCAGCGTTCTCGAGTATCGCCTTGTTCAGCGCTTCCCGCTGCGCTTCCAGATCGATCTGCAGCCCGGTTGCCGCGCGGGCCAAATCCTCGCGGCCGTTTTCAAGTCCGATCCTGATCTTGTCGTCGAGGTCGCGAATTTCTTCGTCGAGATCGGCGGCCTTGGCTTTCAAGCGATGGCCGGCTGCGACCGCCACGCCAAGCGCGGATCGGGCCTCATCGGCGATCTGAGCGATTTCCCGCACCGCCTGCTGCGCTACCGCAACCGGATTGGACGCCTCCGCCGCATCGACAGCATTGTTCATGACACCGGCGATGACACGCCCGAGTCGCCCAAGAATACCTTCATTGTTCATCGAAGCCTCCCTGTTTGGTTGAAAGCCGGTTTTTATTCCGGCATGGATGCTGATGGTTTCGCCCTCGAACACGAGGCGCGCTTCTGAAAAGTCATTCCAGCCGTCGTGATAGCCACGGACGGTATAGGGCACCACGACGCGGCCCGAGAGGGTGGCGATGCTCACCGTATCCGGCCCCTTGACCGAAAAGAGCTTGCTGTCGAGCGGAATGTCCCGCACCGGCTCCTGTGGATCGCGCTGGCTATGGTCGCGCAGAGCCAGCGTCACCATGCGGGAAGGAAGGCTGGTCTTGACCCTGATCTCTTCATAAGCTGCCGCATGCAAGGCTACGAGATTGGCGCCTTCAGTCCGGTCAAGGATCGCCATCGCCCGCCGATAGGCAAGGAGCGTCTCTTCGAGAGAAGAGCGGTTCCCCTCCGAGAGATTCAGTGCGAGGACAACGTTGGACAAAAGCTTCGTGCTCATGCGAAATATATAAAGCACTTCATTTGTGCTTTCAAGGTATGACCCTTGCGAAAGGAGAGGTTGGTTCATGAAAAAAGCAATCATATTTGACTGCGAGTTCCTCTGCCTGGAAGGTTCCCAGCGCAGGTTCTGGTGTGCGGCTCATGATCCCGATCCGGTTATTGCGCAGATTGGTGCCGTCAGGCTTGGGCTGGAGGGCGATTTTCCGCTTCTGGGGACCTATAAGGCCTATATATGTCCGGTCGACCGTCATGGCGGAAGATATGCGATCGATCCGTTCTTCACCGGGTTGACGGGTATCACCGGGGAGATCATCGATGCGGAAGGCGTGCCCTTGCAGGAGGCCCTTTCAAGCTTCGACAGTTTCACGGAAGGTGCCCAATGCTGGTCATGGGGCAAGGACGAGTTGAATATGGTGGCGATCAGCTGTTATGTCGCCGGCATCCAGCCGCCCATCCCTGCCGGGCGTTTCGACAATGCCGTCAAACTTCTGCTTGCAGCGGGAATGCCGGTGGAGGACCTGGCAAAAACGCCGAGCAACAGGCTGGCCGATTATTACGGCGTCGAGCATCCGCCATTGCAGGGGCACGATGCGCTCGATGATGCGCTTTCGGTTTCCTATACGCTGCAACATCTGCTGAGGGGCGGAAAACTGACGCCGGAAGCGTTCGGCGTTTAGCCGGTGTCAGGCGGGATTGCGTCACGATCCCGGCCGATGTTCGCGAAAAGCGGCGGCAAGCGTGCGTAAGGCTTCCCGGGATCTGCTGTCCGTCAGGGTCGAGAACATGATGATTTCCGTGGAGGGCAGGGGCGGCAGGCCAAAACGCTGGCTGACCTCCACGGTGCCGGGCGGTGCAAGGCGGGAAGAGAAGGCGGAAACCGCAAGCCCGGCCGAGACGGCGGCGGTCACCATCGACGATGTGCCGCCAAGAAACACCTCCGTCCACGCAATCGCAGCCGCATCCAGGGCGCGGGTGGCGATGTCACGCACGCCACAGGCGGGCGAGAGCGCCGCCAGCCGCAGCGGTTCACCCTGACGGTGTTCGAATTGCGGGGTTGCATACCAGCCGAAATGTTCCGGCCCGAGCACCTCGCCGTCGCGCCGGTCGTCCTCGCGCCGGATGATTGCCGCATCGATCTCCCCACGGTCGAAGGCATCAAGCAGGGATCGGGAATGATCCATGCGGACTTCAATCGTAAGCCCGGGGTCATGGTCGTTGAGGCGTGCAAGCAGGGTCGGAACCTCCGGTCCCGCCACATGGGCAGCGATGCCAAGGCCGAAGCGGCGGCGCGGGGAGGAAAGACCCGCCAGCGCCCGGTCATGCGCGGCGAGAAACTCGCGGGCGGGCGCCAGAAATACCGCGCCCTGTGCTGAAAGCCGTACTGAGCGCGGCGTGCGTTCGAGCAACCGCTGGCCGAGCCTGTCTTCCAGTCGTTTGAGCTTGACGCTGATAGCACCCTGGGTGGTGCCAAGCGCTTCGGCAGCGCGGGTGAAGCTCTGCATATCGGCGATGGTGACGAAGGCTTCGACCGCCTCCACATCCAGCGTGCTCATGTCGATTATTCCAACTTGTTGTCTCTGAAATAGCCAATCATCCAATTCAGTTATGGTCAAGCTTTGTCTAGCGTGCCTCCTCCACAGATCGGTTTTCGCAAGTGCGAACCGACCCATGAAAGGCTGAAGAATGACCCTTGCCGTTGCCGCACCAGCAAGCAGCAGAAGCGCCATGGCGCTCGCTGCCGTTTGTCTCTCCGCCCTGATGTTCGGACTGGAAATTTCCAGCGTTCCGGCGATCCTGCCAACACTCGAACAGGTGCTGCATGCGGATTTCCGCCAGCTTCAGTGGATCATGAACGCCTATACCATCGGCGTGACGATGGTGCTGATGGCGACGGGTGCGCTGGCAGATCGCTTCGGCCGCAAACGTGTCTTTATCGCCAGCATCGTCGCTTTCGCGCTGTCCTCTCTGGCCTGCGGAATGACGGAAAACGTCTCGGTGCTGATCGGCGCCCGTTTCCTTCAGGGGCTGAGCGGCGGGGCGATGCTGGTGTGCCAGATCGCCATCCTGTCGCATCAGTTTCGCACGGCCCGCGAACGCGGCATGGCGTTCGGCTGGTGGGGCATCGTCTCGGGCGTAGGGCTGGGCTTCGGCCCGATCATCGGCGGCGCCATCGTTGCGCTGTGGAGCTGGGAATGGGTGTTCCTCGTTCACGTCGTGCTTGGCGCGGGAACATGGCTGCTTGCCACGGGTGGCGTCGGAGAATCGCCCGATCCGGAGGCGGCGCGTCTCGATCTTGCCGGCATGGTCACCCTTTCGGCCGCCGTTTTTTGCCTTGCCTTTTTCATCACGCAGGGACCCGCGCTCGGTTTTGTGAGCCCGGCGGCGCTTCTGATCCTCGGCGTCGCGGCTGCGAGCTTCATTGCCTTCGTGATTGCTGAAAAGCTTAGTTCAAGACCGATGTTCGACTTCTCCGTGTTTCGCATTCGGCCTTTTTCCGGGGCGATCATCGGTTCGGCGGCGATGAATATCAGCTTCTGGCCGTTCATGATCTATTTGCCGATCTGGTTTCAGGCGGGCCTCGGTTATGACAGCGTCACCGCCGGCCTTGGCCTGCTTGCCTATACGCTGCCGGCGCTGGTGATACCGCCGCTGGCGGAGCGCCTGTCGCTGCGCTACCAGCCGCGCCTCGTCATTCCGGCCGGGCTGTTCACCATCGGCCTCGGTTTCATGCTGATGAAATTGGGAAGCGGCATCGAAAATGCGAACTGGCTCACCATGCAGCCCGGCTGCATCCTCGCCGGTATCGGGCTCGGGCTGACCAATACGCCTGTTACCAACACCACCACGGGAGCGGTTTCCCCCGCCCGTTCCGGCATGGCCTCGGGCATCGACATGAGCGCACGGATGATTTCGCTCGCCATCAACATCCCGATCATGGGCTTTATTCTGGTGGAGGGCGTCCGGGCTTCGCTTCGGGCGAACCCGCAGCCCGGTGCGGATGTGCATGAATTACAGTCGCTGGCGGAAAAGATCGCGGCGGGAACTGCCGGCGCCTCGGCGCAGGGCGTTTCGGAAGAACTCGTCCATCGGGCGCTTGCGGACGGGTTCGGCCTCGTCATGCTCTATGCCGGCATCAGTGTCTGGCTGCTCGCCGCCATCAGCTTCATGATCTTCGGCCCGGCGCGAAAGCCTGCCCAAGGTTAGGGCGACGGCCGCAAAGGGAAGGCTATTTCCTTCGCCCCAGCAGGAGCATGAGCAGCGGTGCGCCGACGAGAGCGGAAACCAGGCCGGCGGGCAATTGGTAGGGAAAGGCTGCCATCCGCCCCACCCAGTCGGCAAGCACCATCAGGCAGCCGGCGGCGAGTGCCGCGGCGATGAGATGCGGGCCGGCGCGCCGAAATCCGATTTCACGGGCAAGGTGCGGCCCCATCAGCCCGGCAAAACTCAAGGGGCCGATGATGAGCGTCGCCGCCGCCGTCATGGCGGCCGCGAGAATGAACAGTGCGGCCCGTGCTGAAGGAACATGGACGCCGAGTTCCCGCGCTGCGCCCGCGCCGAGCGGCAGCAGGGTAAGCCACCGATGCGCCAGAATGGCCATGGTTGCGAAAACCACCGCGCAGACGGCCGCGATCCGGGCGGTGAAACCATCGACGAGATAGGTCGAGCCTCCCATCCAGCGAATGATCATCATGGCGCGCGGGTCTCCGCCGGCCGCCAGCACGCCGATCACGGCGTCGAGCATGGCCGTCAGCACCACGCCGGTCAGAAGAACACGCTCGGGCGTGAAGCCTGACCTGAGGCCGAGCGACAGGATGGCGAAAAGAACCGCGGCGGCGCCGGCGCTCGCAAAACCCAGTTGCAGCATCGGCCCGGAAGCGGTGAAGGCGAAAAGCGCGACGGCCATGCCCAGCGTCGCACCGGCTGAAACGCCAAGCACTTCCGGGCTTGCTATCTCGTTGCCGGTCAGGCGCTGGAGAATGGCGCCGGCTGCACCAAGCAGGCTCCCGGCTGCGAAGGCCGCGACGACCCGCGGCCAGCGATAGGGTAGGATTTCGCTCCATTCACCGACGGGCAGCAAACCCCAGCTTCCATCCGGCGCGCGGCCGAAAAGAATGGCGGCCGTTACGCCCGCAGCCAGCAGGCTAACGAAAGACAGGACCATGATGGGGGAAAGGCGACGCTGTTTAACGATGCCCGGCGGCGGAGCGGGCAATTCCCTCTGCATGGCTCTCAGGCGGGGCAGCAGAAACAGCACCAGCGGCGCGCCGAACAGGGCCGTCATGGCGCCGGTCGGTATCAGCCCGCCGGTGATATCCGAAAGGCGTTTGACGATTTCGTCCGTCAGAAGCAGCAGCCCTGCGCCGATGAGCGGAGACCAGAGGATTTGCTGGGCGATGCGCCGGGCGCCCGCAAGCCGCGCTATGGCGGGTGCGACAAGGCCGACGAAACCGATGACGCCGACGGCGCTGGTGACAAGCGCGGCCAAGGAGACCGCGATCGATACCGCAAGAACCCGCAGCCGCACGACGGAAAGGCCGAGCGCTCCGGCGCTGACATCCCCCAGTTCCATCAGCGATAAAGGCCGCATGATCAGCCCGGCAAGCGCGGCCAGGACCACAATTTTCGGAAAGAGGGTGACGGGAACGGCCCAGCTTTGCAAAGACAGCGACCCCGCACCCCAGATGAACAGGCCGCTCAGATACCGTTCGTTGAGAAGGACGAGAATGGCCGAGGCGGCGGCACACCAGATGCCGATCATCAGGCCGGCGAGGACGAGCGACAGCGGTGAGAATCCGCGTCTTGCGCCGATGGAAAACACCGCAAGGGCGGCCAATGCGCTGCCTGCCATCGCCACCACATCGCGGCTGATGCCTTCCAGGGTGGGAAAGGCGAACATGGTTGCGGCAACGGCAAGATTGGCGCCCGCTGAAATGCCGAGCGTCGAGGGCGAGGCGAGGGGGTTGCGCAAGGCCTGCTGCAACAATGCGCCGGCCAGAGCCAGTGCAGCGCCCGCCAGAAGCGCCGTCGCCATGCGCGGCAGGGTGGAATAGAGCAGCATGAGCCGCTCAACATCATATTGCGCACCGTCGCCGCTCAATCGATGCAGATCCGGCCAGATATCGCTGACGGCAAAGATGGCGCCGAGGAGGAAGAGGCTGGCGGCAACACCAGCGGGGGTGAGGAGGCGCAGGAGGACCGGCGGCATCAGGCGTGGCTTTCCAGATGCTCGGTCACCAGACGGGCAAACCGCATGGCTTCCTGCACCATGCCGAACATCAGCACGCCGGGAAGGGTGGAGACCCGGCTCGCCCGGACGAAGGGCAGATTGCTCCAGAGCGGGCTTTGATCGAGCCGCGAGAGAATGTCGGGCGGTGTCAGCGGTTCGAAGGCGATGAGCCGGGCATCCGCCGAAAGGGCGGCCAGCGCCTCCAGCGCAATGGTTTCGAACCCCCAATAATTGGTCTTTCCCGGCCAGGCATTGGCCAGACCGATCTTTTCCATGGCGCCCTGATAAAGACCGGGGCCGCCATAGACCCGCGCATGGCGCTCATCCATGAAATTGATGACGGCGACCGGCGGCGGCCGCAATTTTTCAAGCCGGCGGCGGCAATCGGCAAAGCAGGCTTCGGCCCGTGAGAGGAAATCCTCTCCACGTTGTTCCCTGTTGAGGGCCGCGGCAAGCTTGCGGGTCGCGGCGTAGGACGCCGTCAGGGCGTCGCTCTCCGGTGTATAGATGGAAAACTCCATCACCGGAGCGATCGACTGTAATTTCGGGGTAAGCGAGGCAAGGAAAGGCGTTGACAGGATGACGTCGGGCTTCAGCCTCGCCAGCACTTCGAAATTGATTTCGGCGGTCAAGCCGAGGTCGGCCACGCCTTCCGGCATGGCAGGCTCCACCATCCATGTGTCCCAGTCCGCGCGTGCGGCGATGGCCGTCGGCGCGGTGCCGAGCGCGAGCAGGGTGGAGGCAAGCCCGTAATCGAGCGAGACGATGCCACCCTTCGGCATCGCCGCTTTCGCCACGCTCTGCCATGGCAGGGTCAGCGCTGCGACCATCAGCAGCCGGCGAGTGGGCGAATGGTCAGGCATCATGCGTGTCCCGGTTTTGTCCGCAGGGTAGAGGGCAGCTTGCGCCGCATCCGCCAATGGTGGGGATCATGTATCGCAGGCAGCAAATGCGCCTGTTGCCTTTAACCACTATGCCGGACATGGGATTGCGGCTGCCATCCGGCCACAGGGCATCGTCGATAACCGCCCGGCAGGCGCGTGCGAGCGCCGGATCGGCCTGCGTCTCGATTTCCCCGATGATCCACGACAGATAGACGGCGGCATTGTTCCACAGCAATTTGGGAGCAAGTTTCGAAGCCCTGGCGATGGAGGGAATGAGTGCCGCGAGGTGATCGCGCAAAAGCCCATGCAAATCTTCGGGCGCGGATGCCTTGCCGGCCTGATCGCCGGCGTGGGGGAGCAGGAATGCCACCGGCAGGGCGTTTTCCGCATCGATGATCACGCTCAGATCGCCGAGAGCCAGGGGCAGGCGGCGGCCGTGTACGAGGCGGCAGACGGTGGGCGTGATGGTCAGCAGGCTGAAATAATAAAGTGTCCAGAGCGATGCCGTGGCTCTCGGGTCGGCGTCCGGATGGGCAGCGTTGTGGCGGGTCATCAAGCCGCAAAAAACATCTTCGCAGACAAGCTGCCGGCAGGGCAGAACCTCCGCACCGCAGGGCGGTGCAAGCAGGAACTTGTCCGTGCAATAGCCGAAAGAGCCGACGGACGCGAAGTCCGGCAGCTCTTCATGCGCGGATTGCGGGCAGGGCGCAATGGTCTTCGCCATGCGCCCCGCCACCGGGTTGCCGCCTGCGGTCGCCACGGTTACCAGCGATATTTCAGGGACGCCGTGATGTTCCTGCCCTGTCCGAGATAGCAATAGCCGTCCGTGCAGGCGACATTGCGGTCGTCGGCGATGTTGCGGACGTTGAAGGACGCGACGAGGCCGTCATAGTCTTTGTCGAGCGCGCCGAAATCGTAGGAAAGAGCGGCGTCGAGATAGATGGCGGCATCGTTCTTCGCGATGTTTTTGGTGCTGGTATAGCTTTCACCGACATAGCGCAGGCCTGCTCCGGCCGAGAGGCCATGGAGAGGCGTATCTTCCTGGAAGGTATAGTTCGCCCAGAGAGAGGCCACATGGGTCGGCACCGAGGAAGGTGTATTGCCGGCATCGTCGCCCGCCGTGATCCTGGAGTGGGTGTAGCTATAGGCGGCGATCACATCCCAGCCGGTGGCGATATTGGCCTTCGCCTCCAGTTCGAAGCCCTTGTTGGTCACCTCGCCGAGCGAGCGGAATATCAGGCCGGCGGGATCGATCGCCACGGGCTTGTTCTTTTCCGCCAGATGATAGGCGACCGCCGAAAGCATGATGTCGGTTCCGGGCGGCTGATATTTCACGCCCAGTTCGAACTGTTCGCCTTCGGTGGGCTTCAGCGTTTCGCCGGTGGCGGAAAGCTTGGTAACCGGATCGAAGGAGGTGGCATAGCTGAAGAAGGGCGAAACGCCGTTGTCAAAGGCATAGAGTGCGCCTGCCTGAACGGTGAAGGCGTCCTTCTGCACGTCTTCCGTCACCGGTCCCTGCCGGGTCTGGTCCACCCAGGTCTGCCGGCCTCCGAGGGTGAAACGCCATTTGTCCAGTTCCATCTGGTCGAGGGCGTAAAGCCCGACCTGCCGCAGATCGGCTTCCGACTGATAGGCGCTGTAGGCGGGTGTCGGCCCGGAGAAACCGTAGCGCGGATTGGCGATATCGAAGTCGAAGGCGGAGCCGCCGGATGCATAACCATAGGCGAATGAAGACTTCACATTGCTGTAGTCGAGGCCGGTCAGCAGCGTATGGGAAACGGGGCCGGTGTCGAAGCTCCATTCAAGCTGGTTGTCGGCCTGGAAGGCCTTCATGTCGTCGCGGATCGCCCAGGGATCGCGATGGGCGACGGTGCCAGTCCAGCTCGATACGCCGAGATAACGGCTGCGCAGATCCATATGCGAATAACGCAGATTCTGCCTGAAGGTCAGGGTATCGTTGAATTCGTGCTCGAAATTATAGCCCACCTGCTGCTGGCGGATCTTCTGATAGTCGTAGTCGGGATCGCTTCCACGCAGCCGCAGGACATTGCCGGCCGGATCGGTCAGTGCTGCGACCGAAGCGTCGGTTTCGGTGGACTGGATGAGCCCGTAAACGGTGAGGCTGGTCTGGTCGGACGGCTTCCAGGTAAAGGACGGCTGAAGGAAATAGCGGTCGTCGGCAATATCGAAATTGGTGTCGCCGGCGCGCGCCAGTCCGACCACGCGGTATGACAATGTACCGTCAGCGTCTATCGTGTCGCCGATATCGAAGGCGGCCTGCTTGCGGGTTTCCGTGCCGTAAAGCGCCTCAACCTCGCGAATGCGCGTGCCGTTTGCGAGCTTCGATGTCTTGTTGACGATGCCGGCGGGCGTGCCTGCGCCATAAAGCACCGAGATCGGGCCACGGACGATTTCCACACGCTCCAGCGAATAGGGATCGGTGCGGAACATGCCGTAGTTCAAATAGGGCTGACGCAGCCCGTCCTTGTAGTCGCCCATGGTGGTGGCGTCGTAGCCGCGAATATAGATCTGGTCGAAGCGCGGATCGAAGCCGGCGGCGGTGCCGGTGGTGACGCCGGCGGAGTAGCGCACGGCCTCGATAATGTCCTGCACGCCGCGCTGCTGCATTTCCTTTTTGGTGACGACCGCGACCGAGCGGGGCGTCTCGATGAGCGGCGTATCGAGCTTGGTGGCGCCGGAGCTGTTCTTGGCCGCCACGGTGGCGTTGTCACCACCGCTCCTGTTGCCTGTCAGTTCGATGGGCTGGAGCAGGGTGGAGCCCGCAACCGGCGCTGCGGCGGCGCCAGGGTTGCTGAGCCGCACGGTGTTGGCGCTGGTGAAGGTGTAGGAAAGGCCGGTTCCGGCAAGCAGGCGCGTGAGGGCATCCTTGCGGCTGAACGCACCTGTGACACCCGCCGTCCTTACCGTCGCCGGAATTTCGCCGTTAAACACGACATCGACGCCGGTGATGGAGGAATAACGCACCAGCGCGCTCGAGAGCGGTTGCGGCGCGATTGAAAATTGCAGCGCGCTTGCCTGCGTCGCCGTCTGTGCGGCCGCCGGCAGAGGGCCGGTCAGGGCAAGGCCGGCGACGGTGGCGAGAAGCAGGATACGAAATGATCCGGTTGCTGAATGACGGTGGCTGAAATGATTTTTACGCTTAGACACGGTAATATACCTTCCCCTGCTCCTGTTGCCGCAATGACGGCCTCAAAACACGAGTACGATTCCGTTTGCGCAAAACCTCGGTCCCCGGACAAAATTTTTTTAAGCGCGTG
Organism: Agrobacterium sp. LY4; assembly: GCF_001526585.1. NCBI lineage: Bacteria > Pseudomonadati > Pseudomonadota > Alphaproteobacteria > Hyphomicrobiales > Rhizobiaceae > Agrobacterium > Agrobacterium sp. LY4. The sequence continues at coordinate 206,840 of NZ_ASYA01000043.1, read as the reverse complement.
TGCAGGCAATGCCCCTGGAGTGTTTTCGCATTTCCGGACGGAGAACCGCGCGCCGCTTTTCCTTGAAATGCTCTAGCGCTGGCGGATGACCGACAGCCAGGGGGAGTAATCGGTGACCGTGACGAGCAGGCCCTCTTCGAGGATTTGCCCGATTTTTTCCCGGCGTCTGACATCGACGATCATCGTCACCGGCTGTCTGCCGAGCGCATCGCCCAGAACGATCATGCGGCCGCGACGCCATTGCTCCAGTCGCGCGACGACCTCTTTGAGGGGCGTCGAGATGAAGACCAGCTTGCCCTGCCGCCAGGCAAGCCGTGTTTCGATATCGGTTGCTTCGGGTCGCGAGAGAACACCGTCGCGGTAGGAGATGCTGTAACCGGCCTCCACCGCCTGCCGCGACTGTCTGGCGGCGACCTCGACGGCATGTTCGGCCACCGAAACCGAGACGGAGGAACCCGCGCGACAGACGGAAAAGGCGGTACCGAGCGCCGTGGTCACCAGGTCTTCCGTAATGACGGAAAATGGCCGGTTCCGATCCGGCGCGACCCGGAAGAACGCCTCACCCGACAGCAGCGTGATCTGCCGCCGTTGCGGGGTGAAATTCACGGAAATGGCGCTCGATGTGGAAAGCTCAACGGTCGAACCGTCGGAAAGTGCGATGCTGCGGGTCTCGCCAATCGCGGTTTCATAGTCACCCGCCGGGCGTGTCGTCTGCCAGGCTGCCGCTCCGATGCCGCCGATCAGCAGAAGTCCCGCCGCGCCGTTTTTCAGCAACCGACGGCGGCCAAGCGGCTGCGCCTGTGCAAGCTGCGGCGCCATGCCGGCGCCAAGCCATATGCGCTCGATATCGGCATAGGCGCGAGCATGCCGCTCGTCGGCCTCGATCCAGCGACGGAATTTGCTTTCGTCGGCTGCGGTTGCACCGGGCTCCAGAAAATGCGCAAACCAGCTTGCCGCCGCATGCGCTATTGCGGCTTCGTCACCTTGGGCTGCGGTTTCGCGGCCGGCCGGCGTCTCCGCAGTCGCATCTTTGCCTCCGGCCACCTTCATCTCTCGCCCGGCGGCGTCATGCCGGTCTTCAGCTTTTCAAGAGCGGTGACCATATGGCCGAAAGCGGTTTTCGGCGAAATATGCAGCCGCTGGCCGATTTCCACGAAGGTCAGGCCTTCGATGCGCGAAAGCAGAAATACGTCCCGGCATCGCGGCGGCAGGGCATCGACAAGCATTTGCAGGCGTTCCAGCTCCTGCCGCCCGATCATGCAGGTTTCCTGCGTGGGCGAGGGATCGGCGACGAAAGCAAGATGTTCGATGCCGGTAAAGACCGGGGCGATACGCTTGCGCCGCTCATGGTCTATGGCAAGGTTTCTGCCGGTGATGATGACATAACCGCAAAGATCGCCCGTGAGGCCAAGCAGCTTCCGCCGCTCCCACAATCGCAGGAACGTGTCCTGCACGAGATCGAAGGTGGTCGCGTGGCAACGTACGCGGTGATAGATCGCCGCGGCAAGCTTGCTCTTCACATTCAAAAACGCGTCCAGAAGATCCGGGCTGTCAATTTGCTGCATGGTCTCTGGATAACACCGGCCATCCGCGCGCAGCAAGACGGCCGAGCCGATAAAGATGATTTTTTTTATCATATTTATCGGCTGTAACTTTCGCACCACGATGCGGCGCGAAAATATGGGCATGGGCGGAGCCTCCCGACCCTTCCCCGCAAGACTTTCTCCACGATATCCCTAGGCGCTTTCGGTTGCCTTGCCCTCTCGGAAGCGTTTGCCGAGGTTGAAAAAAGACAATTTCATGTGGCTGCGCTTGTCTCTCCCCTCGAGGCTGGAGAATGGCACTTTGAAACCGAATGTCTTGTCCGGTTCGCCGGAGCGTTCCCGCCAGAAGGCATCGATGTCTGAAACCATCATTTTTTGCCGCCGGGCGCGACGGTAGCGGATGGGGTGTCTGGAATGGGCGACAGCGAAGTAGCTGAGCGCACCCTCGCAGGCGAGACCTTGCAGAACCATCAGCGCTGCTTCCTTGGGGCGAAGTCCCGAGAGATCGCGCGTCACCGACACCATTTGCTCTTTTGCGGCGCGCGGACCCTGCATGCCTCCGACGACAATCGTGTGGTGTTGCGTTTCGCATCCTTCCAGAAAAGTAAATGTCGCCGTCCACAGAACAGCGTTGTCATGGTCGCGCACGAGCCTGACAGCCAAAGCGCCCTCGTGCCGGCCGCCGCAACGATCCGCCAACGCCAGGATGCATCGATATTCATCGTTCCGGCCGCGAACGGTACCCATGTCCATGGTTTTTCCCGCCCACAGCCCGGCCATGGTGCTTCCGGGAAAATGCCGGTCCGCAATTGCGAAATTATTCATGAGAAAAGCCAGCCGTCTCTTCCGGGAAACTTTATTGATCAGGAATTTCGACAGGGGTTTTTGCAGAAGGTCGTCATGCGGGAGCGGTAATTCTCGTTCCGCTGAAAACCCGGCCAGAAACCACCACCACCGAAAGGTGACCAATGGATTGGCTGCAAAACGCATCCAGAAAAGGACTGCCCGCTTCCAGTGGGCACGTCCGGCAAAGGTAACAATTCTCCGGAACAACAAAAAATGAGGTGTTTCCGAAACCGTCTGGACCACCTCATCGGTGACCGGGCGTTTCGCTGCCAGAACGGCAGCATCTTGAATGCGCGACATACATGGGCTTCCGGCAGAACATGAGCGTTCAGCCGGGGCATGCGCCGGAATTGTCGAGATTCTGTCGAGAAACAGCCTGTCTTCCATGAAGACCGGTTCGTTGCCGCAGCGGATTGCCCGCGGAAATTTTTCAGGGCGTTTGCGCGAAGAGAACCGTCACGATGGTTCCGCCGTCCGGTCGCGTCTTTATCTGCAGATCGCTGTCATGCGCCCGTGCGATCGCGCGGGCAATCGACAGGCCGAGCCCGGTGCCGCCGGTCTTGCGCGCGCGTGACGGCTCCGTTCGCCAGAAGAGTTCGATGCCGTGCGCCTCGACGCCAGGGGGAAAGCCCGGCCCCTTATCCTCGATCGTGACGAAGGGACGCCCATCCTGAAGCCCGGTCGAACAGCGCAGAAACTTGCCGCTCGCCGCATAGCGGCGCACATTGTCCATCAGGATCAGCAATAGCTGCCGAAGGCGTTGACGGTCGCCGCAAATGGGTGCGGGCTCCAGCGACATATCGATATCAATGCCGGCCTCATCCATCAGCGGCCGCGCCGCTTCAGCCACGGCCGCGCATTCGGCGGCAAGATCAAGCGGCTGCGTGTCTTTGACGAGGCTGTTGGTTTCCGCCAGGGAAAGTGTGCGCAAATCATCGACAAGACGCGCCAGCCCTTCCACATGGACGATGAGGTGGCGAATGGCTTGCTTGTCGAGGGGAAAGACGTCATCCGCGATGCCGTGCAAACGGCCCTGCAGGATCGTCAGCGGGGTGCGCAATTCGTGGGCCACCGCCATCGTGTTGAACTTCAGCCGGCGCTCCATCATCTGGAGCTCCCGCGTCAGGCTCTCGAAACTGTCGACCAGAAATGCGACTTCGGCGATGGGGTTCGCCTTGATCTTTGCGCCTCCGCTGAAATCGCCGGTCGCCATGCGCCGCGCAGCGTCTGCAAGTTCGCCGAGAGGTGCTGCAATGCGCCGCGAGATGAAGTAACCGAGCAGGCTGCACAGAAGGACACCGAGCAATCCGAAGACGAACACCGATTTGATAAGCTCGTTATCCGCCTCGTCCTCCAGACCCGGCAAAACCTCGATAAGGGCCTCAAGCTGGCGCTGGTCCGGCATCACGCCCCGGTCGATATCCGAGAAGGCCTTGGAGGCATCGGGCGAAAGCTGGGCGATGATGCGCTCTTCAATATTGTCCGCATACCAGGAAACGCCGAAATAGACCAACGCGACGGCAAAGATGAGCATCGTGGTGATCGTGATCGCCGTCATCGTGCGCAGGCGCAGTCGCCAGAGTTTCATGGTTTCTGCTCCCCGGCCAGCCGATAACCGACGCTGCGCACCGAGACCAGATAACCGCAGGCGCCATGATCCGCCAGTTTCTTGCGCAGATTGGCGATGTGCGTGTCGATGGTGCGCGCCAGCGCATCGCTTTCCGGCAGGCAGGCATCCAGAATATCGGCGCGCTGAAAGGCGTGGGTGGGGCGGCGCGTCATATGGGCGAGTATCCTGAACTCGCTCAGCGTCAGGGGCAGAACGGTCCGTCCCCCATCGCCGCAAACGGCCGCGACATAGGCTTCGGTGTCCACTTCGATGGCCCCGAAGCGCAAGACCCCGCCGGCGGCCGGCTGTCGCGTGCGTTTCAGCACGGCATTCACCCGCGCGATCAATTCGTGGGGATTGAAAGGTTTGACGATGTAATCGTCAGCGCCGAGGCGAAGGCCGGTCAGCTTGTCCATATCCTCCGCAAGGGAGGTGACCATGATGACAGGCGTATCCCGTTCCCGCCGGATGCGGTTCAACACCTCGATGCCATCGAACTTCGGCAGGCGAATGTCGAGCAGAACCAGATCCGGTCTCAACATGGAGAAATGCGTCAGCGCTATTTCTCCGTCGCTCGCCCTGACGGTTCTGTATCCTTCGCGAATGAGATAGGCGTCCAGAATCTGAATAATATCGGGGTCGTCTTCGACGATCAGAATAAGCCCTTTGTCCATACTCGATCCGCAAATCTGCTTCTGTAAGCCGTGGTAACGCGGGGACGCTAAGCGGATGCGAAACATCGGGCAAGAGCCTCCATCCCCGAATAAACACTATCGGTGCCGCTTTCCTTGCAGTCTTGTCTCTTTCTCCGCAAAGCCTTGACATTTCTGCGGAAGAGAACTGGCCATGCACCAGCCTCTCGCCAGTAAAACCGACCGGAAAAAGCGGAATTGGACCCAGAGGTCGAAATTTCGCGCAGGCGCCATCCATGTCGCCCGTCAGGCTTTTTTACGTGCCTCCGGCAGTTCCTCCCTGCTGGCTCTTCTGGTCGCTCTTGCGATGATGATCGTCTTCACGATCAGGTCGGATATCGATCTTGAGGTGAGCCGGCAATTCTGGACGGACCGTTTCCACCTTGGCGAGGACGAGTTCCTCGTTTCCGTCCGAGATCTGAACCGCATGCTTCCGCCGGTTTTATTGTCCGGGTTGGTGTGCATGCTTGTCCTCATGCCATTTTCGGGCGGCCTGCTCCGGGTTTTTCCACCGCACAAGCTGCTGTTTATCGGCGTCTTTTTTGCTCTGGGACCGGGCGCCTCGGTTCATATATTGAAAAACGCGTTTGGCAGGGCAAGACCGCGCCATCTTGGCGAGTTCGGGGGAGACCTGTTGTTTACACCGGTTCTTTCCCTTGACGGTGGCTGCGCCCGAAATTGCTCTTTTCCTTCCGGTGAAAGCGCTTCCGCAGCCGCCCTTCTGGCCTTCACCATTCTCCTGCCAGAGAAATTTCGCCTGATCGGCATCGCGATATTGGCGCCATTTATCGTGATTGTCTCCCTGAACAGGGTGGCAATGGGCGCTCACTTTCTCTCCGATGTCCTGATTGCATGGCCCTTGATGCTCGCGGTGTTCCTTCTGCTCCAGCGACCGTTCATGAACAACCGGCAGGCGATAGACGCCGCCTTCTCGCGCAAGGTCGACGGGATACCGCCCGCTGCGGAAACAAGGCCATTTGCGGAACAATAAGGCGGAGGGGAATCCCCTCCGCCCAATATCAAAAAGGGCAGCGGAAAACCGCTGCCCCTACTGCTTCTTGCCGAGCGGCCAGATGGCCTTATTTCACCTGGGCGACGACCAGTTTGCCGTCGGCGCGTTCGGCGACGAACTCGATATTGGCGCCTTCCTTGAGCTTGGCGAGGATCGCATCGTCCTTGACGCGGAACACCATCGTCATGGCCGGCATGTCGAGGTTTTTCAGTTCTTCATGGATGATGGTGACTTTCTTGGCTGCGGCATCGACCTTCTTTACCGTTCCCTTGGTGAATTCCTCTGCGAATGCGCTGAGGGGAGCGGTGAGCAGGAGTGCTGCTGCAACGGTGATTTTAACGATGGTCTTCATGGTCAGATTCCTTTGTTGCCGGGTTACTTTGCAGAAACTTTGAGATCGCCGCGCATGCCGGCCTCGTAATGTCCGGGTTTCAGGCAGGCGAATTCGAACATGCCGTCATTGGTGAATTTCCAGATGATTTCGCCGCTTTCGCCGGGCGCGAGGCTGATCGCGTTCGGATTGTCATGCTCCATCTCCGGAGCCTTCTCCATGGCGGCCTTGTGCTCCAGATTGGCCTTCTGTTCGTCGAGAATGAATTCATGGTCCAGTTCACCGACATTCTTCACGACAAAGCGAACCGTCTTGCCTTTCTTGAAGTCGAACTTGGCGGGCGTGAACAGCATCTTGCCGTCAGGCGTTTCCTTCATCGTCACCTGAATGGTCTGGGTCACCTTGGCCTTGTCGCCCGGTTCGCCGATCGCCATCGCCTCATGGCCGCCGCCGTGGGTGCCCGATGCAAGGGCGGGCGTGGCGAGAGCGGCAATTAGCAGTGCAAGTTTCAGTTTGGTCATTCCATATTTCCTTGATTTTGGTGGGGGTTCTTGTGGGGGTTGGGTCTGCGCGATCAGCCGTGTTTCATCGGTTTCGGCGTGATCTGTGTTTTGGGGTCATTGGTCTTGGTCGTATCCGGCAACTCGCCGGTCCATTCCCAGGCCTGGGTTCCGGGCGGGTTTTCGTACCAGCCGGGATCTGAGTAATCGCCCGCGGAGATGCCTTCTCGGACCTTCACCACGGAGAACATGCCGCCCATCTCGATGGGGCCGTGCGGACCCCAACCCGTCATCATGGGTACGGTATTCTCAGGGATTTCCATTTCCATCGCGCCCATATCGGCCATGCCGGCGGTGCCCATCGGCATATATTCCGGCCGCACCTTGCGGATTTTCTCCGCGACGGTCTTCTTGTCGACGCCGATGAAGGTCGGGACGTCATGTCCCATCGCATTCATCGTATGGTGCGACTTGTGGCAATGGATCGCCCAGTCGCCGACATATTTGGCGTCGAATTCATAGGCCCGCATCGCACCCACGGGGATATCGATGCTCACCTCTGGCCAGCGCGCCTCGGGCCGCACCCAGCCGCCGTCCGTGCAGGTCACTTCGAAATCGTAACCGTGCATGTGGATCGGATGGTTGGTCATGGTCAGGTTGCCGACGCGCACGCGCACCCGGTCGTCCTTGGAAACCACCAGCGGATCGATGCCCGGAAACACCCGGCTGTTCCATGACCACAGATTGAAGTCGGTCATGGTCATGATCTTCGGCACATAGGAGCCGGGATCGATGTCGAAGGCATTGATGAGGAACACGAAGTCGCGGTCCACCGGCATGAAGGCCGGGTCCTTCGGATGGATCACGAAGAAGCCCATCATGCCCATCGCCATCTGCACCATCTCGTCCGAATGCGGGTGGTACATGAAGGTGCCGGATTTCACGAGATCGAACTCGTAGACGAAGGTTTTGCCAACCGGGATATGCGGTTGCGACAACCCGCCGACGCCGTCCATGCCGGACGGCAGGATCATGCCGTGCCAGTGGATCGTCGTATGTTCCGGCAGCTTGTTGGTGACGAAAATACGCACCCGGTCGCCTTCGACGGCCTCGATGGTCGGGCCGGGCGACTGGCCGTTATAACCCCAGAGGCGGGCGGTCATGCCCTCCGCCATTTCGCGCTCCACCGGCTCGGCGACAAGGTGGAATTCCTTGACGCCGTTGTTCATCCGGAAGGGCAGGGTCCAGCCGTTCAAGGTGACGACGGGGTTATAATCCGGGCCGGTGGTGGGCTTGACCGGGGCCTGGGTCGCAGCTGTTTCCATCACTGCCGCTTCCGGCAGACTGGTATTGGATGTTTTCGCCCAGGCCGCCGAGGAGACCATTGCGGCGCCGACACCCAGAAAGTTTCTTCTGTTAAACATGGTCGTTTCCTTTCTCAGTGTCCGCCACCGCCGCCGCCAGCGGCGGCAACCTCGGTCTCCGCGCCCGCCGCAGCACCCGTGCCGCCGCCGTAAATGGCGGGAGCGAGGCTGGCCTCGGCGAGCCAGAAGTCACGTTTCGCGTTGATGGCGAGCAGGCTTGAATTGACCTTTTCCCGGCTGTCGGCCAGAAGCTCGAAGGTGTTGGTGATCATGCCGTTATAGGTCAGCAACGACTGCTCCTCGATTTTGGTGCGCAGCGGCACCACGCTGTTGCGGTAATGCCGGGCGATGTCATAGTTCGAGCGATAGGCTTGGTAGGCGGAGCGGGCTTCCGAGCGGACATTGACCGCCTTTTCCGCCAGCAGGTTCGCCGCGCGCATATAGGCGAGTTCGGATTCCCGCATGCGCGCCTGACCGGAATCGAAGATCGGAATGACGAATTCCAGCTCGGCATTGCCGGTGGTCTGCTTGTGGATTTCGCCGTCTTCCAGCTCGCGCTCGGTCTCGAAGCCGGAACGGATTTCGAGATCGGTCACGTATCGGGTGGCTTCGGTGAGCTTGAACGACCGGGCGGTCGCCTCCAGATCGAGCTTTGCCATCTGCAGATCCACGCGGCGCTGCAGCGCTTCGGCCTCGATCATGTCCCGTTTGGTAAGCGCCTTCGGAAGCGGGGGCAGACGGTTGGGAATGGTATATTCGATATCCGCTCCCCACAGCCCCATCAGCCGGGTCAGTTCCTCCTTGGCAAGACGGGCCTCAAGCCGCGCCCTGGCGATCTGGCCGGTCAACTCGGCGTAAAAGACCTGCTCGCGGGCCTGGCCCTCCTTGTTGAGCGAACCCGCCTCGCCAAGTTTCACGGCAAGTTCGGAGGCGGCATCCGCCGCGGTCTGCGCCTGCGCCAGCTGGCCGACATTTTCCCATGCCGCCACCGCGGTAATCCAGGCGCGGCGGGTATCGGCCGCCAGTTGCAGCGTCTTCAGCGCGGCGCCAAGCTGCGCCTTGCGGAAGCCGGTATCGGCGATCTCGACATTTTTCTTGAGGGTAGCCAACGCCAGAATATTGGTGACGACGACACCCTCGATCGCCTGATAGGCCCTGAGCCCCGGCGTGCCGATCCCCGTCAGCCCGATGCCGACCCGCGGATTGACCAGCATGGTCGATTGCCATGCAGTGGCGGCGGATTCGCCGAGATCGGCATAGGCTGCCTGAAGGCCCTTGTTGTTCAGGAGCGCAACCTGCACCGCCGTCTCGACATCGAGACTTTTGCCGGCGGCCATCAGCGATTTGACGCGGGCCTGCGTCGCCTGCGCCTCGGCCCGGTTCTGCACCCAGACCGCCTGCTTGCCTGTCGCCTCGGATGTCCTGGCCGAAACATTGGTGAAACCGGCGTCACGCGACGCATATTGGGCGGCCGTGACACAGCCGCCGAGAAGAAACGGCAGGCAAAGGGCGGTCGCGATTTTCGCTCCGAGTTTGAAGGTAAGTATCGTCATGATGCGTCTCCTTTCGGAGCCTGCGCATCGTTCTGGTTACGCCAGGGCTTCGGGTCCACCGGCGCGCGGTGCGTGTAACCCGCGACCGGGGTCTGATAGCGGATGGGGGCCGCGCCGAGCGACGGGTTTGCCGCGTCGTCATAGGAGGCGGCGTCGTTCATCATGGATGTGGCTGTGCAGCCGCCCAGAAGCAGGGGCGCCGCAACCACAATGTAAATTGGGTTCATGGGTATTTTCCGAACAGGAGATGCAACGGCGCGACGGCGCTAAAGCCGCTCACGCACGGTCATTGCCCAAAGGCGGGCTTTGCCTGTTCAGATATTCGGGGGGCGGTGAAGGAGCGGGGTCTCGCCCAGCGCCTTGCTGTCGTCGAGGAAGGAACGGATGCTGTTGACGACGGGTCTGCCAATGGTGTCGTGGCCGATCAGAACCGCCATGCCGAGACAGAAATCGCCGCAGCATTGCGGCTTGACGGGCTTTTTGACGCCGCCGTCCTGTTCGGCCATATCGTTGTGATCGTGACTGTCGGACATCATGGCCGAGCCGCCATGGTCCATCGTCGCGCCGTGATCCATCATGGCGGACTGATCGTGCTGCATTCCGCCGGCTTCGGCAGGATGCATTGCGGCATTGACGGTGGAAACACTATAGCCAGCCAGTGACAGTATCATCACCAGTCTAAACAACAGGGCCAGCAATTTCGATGTTCGCAACATCTCACGCATGTTGCGTAGAAAAGCTGTAGTCCTGTGATTTGTCAATGGATATCCCTCATAACCATCGACGAAAGCCGTTATGTCGCATTCACGCGTAGCGAGGCCGGCACGCGCAACGGACGGGCTGCAGCCTGCCCGCACCTCACACGAAGTCGATGAAGGCTTCATCGAGAATAAGGAGTTTGCGGGCCTGCATGCGGGCATATTCCTCGTAAAAACCCTGCGAAATCCAGAGTGCGGAACGGCCGCGTCGTCCGCTCCAGCCGATGCCGCCGATCAGTTCGGCCGCCGCAAGCTTGCGGCCGATGTGGATACGCGACAGGGAGAGGGATGTCGCCAGTTGCGTCACGGTTTCCACATCGGTCAGGCGCCTGCCCTGTTCGGCCGGCCTTTCCCAGTCGATGCCGGCGATAAGGCGGTCCATCAACAGTCCGCCGGCATCGAACCAGTTGAAGATGATGGAAAGCGGGCCGGGACAGCGCACCTCCGGATGCGACAGAAACGCCTGCGATACGCGGGGGTGGATATGGGGAAGCATGGCCTCTGACCGCTTGATGAAACGTGATGCCCTGAAGCCCTCATCCAGCAGATCCAGCGCCTGAAAATGCACGTCGTACCATTGGGCGAGCATCGCCAGCGCCGGGGCTGACGGCACGATCCCTTTGCCGGGCCCATTGCCAGGCCCATTGTCCGGCCCGTCGCTGGACCGGTCTGCCGGGCGTGTCATTCCGCGTTTCAGCGCCTCTCTGAAGAAGGCATGAGCGACACTATGGCTGGCGAGGCCATGCCGAAGCGCCAGATGGCCGAAATCTTCCCGCGTCAGCACGGCTTCTCCCTCTCCTGTTTCACAGGCGCCGCATTTCTGAAAATAGAGCGCCAGAAGCGCGTGACACAGAAGCCGGCTCTGGCGCGTCGCAAAAAGCGCGGTCATCTCGGGCGAGCCTTCGTAGAGGGCGATGAAACTTCCCGCCAGCAGACGCAGCGCCGCCGCGAAGGGTTCTTTTTGCAGCATCGCCTCTATTTCGCCGGGCGCTGGCCTGCGGCAATCGGCTGTCGCGGTCGGCAACCGGGAAATCGCAAAGTCGAAAAAATTGGTCATGGGCCGCGCTCCGGGATGGGATGATCCAATCGGCCTTACAGGAGCTGAAATGGCGCGTCTTCTCATTGCGCGCAGAGGTGAAATTTTAAGCCGGCGGCATATCCGCAGCGCGGGCGTCGCCGGGCGTCATGCCATAGGTGCCGGCAAAGATCCTGTAGAAAGTAGCGAGGCTGTCGAAGCCGCAGCCATAGGCGATCTGCGTGACCGGCAGGGCGGGGAATGCCAGCAGCAACCGTCTCGCCTCCTCGATCCGCATGGAGGAGAGCGTGCGGGAAAACGACAGTTCCGCACCCTCGAAAACCACATGCAATTGCCGAAGCGAAATGCCCAGTTCCCTTGCGACGGCGGCAGGGGTGAGGTTCTGCCGGGATTTTTTCCGTATCATGATGTCCTGTGCCGCATAACAGAGCCCGGTCCTCAGCGCGGCGCGCACCTCCGGCATGGCGGACGAAAGCCGCCCGCGCGCCGTCATGGCAAGCCGGGCGATATGGGTGACATCGCGGGCGGGATCGATGAGTCTGCCGGGGTCGGCGTTCAGCGCGTTGAAAAGGGCCCGGAAGGGCAGGGAGAAACTGTTGTTTTCCGCATAACGCGTCGCAAACAGGTCATCGGTGGCCTGACCGAGCATGACCTCGTAATCCACGGGAATCTTCAGCATCCTGTAGTGAAAATCCGCCTCGTTTCCCGGTATCGCATCATAGGGCAAGTCGGAATAGTTGATGGTGATATCGCCGCCGCCGACCGCGTGAACCTGATTTTTGCCGGCATGCAGAAAGCCGGAGCCCCTGACCTGCAGGCCGATGCAGAGGCTGTCGCCGGCAATGCGGGCAATATCTGCTTCGGTGCGGTTCACCCGGTAAGAGGAAGCGCGCATCTCGGTCACCACGGCGCCGGCGACGGCGCGCGCCTGAAACGAACCCCGGAAGCTGTGGCGAAGGTCCCGCGCAAGCTCGATCGTCACACCAAACAGGCTTTTGCCACGCACTTCGCGCCATTGGTCGAAGCGGTGTTTGGGCAGAAAATCGTCGGTTGCGAAGCGGACTATGGTGTTCGTGGCTTGATCCTCCCCGACGATCCCGGCGGCCTATTTTTCCGTTGCGCGAAATCGAAGATGGACGAGCGGATAGGGTCGCCCCTGTCCGTCGAGGTCGGAGCGTCCCGTCGGTTCGAATCCCAGCCGGCGATAAAAACCCATGGCCCCGGCGTTCTGTTCGTTGACGTCCGTGGTCAATGCGGGGTGGAGCGCAAGCGCCCGCCGGACCAGAACCTTGCCGATGCCCTGGCCATGATGGTCCGGATCGATGAAAAGCGCCTCCATATGCCCTTCATGCAGAAACATGAAACCGAGGGGGCGGTCAGAAACATCGACCGCCAGCGTGAGCGACGCCTGCGGCAGAAAAGCTTCGACTTCCTCCCCGATCGCGACGCGATCCGCCGGCAGAAGGAACCCGTGGGTGGCGTCGACTGCTCTGCTCCATATGTCGAGGATGCGGGAAGCGTCGCGGCTCTCGGAGGGACGAAGTGTGATCATGCCTCACCCTTAGCAAGTGCGGACTTTTCACGCCATGGGCCGGCCCGATCTTTTCCGTGAGCACGTGCGTATTCAATGAATTTCAGCGTTTAAAGCCGGCGATTCCGATCCCCGCATATGCCGCCATCTCCCCTGTCAGAAAATTTTTCTCGAAAAAAACGCTTGCAAAAAGCAGTTCGAAAAAAATAGATAAAAAGAACTTCTATCTATTTATTTTGAGGGAAAGATCGACAGATGGACCAGATCGTCACGCAAATAGACAGAAATCCAGCTCCGATTGCGGGTTTCGGCAACGGCTTGTCGCTCGAAGAAGCCAAAATTATCTATAATTTATCTTTTAACGATCTCCTGTTCCGCGCCCAGCAGGTGCATCGCTGTCATTTCGATCCCAATGCCATCCAGATGAGCCGGCTTTTATCCATCAAGACCGGCGGCTGCCCGGAGGATTGCGGCTATTGCAGCCAGTCCGCCCGCAACCCCACCGGCCTCAAGGCCTCCAAACTCATGGAAGTGGAGCGGGTGCTGGCTGAAGCGCGCAAGGCGAAGGAGGGCGGCGCGACGCGTTATTGCATGGGTGCTGCATGGCGCAATCCCAAGGAGCGCGACATGGAGGCCGTGGTGGCCATGGTCGAGGGCGTGAAGGCGCTCGGCATGGAAACCTGCATGACGCTCGGCATGTTGACGCCGGAGCAATCCGAACGGCTGGCCGATGCCGGCCTCGACTACTACAACCACAACGTCGACACTTCCGAGCGGTTCTATTCGCAGATCATCACCACCCGCACCTTCGAGGACCGGCTGGAAACGCTTGCCAATGTCCGCGATGCCGGCATCAAGGTCTGCGCCGGCGGCATTCTCGGCATGGGGGAAACGGTGGAAGACCGGATCTCGATGCTGGTGACGCTCGCCAATCTGCCGGTACCGCCGGAAAGCGTGCCGATCAACATGCTGATCCCGATCCCCGGCTCGAAGCTGGCCAAGGCCGATCCCGTCGATCCGATCGATTTCATCCGCACCATCGCACTGGCGCGCATCCTCATGCCGCGTTCGCATGTGCGGCTTTCGGCCGGACGCACGGAGATGAGCGATGAGACACAGGCGCTCTGTTTCCTGGCCGGCGCCAACTCCATCTTCATCGGCGAGACGCTGCTGACGGCGGATAATCCGGGTGAGGACCACGACACGGCGCTTTTCCGCCGTCTGGGGCTGAAGCCGATGGAACTGCAGTCCACGGAATTGCAGTCTGGGGAGGCGGGAGGGTGCCGGTGAACCTCGCGGCGTTCTCCCCCTATGAGGCGAAGCTTGCCGGCCTGCAACGTAAATCGCGGCTGCGCGCGCTCGCTCCTCAACAGGGGATCGATTTCACCTCCAATGACTATCTTGGCCTTGCCGATTCGCCCCGGCTGAAGGCGGCAATTGCCGACGCCATCGGAAGGGGCGTGCCGGTGGGGGCCGGCGGCTCGCGGCTGCTGCGTGGCAACCACCGCGAACATGAGGCGCTGGAAGCGGAAGCGGCGGCGCTTTTCGGGGCGGAAAAAGCGATCTATTTCGGCAGCGGTTTTGCCGCCAATGTCGCGCTGTTCTCCACATTGCCGCTGCGGGAAGACCTTGTCCTTTACGACGCCCTGATCCATGCCAGCGTCCATGACGGCATTGCAGCCGGCAAGGCGAAGGCGATCGCCGTGCCGCATAATCAGGTCGAGGCATTCGAACGGGAAATAATCCGCTGGCGGCAGGAGGGTGGCCGGGGCCGTCCGTGGATCGCCGTCGAAAGCCTTTATTCCATGGATGGCGACCGTGCGCCGCTTTCGGCCCTGGCTGATCTTGCCGGGAAACACGGAGGTTTCCTTGTCGTCGATGAGGCCCATGCCACCGGTGTTTTCGGGCCCGGCGGGCGTGGCCTTGCCGCGGAGCTGGAAGGCCGGGGCAATGTGGTGGCATTGCACACCTGCGGCAAGGCGCTCGGTCTTTCAGGCGCGCTTTTGTGCCTGCCGGCGGTGCTTGCCGATTACCTCGTCAACCGCGCCCGCGGTTTCATCTATTCGACCGCGCCTTCGCCGCTGATGGCGGCCGCTGTGCGGGAAGCCCTGCGCATCGTTGCCGATGAACCATGGCGACGCCTGCGGCTGGCGGAACTGGTAAACTTTGCCGGCGAGGAGCTTCGCTCCCGGCTCGGCGTTGCGCCCAGCGGTTCGCAGATCCTGCCGGTGATGATCGGCGACAATGCCCGTTCGCTTCGTATCGCCGCGCATCTGCGGGAGGGCGGTTTCGATGTGCGCGCGATCCGCCCGCCGACGGTGCCGGAGGGCACGGCGCGGCTGCGCATCGCCATCACGCTCAATGTGGATGAGAGCCAGATCGCCGATATGATCGGGCTGCTTGCCCTTTCGCTGGCGGAGGAGCGGAGATGAGCCCTCGTTTCGTCATCTCCGGCACCGATACGGGCATCGGCAAGACGGTTTTTTCCGCAGCGCTGACCCATGCCCTGCAGGCTTGTTACTGGAAACCCGTGCAATCCGGGCTGGAGGAAGAAACAGACAGCGAGACGGTGGAACGGCTGGGTGGCGTGCCGCGCGGGCGCATTCTGCCGGAGGCCTATCGCCTGAAAATGCCGGCTTCGCCGCATCTGTCGGCCCGCCTCGAGAATGTAACGATCGATCCCACGCTGCTGCTGCCGCCGCAAACGGATGGACCGCTGGTGATCGAGGGGGCGGGCGGACTTCTGGTGCCGCTGACGGACACGGTGCTCTTCGCCGATATCTTCGCCATCTGGCAAATTCCGCTTGTGCTGTGCGCAAGGACATCGCTTGGCACCATCAACCACACGCTGCTCTCGCTTGAGGCGTTGCGGCACCGCGCCGTTCCCGTGCAGGGCGTGGTCTTCATCGGCGACGAGAACCGGGAAAATGAGCGCGTCATCGCCAATATCGGCGCCGTTCGCCCGCTCGGCCGCCTGCCGCGCCTGCCGGAGATGACATCAGAGGCGCTGCATCGGGCATTTGCCCGACACTTCAATCTCGCTGATTTTCTGGAGGCGCCGGCATGAGCCGTTCCCCTGTCTGGCATCCCTTCACCCAGCATGGGCTGGAACTGCCGATGAAACGCGTCGTTTCTGCGGAAGGCGCATTTCTCGTCGATGAGGACGGCAATCGCCTGTTTGACGCCATTTCCTCCTGGTGGGTCATCACCCACGGGCACCGGCATCCGGCGATCATGGCGGCCATCCGCGCCGCGACAGAGGCCTTCGATCAGATCATTTTCGCCGAGTTCTCCCATGAACCCGCCGAAACGCTGGCGCGCGGGCTGATCGAGCTTGCGCCCGCCGGGCTAAGCCATGTGTTTTATTCCGATAGCGGCTCGACGGCGGTTGAGGTGGCGCTGAAAATGGCGCTGGGATATTTCCACAATCGCGGAGAAAAGCGCGACCGTATCGTGGTGATGGAGCATGGCTATCACGGCGACACTATCGGCACCATGTCGACCGGTGAGCGCGGTGTCTTCAATGCCGCTTACGAACCGCTGCTCTTCGGCGTCGACCGGCTGGCTTTTCCGGAAGCGGGCAGCGAACAGCACACGCTGGACATGTTCGAAAATTTCTGCCGTTCAGGCCGTATCGCCGCCCTGCTGGTCGAGCCGCTGGTGCTCGGGGCGGGCGGCATGAGAACTTACCGCGCGGATGTTCTAGCCGGGATGAAACAGATCGCCGAACGCCATGGCTGCCTCGTCATTGCAGACGAGGTGATGACGGGCTGGGGCAGAACCGGAACCATATTCGCCTGCGAACAGGCCGGCATTTCACCGGATATTCTCTGCACCTCCAAGGGCCTGACCGGCGGCTCCCTGCCGCTGGCGGCAACGCTGTGCAGCGCGGAAATCTTTGATGCCCATTTTTCGACGGATCGCCGCAAGACCTTTTTCCATTCCAGTTCCTACACGGCCAATCCGATTGCCTGTGCTGCCGCTGTCGCCAATCTTCAGGTCTGGCGGGATGAGCCCGTGCTTCAACGCATCGGGCAATTGCAACAGGTGCTGTGCGACAATCTCCGGCGATTTGCGGAGGACCGGCGTTTCACCGGCATCCGGCAAATGGGAACCATCGCGGCGCTCGATCTCGTGGTGCCCGCCGGCGGTTATCTCGCCGAGGCGGGGCCGCGCATGCGGCAATTGTTCCGCGAGCGCGGGTTCGTCATCCGCCCGCTCGGCAATGTGCTTTACCTGATGCCGCCCTATTGTTCGACGGCGGAAGATCTGGCCAGCGCGTTTGACACCATCGATGAAGTGGCCGGGATCGTCACCGAAACCGCTTCGCTAAAATCGCGCGCGCTCGGCATCGCGTGAAAACGGGGTGCGGTCATGTTCAGCCTGTTCCAGAACCGTCTCCGAAAGTCCTGACAATGCAGACCCGTTCTTCCCGCATGGCCGGTTTTGGTCATGCCGTTCCGTCACGATGCGTCGACAATGCCGAGATAGAGAACAGCCTCGGGCTGGAAGCCGGCTGGATCGAGCGGCGCACCGGCATCCGCACGCGCTATTGGGCGCAAGAGGGTGACACTCTGAGTGGCCTTGCGGTGAGAGCCGGCCGCATGGCGCTGGAAGATGCGGAAATCGACTCCGACGAGATCGCGCTGACGCTGCTTGCGACTTCCACGCCGGATCACCTTCTGCCGCCCTCGGCGCCGCTGCTCGCCCACAGGCTGGGCCTCGCCCGATCCGGTGCGATCGATCTCGCCGGGGCCTGTTCCGGCTTTCTTTATGCGCTCACCCTTGCGGATGGCTTTGTCCGCACCCACGGCCGCGCCGTCCTCATCGTTGCCGCCAATATATTGAGCCGTCGTATCAATCCGGCGGAAAGGGCAAGCGCGGTCCTGTTCGCCGATGCCGCCGGCGCCGTCGTACTCAAGCCCTGCCGCGAGGCGCAGCGCGGGCTTTTGTCGGCCGATCTCGTTGCGGATGGCGGCGGTTACGATCTGATCCAGATAGCGGCAGGAGGCAGCAGCCAGCCCTTCTCAGCCGAGACATCCGCCGAGGAGGCGCTGATGACGATGCGTGACGGCCGCGAAGTCTTCTCCCGTGCCGTGACGCTGATGACCGAGACCTCGCAAAGGGTGCTGCATCAAGCCGGAATGACGGCAGCCGATATCGACCGTTTCGTGCCCCATCAGGCCAATGCCCGCATGTTCGACGCCGTCTGCGGCAATCTCGGCATTGACAGGCAAAAGACAGTGCGCACCATAGAAAGCTTCGGCAATTCCTCCGCCGCCACCATTCCGCTTTCGCTCTCCGTCACCAATGCCGAAAGGCCTCTCGCGGAAGGCGAAACCCTGCTTTTGACGGCCGCCGGCGCTGGTATGACGGGTGGAGCGATCGTTTATCGTGGGTGAACGATGCCGGGCACGGGACGTCCCGATGCCGTACAATATTCAAAACTCAAGAAGCTGATTTCATTTGGAGAAATTTGGCTGGGGAACCTGGATTCGAACCAAGATCGACGGAGTCAGAGTCCGCTGTTCTACCATTGAACTATTCCCCAAAAGCTTTAAAGCGCGTGGCGCGTTCGCTTTGGTGGGTCGTCATATAGATGATTTATTCCGGGGCGCAAGTCGAAAAAATCGAAAAATGCGTTTTATCCCTGTTTTGCGTTTTGCTCCCCGGTTCAGAGCCGTGCCCGGGTGGAGCGCGGGGTGGAGAGCAAAAGGCTGGTCTCGCTGCCGGTGATGCCGGGCACCAGGCGGATGCGGCGCAATACCGCGTCGAAATCGCTGAGCGTGGCGGCGTTGAGTTCCACAATGAGATCCCAGCGGCCGTTGGTGCTGTGGATTTCGGAGATTTCCGGAAAACCGCCAAGGGTGCGGATGACGCGGTCCGTCACATGGCCTTCAATCTCGATCATCATGATGCCGCGGATCGCGGCCTCCACCGCATCAGCGCGCAAAATGACGGTGTAACCGATGATGGTGCCGTCATTCTCCATTCTTTCGATGCGTGAGCGCACCGTGGCGCGCGAGGTTTCCGTCTCGATTGCGAGATCGGAAATGCTGCGCCTGCCATTGTGTCGCAAAAGGGTGATGAGCCGTTCGTCGAGATTATCCATGATGACCAATTCGATAAATCAATTTTACCAGATCGATAGCTTATTTCGATAATATTGCCAATATTTGATGTTCATTTCGCCAGATCACTGTGGTGAACTGGGCTTGTTGGCAGGAAAGCGAGGACGGGAATGGAAATCAGGTTGATCGGTGCGCCGCTGCAGATCGGGGCCGGGCAATTGGGATGCGAAATGGGGCCGAGCGCCTATCGCGTCGCGGGGCTTGCTCATGCCCTTGAAGAACTGGGGCATCGCGTTGTCGATACCGGCAATGTGACGCCGGCGACCTTCCGCGAATTTAACCATCCCAATCCCGCCGTGCACCATCTGTCTGAAACCGTGGCCTGGACCGAGGCGCTGACGGAGGCTGCCTATCGTGAAAGCGCGGATGCCGTGCCGATCTTTCTCGGCGGCGACCATGCGATTTCCGCTGGGACGGTCGCCGGCATGGCGCGCCGGGTGGCCGAGACCGGCCGGCCGTTTTTCGTGCTCTGGCTCGATGCCCATACCGATTATCATACGCTTGAGACGACGCGCAGCGGCAATCTGCACGGCACGCCGGTCGCCTATTTCAGTGGTCGTGAGGGATTTGCCGGTTATTTCCCGCCGCTTTCCCATGCGGTTCCGGAAGACAATATCGGCATGATCGGCATCCGCAGTGTGGATCCGGCGGAGAGGGCCGCACTGGAAAAGAGCGGCATCACCGTGCACGACATGCGCTCGATCGACGAGCATGGCGTCGCCGTTCTGCTGCGGGCGTTTCTGGCGCGGGTTCAGGCGGCAAACGGGCTTTTGCATGTCAGCCTCGATGTCGATTTTCTCGAACCGTCCATCGCGCCGGCCGTCGGCACCACGGTTCCGGGCGGCGCGACGTTCCGCGAGGCGCATCTGGTCATGGAAATGTTGCATGATAGCGGGCTGGTCTGCAGTCTCGATCTGGTGGAGCTCAACCCGTTTCTCGACGAGCGCGGCAGAACCGCGACGCTGATGGTGGATCTCGCCGCCAGCCTGATGGGCAAGCGGGTTATGGACCGCCCGACACGGGCCGGCTGAAAGGGGTGATGCGATGACCGTGATACCGAACCTCAATATCGTGCCCTTCGTCAGCGTCGATCACATGATGAAACTCGTGCTGCGCGTGGGCATCGATACGTTCCTGCGCGAGCTTGCCGATGCGGTGGAGGAGGATTTCCGCCGCTGGGAAAGCTTCGACAAGACGCCGCGCATCGCCTCGCATTCGAAGGAAGGCGTCATTGAACTGATGCCGACCAGCGATGGCACGCTTTACGGCTTCAAATATGTCAACGGCCACCCGAAGAACATGAGGGAAGGCCGCCAGACGGTGACGGCTTTCGGCGTGCTTTCCGATGTCGGCAACGGTTATCCGCTGCTTCTGACCGAGATGACCATCCTGACGGCGCTGCGCACCGCCGCCACCTCTGCCGTCGCCGCGAAATATCTCGCCCGCAAGAATTCCCGCTCCATGGCCATCATCGGCAATGGCGCCCAGAGCGAATTCCAGGCGCGCGCCTTCAAGGCGATTCTTGGCATAGACACGCTGCGGCTATTCGACATCGACCCGTCCGCCAGCGAAAAATGCGCCCGCAATCTCGCCGGGCAGGGTTTTGCCATCAAGATTTGCGATAGTGCGCAGGAGGCGGTCGAAGGCGCGGATATCATCACCACCGTTACTGCCGACAAGCAATATGCGACGATCCTGACCGACAACATGGTCGGTCCCGGCATTCACATCAACGCCGTCGGCGGCGATTGTCCCGGCAAGACGGAGTTGCACCGGGATATTCTGCTTCGATCCGATATTTTCGTCGAATATCCGCCGCAGACGCGCATTGAAGGTGAAATCCAGCAATTGCCGGCGGATTATCCCGTCACCGAGCTTTGGCAGGTCATAACCGGTGAAAAGCAGGGGCGGGCAAGTGATCGACAGATCACGCTGTTCGACAGCGTCGGCTTCGCGACGGAAGATTTTTCGGCACTGCGTTACGTGCGCTCGAAGCTGCCATCCACCGGGCTTTATACGGAGCTCGATCTGCTGGCCGACCCGGATGAGCCGCGTGACTTGTTCGGGATGCTGCTGCGGTGTGAGGCGGCGCTCGTCTAGGGTCTTTCCAGCGCCGGCTGCCTATTTCGTCTCCCGGCGGTTCTTGCGGGCAACCACATGTTCGCGCCAGATGGTGAAGAGGCCGGCGGCAATGACGATCGCTGCACCGATGACCATGTTGGACGTCACCACCTCGCCATAGACGGTGACGCCGATGATGGAGACGAGCACCAGCTGATAATAGGAAAAGGGCTGCACGGAGGCTGCATCCGCCAGTTCGAACGCCTTTATCAGACAATAATGGCCGCTCATGCCGGTAATGCACAGCGCCAGCATCCAGCCCCAATCCTGCGGCTCGATGCTGACCCAATAAAACGGACCGACCAGCGTCAGGGCCGCCGCACCGGCCACGCCGGTGTAGAAGAAGCTTGTCATCGCCGAATCGCTTTTGCTGCCGAGGCGGGTCAGGACGCTATAGAGCGCCAGCATGAAGGTGGCCACGAAGGTGATCATCAGCCGGTTATCGAAACCGTCGCCCTCCGGCTTGAGGATGACGAGAACGCCGATGAAGCCGACAAAAATGGCGCTCCAGCGCCGCCAGCCCACATGTTCTCCCAGCAAAGGCATGGACAGCGCCGCAACGATCAGCGGTGCGGAGGCAAGGATGGAATGGCTGTGCGCCAGCCCGACGACGGCGAAGGAGAAGATCGAAATAACGATCTGTACGGCGAGAAGCACGCCGCGGCCGATCTGCAGCCAGGGACGATTGGCCATGACGGCGCCCCGAATGCCGCCCGCAGACCTTGCGGCCATCAAAAGAACGAAGACGGCAAAGGCCCAGTATCGCAGCATGGCGATAAAAACCGGCGGATAGGCGCTGCCCAGATGTTTCGATATGCCATCCTGCGCCGCAAAGATCGTGAAAGCGACAAGCGCATAAAGAAAGCCGGTCCTGGGTGATGGCATGAAAAAACCGCTATCCGACTGCCGCCGGCAAAAGAGTATTCGGGGTGAATGAGGTGGGTAACAGCCATATGTTACGGCCGTACCTTGTCAGACAACCTTATTTTCCGAATAGCTGCCATGCAAGTGTGGAAGCTGCCTTTTAAAGGGGCGATTGCTGGTACATGCTTTTGCTGCATTCTCTCCTCATCCCTGTGCCTGTCACAGGGATCCAGCCAGCCCAAGTCCTTGGGCTGAAAGGAGTTTTTCTCGCCGCGCAGACACGCGTCGGCTGGATTCCTGTGACAAGCACAGGAATGAGGGCGGTGGGGTGTGCCGACCTATTATGGAATCTTAGAGGCGCGACTTGTGGAATCTGAAAGGTGCGACGCGCTTCGAGTCGACGTAAAGCCTTGATGATATTGGCCCGTTGCCGAGGGCTTTGGGACAGGCAGGGCTGTCCGCCGTCAACGATTGCGCGGCGGACAGAAGGTTCAGCAAGACGCTCAGCGTCGCGCTTAACTTCAGCCGATCTTCACGGCCGTCTTCGAGGTCGCGGATTTCAGCGCGGCGTCGGCCAGTTTCAGCGCGATCAGACCGTCCTTGATGGAAGGCGACGGCGCGACATTGTTTTCGATGCTGTCGATGAAGGCGGTGATTTCCGCGGCATAGGCGGCCGTGTAACGCGTCATGAAGAAATCATGCAGCGGCGGGCGGGTGTAGCCATCCGCATTGGCGATTTCGATGGAAACCGGACGCTGGTTTTCGGCCGCTGCCGAACCGAGCGAACCGTGCACTTCGATGCGCTGGTCGTAACCATAGGTCGCGCGGCGTGAATTCGAAATGATCGCCTGCCTGCCGCTTTTCGTCGTCAGGATGATG
Source organism: Agrobacterium sp. LY4 (assembly GCF_001526585.1). Lineage (NCBI taxonomy): Bacteria > Pseudomonadati > Pseudomonadota > Alphaproteobacteria > Hyphomicrobiales > Rhizobiaceae > Agrobacterium > Agrobacterium sp. LY4. Next base: position 184,069 of record NZ_ASYA01000043.1, on the reverse strand, counting down.
CTGGCGCTGTCGAAGTCACCCAGCGCGCCGATTTCCGGATTGACGAGAACGGAACCGGTGGCGAATACGCTCTCCACTTCCTCGCCGAGCAGGAAACGGGCCATATCGAAATCATGAATGGTCATGTCGCGGAAAATGCCGCCGGAGACCTTGATATATTCGGCCGGCGGCGGGCCGGGGTCGCGGCTGGTGATGGTCACCATTTCCACCTTGCCGATGCGGCCATCGTCGATTGCCTTGTGAACGGCCTGGAAATGCGGGTCGAAACGGCGGTTGAAACCGAGCATCACTTTCGCACCGGTTTCCTCGACCACCTTGGCGCAGGCTTCCGCGCGGGCGACATCGAGATCGACGGGCTTTTCGCAGAAGATCGCCTTGCCGGCGCGGGCGAAACGCTCGATCAGGTCGGCATGGGTGTTGGTCGGGGTGCAGATGATGACGGCGTCGATCGTCTTGTCGGCCAGAACCTCATCGATCGTGCTGACCTTGCACTGCGCCTCGCGGGCGATTGCTTCCGCAGCACCGGCCATGGCGTCCACAACGGCCACCAACTGCGCACGGCTGTCGGTGGTGATCGCCTTGGCGTGGACCTTGCCGATCCGTCCAGCGCCGAGCAGTGCCAATTTCGTAACCATCTTTCCTCCGGTTTCTCACACCCGTCCCTCACTCCCGGAAAGACAGAATATGAATGCAAGCAATGTTTCGATATGGAATATATGTTCCATTTTGCTAGATCGACATCGCAGACGTGTCAAGCGTTTTGACGATGATCCAGACGGCCGAAATCACTCCTTCGGGAAGGTCATGCGGCGCGGATGGCCGGTGTCGTTAAAGCCCTTCGCGATAATCAATCGGCCGAAGCTGTCAGGGCCGCATTGTGGGGCAGGGCATATACCTCGACCGGGGTTTCAAGGCCGCGCAGCAGCCATGGACCGAGATTTTCCAGCTTTCCCTGATATCCGGCCATGCGCACGAATTCTTCGGAGAAAAGCACATTGCGCCCGGTCTCCTTGGTCAGCGTTTCCAGCCGTGACGCGATATTGACGGCGGGGCCGATGACGGTGAAATCGAGGCGGGTTTTCGAGCCGATATTGCCATACATGACATCGCCGACATGCACGCCGATGCCGTAACCCAGGGGATCGTGGCCCTTGCGGCAATTGATTTCATTCAGCGCAACGAGGCTCTTCTGCGCACTGGCGATGGCTTTCAGCAGGTTTTCGCAGGCCTGCGGGTCGCTGAGCGGGAAAATCGCCAGCAGCCCGTCGCCCATGAATTTCAGGATTTCGCCGCCGAATTCCTCGATGGGATCGCACATGGCGTCGAAATAACCGTTCAGAAGCTCGATGACATCGTCACGCGGCCAAAGGTCGGAAATATGGGTGAAATTGCGCAGGTCGCAGATCAGGATCGCCGCACCCACCGTCATGCCGCTGCCGCGCGTGGTAGCGCCGTTGAGGATTTTTTCGCCGGCATGCGGCCCCACATAGGTCTCCAGAAGGGTGCGCGTCATGCGGTTTTTCAGGCGTATTTCGCTGACGAGCGCGAGCGCCGGAAGCAGGTTTTTCAAGGCGAGGATTTCGCTGTCGGAAAAACCGCCGGGACGGTCGCTGGAGAAGGTGGCGACGTGGCGCTTGCCGAAGGTGTGCTTGATCGGCCAGGCGCAATAATCCGTCAGCCCCTCGGCCCGCAGGTCTTCGTAGATCGTATAGCCGGGCTCATCGATGTCCTCTCCGTTCAGCCGGTGACGAACTTCGGTGGCGCCCTGATGAATGTCGTTGATGGGGCTGTTCAGATATTCGGGCGTATTTTCAGACCCATAGCCATAGGTGGCGATCTCGGCGGAGGACAGGCCGGCTTTCCACAGAATGCGCGCGCCAAGCCATTGCGGATGGCGAATGCGGAAAGCGAGCACGCCCCGCGCCACGGAAATCCCGCTCGCCCGCAGCCTGTTGCAGAGCTCGACGAATATCTCGTCGATAAAGCGTTCGTCCTTGGTGCCGGTGATCAGCCAGTCGAGAATTTCCGTCTTTTCCGCTGGCCACAATTCATCCAATGCTGAAGAAACCCGTTCTTCGGTGTCGAGACTTAGTGTCATGGCAGGATTCCGGAGGTTGTTGCTGCTCTCGCACAAGCGGGGCACATGTCGCACTCGGCCGAACATGGTCGCTCGTGAACCCCATGTGGTGCCGGATAACGAAAATGTTAAGAGAGGGGCGCGGAAAATGTTCCGGAAGGGACTGGCGGCATCGGGCCACGCGCGCCGCCCGGATGTTCCCTGGAACATCGTCCCCGGCGGCGCTGAGATTTTTGATGATCGCTAAGGCGGATCAGATAACGGTTTCGACAGGAATATGAAGTGCTGCGGCAACGCGTCTGATGCGCAGCGGATCGCTGTCCGTGCCGTCTTCGAGCGCGCGTATTTCGCTGGTCGTCAGGCCGCAGGTCACGGCAAGCTGTTCGACCGTATATCCGGCGAGATTGCGCGCGGTGAGAACCTTTTTGGCAAAAGGAGCATCGGTTTCGTGATCGGAATCGGGTTGTGAGATTGAAATTGTCATTATTGCATCTCCCTCAGAATGGACACTTAAATGCGGGCGGCAAAAAAAAGTTGCCGGGGCCGAATGCGACCGCGTTGCCGGAGAAGAAAATCGGTGCTGCAACGCAGCGAGGAACATAGCGGCTTCATCGACCTACGCAATAGTTAAATTTTGTTAAGATTCGTGATCGCTGCATTCCTGCGGCACGCCTCTGCCGGAAAAAGGCCGAGATACCGCCGTTTTTCGGGGCTCTTGCGAGGGGCGGTGGCGGCTTTTGCTACAGCATGCCCCAGGCGCGAAACCGGCCGCGACCCGTCACTTCCCGCAGTTCCAGCTGGTTGGCGAGCCCGATCGCGCCCTGCGGCGTGGTGCCGAGTTCCTTGACGATCATCGCCGCCGAAACCACCGGTCGGGAGACGACAAGCTCCACGAGTTCGGGCAGGCGCGAGGAGGAACGCCGGCCTGCCAGCTTGCGCATCATGCGTTCTCGCGCATGGGCCAGCCGGTCATGTTCCTTCATGCCGGCCTGCGCCGCTTCGTAAAAGCTGTCGAGAAGTGCGAGAACGCGCTGCGTCTGGTTTCGAGCGTGCCGGCGCTCCCGTGGGACCGCGCGAAGACCGGCGCTGAGGGCCGGCAGGTGATCTGGCGTGACGGCGCCGTCGCGCAGAAAGGCGGAGGCCAGAAGCCGGCCGAGCCAGGGGCTGCGTTGCAGCACCTCGATCATGTTCCACGCGTCGAGAAGGATGGCGGTGCGAAGAATCGTCGGCAGTTCCTCCGTCCGCGCATGGACGTCCCACCATTCTTTCAGCCGCTCATCCTCGTCCCAGTCGGGTTCGTTGATGATCGCATGGCTTTCCTCCCTGTGCATTGGCGGAAGCGCGCTGCCGGTGGTGATCGCATCGAGCGTTGCGGCGCTTCGCGCCAGAAGCGCGTCCAACTCGGAAAAAGCGCCATCCAGCGATGTTTCTTCCTCCGTGTCGGTGTCTTCATCGCGGGAGTGGTCGAGCGCTTGTCTGGGAGGCGCTGGCTCTTCGGCAAGTGCCGCCCTGCCGCGTAGCCTTGAAAGGCCTGGCGCGGTAAACGCCCAGCCGGGGGCATTGGAAAAGATCAGCCGTCTCGAGCGGAGAATCCGGTGCGCCGCCGTCATTTCATGGGTTGGTGCGCGCACATCCATATGCGCGTCATGCAGCACCAGATCTTCCATGTGGACGAGCTCGCCATCCACCCACATGGAGGAAATCGCATCGGTGAAATCCTGTCTTTCGATGAAGCCGTGTTTCATCGGTGACCGGTCGATCCGCTCGTCCAGCCGCGCCAGCGCCTCTCCGGCACGGGCGGCGGCAATGAGAAGCTTTTCGATCTGGACGTCCGATATATCGTAAATCATTGATATTTTTTAGTTTAAGCGCGGGCGGCTTACAAGGCGGATCACAGTCGGGCGGTTTTACTTTTGAGGTTTCCACCCGAAAATCCGCTGAAAAAAGGGTGGCGGAAGGCCGGGAATCGGCAGGGCTTCAGCCGCCATGGCTGGTTTTTCGGCAATATCGCGGTGCGGTATAAACTTGCGCACCGCAACATGACGGGTATATACCCCCACCGAGAGCGACAAATTATCACACCTTCCGTTCGCCCTTCCATCTCCAGACGAAGATGAATTGGAGTTTACCCGTGAATATTATGGCAAATGGTCCCGCCACCGCGCCGGACCAGAAAACCCGTTTGAAATCCATTATCGGCGGATCGGCGGGCAACCTCGTCGAATGGTACGATTGGTACGTCTATTCGGCCTTCACCCTTTATTTCGCGCCGGTGTTTTTCCCTTCCGGAAACCAGACCGCCGAGCTCCTGAGTGCAGCCGCCGTTTTCGCCGTCGGATTTCTGATGCGGCCCATCGGGGCCTGGTTCATGGGCACCTATGCCGACCGCAAGGGCCGCAAGGCCGGTCTCACCTTGTCCGTCACGCTGATGTGTCTCGGTTCGCTGCTGATCGCGATTACGCCCGGCCATGAGGCGATCGGCATTGCCGCGCCGGCCATTCTGGTTTTCGCAAGGCTTCTGCAGGGCATCAGCGTCGGCGGTGAATATGGCGCCAGCGCAACCTATCTCAGCGAAATGGCCGGCAAGAACCGCCGCGGTTTCTTCTCCAGCTTCCAATATGTGACGCTTATTTCCGGTCAGCTTCTGGCGTTGGCGGTGCTTCTGGTGCTGCAGCGGGTTCTGACGCCGGAACAGCTCGGCTCCTGGGGCTGGCGCATTCCCTTCTTCATTGGCGGCCTTCTGGCGATTGCGGTGTTTTATATCCGCCGTGGCCTTGTCGAGACGCAGTCCTTCGAAAATGCCAAGACCGGCGCTGCCGACAAGCCGAAGTCCAGCGGATGGGCGCTGTTCAAGCACTATCCAAGGGAAGCGCTGATGGTCATGGCGCTCACCTCCGGCGGCACGCTCGCCTTTTATGCCTATACGACCTATCTGCAGAAATTCCTCGTCAACACCTCCGGCTTCAGCAAGGAAAGCGCCACGGAAATCACCACGGCGGCGCTCTTCGTCTTCATGCTGTGCCAGCCGATTGCCGGCGCGCTGTCCGACAGGATCGGCCGCAAGCCGCTGATGGTCGGCTTCGGTATTCTCGGAACGCTGTTCACCTATGCGATCTTCAGCACGCTTGCGACGACGACCGATCCCATCATGGCTTTCGCTCTCGTGCTGGTCGGCCTGTTGATCGTTACCGGCTATACCTCCATCAATGCGGTGGTGAAGGCGGAAATGTTCCCCGCCCATATCCGCGCGCTTGGCGTGGCTCTGCCCTATGCGCTGGCGAACACCATATTCGGCGGAACGGCGGAATTCGTGGCCCTGAAGTTCAAGCAGATCGGCCACGAAAACTGGTTCTTCTGGTATGTGACGATCATGATCGCCCTGTCGCTGGTGGTTTATGTGAAGATGCGCGATACGCGGGATCACAGCCATATCCACGAGGATTGAGCGACCGCCATCCAGACCGGCAAAAGCCCCGTCCTTCCGACGGGGCTTTTTCTTTCGGCATTCAGGCGGTTTCGGCGGGAAGGACGATGCGGGCCTCAAAACCGTCCTGCCGGCCCGGCGCCGGCGAGGAAAGCACCAGCTCTCCGCCAGCCTGCTCCACCAGGCTCTTGACGATGGCAAGGCCGAGCCCGGTTCCGTCCGCCGTGGTCTGGCCCCTGGTAAAACGCGTCGTCAGCTTGGGTAGAAGCGCCGCGTCGATTGTCGCCCCGGAATTGACGATGCGGATCGTGCCGTCCGCTTCGGCGACGACCTGCACCGGGCTTTCCGCCGGGCTGTGGATCAGCGCGTTTTCGAGGAGGTTACGGACGATGATGCCGAAGGCATCCGCGCCGATCCTGCAGGACAGGCCGCCTTCACAGCGATTGGTGAAGCGGATGCGGGATGAACCGATGGCCGTTCTCATCATGTCATCGATAACCAGTTCGAGAACGGGAATGAGATCGTTTGCCGTGTCGGTGACCCCGATCCTCGCTTCCGCGCGCGACATCTGAAGCAGTTTTTCGGCCAGGTGGGCGAGATGCTGCAGGGATTTTTCGATGTTTTCCACACGCGGTGCAAGCTCCGGCGGAATGTCGGCATGCAGCCGCTGCGCCTGCGCCAGCGCGCCGGCAATCGGCGTGCGCAATTCGTGGGCGCTGTTAGCGGTGAATTCCCGTTCCGCCTCGATTGCCGATCGCAATCGTCCGAGCAGCAGATTGACCGAACGGGCAATGGGATGGAGTTCGCCCGGAAAGGGTTGCGTCGGCAGCGGCGCGAGATTGCCGCCGTCCTTTTTGCCGATGTCGTCGCGCAGGGTCTGTATCGGTCGCAGCGTTCTGCGCACCACGACAATGACGGCGAAAATGCTGGCGGGAATGAGGATGAGAACGGGAAGCAGCAGCGCGGTGCCCGCCTCTTCGATTGCCTCGCGGCGATTGGCGAAGGCATCGGCAACCTGCAGGAAATAGTTTCCGTCCGGTGTCGCAACCGTAAAGATGCGCTGGGTTGCGGTTTCGGAAAAACCGGGTTCGAGCGAAACCTCGAAAGGCTCCGTCGAGCTGTCATGCGAATGCAGCACCACCTGTCCTTCCCGGTCGCGCACCTGATAGGTCAGATATTCCGCCCGTTCCGACGTCTGGTTGAGCTTTTGCGCGGCAGGCGCGGTGTTGTTTTCCCTGAGGTCGTCCACCAATAGCGGCAGCAGTCTTTCGGCGGTTTCCTCAACGCCGGCGTCGAAAATCTCGGCGAATTCGTCCTGCATCACCATGACGCCCAGCCCGCAGGCGAGAAGCCAGGATATGGCGACAACGCTGGTCAGCGCCGTCACGAGCTTGCGGGTCATGCTGGTCGGTCTGGCCATTTCTGCCTGCTTGTAATTCTGACTATCGGATGGTGTAGCCGACGCCGCGCACGGTCTCGACGCGGTCATGGCCGATTTTCTTGCGCAGCCGGCTGATATAGACCTCGACCGTGTTGCTTTCTATTTCCGCGCCGAATTCATAAAGCGTGTCGTGCAATTGTGCTTTCGAGACGACCGCGCCGGGATGTTCGACGAGTTTTTCCAGCACGGCCCATTCCCGGGCGCTCAGCGTCTGCGCCGTTCCATCGACCGTGATATTGCGCGCCACCTGGTTGATCTCGATGCCGGGCAGGCGGATGACGGGAGCGGAACGTCCTTCGTAACGGCGCGAGACCGCCAGCATGCGGGCCGAAAGCTCGTTGAGATCGAAAGGTTTGACGAGATAATCGTCCGCACCGGCGTTCAGCCCGGCGATCCGGTCGGAGACCTGGTCATGGGCCGTCAGAATGATCACCGGCGTCGCGTCGTCGCGCTGGCGCAGGCTTTGCAGAAGGGTGATGCCCTCGCCATCCGGCAGGCGCATGTCGAGCAGGATGAGGCCGTAACCCATCGTCAGCGTCGCCGCCATGGCGTCGCCGAGCGTCTTGAACCAGTCGACAGCATGACCCGCCGCCGCGACATGGTCCCGCAGCGCTTCGCCCAGCACATGATCGTCTTCAACAAGCAGAACCCGCAAGACAGCTCCCTCTATCGCTTCGTCCTGCGTATCTCTTTCTCCGGATAAGCGTCAAGCACGGTGTTTCAGCTGTTCTGGCGCTGGGAGCAGCCGCCGAAGACATCGAGCGAGGGATCGTAGACCGAAGTGGAGACGTTCATCATGCCAAGGATGCTGTGGAAATAATTGTCGTGCGAGCGCCCGCCCTCCGCCGCGGTTTTTGCGAGGCAGGCTTTGTTGAGCCCCATGGATTTCGCAAAGTCGTCGTCGAACCAGACGAGAAACGGCACATGGGTCTGCTGGTCGGGCGCCAAAAGATAGGGCGCGCCATGCAGGTAGACGCCGTTCTCGCCCAGCGACTCGCCGTGGTCAGACGCATAGATCATGCCCGTCGCCAGCCTGTCGGAACGGGCCTTCAGCTTGTCGATCACGGTCGAAAGGAAATGGTCGGTATAAAGAAGCGTGTTGTCGTAGGAGTTGACGATCTCCGCGTCGGAGCAGTTGCCAAGCTCGGCCGTGCGGCAATCCGGGGTGAATTTGCGGAATTCGTCGGTATAGCGCAGATAATAAGTCGGCCCGTGGCTGCCCATCTGGTGCAGCACGATGACACTGTCCCTGGTGACGTTATTGAGCCAGGAGTCGAGCTTGTCGAAAAAGATATCGTCGCGGCATTCCCCGCCGGTGCAGAAGCGGCTGTCATTGGTGGAGGGCAGGTCGAAATAGGGGATGCGGTCGGCCACGTTCTTGCTGCCGGTATTGTTGTCCAGCCATGTCGCGCTGACCCCGGCATGGACGAGAACATCCATGACGTTTTCATTGGCGAGCGCCTTTTTGTGGCTATATTGCGAACGCGGGAACTTCGAGAACATGCAGGGAATGGAAATCGCCGTCGCGGTGCCGCAGCTGGTCGTGTTCGGAAAATAGATCACGCCGCGTTTTGCGAGTTCGGGATTGGTATCGCGCCCATAGCCGTTCAGGGAAAAGTTCGCGGCCCGCGCCGTCTCGCCCGCAACGATGACGGTGATGCGAGGTTTGCGGACGCCGCCCAATGAAGGCAGGACCTTTGCATCCCCGCCGACCGGGCTGACCTGAATATCGACTTCCTTGCCTGCCAGCGTGAAATAGTGAATGGCCGACATGATCGGCGACAATGGATTGACGCTTTTGACGATATCCTTGTGCTGGCGCACGGCGGTGGTGAAGGTCTTGGAATTGGCGAAGCTGATGATGCCGGCGATGGAAAGACAGATCAGGATGCTGATCGTGTTCCACAAAAGCTTGTCGAGGATCGGTCGATGGCGCACACGCACGGCGACGATAACGAGGGACGGCACCAGTCCGTAAATCGCCATGTGCCAGAGAAAGCCGGGCGTGATCAGATTGCCGGCTTCCGCCTGTGTCGTCTCCATGGCGTTGCGGATCATGTCGCTGTCGATGACGATGCCGTAGCGATCCATGAACCAGGAAGCGGCGGCCGCCGCGAAGATAAGGGCGATCAGAAAAGGCTTGATGAGATATTTGGCGGAAAAAATGATGATCATGGCGCCGAGAAGGGCGGCCATGGCGGCATAAAGCGCGACAATGGCGACCGGATAGGCGGAAAGATAGGTGTGAACCTTCGACCAGAATGTCCGGTTCGTGAAAAACAGCAGATAGGCAGCCGTCAGCAGGCTGAGCGGCACGCTGCCGATTTCCGGACGATATGTTACTGTTCCCGTCGCTTTCGCGGTAAAAAGAGCCACTGTCAGATCCACCAGATTTCCAATAGGCCGGCGGCAACGGAGACGGGGCGAAAATGCCGTCGTCCAGGCTGCCGCATGGGCCGATCAATGGCGGATGCGTCATTTTGCTGACATCAACCTGAAAGCTTGTCATGGAAGTGTCACACTCCGTCGTGGCCGTTCGGTGGTGGTGTTTGAGATTGTCGAGACGATAGAGGCCTTAATTGAGGCCCACGATGCCTGTGGCGGTGGTGCGCGTTGCAAATATGCGCGTGGCCCTGACCGGCAGCAGGCTGCCTGCGGGCAGGTTCTGGAAGGTCACCGTCGCCCCGGAAAGCAGGGTCAGGCAGATATGGCCGCCATTGCCCACATAGATGGCGCGGGTGGGGGAAGGAAGCGGGCTCGTATCGTCCGGAACCACATCGAAAGCGTGGAATGCCGGGGATTCGAGGCCGGCGGCGTGGTGTTCGTAAGTCTCAGCCATTGCTGTCTCCCGTAAATTAAAATCTGCCGCGATTATGGGGTGCGCTGCGGCCGCGGGGAAAAGCGGGGACAGGAAATATCCGGACAGGATTTCGTTCCTGTTTTCGGCCGGCCCGCAAGCGCGTCATTCTTTTCGCAATCCCATGCGGTTACGCCGCCCCCGCCTGTTGCTACCGATGCGGCGCAAACGGGTGATGGCGGATTTTTCGTCCACGGGATCGGCGGGCAGGCGGATGATGCCCGCTTCAATTGCGCATATGGAGAATGAAGGCCCTGACGGCGGGAGAGGCTTCCGTTTTCCGGTGGGCGATGGCGAGGTCCGAGGTCGTGGAACTGGCCGCAAGCGGCACATAGCGCACGCCGGGCAGCCTCAGGCAATTAAGCGAGCGCGGCACCAGCGCGACGCCGAGGCCGATGGCCACCATGCTGGCAATCGTGGTGTAGTCCCTGCCTTCCGGGGTGATCGTCGGCTGGAACCCGGCTTCATTGCAGGCCTCTATCGTATTGTAATGAAAGCCGACATCCGGCGGTTGCCGAGGAGTAATGAAGGTCTCACCGGCAAGGTTTTTCAGATCGACCTGCAGCGCAAAGGCCAGGGGATGGTTTTCAGGAAGTGCGGCCATCAGCGGTTCGCGCAGCACCACATGGGTTGTCACACCTTCCGGAACAGGCGCGGGCGGGCGGATGAAGGCGAAGTCCAGATTGCCGTCGGCAATCTTGGCCAGTTGCAGCCGCATCTCCATTTCGATCAATTGCAGCTCCACATCGGGATGGGAAGCGCGGAAACTGGCGATGGACCGGATCATCAGGCCGGAATAGGCGGCCGAGGCGACATAACCGATGGAAATGCGCCCGGTTTCGCCGCGGTCGACGCGTTTGAGCGCCGCAAGCGTCGCCTCGGCATTGGCGAGGATCTTCCGGGCGTCCTCGTAGAGAAGCTGGCCGGGCGTGGTCAGCTTCACCGAGCGGCGCGTCCGGTCGAGAAGCGGCATGCCGACAATCTGCTCGAGCGCCATGATCTGCTGGCTCAAACCCGGCTGGGCAATGCCGAGGCGGGCGGCGGCGCGCTCGAAATTGCGCTCATCCACCAGCGTGGTGAAATAGCGCAGGTGGCGCAATTCGAACGTTTCTGCCCGGCTTGCCGGTTTCCTGCCCATCGTCACGGCCTTTCCGGCAGATTTGAATAATTCCAAGCTATTATCGCTGCGAGTTTTCATAATCAATAGTTCTGAAAAAAACCGGCTGCGCTTATTGGATCACAATCCGTCCCTTGCGTAATAAGATGACTTAAATTCTCCAGAAAAATGCCGCCTTATGGTGGCGCGGGTAATGAAGGGTCTTGGGGTGCAGGGAAAAACCAAACACATTTCCATTCTGGCTGGCGGTTGCGCCGTCGTCGCCTATGTGGCCTTTTTGGCCCCGTCTTCCGCCCTTGCGCAGGAGGCCGGTACGACGGTGCTGCAGACCATCACCGTGGAGGGCGCCAAAAATCAAGATCCCAAGGCGCCCGTGAAAGGCTATGTGGCGAAAACCAGCGCCAGCGCCACCAAGACCGGGCGATCCCTGATCGAGACGCCGCAATCCGTATCCGTCATCACCAAGGACCAGATGGATGCTCAGAACGTTCGCAATCTCAGCGAGGCGCTGAATTATGTTCCGGGTGTCGTCGCGCAGCCGTTTGGGGCGGATCCGCGTTTCGATGCGCCGCGCATTCGCGGGTTCCAGGGAAACCAGTTGCAGTTCCTGAACGGTCTGCGGCTGATGCGCACCGCCGGTGCGCCCTCCTATGAGGTTTACGGTCTGGAGCGCGTGGAAGTCATTCGCGGGCCTGCTTCCGTTCTTTTCGGTCAGGGCAATCCCGGCGGCCTCATCAATCTCATCAGCAAGCGGCCGACCTTCGAACGGTTCGGCGAAGTCGGTGTGCAGATCGGCAGCTTCGACTATTACCAGTCGATGTTCGATATTGGCGGCCCGGTGGCGGATAGCGACAGTTTCGCCTATCGCCTGACCGGCCTTGCGCGCAACGCCCATGCCCAGACGGACAACTTGCAGAACGACCGTTATTTCATCGCACCGGCGCTGACCTGGCAGCCGGACGAGGATACGAAGCTGACGGTTCTTGCCTCCTATCAGCACGACAATCCGAGTTCGCCCTCCGGCCTGCCGCCGGCGCTGACCTATCTCAGACCCGGCAATATGCTGGACCGCAGCTTTTATGTCGGCGATCCGTCCTTCGATACGTCGAGCCGCAAATTCACCAATATCGGCTATGAATTCGAGCACCGTTTCGACGAGACCTTCACCTTCCGGCAGAATGCGCGTTATTCCAATTTCGACTGGTCCTACCGCGCGCTCGGCATGTCCTCGACCAGCGGCGGCATGATCGGCAATCTCATCCGCCGCAATGCGACGTTCCAGGACGAGCTGCTGAACACTTTCAACATCGACAACAGCCTGCAGGCGGAGTTCTCCACGGGGCCGATCGACCACACCCTGCTTGTCGGGCTGGACTACCGTTATTTCGACAATAACGTCAAAACCGAATTCTGGGCCGCGACGCCGCTCAATCCCGTCAATCCGGTCTATGGCGGGCCGATCAGCCTCACCTCGCGCACGCTTTATGCCGATGTGAAGACGGATATTTCCCAGATCGGCCTTTATGCGCAGGACGAGATGGCCTTCGAGAACTGGCGCATCACCGCCGGCCTGCGGCAGGACTGGGCAAGCACCAGCGGCACGACCTTCAACGGCACCGCCTACCGTTCGCTCGACAAGGACGATCACAAGCTGACCGGCCGCGTCGGCGTCAGCTATCTGTTCGATGGCGGCATCGCGCCCTATGTCAGCTACGCGACCTCCTTCGAACCGGTGCCGCAGCCGGCTGTCGGCGATGCGCCGAAACCGACCACCGGCGAACAATGGGAAGCGGGCGTCAAATACCAGCCCGAGGGTTTCGACGGTTTCTTTTCCGCCGCAGTCTACGATCTGACACAGAAAAACGTCACGACGACGGTGGGCGGCGTAACGCAGCAGATGGACGAGGCGCATGTGAAAGGCCTCGAGCTTGAAGGCGTCGCAAGCCTTGCCGACGGGCTCGACCTGCGCGCGGCCTATACCTACATGGACAGCGAGGTCTCCGGCCGCGTGAATAACGGCAAGGAGCTGGACAGCACGCCCCGGCACGCCGCAAGCCTCTGGCTGGATTACACTTTCCCGGAAGATACCGCCCTTGAGGGTTTCGGCATCGGCGGCGGTGTGCGTTATGTCGGAAAACGTTATGGCGATGCCGCCAATACCTTCGAGATGAAGGGCCTCGCCCTGCTCGATCTCGGCGTGCATTACGAGAAGAACGGCTACCGCGCCTCGCTTCTGGTGCAAAACTTGACTGATAAAGAATATATTTCTAGTTGCTCCACTTTCGGATGCTATTACGGTGACGGAAGAACGGTTATGGGCAAGCTGACCTACCGTTGGTGACGCCATATCAAAGTGAAGCAGCAGGGGCATGACGCGCAAGGATCGATGGATGTCCCCCCTTTGGGGGCGGCGGGAATTTTTAGGCCTGCTCGCTGCTTCGGCTCTTGCTGGCAAGGCGCGCGCGGCGGTCACGCCACGCCTTGCCGCCATCGACTGGGCCATGCTGGAAACCGCCGTTGCGCTCGGCGTCATGCCGGTGGCGGCGACCGAGCTCATCCAGTTCCGGGTGGATGCGGTCGAGCCGGAAATCCCTGCAACCGTCGCCGATCTCGGCCTGCGCGGTGCGCCGAATTTCGAGCTTCTGCAACTGACCCGGCCCGATCTCATTCTGATTTCGCCCTTCTACACCCGCTATACCGGCAGGCTGGAAGCGATTGCCCCGGTCTTCTCGCTGCCCTTTTACGTGAAGGGCGAGCCGCCTTTCGCAAAGGCGCTGGCGGCGGTCTCCGCCCTTGGCGACAAGCTCGGCAAGGGCGATGAGGCGCGCAGGGTTCTGGGCGAAACGGAAGCGGCGCTGCAAGCCATGCGGACCCGCCTTGCCGGTTTTGCGGCGCGGCCGACCTATGTGATAAACATCGGCGACGCCCGGCATTTTCGCGCTTTCGGTGCGGATAGCATGTTCGGGGATGTTCTTGGCCGGCTGGGACTCGCCAATGCCTGGGTGGATCGTTCGCAATTCACCTTCGCGGCCCCGGTGCCGCTTGAAAACCTCGCCGCTTCGCCCAATGCGCGCATCGTCATCGTCTCCGATATTCCGGTCGAGGCGCGGGAAACCCTGCGCAGCAGCGCCATATGGCGCGCGCTGCCTGCCGTGCGGGAAAACCGGGTAGTCACGCTCGGCAATGTCGGCCCCTATGGCGGCATCACCGCCGGCATGCGCTTCGCGCGGCTTCTGAGCGAAGCGCTCTCGGCGCAGGGAGAAGCCCTGTGACGGCGCGGCCTCTCCAGCTTTTCTTCGGGCTGCTGTTCGTTCTGGCCTGCGGGCTTTCCCTGCATGCCGGGCTGTTGCGGCTGCCTTTCGGTGCATGGCCCGGCCTGCCGTTCGATGCCGCCACCATGTCGATGGATCAGGTGATTTTCGCCTTCAGCCTGATGCCGCGCGTGGCGGTCGCCATTCTGGCGGGGGCGATGCTCGGCCTGTCGGGTGCGTTGTTCCAGCAATTGCTGCGCAATCCGATTGCGGATCCTTCGACGCTCGGCATCTCGGCCGGCGCGCAACTGGCCATTGTCATCGCCACGCTGTTCTTTCCCTCGGTGCTGGATGGCAACCGCGCCTTGGTGGCGCTCGCTGGCGCGGCCGGTGCGGCCGGCATCGTGTTTCTTCTTGGCTGGCGACGCTCCTTCGAACCGGTGACCATGGTGGTGTCGGGGCTGCTGGTCGGCATCACCGCCGCGTCCGTTTCCGCCGCGCTGACGCTGGCACAGGGCGAATATCTGATGTCGCTGGTCGTCTGGAACGGCGGCTCGCTCAGCCAGCAGGACTGGTCGAACGCCTTGTCTCTCGCGTTTCAGCTTGTTGCCGGGCTCGTTCTGACCGGCCTGCTGATTAAGCCGCTGACGGTCCTCGGTCTCGGCGATGCCGGTGCGCGATCGCTCGGCGTCTCGCTGTTTTCGATCAGGCTGGCGGTCGCCGCCGTCGCAGTCATGCTGGCCGCCTTCGTTGCTTCGGCGGTCGGTCTCGTCAGCTTCATCGGCCTTGCAGCACCTGCGCTCACCCGGGCGCTCGGTGTGCGGCGTTCGTCTTCGGTGCTCCTGGTTTCCCCGCTTCTGGGCGGTCTGCTGCTGTGGTTCTGCGACGGTCTCGTGCAGCTTCTGGCAAGCACGACGGCCGAAGTTTTCCCGACCGGCGCGGTAACGGCCCTGATCGGCGGCCCGCTGCTTTTGTGGCTGCTGCCGAAAATCCGGCCGACCGATGTGCATCGCGGTGAAGGCGTCGAGCTGGCGACAAGACGCCGGCTTACGGCCCTGCTGCCGGTACTGGCCGTCATGGCGGGGCTGGTTTTTGCAGTGCTCGCCATCGGCAAGGGGCCCGATGGCTGGACGGTGCTGAAGGCTGACGATCTGCAAAGCCTGCTGCCGTTCCGCTGGCCGCGGCTGGTGGCGGCCGTGGCCGCAGGCGGTCTTCTGGCCATGGCGGGAGCGCTTCTCCAGCGGCTTACCGGCAATCCCATGGCAAGCCCGGAAGTAATCGGCGTCAGCGGCGGTGCAGGTCTCGGTTTTGCCGCCGCCATCACGATTTTTCCGGCCGCCGGTCTTTTCGAACTGTTTTGCGGCGCCGGCATCGGCTCTGCGGCCGTCATGATCCTCGTCCTGCTGTTTTCCATGCGCCGGCACCTCGCGCCGGAAAAAATCCTGCTCGCGGGCATTGCCATCAGTTCGCTCTGCTCGGCCGTTCTCTCGGCGCTGCTTGCGATTGGCGACCAGCGGGCATGGCAGATCCTCGCCTGGCTCAGCGGCTCGGGTTCGACGGCGACGCCGGCTTCGGCGATCTTTCTCGCCATTCTTTCCACCGTGCTGCTGGCGGGCGCGCTATCGGTCACGCGCTGGCTGACGATCCTGCCGCTCGGACGCGATGTGCCGCTCTCCCTCGGACTGCCGCTCGGCGCGGCGCGCATCGCCGTCATCGCGGTGGCGGGCATTGCCACCGGGGCTGCCTCGCTGCTCGTCGGTCCATTGAGTTTCGTCGGATTGATGGCGCCGCATATTGCGCTTCGCGCCGGTTTCACCACGCCGCGCGACCATCTCTTCGCCTCCTTCCTGTTCGGCGCGGTGCTGATGGCGCTTTCCGATCTTGGCGCACGGACAGTCACCTTTCCTTATGAGCTGCCGCTCGGGCTTTTTGCGGCGCTCGCAGGCGCGCCCTATCTGATCTGGCTTTCAGGCAGGCGATGATGAATTTTTTGAACGATGTACGGAGATGAGAACCATGGGTCAGGCAGCACTTGCCGTCGATTATGACGATATTCCGCTTTTTTCTCTCGACGGCGTGACGATGGAAGTGCCGGGCAGGACATTGCTCCAGCCGCTGACGGCCAGTTTTGCGACCGGCAAGACCATCGGTCTGATCGGTCATAACGGTTCGGGAAAATCCACGCTGCTCAAGATTCTCGCGCGGATTCAGGAGCCGACGGCGGGCAGGGTCTCATTCGAGGGTAAGGCGCTCGGCGCCTGGGGCAATCGGGAATTTGCGCGAAAGCTTGCCTATCTGCCGCAATATACGCCGGCCGCTTCCGGCATGCTGGCCAAGGAACTGGTGGCGCTCGGCCGTTATCCCTGGCACGGCGCGCTTGGGCAGTTCACCAAAGCCGATCAGGAGAAAGTGGACGAAGCCATCGAACTCACCGACACCGTCGCCTTCCGCGACCGGCTGGTGGATACGCTTTCGGGCGGTGAGCGCCAGCGCGTGTGGCTCGCCATGCTGGTGGCCCAGAATGCCGAAAGCCTGCTTCTCGACGAACCCATCTCCGCACTCGACATGGCGCACCAGATCGAGGTGCTTTCGCTGGTGCAGAGATTGTCGCGCGAAAAGGGTCTCGGCGTCATCGTTGTGCTGCACGACGTCAACATGGCGGCACGGTTCTGCGATGAGATCGTCGCGCTTCATTCCGGCCAGCTGATTGCACGGGGAACGCCGCAGGAGATCATGACGCCGGAGACGCTGCAGCGCATCTATGGCGTTCGCATGGATGTCATGACCCATGCCGCCACCGGCTTTCCCGTCGCCCTGCCGCTTTGAGGTTGTTGCAGCAAAACAACGGCCGGCAACGCTGGCTGTTGATGGCGATTCCGCACGCATTTCCCGCCCTAACAATGTCTTAATGGCATCCTACCGCCATCAGACATTGTTAACCGTTCCGCTTTCATCGCCTCCAATTAAGTTGTTTTGGATCGATTTCAGGGAACAAACGTTAACAGTGCGGAATTCAATATCCGGAGAGGGCAAGAAGGGCTGCTGCGGGTAGGAATAAAACAGGAGAAAATCAGATGAAAAAGGCTGTTGCCGTAACTTTTGCCGCATTGACGATGGGCCTCGGCGGAACCGCATCCGTCCTCGCTGCCGACCTTGCAAGATATGAGCCGGCTCCGCAGGAGCAGGACGATCGCAACGGCGTCAAGATCGGTTACCTCACCTGCGATATCGGCGGCGGCGTCGGTTACGTTCTCGGCTCGGCCAAGGAACTGGATTGCACCTTCCAGTCCACCATGGGCGCCCGTCGCACCGACCATTACACCGGCGCCATCCGCAAGATGGGTGTCGACCTCGGCTTCACCACGCAGGGCCGTCTGGTCTGGGCCGTTTTCGCCCCGACCGCCGGTTACCACCGCGGTTCGCTCGGCGGCCTTTATCAGGGCGCAACGGCTGAAGTCACCGTCGGTCTCGGCGTCGGCACCAACGTTCTCGTTGGCGGCACGTCCGGCTCCATCCAGCTGCAGACGGTCAGCGTGACGGGTCAGGTTGGTCTCAACCTCGCCGCCACCGGCACCTCCGTGACGCTCACGGCCATGAACTGATCGGCAAAGTGCCCGGCCCCGGCCGGGCATTCTGTCGCATCTCAAAACACGCCCTCTTCGTTGTCAGACGGAGAGGGCGTTGTATTATCCGGGCCATGATTTTCACATTCAGAAGTGTCGCGGCGGTTACCGCCTGTTCTTTCCTTTTGGCGACAGCCGCTTTTGCCGAGGGCGATGCGGCCCATGGGGAGAAGGTCTTCAGCCGCTGTTCCACCTGTCACAGCGTCGACACGCCACGCACCCGCATGGGGCCGCATCTGATGGGTGTCGTCGGCAGGCCGATGGCTTCCGTGACCGATTACGGCCACTATTCGCAGGCGCTGAAGGATGCCGGCGCGGCTGGCGGGGTGTGGTCGGAGGAGGAACTGCAAAAATTCATCGCCAGCCCCAAGAAGGCGATACCGGGAAATGCGATGCGTTTTTTCGGGCTGTGGAGCGAAACCGATATTGCGGATCTGATCGCCTATCTGAAAACGCATCCCATGCCGCAATAGCGGTCAGAGCGGTGCTTCAGCGATAATCTCTTCCGCCTCTTCGAACGTCATCGCCATCACCTTCGCGCCGATCTCAAAGCCGAAGCCGTTACGGGCGAAAGCGGAGAATTCCCTGGCCTTGCGCTTCTCGTCCAGTTCTACACGGCGAAACGGTCCGAAGGCGCGCTTGCGCGCGAAGATGACGGCCGCGACGAGATCGTTTGTTTCCTGCAACGCGACCGCAGCCGTTTCCCGGGCGATACCCTTGATCTGAAGTTTCTGCGCGAGCCCGCGTTTCGACTTGCCGCTGCGCTGGCCGCTCCGCACGGTAATTTCCGCGAAAGCCGTGTCGTCGAGCGCCTTGATGCCATAAGCGAAGGTTACGGCAAATTCGCCGAGTGCCCTGACCTGCGCCGGGCTGATATCCTCGAATTTTTCCCGCGCCTTGCGCATGATGGCGTCGCGCAGCTGCTTTTCCGTCATCATGCGCTGTTCCAGCCGGTAGAGAGCGGAATTGCGCGCCCAGGACAGCATCCGGCTGGTGGGTTCAATGGCCGGCGCGTCGCCGTCCTCGGCCATGTCATCGGTCAGGAAGGGGCTGGAATCGTCGTTCATTCCGCTTTTATAGCGCGGTGAAGCCGTCTTGCCAGTTCCTTCCCGGCCCGTTTCCTCCGGTTTTTCAGTAGCTCAAGGCGTTTGCGCGCCGGTTGCGGCGACATAGACCGAATAAAGCGATTTCGTCGCGGTGATGAACAGGCGGTTCTTTTTCGGGCCGCCGAAGGTGAGGTTCGCGACCGTCTGCGGCACCCTGATCTTGCCGAGGAGCGTACCTTCGGGGGAAAAGCAGTGAACGCCATCGCCGGCGCTGGTCCAGAGGTTGCCGGCCGTATCCAGACGGAAACCGTCCGGCAGGCCATTGTCGAGGTTGCAGAATTCCCGGCCGTTGGCGAGCTTTACGCCATCCACCACGTCGAAGACGCGGATATGGCGCGGGCGGGAGACATCGTGGCTGTAGGAACTGTCTGCGACGTAGAGCTTCGTCTCATCAGGCGAAAACGCAAGCCCGTTCGGCTGCACGAAATCATCGATGGCGATGTCGATCTTTCCGGTTGCGGGATCGAGCCGGTAGACATTGCGCGTCTTCTGTTCGGGTTCCGCCTTGTAGCCCTCGTAGTCGGAAAGAATGCCGTAGGTGGGATCGGTGAACCAGACGCTGCCATCGGATTTGACCACCACGTCATTCGGTGAGTTCAGCCGTTTGCCGCCGTAGCTGTCGGCGAGAACCGTGATCGAGCCGTCGACTTCGGTGCGGGTAACGCGGCGGTCGCCATGTTCGCAGGAAACGAGCCGTCCCTGCCGGTCGCGGGTATTGCCATTGGTGAAATTGGAGGGCTGACGGAACACCGAGATCCCGCCATCCGGCACCCAGCGCAGCATGCGCTGATTGGGAATATCGCTGAACAGCAGGCAGTTCAGATCGGCAAACCACACCGGGCCTTCGGCCCAGCGGCAGCCGGAATAAAGCTCTTCCAGCTCGGCATTGCCGACGATCAGATGGCGAAAGCGGTCATCGTGGATTTCGTAAGGGGAGGTCTTGTCTGTGGTCATGAGCGTGGTCCGCTTGGGGGCTTGTCGTTATGGGTTCAGCGCGTGGCTTTGGGGCCGCTTGCCAGAAGAATGACGGAGATGATGATGAGGCCGGTGAGAATGAGGCGGATGCCGGCGCCGAAACCATAGGTATTCAGCATCGATACCACCAGGAACATGAAGAGCGAAGCGCCCCAGATGCCGGGAACATTGGAATCGCCGCCCGCCACCGCCGTTCCGCCGATGACGACAACGGCGATGGACATCAGCAGATATTCTGAGCCCATGTTGAGCGCAGCACCTCCAGAGAAGCTGGCGAGCAGATAACCGGCAATCGCCGCCAGCACCGCGCAGAGCACATAGGTGACGAAACGTGCACCGTCCACCGGAATGCCGGTCATGCGGGCGGCGAAGGTGCTCTGGCCGATGGCGGAAATCCAGCGTCGTAAAACGAGCGGTCGAGCAGCAGCCAGGCGATGACGGACAGCAGCAGGGCCACGAGGGCGACGTTCGGAATGCCGAAGAAACTTGACGTGGTGAATGTGGCCAATGTTTCCGGCGGCTTGATGCGCAGGCCGCGGTTCGACCAGATGGCGATGGACTGCACGATGAAGCTCATGGAGAGCGTCGCAATGATTGGCGGGATGCGCAGGAGCTTGATCAGCGCATAATTGCCGATGCCGATGGCGATGCCGATCAGAATGGCGATCAGCAGTCCGGGCAGGATAAGTCCATCGGACACATCCATGAATTTGAGCGCCAGCGTGCCTGACAGCGTCATCGTGGCGGGAACGCAGAGGTCGATATTGCCCGGCCCGAGCGTGATGACGAACATCTGGCCGATGCCGACGATGACCGAAAAGGCCGCGAAGGTGAGTGCGGCATGCGACAGGCCGAAGGAACTTGCGCCGCCGGTGAAGAGCACGGTGACGATCCAGACCGCAATAGTTGCGGCAAAGGACCAGATCCATGGTTTTCTGGTGAGGGAAGAGAGCCCGTTCATTGGTTTTTCTCCCGCTTTTCAAGACGGTTGAGCAGAATGCGCAGCGCCAGCACGATGATGAGGATCGCCCCCTGCGCGCCGATCTGCCAGTCCGGCGAAATGCGCATGAAGGAGAGGAACGAACCGGCGAGCGTCAGCGTCAGCGCGCCGATGACGGCGCCGATGGGCGATACCCTTCCGCCGACGAATTCACCGCCGCCGAGGATGACACCGGCAATCGAGAGCAGCGTGTAACGCAGCGCGATATTGGCGTCGGCCGATGTCGTTAGCCCGACAAGGGCGATACCGGACAGCACCGCGAAGAAACCGGCCAGCGCAAAGGTAGCGGCGCGAATGCCGACGACCGACCAGCCGGAGCGTTCGACCGAGCGGAAATTGCCGCCGACGCCACGCATCAGTACGCCGAAGGAAGAGCGCATGACGATGTAATGGGCGACCACCGCGATCAGGATGCTGGCGACGATGGCGATCGGCACGAGCGGTGGCTTCGCCGTCATAAGCGCCCGGATGAAGGCGGGGGCCTGGCCGCCGGGCGAGGGAAGAATGAGGACGGCGAGGCCGCCCCAGACGAAGCTCATGCCGAGCGTGACGACGATGGAGGGCAGGGCGCGGATATGGATGATGGCGCCCAGCAATGCATAGACCGCAATCGCACCGGCAAAAATCGCAATACCGAGGATCGGCGTGGTTTGCAGGAAAGTGGCGGTCACACAGGCGCAGAAACTGACGAAGGTGCCCATCGACAGATCGAGATCGTTGACCGACATGATCAGCATCTGCGCAATGGTGGCGAGCGCAATCGGCACGGCCAGATTGAACAGCAGGTTCATGCCGGTATAGCTCATGGCGCGCGGCTGCATGTAGAAGACGGCGGCGAGCAGGAAGGCGAGCGAGGCGGCGGGAATGATGAGGCGGAGCGCGTTTGCCGAGAGTTTCATGCGTGGTCTTCTCCGGCAAAGGAGGCCGCCAGCACATTCTGCTCGGTAATATCGTCGCCGACGAGTTCCGCCTGGATGGCGCCGTCGCGGAACACATAGACCCGGTCGCAGAGACGGATTTCGTCCATTTCGGTGGAGTACCAGATGAAGGTGCGGCCGTGGGAGGCTTCGGTTCTCAAGATGTCATAGACCTCCTGTTTGGTGCCGATATCGACGCCGCGCATCGGGTCGTCCATCAAGACGGTGCTGGCGGTGGTGGCAAGCGCGCGGGCGAAAAGCACCTTCTGCTGGTTGCCGCCGGAAAGCGAAAGGATCTTGTTGCCCATGTCGGGCGTGCGGATTTCAATGCGCTTTTTCCATTGCGCCCCAAGCTCGGTTTCCTTGGCTCTGTCCACCATGCCTGCGGCTGAAATATCCCTGAGCGAGGCGATGGACAGGTTTTTGAGGATGCTCCACAGCGGAAAAGTGCCGTTCAGGCTGCGGTCGCCCGCCACGAAGGCGAGATCGGTCTTGCGCGCGGGCAGCCAGCTATTGTTGCGGGCAAGGTAAAGATCGAGAAGCGCTTCGGTCTGGCCATGGCCGCCGAGACCGGCAAGGCCAACGATCTCGCCGCGAAAGGCTTCGAACGCAAGGCCTTCGCCCCGGCGTGCCGGCATGGAAAGCACCTTCTCGCCCGCCTTGCGGCTTTCACCCCGTCGTCTGTCCTGTTCCTTGACGACGCTGCCCATGGCCTCAACCAGCGAGCGGGTGGTGAAGTCGGCGGCCTTCCGGTCGGCAACCACCCGGCCATCCTTCATCACCACGATACGGGTGGCCGTCGAAAGAATTTCGCCGAGAATATGCGAGATCAGCAGAACCGAGCCGCCCTCACGCACGAAACGGCGAACGTAATCCATCAGCTGCTCGGCGAGACCGGCATCGAGCGAGGACGTTGGCTCATCGAGGATCACCAGTCTCGGTGCGCGCGGTATGCGGCAGAAATTGATGGCGATTTCCACCATCTGGCGTTCGGCGATGGAAAGTTCAGCGATGGTCAGTTCGCAATCGATGCCGTGGCCGGGGAAAATTTCATCCAGTGTCTGGCCGATCGTCGTCAGCGCACGGCCGCGCCAGTTTCGCCCACCCGTGGCGGCATGCATGATGCGGACATTTTCGCTGATCGTCAGGTTCGGGCAGAGCGACAGTTCCTGAAACACGCAGCGAACGCCGTTCGCGCGCGCGGCGGCAATGCCGTGGCGGTTTTCGTTGCCGCCATAGGAAATGGAACCCTCATGCGGCGTCAGCCCGCCATTGATGACGTTGACGATGGTGGATTTTCCCGCGCCGTTATGGCCGACGAGCCCGAGGCATTCCCCCGTGCGGATGACGAGATCGGCCCCATCCAGCGCCCTTACCGCGCCGAACACGACCTTCACGCCGCGCGCAGCGACGACCTCTTCCGCCTCGATGATGTCATTCATGAGCAAATACGCCAGTGATGTGAAAATCGGATAATATGGTGGCTATTGCGGCGCCCGTTCCGGGAGCGCCGCAATAGTCAGGCTCTGGGCCGATCCGGCCTATTTGGCCGATGCGATGGCCTTCTGGGCGTCTTCCTGCGAATATTCCACATTCGCCACGCCGCCCTTCTGGGTCGTCTTCAGGTTTTCCTCGAGATTGGCCTGGTCGATGCGCAGGAAGGGCACGGTCAGGTCCTTCTTCACATCCTTGCCGTCGAGGATTTGCTGCGCCACCCAGAAAGCGAGCGTCGAGACGCCGGGGGCGATGGAGACGGACATGGTCTCGTAACCGCTTGCGTCCTTCTGCTGTTTCCACCATTGCAGCTCGTCTTCACGGTTGCCCATGACGATGGTGGGTGTCGGGCGCTTGGCGGCGGCGAAAGCCTGTGCCGCGCCGTAACCGTCGCCGCCCTGCGTCACGACAGCCGCGACTTCGGGAAGGCTCGGCAGGATGCCGGCGACGGCGCGCTGCGCCACATCCTGCGCCCAGTCGCCGTTGACGGAACCGACGATCTTGAACTGCGGGTTCTTGGCGACGCCGGCGGCGATGCCGGCGTGGATTTCATCATCCACCGAAACGCCCGCGAGGCCACGGATTTCGAGCAGGTTGCCGCCCTTTGGCATGGCCTTGGCGAGATAATCGATCTGGCTTTCGCCCATCGCCTTGAAATCGACCGCGATGCGCCATGCGCAGGGCTCGGTGACGATGCCGTCGAAGGATACGACGGTGATGCCGGCATCGCAGGCTTCCTTTACCGCGCCGTTAAGGGCGGTGGGCGAAGCGGCATTGATGACGATGGCGTCGTAACCCTGAAGAATGAGGTTCTGGATCTGCGCGGCCTGTTCGGTCGCCTGATTTTCGGCTGTGGTGAAGGCGTCAGCGGCGGCGACCTGCTTGTCGGCAACCGCCTGCTTGGTGATCTTGTCCCAGCTCGTCAGCATCGCCTGACGCCAGGAATTGCCGGCATAATTGTTTGAAAGCGCGATTTTTTTGGCCGACGTATCGGCATGAGCGGTGATCGGCAAAGCTGCGCATACGACAGCGGCCGATGCCAGAAGCATCTTCCTGAAAGCCATTTGATTTCCTCCCTCGTGGCTTGCCCTTTTCGAGCCCGGAATTCTCGCACGCCGCAAATCTCCTCGGCGGCAGGTGGAATTCCTTTGCACTGGAGCTCCTTTCCCCAGTAGAAGCGAGAATGACCAAGAAGATTTGGCTTGTATAGGCGGATCGCGGCAATCTTCCTGCGGGTTTCCGCAGAAAGCATGCGGGAACCCGCAGGACGAAACGCCACTGCCGGGCGCAGAATGAATGATGCGGCGCCCAAGGGATTGAATCTTCGCCGCGATGGTCGAAGGCAGGCGCTTGGGAGGGCGTCCGCACATGCTGGATACGCCGAAAAGCGCTCTTTTTCATCATTATATGGGCATTTCGCGGCTGCTTGCCGGGCAGCTCGAATTTAATGCCATCATCCAGGCGGTCGCCACCGAGATCAGCCATATCATCCCGCATGACCATATGGATGTCTGCATCAAGCAGCTGGATGACAAATATCACATTGCCTATGAGAGCGGTCTCGTCAGCGCCTGGAGCCGGCAGCCGCCCGCCCTTCTGACCGGTAGTCCGATCCGGACACTGCTGTCAGGCGAGGTCGAATACCTCTTGAGCGGCGATGCCTGTTCCGATCCGCGCTTTCATTTCGAAGGGTCGTTTTCAAGCCCGATCATCGAGCTTAATCTGCATAGCCGGCTGCATGTGCCGATGAAGGTGCATGGCGATATCATCGGCGCGCTGAGTTGCTCCTCCCACCGGTCGGACGCCTATACGATGGAGGATGTGGCGAATGCCCGCGCGGTCGCGGATTTGCTGGCGCCCTATTTCTACGCCATCCGCGCCGCCGAGCAGGCCAAACGCTCCGCCATCGAGGAGGCGCGCGCCAATGCCCGCGAGGAGGGCCTGCGGCTGGGTGCCCTGCAATTGACCGAGGCGCTTGAGGCCGAGCGGCAGCGTATCGGCATGGATCTGCACGACCAGACGCTCGCGGATTTGACGCGGCTGGCGCGGCGCATCGAGCGCATGAGCCATACCCCTGACCTGTCGGGCGAGATGCTGGAGCCGGTGGTGCGCAGCCTGCAGCATTGCATGCAGGATTTGCGCGAGATCATCGAGGAGGCGAAACCCTCGATCCTGCAATTGTTCGGCGTCGTTGAGGCCATCGAGACCTATGTGGACCGCTCCGTGCGCGACAGCGGGTCTGCAATCGACTGGTCGGTGACGGATGAGACGGACGGGCTGGTGGAAAGGCTGGACAAGACGGTGGCCATCTCGCTGTTCCGCATCGTGCAGGAGGCGGTCAATAACGCCATTCGCCATGCCCAGCCCGAAGCGATTGCCGTGAAACTGACCGCAATCGACGGCGGCTTGCGGGTGACGGTCAGCGACGACGGCAGCGGCGGCGGCGAAGGCGAGGCCTCCGGCGGCCTCGGCATCGGCAATATGAAGACGCGGGCGCGGCTGATTTCGGCGAAATTCGATATCGGCGGCAATGGCACGGGAGCAGGAACCCGCATCACCGTCACCTTGCCGGCAGGCGCTTTCGACCGGCGGGAGGAGTTGTGACATGGATGTGCTGATCGTCGAGGACGATGCGCTGCACCGCGCCTATCTGAACGAGGCGGTAAGAGCCGCGCTGCCGGAATGCGACAAGGTGCTGGAAGCGGCAAACGGCAGAACCGGCGAAAAGCTCGCGCGCGAAAATCGCGCCGCCCATATCGTCATGGATTTGCAGATGAACGAGCGCAACGGCATCGAGGCGGCACGCACCATCTGGAAGGAAAGGCCCGATACCCGCATCCTGTTCTGGTCCAACTATTCCGACGAGGCCTATGTGCGCGGTGTTTCCCGCATCGTGCCGGAAGGGGCCGCCTATGGCTACGTGCTGAAATCCGCCTCCGATGACCGCCTGCGGCTGGCGCTGCGCAGCATCTTCATCGAGGCGCAATGCGTGATCGACCGGGAAGTGCGCGGCCTGCAGGAAAAGAGCCTCGGCAAAGCCCATGGCTTTACCGATTCCGAATATGAAATCCTTGTCGATGTCGCGCTCGGCCTTACCGACAAGGCGATTGCCCGCCGCCGCAACCTGTCGCTGCGCAGCGTACAGAACCGGCTGCAAAGTCTCTATGAGAAGCTGAATGTGCATCAGGCCGCCGGCGATGACGAGGCGGAAGGCCGATATAATCTCAGAACCCGCGCCGTTACCGTCGCTTTCCTGCGCAAGCTGTTGAATTACAGCGCGCTGGAAAGGGCCGAGCGGGAACTGGCGGAATGGGCGGGCAGCCGCTGATCTTCAGGGCAGGAAGGCAAGCAGCCGTCTTTCATCCGCCCTGAGGCCGGAGACGGGCTTTGCCCCGACTTTCAAGATGCGGCCAAGCTTTTTCTGCGCTTTCTCTTCCGTCGCGATATCGAGGACGGCCGGGTGCACATAGCTCTTGCGGCAGATGGCGGGCGTGTTGGAAAGCTCCGCCGCCGCTGCCTCGCACATGCCCTTCATACTCGGCTTGTCGCCCGCCGCCACATGTTCCATCGCGTTGCAGAAGGCGGCGAGCGTTCCGCCCCAGGTGCGGAAGGTCTTGGCGGAAATGCCTTGCCCGCCGATGCGGGAGAGGTAAGCGTTGAGATCGCTGGAATCGACGGAATGCACGCGGTTTTCGCTATCCTGCCAGACGAAGAGTTCCTTGCCGGGCAGATCGGCGATCTCCTCGAGGATTTTCTGCAGGCGCGGGTGGCGCAATTGCCGTTTCACCTTCTGCCCGCCCTTGGCGGCAAATCGCAACTCGATGGTTTCACCGAAGGAGACGTGCCGCTTGAGCAATGTCGTTGCGCCATAGGTGCCGTTGGTTTCGAGATAGGAGCGGTTGCCGACGCGCAGATAGGCGGCATCGAGCAGCAGTGTGAGCGCCGCGAGCGTCATTTGCTGCCCATGATCCTGTTTTTCTATATCGGCGATGGCGCGGCGGCGAATGGCGGGCAGCGCCCTGCCGAAGCTTTTGAGTTGGAAGAATTTCGTCTCGCCGCGGAGCGCATGCCAGTCGGGATGATAACGATACTGTTTTCGCCCGCGGGCATCGAAACCCGTAGCCTGCAGATGGCCGGCGGGGTCGATGCAGATCCACACATCCTTATAGGCGGGCGGCACGCCGAGCGCTTTGATGCGCTTCAGTTCGACGCTGTCGGACAGAAGCTCGCCGCCCGGAAGGCGGTAACAGAAACCGCGTCCGCGTTTCTCGCGAGCAATACCCGGCTCCTGATCGTTGACATAGGCAAGTCCGATTTTGGCAAGAAGGCGGGTGGGCGGCTGTGGCATGGTTTTTTCCGGCAGGTTTCACGCTGCGGCAAACGAAAAACAGGCCGCCTTCGTTCCGGCGGCCTGTCGTTCCAGTCGTGAGTTTTCTCAGCCGGTCTTTTTAATCAGCCGGCCTTGGCGATCCGCAGTATCTGCGATTCACCGCCGCCGCGCTCTTCGGTCACGGCATAGATCGCGCCATCCGGACCGACCTTCACGTCGCGAATGCGCGCTTCCAGCGGCAGCCGGCTTTCGGTGGCAACCCTGTCGCCATCGATATGCAGGATGACGAGACCCTGGCTTACCAGACCGCCGACGATGAAAGCGCCCTTCCATTCGGGAATCTGGTCGCCGTCATAATAGGCCATGCCGGAGGGGCCGATGACCGGATCCCAATAATAAACCGGCTGTTCCATGCCTTCCTTTGCGGTAACACCTTCGCCGACCGACCTTCCGCTATATTCGACGCCATAGGTGATGACCGGCCAGCCGTAGTTCAGGCCGGCTTTTGGCATGTTCAGCTCATCGCCGCCGCGCGGGCCGTGTTCCACGGTCCAGAGCCTGCCTTCTCCGTCCAGCGCTGCCGCCTGCAGGTTGCGGTGGCCATAGCTCCAGATTTCGGGGAGGGCGTTCTGTCGGCTGGCGAAAGGATTGCCTTCAAAGGCCTTGCCCTGCGCATCGATGCGGAAGACCTTGCCAAGCCCGCTCGACAGGTCTTGCGCCTGCACGCGCGGCTTTGAGTCGGAACGCTCGCCGACGGTGACGTAAAGCTCGTTGTTCGGTCCGAAGACGAGGCGGGAGCCGAAATGCTTGTCGCCGTCATAGGTCGGCATCTGGCGGAAAATCACCGAGACATTGTCCAGCTTTGCCGCGCCGCCTTCCTCGGTCAGTTTCGCCGAGGCTACCGACGTGCCGTTGCCGCCATCGCGCGGTTCGGAGAAGGAGAAGAAGATGGTGCGCGACGTTTCGAAATCGGGAGCCAGCGCGATGTCGAGAAGGCCGCCCTGTCCGTCGGATGCCACCTCCGGCACGCCCGCGATCGCCGGGCCGGCCTTGCCGTCGGCGACGATATGGATGGCGCCTTCCTTGGCTGCGACGATCATGCGGCCATCGGGCAGAAACTCCATCGACCACAGATGCGGCAGGCCGTCCGCGATAACGGTTTTTTCGACGCTTGGCTGGGTGGCGGCCTGCGGCGCGCGGGTCTGGCCCTCAAAAGCCGGTTTCTGATCCGGCGCATTCGGCCGTTTCGTTTCGGCGGCCGGGGCCTGGGCCTGTGCAACGCCGGCAAGCGGCATGGCGAGCAGCGCACACAGGATCGTCGAACTCAGAAATCGGTTGTTATGGAACATGGGTCTCCCTTCCATCGTTTACGTCAGGCAGAGAACCATTTGGGGAGGATTTCGTTTCCTGCGATAGTTTCAAGAAAACTTGATCACGCCGTGTGCAGGCTGCACGCCCTTTTCTCATCCATGCGAATTCATAAGGAACCGCCGGCCTGCGGTCACGTTTTCCCTTTGGTTACACGGAGGGCGCCATGCAGATCATCGACAACAAGACCATAGACGGGAACAGAACCAAGCCGATCCTCAACGTCGCGGAATTCTGCCGGCGTTACCGGCTGGACAAGGCCGAGGAAACGCGGCTCAGAAAGCTGTTCGGCGAGTTCGCTTCGCGGCACGAGCTTTTGATGAATGCGCAGCGCAAGCCGAGCTTCCGCTGATCACTCCTCCGGGTCGAGAGATTTTCCGAATATCATGAAGACGTCATAACGGGTGTTCTTGCCCATTATCTGATGCGAAGGCTTGCGAATGCCCGGCATCGGCTCGGCGCGCAGGGGCCATTTCAGAACCACCCGCTTCGTCGCATTCTCCAACGCAGCCTCCATCAGCTCCACCTGATCCGGGTCGGAGCCAACCAGTTCCCTCAGCACCCGCATCTCCTTTTTCACCAGCGCCGTGTTATGGCGCGGCGGATGCATGGGGTCGACAATCACCACCTCCGGTGAAAGCTCTTTCAGCAACTGGCGTGAATCTCCGTGAAGCAGCGTCATGCGCGCCGCCGCCTCGGCATAGGCGCCGCCCGCCTCCAATGCGCGGCGAATGCCGTCCGCAAGATGGGCATGCATTCCCGGCGAGCGTTCGATCAGCGTTACTTCTGCTCCCAGTGAAGCCAGCAGAAAAGCGTCGCGCCCGAGGCCTGCGGTCGCATCCACGATTTTTGGCGTGCGGCCCTTCGTGAAACCCGCGGCTTTCGGCAGAGCCTGTCCGCGCCCCTCGCCGGAACGGAAACGGTGTCCGACTGCACCGCCGACAAAATCCACCACGAAGCTTTCGTCTTTTTCTTTCATCGCAGGCCTCAGAACGGGCAGGGTACGGTATAGGTGACGTCCCGGCCATCGGGATGGCGGAACCCGACCTCCTGCGCATGCAGCATCAGGCGCGGCGCGGCGGCAAGCGCTTCGCCTTCGGCATAAAATTCATCGCCGAGGATCGGATGGCCAAGCGCCTTCATATGCACCCGCAATTGGTGGGTGCGGCCGGTGAGGGGGGTCAGCGCCAGCCGCGTTGCCGGAAGCGGCAATCGCTCCAGCACCCGCCAGAGGCTCTGCGCCGGCTTGCCGTTCTCGCGGTCGACGCGGTGGCGGGGCTTGTTTTCGGGATCGATGGCGAGCGGCAGGTCCACTTCTCCCGCTTCTCCGGCAACCTCTCCCCAGACAATCGCGACATAGGATTTGCGCGTCTGGCGGTTTTCAAACTGCGACGCAATCGTCGCATGCGCCTTGCGGTTCAGGGACATCAGCACGATGCCTGACGTGTCCTTGTCCAGACGGTTGATCATCAGCGCTTTCGGAAACTGTTTCTGCACCCGCGTCATCAGGCTGTCCGAAAGCGCCGGATCGCGCCCCGGCACCGATAAAAGCCCGCTTGGCTTGTCGAGCACCAGCAGATCGTCGTCCCGGTGCACGATGGTGAGCCAGGGGTCGAGTGGCGGATGATAGACGGGATTGGAAAGCTCGGATGACATGTCGCTTCCTTAGCACGAATTGCGCATTCGGACAGGCGCTAGAGCATTTCCAGGAAAAGTGGACCCCGGTTTTCCGTCCGGAAATGCGCCAAAACAAAGAGTTAGAGTGTTTTCGCGCTTCGAAGAAAAGCGAAAAAACTCTAGTCGGGAATGTGGAGATTGACGCGACCGCTGGTCAGGTCGCTTAAAAGCCGGGTGAGCCGTTCGGCTTCCTCCGCCGGAACCGAAAGCAGCATATCCGCGCCGCTGCCGGTGAAATCTTCCTTTTCCACCCGCAGGTTCTGTGTGGCGGAAAGGCGCGATTTCACCAGCGCCAGATCGGAAAAGGGGCAGCTCAAAGTCGCGCTGACATAAGCGATGACCGGCGAGGTTTCTCCAAGCCGGAGACACGCTGCCGCCGTGCCGCCATAGGCGCGCATCAGCCCGCCGCTGCCGAGCAGGATGCCGCCGAACCAGCGGATGACGAGAACGGCGACATTGTCCAGCGCCTGACCGTCTATCGCCTGAAGGATTGGTTTTCCCGCCGTGCCGGAAGGTTCGCCGTCATCGCTGAAACGATAGGTCTGACCCGTTCGCCAGGCCCAGCAATTGTGGTTCGCGTCGACGTCAGAATGCGCCGCCAGAAAGTTTTTCGCATCCTCTTCGCCCGTCACCGGCGCGGCAAAGGCGATGAAGCGGCTTTTCTTGATATCCTGCGAAAAGGTGACGGGTCTGTCGAGCGTGAACATGGGCGTTTCAATATCGCATATATTCGCATGCGGAAATCGGTATAAGGCTCGGAATGGCGAAGATAGCGATGGAGAGGGTTTTGGCAAAGGCGAGGCAGGTCGCGATTATCGGCGGCGGACCGGCTGGTCTGATGGCGGCCGAGATGCTTTCGGCCACAGGCCATGCCGTGACGGTGTTCGAGGCGATGCCGACCGTGGCGCGCAAATTGCTGATGGCCGGAAAATCCGGCCTCAACATCACCCATGCCGAAGATTACGACAGCTTCCGTCACCGGTTCGGCGATGCGGAACCGAGGCTGCGCGCCGCTCTCGATGATTTTACGCCGGATATGCTGCGCGACTGGGCGCAGAGGCTGGGGCAGGAAACTTTCGTCGGCACTTCGGGCCGGGTGTTTCCCTCCGTCATGAAAGCCTCGCCGTTGTTGCGGGCATGGCTCGCCCGGCTGGAGGCGCAGGGGGTGACCATCAGGACGCGGCATCGCTGGACGGGTTTTTCCGGTGAGCACCTGGTTTTCGCGACACCGGAGGGCGAGATCGCCATCAAGGCCGATGCCGTTCTTCTGGCGCTCGGTGGCGCAAGCTGGCCGCGTCTCGGCTCCGATGCCGCATGGGTTCCGGCGCTGGCGGAGAAAGGCGTGGTGCTTTCCCCGTTCCGCCCCGCCAATTGCGGTTTCGACGTTGACTGGAGCGATATCTTCGGCGCGCGTTTTGCGGGTGAAGCGGTGAAATCCACCATCACCATTTCGCCGGCCGGAGCCTTTCAGGGCGAATTCGTGATCACGAAGCATGGTATTGAAGGCAGCGTGATCTATGCTCATTCCGCCGCGCTGCGCGACCGGCTGGAAGAGGTGGGCAAAGTGTCGCTTGCAATCGATCTTGCGCCGGGACGTACGGTGGAACGCCTCAGCCGCGATCTGGCGAAACTCGGGCGGAAGGAGAGTTTTGCAAACCGCATGCGCAAGGCGGCCGGCTTATCGGCGGTGAAGGTCGGGCTTCTTCGGGAAATCTTTCCCGACATCGCGGCCATGCCGGACGAGTTCGTCGCCGCGAGAATAAAACATGCGGAGATACCGCTTTTGCGGACGAGACCGATTGCCGAGGCAATTTCGTCGGCCGGCGGTATCGCGTGGAGCGGCCTTGATGAAAACTACATGCTGGAAAAGCTCCCCGGCATATTTGCTGCCGGGGAAATGCTGGATTGGGAAGCGCCGACCGGCGGTTATCTCTTGACCGCCTGTTTCGCCACCGGCAGGGCCGCCGCAAAGGGCATGGCCGCGTGGCTTGAAAGCTCAGCCTGACAAGCGTTCAGCCGCGCCTGCTTCCTCACCATGTGCGGTCCTGACGAGGCAGCGCATGATGGCATCGGTGGTGACGGCGCCAAGCGGTTTGCCGTTTTCTCCGACGACTGTGGCGCTGCTGACATTTTCCCGGACGAGCGCACGCAGGCCCTCTTCAACCGTCATATCCGCATCGAGCTGAAGCCGCGACTGGCCGGAAAATTCCGGCTGGACGATGGCGCCGAGGCGAATGACCCTGCCGCGATTGACCTCCTCCACGAAGGCTTCGATATAGCTGTCGGCCGGCGACATGACGATTTCGGCCGCCGTGCCCTGCTGGATGATCTCGCCGTCGCGCAGAATGGCGATCTTGTCGCCCAGCCGCAGCGCTTCATCGAGATCGTGGGTGATGAAGACCACGGTTTTTTTCAGTTCTTTCTGCAGTTCCAGCAGCACCGTCTGCATGTCGACGCGAATGAGCGGATCGAGCGCCGAATAGGCTTCGTCCATCAACAGGATTTCGGCATTGTTGGTGAGCGCCCGCGCCAGACCCACACGCTGCTGCATGCCGCCGGAAAGCTGGTTCGGATAATGGCTGGAGAAGCCTTCCAGCCCCACGCGCCTGATCCAGACTTCCGCCCTTTCCTCCCGCTCGCGCTTGTCGACACCCTGCACTTCGAGACCGTAGACGACATTCTGCAGCACGTTGCGGTGGGGCAGCAGGCCGAATTTCTGGAACACCATCGCCGTCTTGTGGCGGCGAAACTCCAGCAAATCCGCTTCGTTGAGGCGGCACACGTCCGTGCCGCCATAGAGGATTTCGCCGGCGGTCGGGTCGATCAGCCGGTTGACGTGGCGGATCAGTGTCGATTTGCCGGAACCGGAAAGGCCCATGATGACGGTGATCTGCCCGCCCGGCATGGTGATGTTGATATCCCGCAGGCCGAGCACATGACCATGTTTGGCATTGAGATCCGCCTTGGACATGCCGGCCTTGACGGGTTCGACATAGTCGGCCGCTTTGGAGCCGAAAATCTTGTAGAGGCTGCGAATTTCGATCGATTGACTAGCCATGCGCCACTTCCCGGTGTTTTTGCAGGCGAAGGCCATAGGCCTGGCTGATGCGGTCGAAGATGATGGCGATGCCGACGATGGCAAGCCCGTTGAACACGCCGAGCGTGAAATACTGGTTGGCGATGGCCTTCAGCACCGGCTGACCGAGGCCCTGCACGCCAATCATGGAAGCGATGACGACCATGGCGAGCGCCATCATGATGGTCTGGTTGATGCCGGCCATGATGGTGGGCAGTGCGAGCGGCAGCTGCACCTTGAAAAGCTTCTGGCGCTTCGAAGAGCCGAAGGCATCGGCAGCCTCCAGCACGTCGCGGTCGACCATGCGAATGCCGAGATTGGTAAGCCGGATCATCGGCGGAATGGCGTAGATGACGACGGCGATGACGCCGGGCACGCGGCCGATGCCGAGCAGCATGACGACGGGAATGAGATAGACGAAACTCGGCATCGTCTGCATCACGTCGAGAACGGGATTGACCACGCTCTGCAGGCGGTTGGAGCGCGCCATGGCGATGCCGATGGGCAGGCCGACGACGATGGACAGCACGGCGCAGACGAAGATCATCGAGACCGTCTTCATCGTGTCTTCCCACATGCCGAACCAGCCGATGGCGAAGAGAATGCCGCAACAGAGCGAAACAATGGTGGCGCTGCGGCTGCCGAACCAGGCAAGCGCGCCGACAATAAGAATAACGACCGGCCAGGGTGCGCCGATCAAAAGCCTTTCCGCCCAGATGAGGAAGCTCTGAAGGGGAGTAAACAACCCCTCGATTGCGCCGCCATAGGTTCGGGTGAAAGCCCGGAACCCCTCGTCGATGACTTTTTTCAGCGCGCGCAGAGCATCGTCATTCATGGTCGGAAATTTGAAAAGCCATTCCATATCCTGTTCTCCATGACGAACCGGAGGCGGGGATCGATATCCTCCGCACTCCGGGAGTAAAATCGTCAGAGCGCCGCGCATCCGTCAGGACGCAGGGCGGAACGCTCTGTTGAACCGGCGCATCGTCACCGGAAAGCCGGGAGGCATTCCAGGGCCGATGCGGGCGCGGCGTCGCCGCTGGCGGACGCCGTTTGCCGGGCAGATATGCAGGGACCGGCTTTTAAAGGGCGGCCTTGACCTTTTCCGCGACGTCAGGAGATACCCAGCCCGTCCACAGCGCTTCGTTTTCCTTCAGGAAGTGCTTGGCGCCGTCTTCACCGGTCGCCTGGTTGTCCGTCATCCAGGCAATCAGCTTGTTGACGGTGTCGTTGGTCCAGGCGCGCTTGTTCAGATAGTCCATGGCCGGGCCGGCACGATCGGCGAAGGTCTTGCTCACCAGCGTCTGCACGTCATCCACCTGCCATGCGTTCGGCTTCGGGTCCGCGCAGTCGGCGACGGATGTGCAGCGCTTCCATTCAGCCGCATCGTAGTCGGCGCCGAAGCCGAGCTTCACCATCTCATATTTGCCGAGCAGCGAGGTGGGCGCCCAATAATAACCGACCCAAGGCTGCTTGGCTTCGTAAGCCTTGGCGATGGAGCCGTCGAGACCTGCCGCGGAGCCGGTGTCGACGAGGGTGAAGCCGGCCTTTTCACCGCCGAAAGCCTTGAAAAGCTGCGCGGTGACGACAGTGCCGCCCCAGCCCTGCGGGCCGTTGAACACGGCGCCCTTAGACTTGTCTTCGGGCGAGGGGAAGAGTTCGGGATGTTTGAAGAGGTCCGGAATGGTCTTGAGATCGGGATTGGCGTCGGCGACATATTTCGGAATCCACCAGCCCTGGACCGCGCCATCCGAGAGGATCTTGGCGGCCGCGACGACCTTGCCGCCTTCCAGCCCCTGCTTGACGATTTCCGGCTGCAGGCTGACCCATGCCTCAGGCGCGATATCCGGCTGGCCTTTTTCGGCCATGGAGGTCAAAGTCGGCACGGTGTCGCCGGTGACGATTTCGGCGGAGCATCCGTAGCCCTTTTCGAGAATGAGCTTGTCCAGATTGGCGGCGACTTCGGCGGATTGCCAGTTCATGCTGGCGATCGTCACGTTTCCACAGTCGGCGGCATAGGCCGCGCCGCCTGAAAAGGCGAAGCCGGCGGAAAGAATTGTGGCACCCAAAAGTATTTTCATTGTTGTTCCCTCTGGTCGCGGTGTGGCGAAGACCCGGGCGCTGACGGCACCGCGACCGCCAGCGCCCGTATTGAGGCTTAATAATTCCTTTGTGGCCGTTCCGTTTGCGGCAGATTCTGGCGTATTGAGGATGGCAATTATCAATCAATTATCCGGTCTGGCGGATGTGATCTCCAGATCTGCGGTGTCGGGATACCGAATTCGCGTCACGGTTCCGGCAGTGCGTCCGGATACTTCGCGCGAATGGAACTTTTTCGAAATTTAAAAAAAAGGCCGGGAACAATAAAGGGAAGTTTTTGTTTTCTTGGACTTTTATCCCGTGCTGTATTACGGGAGACTTTCTCTCGATTTTTGTGGTGATGTTGAATGACCAATCTTCGTGCTGCCCCGGTATGGCCGATCGGTGGCGGTGAAACGGGTGAGCTTGTGCGCCGCTTCGACTGGTCGAAGACATCGCTCGGTCCTATTTGCGACTGGCCGCAAAATCTGAGGCAGAAAGCCAATTCCGTCGTCAATTCCCCCATTCCGCAGGTGCTGATGTGGGGCAGGGATCATGTGATGATCTATAATGACGGCTATGCGGAGATCGCCGGCAATTATCACCCGCAGGCGCTGGGCGGAACCGTGCCCGGCATCTGGCCGGAAATATGGGACTGGAACAGCCGCATTCTCGAAGCCGGTTTTCGCGGTGAGGTCATGGCCTATCGCGACCAGCCGATGACGCTGATGCGGCATGGCCTGCCGGAAGAGGTGATCTTCGATCTGTTCTACACGCCGATCTATAACGAGGGCGGCACGGTAGACGGCGTTTTATGCACCGTGCTTGAAAATACCGACAAGGTGAAGGCCGTGGAGGCGCTGGAACAGAGCCGCAAGGAACTGAGCCGGCTTACCAATGCCCTGCCCATTCTGGTTGGGTATGTCGACCGTGATTACGTTTATAAATTCGCCAATGACGGCTATCTGGAATGGTTCGGTCGCCGCGCCGAGGAGGTGATCGGCCGCAGCGTTCCCGAAATCGTCGGCGAGGCGTTTTTCGAGGCCCGCAGGACCTATCTCGACCGTGCACTCAGCGGCGAGAAGATCGTCTCGGATACCATGATCAGCAGACCGGACGGCAGCACGCGCGCCGCCGAAATCCGCTATGTTCCGCGTTACATTGCCGATGGCTCCATCGACGGCATCTATGTGCTGATCATCGATATCGAGGAGCGGAAACGCTCGGAGCGGGAAATCCTCATCAGCAACAATCGTTTCCGTGCTGCGGTGGATGCCGTGCACGGCGTGCTGTGGACCAACAGCGCCGAAGGAATGATGCTGGGCGAGCAACCCGCCTGGAGCGCTTTGACGGGCCAGACTCCGGAAGACTATCAGGGTTTTGGCTGGGCGGATGCGGTTCATCCCGAGGACAGGCAGGGGTCTGTCGACAGCTGGAACAAAGCGGTCGCGGAAAAGTCGACCTATATCTGGGAACATCGGGTGCGCCGCCATGACGGCGTCTACCGCACTTTCGCGATCCGTGGCGTGCCGATTTTCGACAAGGCCGGCGCCATTGCCGAATGGGTCGGCGTCCATACGGATGTCACCGAACAGCGGCGGGCCGAAAACACCCTCAAGGAACATGCGAGCAATCTCGAGCGCGAAATTCGTCACCGCATCCGGGCGGAAGAGCAGCTTCGGCAATTGAACGAGAGCCTCGAGGCGCGTGTCGAGGCGGAAATGGCCGAGCGCCGCCAGACCGAAAAGGCGCTACAGCAGGCGCAGAAAATGGAATCCATCGGCCAGCTCACCGGCGGCGTGGCGCATGATTTCAACAATCTGCTACAGGTGATCGCCGGCAATCTGCAATTGCTGTCAAAGGATGTGATCGGCAATGAACGTGCGGAGCGGCGGCTGGAAAACGCGCTTGCCGGCGTTCATCGCGGCGCAAAGCTGGCCAGCCAGCTTCTGGCCTTCGGCCGCCGCCAGGCGCTGGAGCCGCGCGTCATCAACATCGCCCGTTTCGTAACCGGCATGGACGATCTGCTTCGCCGCTCGCTCGGCGAGGCGATCGAGGTGGAGGTCATCACCTCGGGCGGTCTCTGGAACACCTATGCCGACCCCAACCAGGTGGAAAACGCTCTTCTCAATCTGGCCATCAATGCGCGCGACGCCATGGAAGGGCAGGGCAAGCTGACCATCGAGGTCGGAAATGCGGTTCTCGACCGCGATTATGCCCGCAAGCACTCGGAAGTTTCGGCGGGGCAATATGTGATGCTCGCAGTCACCGATACGGGTTCGGGCATGTCGCCGGAAATTCTCGAAAAAGTCTTCGAGCCGTTCTTCTCGACAAAACCGGAAGGCAAGGGCACCGGTCTTGGGCTTTCGATGGTCTATGGTTTTGCGAAACAGTCCAGCGGCCACGTCAACATCTATAGCGAGGTGGGGCAGGGCACGACGGTAAAGATGTATCTGCCGCGCTCCGCCGCCGATGAGGACAGGGAAGTGGTGATGCCGACCGGCCCCGTGGAGGGCGGCACGGAAACCATTCTTGTGGTGGAAGATGACGAGGAAGTGCGCAACACCGTCGTCGAGACCTTGAGCGATCTCGGCTACCGCGTGCTGACCGCCCGCGATGCGCAGGCCGGTTTGACGGTGGTGGAAAGCGGCATTCCGATCGATGTCATCTTCACCGACGTGGTGATGCCCGGACCGTTGAAAAGCCGGGAAATGGCGCGCCGCGCGCAGGAGCGGCTGCCCAATCTCGCCGTTCTCTTCACCTCGGGTTACACCGAAAACTCCATCGTGCATGGCGGCAAGCTGGATGCCGGGGTGGAACTGCTTTCCAAACCCTATACGCGCGAAGCGCTGGCGCGGCGCATTCGCCATGTGATCGCCAACCGCAAACAGGTGTCGCTGTCGAGAGCGCGGCCGACATCGGCGCCGGGTTCTTCGAAACCTTCCGAACCGGTCAGGGCGGTCGAAAATCAAAACCGGTCCATACGCGTTCTTCTGGTCGAGGATGACGAGTTGATCCGGATGAATTCGACGGAGATGCTCTCGGAGAGCGGCTTTGCCGTCGTCGAGGCCGGAAATGCGGCGCAGGCGCTGAGGGCTATCGAAGCGGATCAGATCGACGTTCTTGTCACCGACATCGGCCTGCCTGACATGAAGGGCGGCGAACTGGCGGTGGAGGCCCTGCGCCGCAAGCCGGGGCTTGCCATTGTGTTTGCGACGGGAGACAGCCATTTGCCGGAAGGAGCGCCGGCAAGCGCGGTTCTCCTGACCAAGCCCTATGACGAACAGCAGATCGTCTCCGCCGTTGAACAGGCCCATACGGGCAAGTCGGTGGCGGCCGAATAGGCCGCCTTCCCGCCGTTCAGTAGCCGCGGACCATGTCGACCGTCTCCGGCAGCCCGCCCGTTTCCCGCCATGTGCTAACATTGCCGGCGACGATCCGGGCAGAACTTTCCCGGCTTGTCGGCGCGGAAATATGCGGCAGGACCGTAACTTTGGGGTGTTGCCAAAAGGCGGAAGCGGTGGGCAACGGCTCCTGCTCGAAGACATCGAGAACAGCGTGCGAAAGTCCGCCGGAATCAAGCGCCGCAATCAGGTCATCGGCGACGATGACGGCGCCGCGGGCGAAATTGATGAGTGCCGCGCCCGGTTTCATTGCGGCGAGACGGGTGAAATCAAGAAGACCGCGCGTCGCATCGGTAAGCGGCACGAGGCAGACGAGAATGTCGCTCTTTTCCAGCAATGCCTGCAGCCCGTCATCGCCGGTCAACGTTTCCAGGCCCTCTATCGCCTTGGCTGAACGGCTCCAGCCAGCGACGTTGAACCCGGCATGGATGAGGCGCTCCGCCGCAGCCGTGCCGAGCGCTCCGAGGCCGAGGAGACCGATGGTCATCTCGCTGGGGTGGCGGTAGTCCAGCTCCTGCCAGAGCGCCTTTTGCTGATTTTCGCGATAGGCGGGCATGTCGCGCTGCAGGTAATAGGTCCATGCCAGCACGGCTTCGGCCATGACGCGGGAAAGCTCCGGGTCTTTCAGCCGAACGATGGGGGGAGCCTTGTCGCCCAGTTCCAGCACCAGCCGCTCGACACCCGCCCACAGGCTGTGGATCCATTTGAGGCCCGGAAGTGCCGCGATATCGGCCGGATCGGGATTGGCGACGATGGCGAAATCCACCGCCTGTCGCTGTTCGTCCGTCAATTCGGCAAAGGAAAGGATGTCCTCCTGCGGCATGGCGGCGCGCAGCGCCTGTTTCCAGACGGCTTCCGTTTCCGCATTCATCCGTGAAACAAAGGCGATGGGTGATGGCATGGGACTGATCCTGCTTGCGATTTTAGCTTCACGCCATCAATGCGCAATTTCGGCGGGCAATACTATGGGTGGAATGGGGGAATTTGTGATTCTTCCGTCATGCCGGACTAGATCAAGCATCCAGCCGCCGCGCGTCTGCGCGGCGCCAAGACTTCTTTTCAGCCCAAGGACTTGGGCTGGCTGGACCCCGGCTCGGGGGCCGGGGTGACGGAGTGTGGATGCAACCGGCCTGTTAAATCTCCACCATTACGCATCTTCCTTTACCGGCGGCTTCGCATCGCCGTAATAGGCCGAGAATTTCTCGTGATAATGCTCCGAACCGCCGGGACCGGCATAACGCTGCAATTCCGTCATGTCGGTCTTGTTCAGCACGATGCCGAGCGTCTTGTTGGCGATCTGCGGTTCGTTGGCCATCAGGTTCTGCACCATCTGGATCGGCGTCTTGCCCCATTCGGTGACGAAGACGAAACCGTCCACCTGCGGCGCAAAGGCCTTGGCGTCGATGACGGGAACCACGGGC
Organism: Agrobacterium sp. LY4; assembly: GCF_001526585.1. NCBI lineage: Bacteria > Pseudomonadati > Pseudomonadota > Alphaproteobacteria > Hyphomicrobiales > Rhizobiaceae > Agrobacterium > Agrobacterium sp. LY4. The sequence continues at coordinate 143,432 of NZ_ASYA01000043.1, read as the reverse complement.
GCCAGGTCGACGATGATGTAATCGCAGGCCTCGCGAGCGGAGTCGATGAATTTGCGCATGCCGGAGGAGGAGAGCAGCTCGCTCGAATGGGCGAACTGGTTGCTGGTCGAAACCGGCAGGATGCCCATTTTCGTGCGCGTATCGACCTTTACCGCCTGCGTCCACGGAACTTCATCGAGCACGACTTCCACCAGACCGGCGGATTGCCGTGTCGTCAACATGCGGCTGAGGCCGGGATTGCGGATATCCGCATCCACCACCAGCGTGCGCTTGCCGGTAGAGGCGATCAGCCCGGCGAGATTGAGCGCCACGACCGACTTGCCTTCGTTGGGCAGGCAGGAAATCACGCCGATGACCCGGCACTGGCGTTCCTGAATGACGACGTCCGCCGTCAGCTTCACGTTGCGCAGCGTTTCCGCAAAGCTGGAACGCGGGCTGTCGACGGCAAGGCGCAGCATTTTCTGGAACGAGACCTGCCCGCTTTCGTCAAGCGTCGCATTCTCGCCGCCGGGGGTGGCGGCGCTGTTGCCCGCCTTGGCGTTTTCCACGCCCCTTTCACCGATGAAGGGCAGGTAACCGAGAAAACGCATGCGCAGATTGTCACGCACATCATTGCCGGTATGGAAGAAGCGATCCCGGAATTCGAGAAGCGCTGCGATACCGCCACCGAGCATCAGGCCGAGAACGACCGAAAGCGCCATGGTCATGGTCTTTTTCGGGCTGGAAGGCGATGTCGGCAGGCCCGCTTCGGAAATGATGCGTGCTTTGGCGATGGGCAGCGACTGTTTCTGCGAAGCCTCCTCGAAGCGTCCGAGATAGGACTGGTAGAGGGTGCGTAGCGCCGTTGCCCGCTGCTCGAGTTCGCGCAGCTGCACCATGGTGATGTTGGCCTGCGAATTGCGGCCGGCAACACCTTCGATATTGTCGCGCAGGGACTGCACGCGGGAATTGGCGACGTCGTATTCGTTCTTCAGACTGCCGGTCAGCTGTTGTAGTTCCTGATAGATCTGCCGCGAAACCTCTTTCTTCTCGGCATCCAGCGCGATCGCCTGCGGGTGATCAGCGCCGAATTGCTGGACGATGCCCTGCTGTCGGTCGGAAATGGTGATGTAGCGTTTGCGCAGATCCTGAATGACCGAATTATCGGTGTCGCGGGCCGAAACCACGGCATTGTCGACAGCCGCGTCCGGTCCCCGGTCGATGATCGATTTATATTGGCTATAGCGGGCAGAGGCGGTCGCGGCATCGGCCTGAGCGGCGATCAGCTGGCCGTTCAGGTCGGCAAGCTGGCCTTCGGACATCAGCTCGCCGCGCGAAGAGACGATGTTGTTGTCCGACTTGAATTTCTGCACCGCCAGTTCAGCTGCCTGGGCGCGCTGGTTCAGGTCCGTCATGCGTTCCTGCAGCCATACCGAAGCGCGCTCGCTGGCGTCGAAATTGGCGTTCAGCTGTTCGGTGAGATAGGCCTGCGCATAGGTCTTGGCGATCTGCGCGGCCAGCTGACGGTCGGTCGAGCGGGTGGAGATGGCGATGACCGAGCTGCGGCCGACACGTTCCACCGTCAGCGACTGCTGCAGAACGGCGGCGGCCTTTTCTCTGCGTCCGGCGCGGATTGCGGCTTCGGAGACCGGCGGATCGCCCGGCAGGACGAGATCGAGAATGCCGCGCACGGAGGATTTGACGAGTTCGACCGGCGACATCGGCGGATTGACGATGGTGTCGTTCTCATCGAGCCTGGCCTTGTCGACCACCGTCAGCGCCATTTCCTTGGATTTCAAAATTTCCACGGCGCTGGCGATGCGGTTGTCGACGATCTGCGCGGCGGGCACCGGCGATTCCTCTTCCGCATAACGGGAAAGGCTTTCATCCAGGAGCACCTGCGTCATCGCGGTGTAAACGGGGGTCGCAAGCACCAGATAAAGGCCGGCCAGAACCACGGCGGCGATGACCGAAGCGGCAATGACATTGGCGCGACGCACCACGGCGGCCCACAGGCGGTCGAGGTCGATGAACGTGTCGGAATCCTTGCCGGACTCCGGAAAACCGATATTGGATTTAAAGGTCTTGTGGTGCATGGACCTACCTTGTGAATTAAAATGGTACGCGGGAAGCCAAACAAATGCTCGCCTTCCCGCCTCCCGTTATTGGTGCGCCGGCCGCCTCCCCCGGCGGCGCGATTAAAGTCAGGCCGCCTGGACGCGGCTTTCGTGGTTCGCCACCAGTTCCTTCACCGAAGCGAGAACCTGGGCTTCCATGTCGGCGCGCATCAGCGAGAAGGCGACGTTAGCGGCAATGAAGCCCTGCTTGCTGCCGCAGTCGAAGGTGCGGCCGCTATATTTCTGCGCATGGAAAGACTGCTTTTCGGCAAGCCGCTTCATACCGTCGGTCAGCTGGATTTCATTGCCCGCGCCGCGCTCCTGCTTGGCCAGAATATCGAAGATTTCCGGCTGCAGGATGTAACGGCCATTCAGGTAATAATTCGAAGGCGCCCTCGAAGGTTCCGGCTTTTCGACCATTTCGGTGACGGCGAAGCCGTGATTGACCTTCTGGCCGACGCCGACGACGCCATAGGACGAGACTTCTTCCGGCAGGCATTCCTCGACGCCGAGAATATTGCCGCCGACTTCATCGTAAAGCTCCATCAGCCCAGCGATGCAGCCGCGTGCGCCATAGGAAACCATATCAGGCAGAAGCAGGGCGAAAGGCTCCTTGCCCACCAGTTCGCGCGCGCACCAGACGGCGTGGCCGAGACCGAGCGGCACCTGCTGGCGCGTATAGCTGACAGTGCCGGCAACCGGCAGCATCTTTTCCAGCTGCAGCACCTGCACGGTCTTGCCGGAGCGGGTGAGCGTGTTGATGAGTTCCGGCGCGCTGTCGAAATAGTCCTCGATGGCGGTCTTGTTGCGGCTCGTCACGAAAATAATGTGCTCGATGCCGGCCTGCATGGCCTCGTCAACGGCATATTGCACGACCGGACGATCCACGATCGTCAGCATTTCTTTCGGCATTGCCTTGGTGGCGGGCAAAAACCGTGTGCCGTTGCCAGCTACGGGAATGACGGCTTTTCTGACAGTTTTGTTCAGGTCCATCGCGTTCTCCTTCATCAAGGTTTGATCTGTCCCCAGTCCCGCGCAGATTTCGTCCACGCGTCAATTTCACGAAATCTGTCTTTTCACCCCTGTATTCGCCGCGGGCGCAAACATGGCGTCCCGCAGCCTCCTCAGCCGCACCGCTATCGGCATTCTTAAGTGCCCCAGCACGGCAGGATCCCTTATCGTGGTCTTCAAGGCGCCGAGTACCGAGCGGCTCTTGATGTTTTCCACCAATGTCAAAAAATTATGCGCCAGCCGCAGGCTGCGGGCTCTCGCCTGCTGCGCATCCATGGCGGCGGGCAGCAAAGTGTAATGGCTCAGGAACTCCTGATCCGCCCGCATCATCGCTTCGACGTGATGAAGTTCGAGCACGCGCGAAATCGAGCCTTCGCGGATATTGTAGACATAACCCGGCTTCGGTTCGATGACGCAGAGACCGCCGGCGGCGAGCGCCGAGGCGAGCAGGATATAATCCTCGCCGATGCGGATATCCTCGCGGAAGCGCAGTCCCTCGACATTGAGAAAATCGCGCCGGAACATCGGTTTCATGTAGCCGAAATTGAAGGTGGCGCGGAAAAGAATGTTGGAGGAAATGAAGTCCTCGAGCGTGAGAACCGGCCGTTCCTCCAGAAATTCTTCCGGAAACATCGTCTCCATGGGCCTGCCGTCGGTATAGACGACATCGAGATTATCGACCGCAATCGCCGCATTGGCGGCTTCCGCCCGGCACATCATGCAGGCGGAACGCTCGGGGCGGATGACATCGTCGGAATCGAGCACGGCGATCCAGCGTCCGGTCGCGGTTTCGATACCGGCATTGCGCGCACCGCCCGGACCGAGATTTTCGGCAAGAGCAAGCAGGCGGACGCGTGGGTCGATGATGGCGATACCTTCCACGAGCGCAATGGTGTCATCGGCGGAGCGGTCGTCGACGACGATCACTTCCAACGTCACACCCTGCTGGTCGAGTGCGCTTTGAATGGCGGCTTCAATCGTATCGGCGGCATTATAGGCGGCGATGACGAAGCTGATATCGGGCGGTGCTGTGAGGTTTTCCATCAGGTCGCCTCCACCGCGCCATACTGGCGGATTTCACGCACGCCGAAGGCGCCACTCATCGAGCCCATATGCAGTGCGCCACGCAGCGCATAACGGTTGCGGCGCACGGCGTTGAAACCGTTCAAGGCGGCGAAGACGGCGCAATAAAGCACTTTCGATCCCGCTTTCAGCACCTGCACCACGCGGCGTATACCGGGTTTCCTGTCCGCCAGCACGCGACCATGGGTTTGGCCGGAGCGGAAGCGGCGTTTGGCAAGCCACATGAAGCTTGCGCGATTTTCAGGCACCGGTTCGGACAGCATGGCATCTTCCGCAAAAACGATGCGGCCGCCGGCGGCGTGAAGATGCGAGAAGAAATGCGTGTCTTCGCCGCCGCTCTGGCCGAGCGCCAGCGCGAAGCGCCGGCCCTTCACCGATGGCGCATCCATCTTGAGCAATGTGTTGCAGGTATAGCCGGTGATGATCTCGCCATTGACCCAGACCGGAACGGTCGAGTGGAAATCGCCGCGTTTCATCCAGCCCGGCGCATTGTCCCGGTAAACCGCCGTTACCGGGCCGAGAACGGTTTCCGCACCGGTCTCGTCGGCCTTTTCCAGAAGGGCGGAGAGCCAATGCGGCGGGGCGGTCTCGTCATCATCGATGAAGGCCAGATAATCCGCCTTGCATTCCGACAGGCAGGCATTGCGGGCAATCGAAATATTCGATTTCGGGCAATGGACATAGGTGATCTCGAAGGGGGCGGTTTCGCGCAGGCGATCGACGCTCGCCCTGGCGCTTGGCTCCTCGTCATTATCGGCAACAATCAGCCGAACTTTCACGCCTTCCGGCACCTCCAGCTCGAAGAGTGACAGAAGTGTGGCGATAAGTGCGGGGCGCCTGTAGGTGCAGATGCCGATATCGACGGTTTTCGAATCATCTGAGCGGGTGACGGTGTTGTCGGTCATGAGACAGCCTTTCTTCCCCGGAATTTCAGGAGTTCCAGCCAGAAGCCGGTGGACCAGGCCAGATGCATCACCATTGCCGAAAAGGCGGCGAGCGGGCCGTATGGGTTTTTCTGACCTATTGCCATCCACAAGCCATACCCCACACATGCGGCGATCCAGAGGCCGAGCGGAATAAGTGCCGCCCAATGCACAAGCGACAGCAGCGCTAGGATGAAAACCGGCAGCACGGCGAGCGGGATCATCTGCCGGATTTTCGGGATCGAGCGATGTTTCAGGAGGTTCTTCGCCCGGCCGCGGCCATAGGCGAGATATTGCCTGAACAGCGGCATGACGCTCGCGCGCGGATAATAGGTCATGCGGGTCTTGTCGGTCATCCAGATGCGGAAACCGGATTTGCGCAGCCGGAAATCCAGCTCGGCATCCTCATTGTGGCTGAAGCTCTCATCATAACCGCCGACCGCGTCGAAAGCGGCGATCCGCATCAGCGCGTGGTGGCCATGGTCGATCCAGTGGCCTTTCGCGCCTTCGCGGTGCTTCGAGCCGCCATTGCCGAGCTTGGAATTCTGGGCGATGGCCGTCGCCTTCTGAAACAGGCCGTGGCCGACCGTATCCATGGCGACGACGACGGAATCTGCGCCGGTGCGCTCTGCATCCTCGATCAGCCGCTGGCAATAATCATCCGGGTAATCGCCATGGGCGTCGATGCGGATGAGGTAATCGAAATCCTCGCCGAAGGTGGCGACGGCAAGGTTGATGCCGGCGCTCTGGATGCGCTTCGGATTGGCGAGAAGCGTCACGCGGTCATCCGCCGCCGCAAAGGCGGTAACGATATCGCGGGTTCCATCCGTGCTGCCGCCATCGGCAACCACGATGCGGAAAAGACGCCCCTGCATCGCGCCGGTGAATTTGACAAGCAGCCCCTCGATCGTCTTCGCCTCATTGAGGCAGGGAATGACGATCAGCGTTCTGATGCCGGAATGACCAAGACCTTCCATGATTTGCCCCCTACGCACTACACGGGTGAAAACTGCGCTTCACGGGCATGGCCGGAAGCGGATTTGGCGAGAGAGGACAATTGCTGCACCAGCAGACGGCAATCGTCGCGGTCGGTCAGCCATTGTTTCCTGTCGAGTGCCGAGAGGGTGTTGAAGGCGTCCGCATAGGTTTGCGGGTTCATCCGGTTAAACAGCGCGGCAAGATCGTCAGCGCCGGCATGTTGCAGGACGAAGCCGATATCGCGCTTTTCGATGAAGCGGGCGGTTTCCGTGCCGGCAAGCGCAATCGGCAGGGTGCCATAGAGGCAGCCCTCGTAAAGCCGGTTGGGCAGCAGCCAGCTGGAATTCTGGCCTTCCTCGAAAAAGTCTATCGCCCAGGTGAACTGCACCTCGTTATAGATGGCGGCAAGGTCCTCGGGGTTCTTGTAAGGCCCATGGAAATGCACATGCGGGGCGGCGGCCACGAAGCCGTCGAAATCGGCAAATTCCGAATAGGCCGGCCGGCCGCGCAGGATGATTTCGACCTTGCCTTCCATTCGACGGGCGAATTCGGCGAGGATTTCCAGCGATTTGCGGCAGCGAAGCGCGCCGAACCAGCCGATTTTCCATGGTTCGCCGGAGGCGGGGGCGCGTGGCTGCGGCGTGGCGGCAACGGTGGCGTCGAGCGCTAGAACCTTGTTTTCCTGCAACAGGACGGGAAGGTTGAGGCCCGACATGGGCTTGAAATAGTGCTCCACGAATGCCGGAGAGCTGGTGATCAGCAGCTTGGCGTCGCGGGCGAAATAACGCTGCGCGGCATTCAGTAGCTGTCCGGGCTTGCCCTTATTGAGAAGCAGGCGGTGAATGTCGAGACACTCGTAAACCAGCGCCGGCTGTCCGGCATAGATCGACATGGCGCGCTTTGCCAGCGCCAGCATTTCCAGGTTTCTGGCGAGAATGACGTCGGGGGCGGGGATGCCGCTCAATGTCTTGCCGAGCGAAAGGCTGGCTTTCGCCACCGCCGCCATGCGCTGCAAAAACTGCCCGTCGGCGGTTTCCCCGAGCACGACGGGTAAGACGCCTTCGATCTCCGCCAGTCGGTTCTGTCCGCGCCGGAAGCCCGCCAGCGTCACCCGCGCCCCGCCCGCAAGCAGGGTCAGCACCCGCCGACGAATGGCGGGGTCCGACAGATCATGCGCGAGATATAGAACATGGGTCATGCAAGGGTCCGGTTGGTTCATGCGTCAGAGACGCCGCGGATGACGGTTTGGTTCAAAAAATCAGTTGAGGGCGCAGGCAATGGATTCCGGATACTGGCATTTGTCGCCGAGCGCCGTGAAGGCAAACCGGTCGACGATCATTTGCGTTGCGCCGGAATAGGAGAAGGCGCCCATCCAGTCCTTCAGCGTATCGGTGCCCCACAGACTGAAGAAAATCTTCTGGGCATTCTGGGGAATTTTCGACTCATCCGTCACTTCATGGACGAGCTTGCCGTTGACGTAATAACGCAGGCGCTGGGGCTCCCAGACGAAGGCATAATCGTTGAAGCCGGCATCGGCGCCGCCTTCCACCGGCACCAGCTTCTCATTGCCGCCCTTGGCGGAAATATACTGGTTGAGCTGCACCTTGCCCGTGTTCTTGCCCAGAACCTCGAAGTCGATTTCATCGTGCGGCTTCTTGTCGGTCGGGCCGATATAGGTGAAGAAGGCGGAGTTCAGGCCCGAGCCGGTGGCGGCCTTCATGCGTGCTTCATAGGTGCCGTAGCGATAACGGCCCTTGGTCTGGATTTCGCCGCAGGCGAATTTGCGGTCTCCAGCCTTGGTTTCTTCGAAACCGAGTGTCAGCTGGCCGTTTTCCACCGTCGCCAGTTTCTTCGACCACGTGCAGTTCTGATGCGCGCCATTGTTCCAGCCGTCGGAAACGTACCAGAAGCTTCTGTCCATGGAATCGAAGTTCTCGATGAAGGATGCGCCATTGCCTTCCTGTGCCTGGCCCGGCGTCGCAAAAGGTGCGGCCAGAAGGGCCGCGGCGAGAAGAATGCGTGTCTGAACGCGGGTGACAAATGTTGTCATTGGTTCACCTCTGTCGTTGCGAATAAAGCGTTTCGGATGTCGGCGGACCGATCATGGCGGCCCGTTTTGCCGCAAAATCGGCCTTCGTCTTGCCTTTGCCGCTACGGCTTCCGGTCAGCACGGCATAGACGGCCGGCAGGTATTTGCGGGTCTGGGCGTTGCTGACCACCAGAATGACGAAGGCGGAAAGCGTGGCGCTGATATAGAAGGCGGGGTAGAAATCCGGCCCGCCCTTGTTCCACACCATCCACATGATCACGAGCAGCGGATAATGGGCGCAGAATATCCAGAAGCTCAGGCTTCCGGTTTCCGCAAGCCGCCGGCCAAGCCTGCTACGGATCAAAAGCGCGGAAGATGCCCAGAAGCCGAGCGCGCCGAAGACAGCGAGCAGATTGCGCGACATGTTGAGCCAGAAGGTGAATTCTGGCCCAGTGAAATAGAGGCCTGTCGCCAGCATGGCCGAGGCGGCAAAGGTCAGCGCCATGATCGGCAGGGCGTAAGGGTCGAGCGCCTTGACGTCGACGCGGTGGAGCGCAAGCGCAATGCCGAGCGAGAAGCTGAAAAGGATGGATTTCTTCTGGACGATGAAGATCGTCAGGTCGGGCATGGCTGTGATGAGCAGCAGGATGGCGAGCGTCGGCAGGGCAAAACGGCGCATCAGAAAGGCGAGCACCGGCGACAGCAGGATGCAGACGAAGAGGTCGCGCAGGAAATAAAGCGGCACATTCACCGGCAGCTCTTCGAGCGCCGTACCATGGCTGATGATTTCACGCGGGCTGGCATTCCACAGATCGGGGAAATAGCCCACACCGACATCGAAGAGCTGGATGAGCAATACGGCCGCAAACAGCGCGCCGTTCCACAGAAGGAAGGGCAGCAGCACGGTTTTCGACTTGGAGCGGATCGTCGCCGGATAATCGAACCCGCTCATGCCGCGGCGAAACAGCAGATAGCCGGAAATGGCGCTGAGACAGGGCACGCCGATGCGAAACAGCGCATCGCCCAGAAAAACCCGCAGCCAGTCGAAGAAGCCGTAAAGGCCGAGAAAAGGGCTGGTTTCGGCATCGTGCGGCACATGGACGAACACGATTCCTGATATCAGCAATATGCGCATCAAATTGATACGGGAGGATAGGTTCTGATCGACAGTCACATCAGTCACCCCTATTGGGCGGCGTCCACCCACGCCGCGTTGCAACCAGAGCGAACTTAGGCCCGCACTGGAAAGTCTGGTTTCGACTTTGGGATAAAATGTGGCGACGCGGGAAAAACACAAGCTTAGATTTTGCGGGTGAATGTCTGGCGTTCCGGTCATTCCTGTTGCTGTAAAAAATCAAATATCTGAAATTACTGGTATTTTTCTAAATCTGGCCATCGTTAAAAATCGCCCAACCGTGTGAAATTGTCATTTGTCGTGATATTGCGCTGCAAAAAGAGCCGCCATCCCGCCCTGCCGCGGCGAGGAAAATCACCGCGGAAAAGGCCGGTTAACGGCGGAAATGAGGCGCGTTTTTCTGCGGTTGAACTAACCTTGGGTTGCAGTGTCCCGCATGCGCCGCGATTTGACCATTCCGAGAATTTTCCCGAGCAGCGCCCGTTCGGTCAGCAGGATCAGCACTGCATAGATGAGCCCGCCGACGGCAGCGCCGATGAGAACCTGAAGCGTGGCATTGGGAACGCGCTCAGCCAGAACGTGAAGCAGATAACGCACCGCAACGGCCATCACCAGCGCCGCGATCATCGGCCGGCTGCTGACATAAAGGCCACGGAAGAAGGGGGTATCGCTTGCCTTGAACACCGCCCAGGAATAGGCGACCAGCGTTACCGCATTGACGATGCAAAGCCACACCATCGCGTCGATCAGGGTGCCATAAAGCGCGGCGAGCCACACTGCCACCGTGGTGACGATGGCGCGAATGGTCGCCGACCAGAACAGCACGCGGCCGTAACCTGCTCCCTTCAGATACGGGATGAAGGTGCTGCACGGCGTCAGAATGGCTTTGGAGAGGGCGAGCAGACCGAGGACCGGCCAGGCATAGGCCCAGTTCTGCCCGAAGATGACAAGCATGGCCGGCTCCGCCACGGCCCAGAGGCCAAACATCATCGGTGCCAGGAGCACGGTCAGCACCTGCGTACTGAACATCAGCGCATCGCGCCGGCGTTGCGGGTCGTCCATCATGCGGCTGAAGGCGGGAAACAGGACACCCATAACGGCCGACAGAACCACCTGATTGGGAATGCTGGCAAAGCGGTTGGAGGCGGAATAGGCGCCGGCATCGGCCAGACCCAGGTGTCGGGCAATGACCACCATCGGCGACTGAAAGGTAACGAAATTGGCGATTTCCGAGCCCATCAGCCCCGAACTGAAGCCGAGAAGCGGCACCAGCCGGCGCGGTTTCATGACGAAGCGCGGGCAATAGCGCGAAACGGCATAAAGCCCGACAAGCCGGATGAGGGCCGCGGCAAAAAGCTGGATGATCAGCGCCCAGACGCCGAAGCCGAGAAGGGCGAGCGCCACAGCGACAACCGCGGCGATGCTTTCCGACGCCATGCTCCACACCGCGTCCTGGCTGAAGTTCATGCGCCGGGCGAGCAGCGAATAGGCGACATCGCCGGCAAGCTGCAGCGGAATGAGGAAGGCCATGATGCGCAGCAGGTAAGCGCTTTCCACCGCGCCCAGCAGCCCGCCGAAAAATTCCGCGAAGATGTAGAGGACGGCGGCCATGGTGCAGGAGATGGCAAGATTGGCCCAGAAGACGGTATGGATCGTTTCCATATCCTCTTCCTTTTCGACGATGAGGGCAGAGGTCAGCCCCGCGCCGGCGATCATGGTCAGAAACTGTACAACCGTTAGTCCTACCGCAACCACCCCGAATTCCTCCGGGGAAAGCAGTCTTGCGAGAATTGGGACCGTGACAAATTTAAGCCCGAATGTCCCTGTTTTTGATAAAACGCTCCAGCCGACATTCGTGGTGATGGTCTTTACATTTGGCGCTGGGGGCATACAAGCATCCTGTTTCTGGAGGCCGGCGGGAGGAAAGCCGGTTGGGAGTTGCCGATACCATCGGGGCCGCTTTTAGGATCGGGCCCGACACTTCTTGATCAACGCAAGGGGCGAAACAATGGCAAGATTTACTGTCGTCATTCCCTACTACCAAAAGCAACACGGTGTCTTGGGACGTGCACTCGCATCGGTTTTTGCGCAGACTTACCAGGATTTCGATCTTGTCATCGTCGATGACGAATCGCCATACCCGATCAATCAGGAACTTGCGGAACTTTCGCAGGGTGAGAAAGACCGGATTCTCGTCATTAAACAGGCCAATGCCGGCCCGGGCGGCGCCCGCAACACCGGTCTGGACAATGTGCCTGACGGCACCGACTATGTCGCCTTTCTTGATTCCGACGATATCTGGACACCCGATCATCTGCAGAATGCGGCCTTTGCGCTTCAGACCTATGGCGGCGAGTGCTACTGGGCATCCATGCAGGCAAGTGACGAATTTTATTATCATTTTGCCATTTCCGAACTCGAGAAGAATGAGGGTGCGGCAAGGCTTTCCGAGAGGCCGCTGGTGATCGAGCTGCCGGATCTGGCAAGTGTGATGCTGCGCAACTGGAGCTTCCTGCATCTCTCCTGCATGGTGATCGGCCGTCCTCTTTTTGAGAAAATCCGCTTTGACCCGGCGCTTCGTCTGGCGGCGGAAGACGTGCTGTTTTTCTGCGATTCCATCCTCGCATCGAAGCGCACGCTTCTCTGTGACGACGCCGGCGCGATGCGCGGCATGGGGGTCAATATCTTCCACAGCATCGACAATACCTCGCCGGAATTCCTGCGCCAGCAGTTCAATACCTGGGTGGCGCTCGATACGCTGGAGGGGCGTTTCTCACGCCGGCCGGACGATGTCGCCTCCATCGCTTCCTATAAAAACACGGCGCGCAAACAGGCGCTGTGGAGCCAGGCGGGCAATCTGAAACGGCGCAAGGCGCCCGAATTCGGGCTGCTCCTGAAGTGGGCGATGCGCGATCCGGCACTGCTGCGCGCCGCTTTCGAGCTCGGTGCTGGAAAAATCGTCCGCTCCAGATGAGCGAATTCTCGCCCGCAAGAATTTATATGTTTTTTCACCCAGGAGTGACCTCATGAAACCTTACCACTGGGAATCTCATCACGGAAATTTCGGTGACGATCTCAACCTGTGGCTGTGGGATTTTTTGCTTCCGGGCCTGCGCGATGTGCATGACGATGTCATGCTCGGGGCGTCGGCACCGTGCTGAACGATGTTCTTTTGCCCGCAAAGCAGCGCAAGCTGGTGATCGGCAGCGGCTATGGTTATGGCGCGGTGCCGGATACCAGCACCGAGTTCTGGGATATTCGCTGCGTGCGCGGCGAAAAAACCGCTGCCAAGCTGGGGCTCGCGCCCGAAAAGGGCATTGTCGATCCGGCCGTCATGGTCACCGAGATGCCCGATTTCAAAGGCCTGCCGAAGCTCTACAAGAAGACCTTCGTTCCGCACTGGGAATCGGCGGAATTCGGCATGTGGGAAACCGTCTGCGAACCGGCGGGACTGACCTATCTCGACCCGCGCGGCGAGGCGAAAGCGGTGATCCGCGCCATCGCCCAGTCGGAATTCATCGTTGCCGAATCCATGCATGGCGCAATCCTTGCCGATGCCTTCCGCGTGCCATGGGTCGCGGTCAGTACCTCGCCGTCGATCAACAGCTTCAAATGGAGCGACTGGGCCGGCAGCGTGGGTGTCGAATATCAGCCGCGCTATGTGCCGGTTTCGACCCGCGCCGAGGCGGCGAAAAAGGGCTCGCGCTTCTGGGGCATGAGCTTCCCGCCGCCGCCCGGCCCCGTCATTGCCGAGACCGGTTCCGTTCCGGCGCATGAGGGTGACGTGCTGGTGCGACCGCAGGAAACGCAGCCCCGGTCATTGCGCAAATTGGCCAAGCAGGTGCTGGCCGCGCCTTCCACGCTGGCGCTCTGGCAGGCAAGCCGCGCGGAGCCGCGCCTCAGCCCGGATGGCCGGCTGGAAGAGCGCAAGGAGCGCTTTGCCGCCGTTCTGGAAACGGTGAAGAGGGACTATCTCTGAGGGCGAAGAGTGGATGCGGCAGAGAATTTTCTGCCGCCTTCGCTTGAGGATGCCATCCTCTAGGGTCTCTATCGTCATGCTCGGGCCTGTCTCGAGCATCTGCAACCGGCCGATCATACGATACGCGGGTAGATCCTCGGGACAAGCCCGAGGATGACGGCGAGGAATTGGCGCAGGTCGTCTTTTCCCCTACGAAACCGGCGTACCGTCCAGCAGATAACGCACATCCCGCACCGGCGGGGATTTACGGAACCGGGCGGTCTTGTCGCTCCAGATGCCGCGCGTGATGGCGGGCAGGGCGGGGAGCCGCGCAAGGGCATGGCTCAGCGCGCCGCCCATGCCCTTCTGCTTTTTCGCATCGAGAAAATGGCGAAGCTCGAATTTGGCGCGGATGTGTTTTTCATGTTCGCGCAGGATCGCCGTTTCCTCTGCCGAAAGCCGGCAGCCGGCGAGAATGGCCTTGTCCGCCTCATATAAGCGGCGAAGATCTTCGGTGCGATGGCGGCCGCTCAGCGAGTTGCCGCGCACGATCGCGCCGTAACCGCAATGGCGGATGACCTTGTAACGCGCACCGGCGGCCAGCGCCCGCACGTAAAGCTCGTAATCTTCACCGAGCCGCAGGCCGTCATCGTAACGCAGAGCATGTTTGTCGAGAAAAGCGCGGCGTATGACCGGCTTCAGAAACCCGGTTTCCCCGCGTTCGACGCCGGGCCTGGAAATATTGCCTTCCACGAATTCCGTCAGCGACAGAAACCGCGCCTGCGGTTCGAAACGGACCGGCTGCATGGAGGATGCACCGGGGACCGATTGCTGGATGAAGGCGATATTGTCGGCCACCAGATCCCAGTCGTCATCGGCCAGCATGGCGGCGAAACGGCCCCGGAAAAAGAAGTCGTCCGCATCGAGAATGCTGATGAGCGGCGCCGATGAAATCGAGATGGCGTGGTTGCGCGCAGCCGAAGGGCCTCGATTGACCTCGAATCGCACGACCCGCAGACGGCCCGTGCCGTCATCCGCCGCATGCGCCACATCGCTCGTCGTGTCGGTGGAACCATCGTCGATCACCACGACTTCGCCGACCTCCGGTTCCACAAGGGCGGAACGTATGGCGATATCGATCGTTTCGGATGCATTTTTCGCAGCGATGATGACGCAAATGGGCTGTGAACCGCTCACCATGTATTGTCCTTCTGCTTTGACCAACCGTCAGGATTTGGCCAGCAGAAAGTGTCACGGGTGTGGATGCAAGCGATTTTTTTGCGACGCAATAAATGAAGCTGCGTGAAAGCTCACATATCGGTCAGTTTCGCACCGTGCGGCGGCGGGCTTTTTACGGCGTCCGGCTGCATTGCCTCGGCGCCACGGTCCCGCGCGAAGGTTTCGCGCATCCGCCGCTTTTCCCGGGCGACCAGAACGAGAATCCCAATAAAATAACCGACTTGCAGAATGACCGCGCAGATGAGGGTCTGGATGAATGCCGTGTAGAACGAGCCGTGGATGAAATATGTCGCAACCGCAAAGGTAAGCAATGCACCGATCATGCTGAAAAAAACACGAGGTGCATACATGGTGCTCTCCTCCCGAGAACGATTTCTCCATTTTTGACTGCGCTGCGGCATTTTTCTTCTTTGCAAGAAATATACGATGAGACCGGTGCTGTTTCAACACACATATACTTCTTCTAACGGTTGCGGCATGAAATTTCGGTAATCTTGATTGGTAAATTCCTCGGTAATCGATGACTTCCCCCAATCGGGGCTGCCTTACCAGGCGATTTCCTGCTTTTGAGAGGCGTAAGATCGTTCTCTTGCGGCCATTGTCGGCTGTCTTACGCCCTCTGCAGACTTCGTTAACCATCTCGCCTTTAAAAAGTCGGTATTGATTCCTCAGCAAGAGCAAGGTGCCCGCGTGACAACGAGTTCAGAAGTAATCGCCTTTCCGGCAAAGAACCGTATTGCCGACGTAAAAAGATGTGCAACCATGCTTGACCGGCTGCATGGTGTGGAGGCGAATGATTTCTGGCGCAGGGAGTGCCGTGAGCTGGCCGCCCGTCTGATGGCGCTTGGCTATGAGGACGCCGCCATGCGGCGCGAGGTCATGGAATTTCAAAACGCCGTGCAGGCTGAATTGTGGGCGGGCGATGCCACGCCAGAGGCACGCCGCGACAGCCATTGAGGCTTCAGCGTTTTCCATAAAAAAAGCCGGCAGGTGTCAAACCTGCCGGCTTTTTTGTTCATGCCCGTTTGATCAGGAAGCGCCGGCGCCGCGCGTGCGGGCAACGCCGTCAAGCGCGGGCTTGTATTTCGGGTCGAGCCGGGCCGCATGGCCATAGGACTTGGCGGCCTTGGCCATCTCGCCGCGACGCTCATAGACTAGCGCCTGGTTGGCCCAGGATTCCGCCACATTGCCATCCAGCGAAATGGCGTGGTTGAAATCGGCGAAGGCGTTTTCATCGTCGTTCAAGGCGACATAGGAAAGGCCGCGGCCGTTATAGGGCTCCGGCGAGGTCGACGACAGCGAGATTGCCTTGGAGAAGTCCTCGATGGCCTGGGCATGCTGGTTGCGCAGCTGGTAGATCAGGCCGCGATTGTGCCAGGCGCGTCCGTCGGTGGTTTCAAGCTCGATGGCGCGGGAGAAATCGTTGAAGGCTTCGTTCACACGCCCGGACTGGCGGTAAAGATTGCCACGGCCGATCAGCGCCACATCGTAGCTTGGATTGATCTGCAGGGCGGCGTTGTAGTCCTGCAGGGCCTGCTGCTGCTGCCCAGAGTTGCGATAGACCAGCGCGCGGTTGGCATAGGCCTGATAAAAGCGCGGGTTGAGTTGCAGCGCCTTGTTGAAATCCTCGATGGCGCGGCGCGAATCGCCGGCGCGGCCGTAAGCCGAGCCGCGGACGTTATAGCCTTCTGGATCCTGCGGATTGGCGTTGATGACCGAGGTGAGCGAGGCGATGTTTTCCTGCGAACCCTGGGCACGGTCGATCCTGAACACATCTTCCGTCTGGTTGGATGTCGCGCAGCCGGAAAGACCGGCAAGGACGGTACAGACGACCAGAGAAGCGCGGAACCCTCTGTTGTTTTTCAATGGCACCCGGCGCGTGGAGGCATCGGAGTTTTTCACAACACAGGCGTCGACAGCGATCATTCGGTGTGGGTTCCCTCGCAGGCCGGTCTCACGGTCGTTTTCAAGAGCGTTCTCCGGCCACAAACACAAAGAGCGGCGGCGAATTGATCGCCCCCGCCCAACAAGCATTCAAAAACGTCCAAAAGACGGCCTATTAACGGCCTGCGCGGGGGCCTGCAACCAGACCTTCGCGCTGTGCACGCTTGCGTGCCAGCTTGCGAACGCGGCGAACGGCTTCAGCCTTTTCGCGAGCGCGCTTCTGGGAGGGCTTTTCGTAGTAATCGCGCATCTTCATTTCACGGAAAATGCCTTCGCGCTGCATCTTTTTCTTCAGGGCGCGGAGCGCCTGATCAACGTTATTGTCGCGGACTAGTACCTGCACGTGAATCCCGTTCCTTTGGTTTGGTTAATTTGCTATGTGAATAAGGCATTCGCACGCAAATAAAAAATCGTTCGTTCGGCTGTCGAGCCGGGCGATTGGTGACGTGCAATAACAGATCATTTGCAGCAAGTCCAGCCGGTAGCGCATAATCACCCAGCAAAATGCGGCTTGCCCGGAATTCTGCCTGCGATGTCGAAACAAAATCATTGCGGCGTCGCAAAATGGATATTGCCTCCCATCCCGATTTGCCATGTGTATGATAAGGGCCGGAGCCATGTTTCCGGCCTCTGGCCGGTTCTTGAGGAGCAGATTGCGAATGCGCAAATATTCCGTTTTTGCCGTGGCGCGTGAGGCGCTCAGGGGTCATAAGGGGTGGGATGCGCAATGGGCCTCGCCCGAACCGCGCAAGGATTACGATGTCATCATCATCGGCGGCGGCGGCCACGGGCTGGGGGCTGCCTATTATCTTGCCAAGGAACACGGCATTACCAATGTCGCAGTTCTGGAAAAAGGCTGGCTTGGCGGCGGCAATACCGGCCGCAACACCACCATCATCCGCTCCAACTATCTCTATGAAGAGAGCATGGATATTTACGAGCATTCCCTGAAATTGTGGGAAGGCCTGAGCCAGGATCTCAATTACAACGTCATGTATTCGGCGCGCGGCGTGATGATGCTGTCGCACAATATCCATGACCGGCAGTCCTTCAGCCGCCATATCAATGCCAACCGTCTTTACGGCATCGACAATGAGTGGCTGACGCCGGAGCAGGCGAAGGCCTATTGCCCGCCGCTCGATATTTCCGGCAATGCGCGGTATCCGATCAATGGCGCAGCGCTCCAGCGCCGCGGCGGCACGGCGCGCCACGATGCGGTGGCCTGGGGTTATGCCCGCGCGGCCTCCGACCGCGGCGTGCACATCATCCAGAACTGCGAGGTTACGGGCATTCGCCGTGGGCCGGACGGGGCGGTGACGGGTGTGGAGACCAATCGCGGTTTCATCGGTGCGAAGAAAATCGGCGTTTCCGCCGCCGGTCATTCCTCTGTCATCATGAAGATGGCGGATGTGCGCGTTCCGCTGCATTCCAACCCGCTGCAGGCGCTGGTTTCGGAGCCGCTGAAGCCGATCTTCCCCTGCGTGGTGATGTCCAACACGGTCCACGCCTATATTTCGCAATCCGACAAGGGAGAGCTGGTCATCGGCGCAGGCACCGACCAATATAACTCCTATTCCCAGACCGGCGGCCTGCAGATCATCACCCACACGCTCGACGCCATCTGCGAGCTGTTCCCGATCTTCCGCCGCGTCAAGATGATGCGGCAATGGGGCGGCATTACCGATAACACGCCCGACCGCTCGGCGATCCAGAGCGTGACGCCGGTGCCGAACCTCTTCGTCAATTGCGGCTGGGGCACGGGCGGCTTCAAGGCGACGCCGGGTTCGGCGAACCTCTTCGCGCATCTCATCGCGCGCGGTGAACCGCACCGTCTGGCGGCGGGGCTGACGCTCGACCGGTTCCGTACCGGCCGTCTTATCGATGAGGCTGCCGCTGCCGCGGTGGCGCATTGATGCTGGCGGCGGCCATGCTTGCGATCAACATATCAGGCGCGGCCTTGGCCGTGCCCGTCGGCAGCGTCATTCCCGAGGCCAGGGATTTTCGCAGCCAGAAGATTGCGAAGATGCACGGTGAGAAAGACTGGCCTTTCGTGGCGGAAAAAGGCCTGCTTCTCTGTGCTCCGAGTCTCGCGAACAAGATGGTTTATTTTGTCGGCGAGAAGGAGGATGGCGAGCAGGATTACCCCTTCGCAATCGACACCGACATGATGGCGGTTGCCATCGTCAATATGGGCCGGGCCTCGGCGCTACGCCCTTTCGATAATTTCGAGCAGCTTTTAAAGCGGCTTTCCCCTTTCGTAGCCATGGGAAAGCGGCTGTGTGACCAACCCGCCGGAACAGCGCTTCCGGAAAATTCTCTCTAGGTGGAGCGACGATGCTTCTGATCCATTGCCCCTATTGCGGGGAAGACCGTTCCGAACTGGAATTCCGCTGGGCGGGCGAAGCCCATATTGCCCGGCCGGAAAACATCGCCGATATTTCCGACGAGGCCTTCGCCGAATATTTCTTCATTCGCGACAATGACAAGGGCCTCGTTTTCGAGCGCTGGCGTCACATTCACGGCTGCGGCCGCTTCTTCAACGCCGCCCGCGATTCGGTCAGCGACAAATTCCTGATGACCTACAAGGCGGGTGAGCCGAAACCCGATACTGAGACGGTCCTTTCCGCAGAAAAGGGAGCCGGGCAATGAGCGGCGATTATCGTATCAAGGGGGCCGGTCGTCTCACCCCGGCCAGAACCGCGCGCTTCACCTTCGATGGCAAGATTTATCAGGCGCTGGAGGGGGACACGGTCGCCTCCGCGCTTCTGGCCAATGGTGTGCATCTGATCGGCCGCTCGTTCAAATATCACCGGCCGCGCGGCTTCCTTTCCGCCGGGCCGGAAGAGCCGAATGCGCTGATCGATGTGTCGCGCGACAGCCTGCGCAAGCAGCCCAATGTGCGCGCCACGGTGCAGGAAGTGTTCGATGGCGCGATCATCGCCTCGCAGAACCGCTTTCCATCGCTATCCTTCGATCTGAGTGCGATCAACGACCTCCTGTCGCCGATGTTCGCGGCCGGGTTTTATTATAAGACCTTCATGTGGCCGAAGGCCGCCTGGCACAGGATTTACGAACCGCTTATCCGCCGCGCCGCCGGTCTCGGCAAGGCGCCGAGCGAGCCGGATGCGGATCATTATTCCGGCCGTTATGCCCATTGCGACGTGCTGGTGGTCGGCGCAGGCGTCGCCGGTCTGACCGCGGCGCTTGCTGCCGCGAAAACCGGCGCCAGCGTCATTCTGGTCGATGAAAATGCCGAAGTCGGCGGTGCGCTGCGTTTCGACACTGGCACGGTCATTGACGGTCTGCCCGGTTACGAATGGGCGCAGAAGGTTTTTGCCGAACTGAAGTCCCTGCCCAATGTGCGGGTTCTGACCCGCACCACCGCTTTTGGATATTACAACCACAATTTCGTGGCGCTGGCCGAGCGGGTGACCGATCATCTCGCCACGCCCGCCAGACACCAGCCGCGTGAGCGGCTGTGGCAGGTTCGCGCCAAAAAGGTCGTGCTGGCGGCGGGTGCGATCGAACGCCACATGGTCTTTGCCAATAATGACCGCCCCGGCATCATGCTGGCCTCGGCCGCACGCACCTATCTCAACCATTACGGCGTCGCCGTGGGCCAAAATGTCGGGGTCTACACCGCCCATGATTCGGCCTATGAGACGGCCTTCGATCTGAAAAAGGCCGGGGTGAAGATCGCCGCCATCGTCGATTGCCGCGAGAACCCGGATCAGCGTCTGCTGGATGAGGCGCGGGCGCTCGGCATCGAAGTGCTGGCGGGCCATAGCGTTTACAATACCGCCGGCCGCCTGCGCGTCTCCTCGATGACCGTCGGCCGCAATGGCGGCTCCAACAAGCGCAAGATCGCCATCGACGCGCTTGTGGTTTCCGCTGGCTGGACGCCTTCGGTGCATCTCTTCTCGCAATCGCGTGGCAAGCTGAAGTTTGACACGGCTAACCAGCGTTTCCTGCCAGATATCCATGTGCAGAACGGTGTTTCCATCGGCGCCTGCAACGGCACGGACGATCTTTCCGCGCTGATTGCCGAGGCCGCGGCCGCCGGTGGCGGCGGCGTGGAGTTTTCCGGCGAGAATGCCAGGACCTGGACAGGCGGCATGATCGGTGCGGCCGAAGGCGCGGGTGAGGGCACCGGCGTCAAGGCCTTCATCGATTTCCAGCACGATGTCTGCGCCAAGGATATCCGCCTTGCCGTGCGCGAAGGCATGCATTCCGTCGAGCATATCAAGCGCTTCACCACCAATGGCATGGCGTCCGATCAGGGCAAGATGTCCAATATGCACGGCCTTGCCATCGCATCTGAAGCGCTTGGCCGGGATTTGCCCAAGGTCGGTCTCACCACCTTCCGCCAGCCCTATACGCCGGTCACCTTCGGCACGCTCATCAACCATTCGCGCGGCGCGCTGTTCGACCCGGCCCGCAAGACGCCGATGCACGAGGAAGAGCTGGCTGCCGGTGCGGTGTTCGAGGATGTCGGCAACTGGAAGCGCGCCTGGTTCTTCCCGCGGGCGGGCGAGGACATGCATGAGGCGATCAACCGCGAATGCAAGACGGTTCGGACAAGCGTCGGCGTGTTCGATGCCTCCACGCTCGGCAAGATCGAAGTGGTCGGCCCGGATGCTGCGAAGTTCCTGAACCTCATCTACACCAATGCCTGGGATACGCTGAAACCCGGCCGCTGCCGTTATGGCATCATGACCCGCGAAGACGGTTTCGTTTACGACGACGGCGTTGTCGGACGTCTTGCCGAAGACCGTTTCCACGTGACGACGACCACGGGCGGTGCGCCGCGCGTTCTCCAGCACATGGAAGATTATCTCCAGACCGAATTCCCCGATCTCGATGTCTGGCTCACCTCGGCCACCGAACAATGGGCCGTGATTGCCGTGCAGGGGCCAAAGGCGCGCGAGGTTATCGCGCCCTTCGTCGAGGGCATTGATCTCTCGCCGGAGGCCTTCCCGCATATGGCGGTGGCCGAAGGCACATTCTGCAGTGTGCCGACACGGCTCTTCCGCGTGTCATTCACCGGCGAACTGGGTTTCGAAATCAACGTTCCTGCGGACTATGGCGCCGCCGTCTGGTCGGCGATCCGCGAAAGGGCGGAAGCCGTCGGCGGCTGCCTTTATGGCACCGAGACCATGCACATTCTACGTGCGGAAAAGGGCTATATCATCGTTGGGCAGGATACGGACGGCACGGTGACGCCAGACGATGCCGGGCTTGCCTGGGCCGTTTCCAAGAAGAAGACGGATTTCGTCGGCATTCGCGGACTGAAACGCCCCGATCTCACGCGCTCCGGCCGCAAACAGCTTGTCGGGCTGAAGACGAAAGACCGGCTGACCGTTCCGGACGAGGGCGGCCAGATCGTTGTCGATCCAAACCAGCCGAAACCCATGACCATGCTCGGCCATGTCACCTCCGCCTACTGGTCGGAAAATCTCGGCCATTCCGTCGCTTTCGCGCTGGTGGCGGATGGCAGGGCGCGCATGGGCGAAACGCTCTATATTCCGCTCGCCGATAAAACCATTGCCGTCGAAGTGACCGACATGGTCTTCCTCGACAAGGAAGGAGCCCGTCTCAATGGCTGACAAACTTCACGCAAAACGTAAATCCGTGCTCGAGGATTTTCACGGCGGCTCTCCCTTCGTTTCGCTGAAGCCCGCGGCTTCCGCATCGCGGCTGTCGCTGCGCGCCCGGGAAAGCGCCCTGCCGGCACTTTCGCAAGCGCTCGGTCTTGCCCTGCCTGTCCGCCCGAAAAGCTCCGTCACCTCGGGCCTGCGGTCCGCTTTGTGGCTCGGCCCGGATGAATGGCTGGTGATCGATCAGGGCGAAAGCGACCTGATGGCGGCTCTCTCCGGCGTTTCCGGCCTGTTTTCTGCAACCGATATTTCCCACCGCAATACGGCCGTCATCGTCTCCGGTGCCGGTGCGGAAGCGGCACTCAATGCCGGCTGCCCGCAGGATATTTCTCTCGCAAAGTTCCCTGTCGGCGCTTGCTCACGTACCGTTTTCGGCAAGGCGGAAGTGGTGCTGCTGCGCACGGCGGACGATACGTTCCGGGTGGAATGCTGGCGTTCCTTTGCCGAATATGTCGGCGGGCTGTTGCAGGAAGCGGCTGAGGACGTGGCGGTTTAACCCGCCACCCAGCCCCGCCATTCCACCCATCGTCCATGGAAATCGGCTCGGCCGATTTCCTGTTTCTCGCCGGTCGGCCAGATCTGCAGGGTAATGGCGGCGCTGCCCGGTGTCGCGTCCGCTTCCATTTGCAGCCGGGCAAGCGGGGCATCCGGCGTGGCGCGGGTTCCAGCTTCGGCAATCACAGCCTCGCCTGCCTGTTTCAGTCCATCGGGCAAATATTGCCAGGCGACTGAGTGATAGACGACGTGGACAGCACCCGGATATTGCGTGGCAAGGCGGCGTTTCAGCCAGTCGACCGCGTCTGCCTTTTCGACATGCAGACCATGCTCCACCGCTATCCGCAGGGCGGCCGCGGTTCGCTCCAGCCGGTCTGTCTGGTCGGCCCAGACATAGGACATCAGCCGCAAGCGATCTTCGGCGGATGACGGGTCGAGCGGGTTGAGATCGCAGCCGGCGCGCTCGATAACTTCGATCCGCTCATGGGCCGGGGTGTCGCCGCGCCATTCCGGTGACAGGAAAACATCGGATTGCTCACCCCAGGTGAGATCGCCGAGGCGATATCGGTAACGGTCGAACTGCAGGTTGAGGCCAGCGCTCGCTCCGACTTCGGAAAGCACCAGCGGCTTGCCGGCCAGTGCCGCAATCGAAAGAAAGCCCGGCAGCAGAACGGCGGAACGGCGAACCTCGTTGGTCTGCGGCGGTGATTTCAACCTTTCGAGGATGAAGGCGGAATGAAAACGCAGGGCGCTGGCGCAGGCCTGCCAGAGCGCTTCTTCGTCTTCCGGCGGGATATTGGCAAGCGACGCGATCTTTTCCTCGATGGCGAGTGCATGCAGGGCGCCCGCCAGTCGCAGGGGAACGGAATCGCCCGAGGGGCCGACATCGCCTGGCCAGGATAAAATCCGCTCGCCCACCTCGGTATGGCGGTCGAGCCTTGCTGCCATGGTGCGGCAGAGCCGCGCGGTAAAGGGCGAGCCGAGGCTGTCGCAGGCTCTTGCCTGCACGAGAAACGCATTCCTTACGGCTTCGTCATGCATGCGGTCTCTCCCTTGCTGCGGTTTCAGGCGTCTTCCGGCCTGTCCTCCGGGTTGAACTGGCTGATGGTGGTCCAGCGGGCGGTAAGCGCCGGCTTTTTCTCGTTTTCGATGTCTACCGTCACGTCATAGGTCGTCATCAACATGGCCGCGCCGCGAAAACGCGCCTCCGCCAGTGTGAAGCGGCCGCGCACCCGCGCACCGCTTTTGACCGGCGTAACGAAACGAACCGCATCGAAGCCGTAATTGATGCCCATGGTCTGTTCGCGGATGCGGGGCAGGGCATCGTAATTCAGCGCCGAAAGCAGAGACAACGTCAGGAATCCATGCGCGATGGTGCCGCCAAAGGGGCTTTCCGCTTTGGCGCGTTCCGGATCGGTGTGGATGAACTGTTCGTCCAGCGTCGCTTTTCCGAAGGCGTCAATCATCGTCTGGTCGACGGTAATCCAGTCGGAAACGCCCATTTCCGTGCCGACCAGATTTTTCATCTCCGCCAGCGCAATTTCTTTTGTCATGTTACCTCGTCCGCATTGTTTCCAGGGACTTATACGGCTGGCGACGCGAAGGGATCAACTGCGCAGATAAAACACCACGGAGCGGGCTGGCAGGAAGGCGGGATTGCCGAAATCCGTGCCGATCGCATGCCAGCCATTGCCGGGCAGCGTGAAAGGAACGACTTCGCGACCGCGATTGATGAGAACCGCAAGCTCGACCTCGTCGCCCGTTTCCCTGTCCGACGTTGACAGCACCATGGCGAAGGCCGGTCCATTCGGGTTTTCCCAGTCCGCAACCGTCATGGGTTCCCCGCCCGGGGCAAGCCATGTCACATCGCCGCTGCCGGAAAAGAAGCCGGTCTCGGAAAAGACGCCGAAGCGTTTGCGAAGCGCTGCGAGAAATGCGGTGTGATCGATCAGTTCGGGGGCAAGCGAAGACCAGTCGATCCAGGTGATGTTATTGTCCTGACAATAGGCGTTGTTGTTGCCATGCTGGCTGCGGCCGCCCTCATCGCCGGCGGTCAGCATCAAGACGCCGCGGCTGACGAACAGGGTGGAAAGCAGCGCCTTCACATCCGCAATGCGGGCGGCGACAATGGCAGGATCATCCGTCAGGCCTTCGAAACCATTGTTCCAGGAGTGGTTTTCATTATGGCCGTCGCGATTGTTCTCGCCGTTTTTTTCATTGTGCTTGTGTTCGTGGCTGACGAGATCGAACAGGGTGAAACCGTCATGGGCGGCGAGAAAATTGACGCTGCGGCTGTTCGACCGGCCATGGCGGGAAAAGATCGGCGAAGACCCGGAAAGCGCGTCGGCCAGCGCCCCGGTGGTGCCGGCGTCGCCGCGCCAGAAGCGGCGCATATCGTCGCGGGCGCGGTCGTTCCACTCCAGAAAGCTTTCGGGGAAATTGCCGAGCTGATATCCGCCGGGGCCGATATCCCATGGTTCGGCGATCAGCAGGCGGTCGTAAAGCAAGGGGTCCGAATGCATGGCCGCGAGCGTTTCGCTTGTCATGTCGAAGCCATTGGCCGTTCGCCCGAGCACGGGCGCGAGGTCGAAACGGAAGCCATCCACGCCGGCATTCAGAACGAAATGCCGGAGGGAATCGACGATGAGCTGGCGAATATAGGGATGATCGCAGGCGACCGTGTTGCCGGTGCCGGTATCGTTGATCAGCACGCCCGGCTTTCCCGGCGGGTGGCGGAAGGCGGTGAGGTTATCGAGCCCGCGCAACGACAGGATAGAACCTTCGATATCGCTTTCGCCGGTATGGTTGAAGACCAGATCGAGAATGACGCCGATGCCTTGCGCATGCAGTGCCGCAACCGTATCCCGCAATTCCCGCACGCCGCCGGGGCAGAGGCGCGGATCGAGCGCCATGAAACCGACGGGATTATAACCCCAGGCATTGGAAAGGCCGAGCGGCGGCAGGTGGCGCTCGTCGATCCATGCTGTGATCGGCATCAACTCCACCGCATCGACGCCGATTTTTTTCAAGTGCGCGACAATGGCGGGATGGGCAAGGGCGGCAACGGTGCCCCTGATCTCTTCCGGCACTTCAGGATGCAGCCGGGTGAAGGATTTGGCGGCGAGTTCGTAAATCAGTCCGCCTTCGGCAAAAAACGGCGGTTGACGCCGGACCGGCTCATGCTGCGAAAGGATCGCCTTCGGCATGATCCCGCCGGTTTCCGCACCAAAGGCGTAAAGCGCGGGATCGTGCCGGAAGGGGCGGTCGATCTCCGTGGCATAGGGGTCGAGCAGCAGTTTCGCAGGATCGAACCAGAGGCCGTGTTCAGGAGCGTAAATGCCGTGAGCGCGGAAGCCGTATCTTGTGCTAGGGCCGGCGTCGGAGATGATCAACCGGTGAACGTCATCTTCACCGCGCGTCATCGGCAAACGGGCCGTTTCTTTTTCGCCCTTGGTATCGAAAAGGCAGAGATCGATCTGCGAGGCGTGCCGGGAATAGACCGTGAATTCCGTTCCGTTTTCCGTCTGGATTGCACCTTTGGGGAAAACGGAAGGTGTCTGCATGGTCTGTCTCTCCGGGGAACGGTGTTTCTCTTCCAGAATGGAAAAGGGAGGCAAGGCCGAGTGAGGGACGCTTTCAGTGCGTCCCTCATGAGCGGGCGGCAAGCCCTTACGTAATAACGCTCGGTGCGTTGCGGCCGGTATGGGCCTTGATGCCGGCGATCGTATCGGCAACGGAAATCAGGTCGGCAAGCGCCTCCTGCGTTTCGATGCCGTGACGGGCCGCATCCGGCTCATAACGCTCGACATAGAGGCGAAGCGTGGCGCCCGCAGTACCCGTGCCGGAGAGGCGCAGCACGATGCGCGAACCGCCTTCGAACAGGATGCGGATGCCCTGATTTTTGCTCACCGACTGATCGACCGGATCGTGATAGGCAAAATCATCCGCCGCCGCGACCTTCAGATTGCCATAGCTGGTGCCGGGAAGCGTGGCGAGTTTTTCGCGCAGGGTTGCGACCAGCGTGTTGGCGGCGTCCGAATCCACTTCCTCGTAGTCATGGCGGGAATAATAGTTGCGGCCATATTCGGCCCAGTGCTTTGTGACGATGTCCTTCACGCTTTCCTTGCGCGCGGCGACGATGTTCAGCCAGTAGAGCACGGCCCACAGGCCGTCCTTTTCGCGCACATGGTTGGAGCCGGTGCCGAAGCTTTCTTCGCCGCAGATCGTCACCTTGCCGGCATCCATGAGATTGCCGAAGAATTTCCAGCCGGTCGGCGTTTCATACATGCCAAGGCCGAGCTTTTCGGCCACACGGTCGGCTGCCGCACTGGTCGGCATCGAGCGGGCGATGCCGGAAATGCCGGCGGCATAACCGGGGGCCAGTTTGGCATTGGCGGCGATGATGGCGAGGCTGTCGGACGGGGTGACGAACATGCCCTTGCCGACCACCATGTTGCGGTCGCCATCGCCATCGGAAGCGGCGCCGAAATCAGGGCCTTCCGGGCTCATGACGTCGTCATAAAGCTCCTTGGCATGGACAAGGTTCGGGTCAGGGTGATGGCCGCCGAAATCCGGCAGCGGCGTTGCGTTGCGGACGGAGCCCTTCGGCGCGCCGAGACGCTTTTCGATGATTTCCACGGCATAGGGACCGGTGACGGCGCTCATGGAGTCGACCACGACCTTGAAACCGCCGGCGATCAGCGCACGGATGGCGGCGAAATCGAACAGTTCTTCCATCAGGGCGGCGTAGTCGGCAACCGGATCGATCACCTCGACCGTCAGCTCGTCCACCTTGAAGCTGCCCACCTTGTCGAGATCGATATCGGCGGCGTCGGAGATTTTATAGCTGTCGATGACCTTCGAGCGGGCATAGATCGCATCGGTAATCTTTTCCGGTGCGGGACCGCCATTGCCGATATTGTATTTGATGCCGAAATCTTCGTTCGGGCCGCCGGGATTATGGCTGGCGGAAAGCACGATGCCGCCGAAGGCCTTGTATTTGCGGATGACGTTGGAGGCGGCAGGCGTCGAGAGAATGCCGCCCTGACCGACCAATACCTTGCCGAAACCGGCGGCGGCGGCCATCTTGATCGCCTTCTGGATGACTTCGCGATTGTAATAACGGCCGTCGCCGCCGATCACCAGCGTCTGGCCCTGAAAGCCCTCAAGCGCGTCGAAGATCGACTGGAGGAAGTTCTCGGCGTAATTTTCCTGGGCGAAGACTGGCACCTTCTTGCGCAGGCCGGATGTGCCCGGCTTCTGGTCCTGATAGGGCTTCGTCTGAACGGTCTTGATCATTGTTTCAATGGCCTTTCGAAATAAGCTGGCTGTAAAGCGCGGCGTAAAGACCGGCGCTCTTTTCCCAGGAAACATCGGATTTCATTCCGAGTTTCTGCATTTGTGTCCATAGTTTCGGGTCGTGGTAATAACGGACGGTCCGGCGGATCGCCTGTTTCAGACCATCGAGCGTGACGGGTGAAAATTGCACACCGGTCGCCGATTTATTGGCGATGGCGGCATGGTTGGCGTCGATCACCGTGTCGGCAAGGCCGCCGGTGCGGGCGACGACCGGAATGCAGCCATAACGCAGCGCATAAAGCTGGGTGAGGCCGCAGGGTTCGAAACGCGAGGGAATGATGATCGCATCGCAGCCCGCCTGCATCAGATGCGACAACGGCTCGTTATAACCGACGGCAACGCCGACGCGGCCATGGTGGCGGGATGCCGCCGCCAGAAGCGCGCCTTCCAGCGCCACATCGCCGGCGCCCAGCACCACCAGACGGCCGCCGAGGGAAACGATCTCGTCCACGGCTTCCGCCATGAGGTCGATGCCCTTCTGCCAGGTGAGGCGGGAGATGATGCAGAAAAGCGGGCTGTCATCATCGTCGATGCGGAAATGTTCGGCGACCGCCTTCTTGTTCAGCGCGCGGTTCTTGAGATTGGCGGCCGAATAATTGTCGTGGATCAGATGGTCCGTCGCCGGGTTCCAGACATCGGCATCGATGCCGTTGACGATGCCGTGCAGCACATGGGCGCGGCTGCCGATGACGCCGTGCAGGCCCATGCCGAATTGCGGGGTGAGGATTTCCTCGGCATAGGACGGGCTGACGGTGCTGAGCGCCGTTGCCGTCTGCAGGCCGCCCTTCAGGAAGCTCACATCGTTGTAATATTCGATGCCTTCCATGCCGAAGGCATGGGCGGGCAATGCAAGCTTGCTGAAAATATTCGCACCGAACTGGCCCTGAAAGGCGATGTTGTGGATGGTGAGAAGGCTCGGAATCTCGGGCGTTTCGGCATAACGCATATAGACCGGCGCCATCGCGGCCTGCCAGTCATGGGCATGCACCATATCCGGCCGCCAGCCGGGAAGCGCACCGGCGGCAATGCGGGCCGCAGCCAGCGAAAGCGCCGCGAAACGCTTCCAGTTGTCAGGATAATCCTTGCCGGTCTGGTCGAGATAGGGGCCGCCGGAGCGCTCGTAATAGGCGGGCGCATCGAGAATGAGGAGGTCGAGCCCCTCATGCCGCACTTCGAGCACATCGGCTTTTTCGCCGAGCAGATCGGTAAATTCGAAACATTTGACGGGGTCCGTCACGGCGGCTTTCACCGCCGGATATCCGGGTATCAATGTGCGCGTCGTGACGCCATGGGCTTCCAGCGCGATGGGGAGCGCGCCGGCAACGTCGGCGAGCCCTCCGGTCTTGATCAGGGGATAGATTTCGGATGAAACCGAAAGGACATTCATGGGCTCTACAGGTCCAGCTTGTCGATCATCGATTGGGTGATAAGGCAAATGCCGTTTTCGGTGCGGCGGAAACGTTTGGCATCCAGTTCTGGGTCTTCTCCTACAATCAGTCCTTCCGGAATGACCACGCCATGGTCGATGACGACATTGCTGAGCTGGGCATGACGCCCGATCTTCACACTCGGCAGTACTACGGCATTCTCAAGGCGGGAGTATGAATTAGCGCGCACCCCGGTAAACAGCAGGCTGCGCTGCAGGGAGGCCCCGGAAATGATGCAATCGCCGGAGACGACCGAAGACACGGCCGAGCCGCGGCGGTTCTCGTCATCGTGCACGAATTTCGCCGGCGGCGTGATTTCCGCATAGGTCCAGATCGGCCAGGACTTGTCATAGATATCGAGGTCCGGCACCACATCCGTCAGGTCGATATTGGCCTGCCAATAGGCGTCGATGGTGCCGACATCGCGCCAGTAAGGGCCATGCTCGAAATCCGAACGCACGCAACTATCGGCGAAGCGATGGGCGACGGCTTTGCCGTGCTCGACGATATAGGGAATGATGTCTTTGCCGAAGTCGCGGCTGGAAGTCGGGTCGGCGGCGTCGCGGCGCAGGGCTTCCATCAGGAATTTCGTGTGGAAGACGTAGATGCCCATCGAGGCGAGAGCGAAGCCTTCATTGCCGGGAATGCCCGGCGGATCGGCCGGCTTTTCGATGAAATCGATGATCTCGTCTTTTTCATTCACATGCATCACGCCGAAGCCGGTTGCTTCCATGCGCGGCACTTCAAGGCAACCGATCGTCACGTCCGCACCGGAATCGACATGCTGCTGCAGCATGTATTCGTAGTCCATTTTGTAGATATGGTCGCCGGCGAGGATGACCATATATTCCGGCGCATAGGGCTCGATGATGTCGATGTTCTGGTAGACGGCGTCGGCCGTGCCTTCATACCATTGCGTTTCGGAAACGCGCTGGGAGGCCGGCAGAATATCGAAGCTTTCGTTACGCTCGGGGCGGAAGAAGTCCCAGCCGCGCTGCAGGTGGCGGATGAGCGAGTGCGCCTTGTATTGCGTGGCGACGCCGATGCGGCGAATGCCGGAATTGAGCGCGTTGGAGAGCGCAAAATCGATGATGCGCGCCTTGCCGCCGAAATAGACGGCGGGTTTTGCCCGGCGGTCCGTCAATTCCTTCAGGCGGCTTCCTCTGCCGCCTGCGAGGACATAGGCCATTGCATCGCGTGCCAAAGGCTGAACTCTTTTTTCCGACATGGTGTCCTCCCTCTCTGTCTGTCAGTTTTCCGGCTCGAGCATGATCGTTGCGAGTGGCGGCAGGACGAGCATTGTCCCGATGTCTCCCCCGGCATCGACCGCCTGAACGCGTCCGCCATTTCCCTTGCCGCTGCCGCCATAAATTTCGGCGTCGGTGTTGAGAATCTCCCTCCACCGCCCCGCAAGCGGAAGTGGCACATAATAATTTTCCCGATAGACCGGCGTGAGATTGCAGATGACCGCCACCGGCTTTTCACCCGGCGCCATGCGCAGCCAGGCGAAGACGGAATTGTCGTGGTCATCCACCACAAGCCAGCGGAAACCTTCCGGTTCGCAGTCGCGGGCGTGCAAAGCGGGTTTTGAACGGTAGGTGAGGTTGAGATCGCGCACGAGGCGGCGCATGCCCTCATGCATCGGATATTGGCGCAGGTTCCAGTCGAGCGAGCCCTTTTCGCTCCATTCGCTCCATTGGGCGAATTCCTGCCCCATGAACAGCAGCTTCTTGCCGGGATAACCCCACATGAAGGCGTAATAGGACCGCAGATTGGCGAATTTCTGCCAGTCGTCGCCGGACATCTTGGCGATCAGCGATCCCTTGCCGTGCACCACCTCGTCATGGGAAAGCGGCAGCACGAAATTTTCGCTAAAGGCGTAAAGCAGGCCGAAGGTCAGCTCCTGATGGTGGAACTTGCGATGCACCGGCTCGCGCGAGAAATAACTCAGCGTATCGTGCATGAAGCCCATGTTCCATTTGAAACCGAAGCCGAGGCCGCCCTCGTGGACGGGCTGGGATACTTTCGGCCAGGAGGTGGATTCCTCGGCAATGGTCATGACGCCCGGATGGGTGCCGTAGACGAGGGAATTCATCTTCTGCAGGAAGCGGACGGATTCGAGATTTTCCCGTCCGCCATATTCATTGGGAATCCACTCGCCTTCCTTGCGGGAATAATCGAGATAGAGCATCGAGGCGACCGCATCGACACGCAGGCCGTCGAGATGGAATTTCTCGGCCCAATAAAGCGCATTGTTGATGAGGTAGGACATCACCTCGATGCGGCCAAAATTATAGATGGCCGTGTTCCAGTCGGGATGAAAACCCTGACGCGGATCGGCATGTTCGTAAAGCGCCGTGCCGTCGAACCAGCGCAAGCCGTGCTCGTCGGTTGGAAAATGCGCCGGAACCCAATCGAGCAGGATGCCGATGCCGACCTTGTGGGCGCCATTGACGAAACGCGCAAAGCCCTCCGGATCGCCGAAACGGGCGGACGGCGCATAAAGCCCGGTCGTCTGGTAACCCCAAGAAGGGTCATAGGGATGTTCGGTGATCGGCAGGAACTCGATATGGGTGAAGCCCATATCCGTGCAATAGGGAATGAGCTGGGCGGCCAGTTCGTCCCAGCTCAGGAACGTGCCGTCCTCGCGCCGCCGCCAGGAGCCGGCATGCACCTCGTAAATGCTGATCGGCTGGCGGCGCTGGTCCACCTGCGCCCAATGTTCCCGGTGAGCCTGGTCTTCCCATTTCTGGGTGAGTTCCGGCGCGGTAACGGAGGCGTTTTTCGGCCGCAACTCGGCGCGCCGCGCATAGGGGTCTGCCTTCAACGGCAGAAGCTCGCCGTTTGCGCCGAGGATTTCGAACTTGTAGGCACAGCCGGCATAGACGTCAGGCGCGAAGATTTCCCAGATGCCGGTATCCTTGCGGAACCGCATGACATGCCGTCGGCCATCCCAATTGTTGAAATCGCCGACGACGGAAACGCGCCGCGCATTGGGCGCCCAGACGGCGAAGTGGAAGCCCTCGACGCCCTCGAGCTTCAGCGGATGCGCACCCATCCTGTCGAAGAGTCTGAGATGCGATCCTTCGCGGACGAAATAATCGTCCATGGGGCCGAGAACCGGGCCGAAGCTGTAAGGGTCGGTCACCGCCCATTCGGCATCGTCGCGGCTGGCGCGATACCGCACCGGCTGTCGCTTCGAAAGATCGATCCGGCCTTCGAAAAAGCCATCCGGATCGAGCCGCTTCAATTCGCCCACGAAATTTCCGTCCAGCGTCAGGACGGAAACCTCCTCGGCGCCGGGAATGAAACAGCGGGCGGAAAACCCTTCCGGCGTTTCGTGAACGCCAAGAAGGGCAAAGGGATTGGAATGCAAACCGCTCTTGATCGCCTCGATTTCAGCCTTCGTGATGTCGCCAGTCTTTTTCTCTTCGGCCGAATTGAGCGGTTTTTTCATCAGGCTCTCCAGATCTCGGTGGCATATTGGCGGATTGTCCGGTCGGACGAGAACCAGCCCATGCGCGCCGTGTTGCGCACTGTCTTGGCATACCAGCTGTCCGGATCGCTCCAGATCGCGTCCACCTCGCGCTGCGCATTGGCATAGGCGTCGAAGTCGGCGGCGACCATGAACCAGTCGCTGTTGTAAATACCGTCGATCAGGCCGGCGAAACGGGAGCGGTCATCCGGCGAGAAGACGCCGGAGGCGATGGAAGACAGCGCCTGCGACAGCTCGGCCGATCCTTCGATGATCGCGCGGGGATTGTGGCCTTCGGCGCGCGCCTTGGCCACTTCATCCGCCGTCATTCCGAAGATGACGATATTTTCCGCGCCGACATGATCGCGCATTTCGACATTGGCGCCATCGAGCGTGCCGATGGTGAGCGCGCCGTTGAGTGCGAATTTCATGTTGCCGGTGCCGGAAGCTTCCATGCCGGCCGTCGATATCTGTTCGGAAAGATCGGCAGCGGGAACCATGATTTCCGCAAGCGAGACGTTATAGTTCGGAATAAACACCACTTTCAGAAGCCCGCGCACGGCCGGATCATTGTTGATGACCCGGGCAATATCGTTGGCAAGCTTTATGATCAGCTTCGCGTTGTGATAACTCGGCGCCGCCTTGCCTGCGAAGAACTTAACGCGCGGCACCCAATCCAGTTCCGGGTGGGAACGGATCTGATCGTAAAGCGCGACCGTTTCAACAAGGTTCAGAAGCTGGCGCTTATATTCGTGGATACGCTTGATCTGGATGTCGAACATGGCGGAGGGATCGACGCGGATGCCCATGCGCTGCGCCACCGTATTGGCAAGCCGCACCTTGTTCAGACGCTTCACCTCGGCGAATTTTTCGCGGAAACCGGCATCGTCGGCAAAACGGTCGAGCGCGGTGAGTTTTTCCGCATCGTCGAGGAAATCGTCGCCGATCGCCTCGCGCAGCAGGCTGGTGAGGCCCGGATTGCACTGCATCAGCCAGCGGCGCGGTGTGATGCCATTGGTCTTGTTGTTGATACGCTCAGGATAAAGGCTGTGCAGGTCGGCAAAGACCGTTTCCTTCATCAGGTCGGTATGAAGGGCGGAAACGCCGTTGATGGAATGCGAGCCGATAAAGGCGAGGTTGCCCATGCGCACGCGGCGTTCGCCGCCTTCATCGATCAGCGAGATCGAACGGATCTGCTGATCCGCCATCTTCTTTTCCTTGCGGGCGTAGACCAGCGTGTTGGCGTTGATCGCATAGACGATCTGCATATGTCTTGGCAGAAGACGCTCGAGCAGCGGCACCGGCCAGCTCTCCAGCGCCTCCGGCAGAAGCGTGTGGTTGGTATAGGAGAACGTGCCCTGCGTGATCTTCCAGGCTTCCTCGAATTCCAGCCCGTGCACATCGCACAGAAGACGCATCATTTCGGCGATGGAAATGGCCGGATGCGTATCGTTGAGCTGGATCGAGACCTTCTCAGGCAGCGAGGTGAAATCGGGATATTGCTGCAAATGGCGGCGCAGAATGTCCTGTAGCGAGGCGGAGGAGAAGAAGAACTCCTGCCGCAGGCGCAGTTCCTGACCGGCCGGCGTCGCATCGGCAGGGTAGAGAACCCGCGTCAGGCTTTCCGCCTTGTTGCTTTCGCGCAATGCGCCGATATGGTCGCCGGCGTTGAAGGCGGCCAGCAGAATGGGGTCGATCGGCTGCGCCGACCACAGGCGGAGCGTATTGACGCGGGTGCCGCGCCAGCCGACGACCGGCGTATCGTAAGCCATGGCGATCACGCGTTCGGCCGGTTTCCAGACGAAACGCTGCGGGTCTTCATAACCGCCGATGGTTTCCACCGAGCCGCCGAAGCCGACCTCATAGGAGCTTTCGCGGCGCTCGAATTCCCAGGGGTTGCCGTGCGCCAGCCAGGTTTCCGGCAGTTCCACCTGCCATCCGTCCGCCATCTGCTGGCGGAAGAGGCCGTGCACGTAACGAATGCCGTAGCCATAGGCGGGGATGTCGACGGTCGCCATGGATTCCATGAAGCAGGCGGCGAGACGGCCAAGGCCGCCATTGCCGAGCGCCGCATCCGGCTCCAGCCCGGCGATGACATCCAGATCGACGCCGAGCGAGGACAGGGCATCGCGGATTTCGTGCATCAGGCCGATATTGGAGATGGCGTCGCGCATCAGGCGGCCGATCAGGAATTCGAGCGACAGGTAATAAACGCGCTTGGAATTGTTGGCATAGGCCTTGCGGGTGGATTCCATCCACTTGTCGATGATGCGGTCGCGCACGACGAGGATGGTTGCGGTCAGCCAGTCATGGGGTTTGGCAACCTTGACATCCTTGCCGATACGGTAGGTGAGGCGTTCGATGATTTCCGACGCCATGATTTCCGGGTTGGAACTGCGCGGGGCGGGACGGGGAAGATCGGCGGCGTTAAGATTATTGATCATTGGTCGGTCAGCACCTTGGTGGGAGGAGAGGGTCTGATGAGGTCGATCCGGCTTGCCTTTGCTGATGCCAGTTTATGCATCGATATGGAGGCGTGGCAACAGCAATTTTTTCGGAAAATTGAACAGCTTAGCGCAATGAAAAATAAGTGTTTTTCTCGGCGCCCAAAGGATCGCCGAAGGCATTGATCGCCCTGTCTGCGCCGTTCTTCAGCGGATTTTCTTGGTCCTTGCGATGCCGGGCATCGCTCGGAAAAGGGGAAGAGGCTGCAATACTTCTGAAATGGTTCACCGGTCCTGAAATCTGTTTCGAACTATCGGATCACACACTAGCCTTCGCGGTTGTGAAAATTCAATGAAAATAAACAGGGCAGCGCTGCGGCCGCGCCGACCTGTGGTGGCGCGGGTGTAAAAACCGGCTGCGATCATCGCCAATGGCGCTGTTTACGGCAGGAGAAAAGGTTCCATCGCCATCTCGCCGGCGCGGATCGTCACCCTGGTATTGGGGGGAACGGCGCACCAGGGCGCGCAATCGAAGGAAAAGGGTTCGGAACTCAATGCGATGCCGTCATCGAGCCCTCGCCAGTAGAGTGTCGGCGGCTTGTCGTCGCTTGACCAGCGGAAGGCATGCAGGCAATCGCCATCCATAAGAACGGCACTGAATCGCAGCGCGGAAGAGACGCCTGCCGCCATCATCTTTTCCTGGCAAAGCCGCAGCGCGGTGGAAATGGCGCGAACCGGTTCGGTGTCGAGGCCATGCCCGGCGGCAATCAGGAAAATGGCTTCGCTATCGCCGGTGCCGCGCCGGGATGCATAGATATCGTCGGGGATGAGGGAATCGATATCGCGCCTGATCTGCTCGTAACCGCCGATCTGGCCGTTATGCATGAACAGGTATCGCCCATGCGCAAAGGGATGGCAATTGGCGCGGGACACTTCGCCTGATGTGGCGGAGCGGACATGGGCCATGAACATGCCCGAGCGGAGCTGGTGGCAAAGCGCCGCCAGATTGGCGTCGGACCAGGCGGGCCTTGTATCGCGAAAAACGCCGGGCGTTCCGCGTTCGCCATACCAGCCAAGGCCGCAGCCATCGCCATTGACGACGGTTTTCGCTTCCCTTGCGGCCATGGACTGGCTGACCAGCGATGCTTCGGGCTCGATCAGCAGACTGTCGAGCCAGACCGGTTTACCGGAATAGGCAAAGAGGCGGCACATTCATGCGGCTCTGTTCAGGGCCTTGTTTCCGAGCGCGAAGCCGACGGCGGCCTTCGCGTGAATGGCGGTCGAATCGTAACCCGGCAGCGGCAGGGCATCGGGATCGATCAGCAGCGAAATTTCGGTGCAGCCGAGAATGACGGAATCGACGCCAAGTGCACGGGCCTTCTCGATGACCGCGAGATAGCGCTCGCGCGAGCAGGACTTGATTTCGCCCTGGCAGAGTTCGCCGAAAATAATGTCGTGGATCGCAACCCGGTCTTCCGCATCGGGAACGACCACCTCGACATCGTGGCGGCGCATGCGGTCGGTGTAGAAACCATGTTCCATCGTGTAGCGGGTGGCGAGCAGCAGCGGCTTGCGGCGTCCGTCCGCCTTCAGGGCTGCGGCGGTTTCATCGATGATATCGATCAGCGCCACGCCGGACATCTTCTCCACGGTGTCAGCGACCAGATGCATGGTGTTGGTGCAGATCAGCACGCAATCGGCGCCCGCATTGGCAAGACGCGCGCCGGCAGCGCCCAGAAGCGCACCGGCCTCATCCCAGCGATCGGCCTTCTGAAGGGCGACGACCTCGGAAAAATCGAGCGAATGCATGACGATATCGGCAGAGACCAGGCCGCCGCGGCTGTCGCGCACGGCCTCGTTGATCATGCGGTAATAGGTTGCGGTGGATTCCCAGCTCATGCCGCCGATCAGGCCGATCCGTTTCATAAGAGTTCCCTTATCAAGTTTGATTGAAAATAAGGATGCCATCGTCGGGACGAAAACGGCATGCGTTTTTGCAGCGATTTCACGGCGTAGATGCAAAATTAGGGCGTTCTTTCTCTAGAGGTCGCAAATTTCTTGCGCCATTGCGTTAACCTGTGCATTCTTTGCCGATGATTGATGACCGTGACCGCCGAATCCTTGCGATTCTCCAGGAAAATGCAGAAACGCCGCTCGCCGACATTGCGGAGGAAGTGTCGCTGTCGCTATCCGCCTGTTCGCGCCGCATCACGCGGCTGCGGGCGGAAGGTTATGTGACGGGCACGATGGCGCTGCTCGACCGGCGCAAGATCAACCTGCCGACCACGGTTTTCCTGCTGGTGAGAACCGGCCTGCATGCAGAGGACTGGCTGGACCGGTTCCATGCCGCCGTCAGCACCATACCGGAAATTGTCGAGGTTCACCGGCTGACCGGCAATTTCGACTATATTCTGAAACTCGTGCTACCGAATGTCGAATATTACGACACGATCTACAAACAGATCCTGCGCCGC
This sequence comes from Agrobacterium sp. LY4, assembly GCF_001526585.1. Lineage (NCBI taxonomy): Bacteria > Pseudomonadati > Pseudomonadota > Alphaproteobacteria > Hyphomicrobiales > Rhizobiaceae > Agrobacterium > Agrobacterium sp. LY4. The sequence continues at coordinate 105,706 of NZ_ASYA01000043.1, read as the reverse complement.
GTCGAGCTTTACGACATGTCCGCCTATATCTCCATGGAGACGGTGAAGCTGTCGTCTTCGCTGCCGACGACACATATCTGAGCGATCATCAAGCCTTAATCAGCGCGCCGTCTCGAAACGAACGCCGAAGCGGAAGCTTCGCGTCTCGCCCGGTTGCAGCGCAATCGCATCCGCGAGTTCCGGCTGGTTGAAGGCGTTGGTCGGCGTTTCCACCGGTTCGAGCGCGATGGATTGTCGCCTGTCGCGGGCGAGCGTATCGCCGGTGAAGACATGCATGTGCCCGCGCTCCTGCCAGACCGTCAGGCCCGAACCGTCGTGCCGGTTTTCGAGCCTCGTCTCGTAAAGCCCGTTTTCGGATGCGATGAGGTCGGTGAAGCAGACATCGAGCACATGGCCGGCCAGCGGCGCATGGAGAAAGCGGGTGTCGTCCCGTTTGACCACCCCGCCCTGTGGGTTGCGCAGGGGGATCAGGTCTTCGTCTGTTTCAATCGCCGTTCGCGAGGGCAGCGTGAGAAGAAGGTCGTCGATAGACGTCGTGCCGGGCAGGCGGAAATAGGGATGCCAGCCGGCGGCGAAAGGCAGGGGCCGTTCATCGCGATTGATGCCGCGTATGTCGATGGTGACCTCATGGCTGGAAAAGCGATATTCCACCTCGATGGCGAGACGGTAGGGATAACCCTTAAAATCCGCAGGCGCTATTTCGGCGCGGAAGACGAGAATGTGAGCGCCGTTTGCCTCGAAAGACTGCGCAAGCGCGAAGGGCAGGGCTCTGGCAAATCCGTGGAAGACGAGGGCTTCATGGGCAAGCACCGGCTCAATGCGGTGCATCTGCCCGCCAAAACTGAACCGACCATCCGGGATGCGATTGGTGAAGGGCGCGAGAATGCCGTTTCTCACGCCGTTTTGCGACTGCATTTCGGCAGGCGTCGAATATCCGTCGACAAGATTCTCGCCTTCGCCGCCATCGGCAGAGACCGGCCGCCAGCTTAAAAGCGTCGCGCCCTCGTAAGCGATTTCGGCAGTGAAACCGTTTCCAGAAACGGTCAGACCGGCAATCCCCGTGCCTGTGGTGGAGGGTGTCATCGGGAAATTGTCCTTTGCATGCATGCGTCTGCGGTCATCGGGGCAGCTGCCGTGCCGATTCGCCCGATCATCTTCGCTGAAGGACAATTTCGCAATGGCCGTTAAAGGCCCGCTAGGGCTGTATCAACAGGCTCCTGCCATCCATGTCTGCCGGGCAATCAGTCCGGAAAAGTGCGTTTCGCGCCGCTGAAATATTCCATCAGCGCGGCCTGATCCTCCCCACCCAGCCCGGCAGCCGTCAGCATGCGGTGCACCTCGGCGCAAACCGCCGTCAGCGGCATGGCCGTGTTGGTGCGCCGGGCGAGATCCTGCGCGCCGTTGAGGTCTTTCACCATATTGTCGATGCGGCCGGTGCGGCGGTAATCCTTCGCCACATAACGCGGCATATATTCCTGCAGGATGGCGCTGTCGGCGCGGCCGCCCTTCAGCGCCTGCGGGATTTTGGCGGCATCGACGCCGGCATCCAGCGCAAGTTGGGTTGCTTCCGCCACCGCAAGGAAGTTCAGCCCGCACAGGACCTGGTTGATGAGTTTCGTCGTCTGCCCCGCGCCGCAGGGACCCATGTGTGTATAATTGCTGGCCACATGCCGCAGCACGCGATGCGCATCGGCCACATCCGTTTCGCTGCCGCCGGCCATCAGCGTCAATTGCCCGATGAGCGCCTTGGGCGCGCCGCCCGAAAGCGGGCTGTCCACCCAGCGCAGGCCTTTTTCCGCGGCATCGGCCGCCAGTTCCTTCGTCGCTTCCGGGTCGATGGAGGACATGTCGATGATGAGCGTGCCGGGCTTCGCCCCCGCCGCGACACCATCCTTGCCGAAGACGGCGATGCGAACGATTTTCGGCGAATTGAGGCTGAGGATGACCACATCGGAAACCGAAGCCGCTTCCGCCGCCGTACCCGCGCTCTGCGCGCCGAGGCTCGTCAGCGCCGCCACCTTTTCCGCATCCAGATCGAAAACCGTCAGCTGGTTTCCGGTCTCGATGAGCCGTGTGCCGATTGCCCCGCCCATGGCGCCGGCGCCGATCAGGGCGACTTTGTTCTTCTCGGTCATGGTGTTCACGGCCTCCTCCCAAAGTGTCGTGGTGTCATCGGTTCAAAACCGGATGGCGGCCGCAGCCGGCCATCCGGTTTCGGTGTTTTTAAAGCGAAGCGGTGATGCCGCCGTCGACATAGAGAATATGTCCGTTCACGAAGGACGAGGCATCGGACGACAGGAAGATGCAGGCGCCGACAAGCTCTTCGACCTTGCCCCAGCGACCGGCGGGCGTGCGCTTTTCAAGCCATGCCGAGAAGGTCTCGTCCGCCACCAGGGCCGCGTTGAGTGGCGTGTCGAAATAGCCGGGTGCGATGGCGTTGCATTGCAGGCCGTATTTGGCCCAGTCCGTCGCCATGCCTTTCGTCAGGTTGCCGACGGCGCCCTTGGTGGCGGTGTAGGGCGCGATGCCGGGGCGGGCAAGGGCGGTCTGAACGCTGGCGATGTTGATGATCTTGCCACGACCGCGGCTGATCATATGGCGCGCGGCCGCCTGTCCGGCGTGGAACACCGAGGCGATGTTGGTCTGCAGCAGGCGCTCGAAGGCATCCGCCGGAAAATCCTCAAGCGGCGTGCGGTGCTGCATGCCGGCATTGTTGACCAGAATATCGATGGGACCGACTTCCGCCTCGAAACCGTCGATGGCCTTGCGCACCGCTTCATGATCGGTGGCGTCGAAGGCAAGCGTTTTCGCACCCTTGATGCCGGCGGCGGCAGCTTTCAGCTTCGCCTCGTCGCGCCCGTTCAGCACCACTTCCGCTCCCGCTTCCGCCAGCCCTTGCGCCAGCGCGAAGCCGATGCCCTGGGACGAACCCGTGATCAGGGCGCGGCGGCCGGAAAGATCGAACAATTTAAGGCCCACTGTTTCCTCCAGTCTCTCGACATTGCATTCATACAGGTTTATGTTATCGATAACATTCATCCCTTTCAGACGTGGATGTCAAGGCTTAAACGCCCGGTTTCGGTACGGATCGGGCGGGCGGGGAGGCCGCACGACGTGCAAATGCGCGGCAGGCGGCTGTGACAGGGATGCGGATTATTTTGTCGCGCCGCTCAAGCGCGATGTCGAACGGGAGATATTTATGAGAGCGATTGTTGCCCATGGGGCAAAGGATGTGCGCATCGAGGAGCGGCCCGAGGAAGCGCCGGGGCCGGGAGAAGTGCGGCTTCGTCTGGTCCGGGGCGGAATTTGCGGTAGCGATCTGCATTATTACAACCATGGCGGCTTCGGCGCGGTGCGGCTTCGCGAACCCATGGTGCTCGGTCATGAGGTCTCCGCCGTCATCGAAGAACTGGGCGAGGGCGTGGAAGGGTTGAAGGTCGGCGGTCTGGTCGCCGTTTCGCCGTCCCGCCCATGCCGAACCTGCCGCTTCTGCCAGGAAGGCCTGCACAACCAGTGCCTCAACATGCGCTTTTATGGCAGCGCCATGCCTTTCCCGCATATTCAGGGCGCTTTCCGTGAGGTTCTGGTGGCCGACGCCCTCCAATGCGTGCCGGCCGATGGCCTGAGCGCCGGCGAGGCGGCCATGGCGGAGCCGCTGGCGGTGACGCTGCATGCCACGCGCCGCGCCGGCGATTTGCTGGGGAAACGCGTGCTCGTCACAGGCTGCGGCCCGATCGGCATCCTCTCCATTCTGGCGGCGCGTCGGGCCGGCGCGGCCGAGATCGTCGCCACCGATCTTTCCGATTTCACGCTTGCCAAGGCGCGTGAGGCGGGTGCGGATCGTGTCATCAACAGCAAGGATGAGCCCGACGCACTTGCCGCCTATGGCGCGAACAAGGGAACCTTCGATGTTCTCTATGAATGCTCGGGTGCGGCGGTGGCGCTTGCCGGCGGTATTGCGGCGCTTCGTCCGCGCGGCATCATCGTCCAGCTCGGTCTTGGCGGCGATATGAGCCTGCCGATGATGGCGATCACCGCCAAGGAACTGGATCTGCGCGGCTCTTTCCGCTTCCACGAGGAATTCGCCACCGGGGTCGAATTGATGCGCAAGGGCCTGATCGACGTCAAGCCGTTCATCACCCAGACCGTCGATCTCGCCGACGCCATCTCGGCCTTCGAATTCGCCTCGGACCGCAGCCGTGCGATGAAGGTGCAGATCGCTTTTTCGTAAGCAAGGTTTCTACGCGCGAATGTGCCGACGTTTCGATTGGCGGCGGGTCATCCCCGCCGCCGATTTTTTTCGGTGGGTTCTTGCCCGTGGCGACTCGTGAAGATGTTATCGGTATCATCAACTGCTTTAGATACGTCATTCCGGCCTTGAGCCGGAATCTAGCCGGCGCGCGTCTGCGCGGCGAGAGAGTCCTTTCAGCCCAAGGACTTGGGCTGGCTGGATTCCGGCTCAAGGCCGGAATGACGGAGGGAAAGTGACGGACGCCAGCAAACGCCCCAGCCTGTCATCCCCCCTAACACGACTGCCGCATATTTTGCCCCGGGCTGCACCCACGACCGTCTTTACCGGCGTCGCCTCTGCCCATTTGCACATTTTGACGCAGGTCAAAAAGGTGATTTGTCGTCTGCCGTTTTTTGCGTTATCGCAATTTCAGAAATTACTGAAAATTCAGGAAACGTAAAAATGCCGACCAGCCTGTCCCCGCTCGTTCAGTCCTTCGTGCTGCATTTCGGTGAGATGGGCAGTCGTTGGGGCATCAACCGCACCGTCGGCCAAGTCTATGCTTTGCTTTATATTTCGCCGCAGCCGCTGTGTGCGGACGAGATTGTGGAGGCGCTCGGCATTTCCCGTTCCAACGTGTCGATGAGCCTGAAGGAGTTGCAGGCGTGGAACCTTGCAATTCTCAAGCATTTTCCCGGCGACCGGCGCGATTTTTTCACGACGCCTGACGATGTCTGGCAGATTCTCCGCACCCTTGCCGAAGAGCGCAAGAAGCGCGAGATCGATCCCACGCTCAGCGTGTTGCGCGAAATTCTGATGGCGACGCCGGAAAATGAAGATGAGCGGCATGCGCAAAAGCGCATCGACGAGATGAAGACGCTGATCGAGCAGCTCACCGGCTGGTATGACGATGTGAAGCGGCTGGAGACGGAAAGGCTGGCTTCGCTTCTGGCGCTCGGTTCGAAGGTCACGAAGCTTCTGGAGGCCAAGGACAAGATCGTCTCCCTCGCCAGACCCCGTGGCGCGAAGAAGGACGGGTGAGGAGAATCGGCCGTGAGCATGTCCGTGGAAATCCGTCAGGGGGCCGATGGTGACGGGGTAGTCTGTCCCGCTTCGGTTGGAGTCTCATCCGACGCGACGAGTCGGCGCTTCTTCAGCAATGCCAATCGCAAAACCTCTCGCGACAGAGCCGCCGGGCGGGCGAAAATGACACGCTCGCCGGCAGTTGGTAGATCCGTTGCCCTGCTGCATGTCCTGGCGGCTTTGCTCTGGCTGCCGCAGGCAGGTTTGCTTGCCTTTTCAGTCGGAAGAATTGCCGATGGCGCGCCGATGATGGCGATCGTGCCGGCTGCGGCCGCGGTTCTCATCCTCGGCCTCATCAAGGCATGGCTGGAAAAGATCGCGGCGCGGCTGTCGTTTCGTGCCGCTCGCGCGGCGCTGTCGCAGCGGCGGCTGGAAGCGCTGCAGGCTGTGGCGAAGGTTTCCCCGCTCGATCTGTCGCGCACCGCCTCCGGTGAGGCAGCAGGCGTCGTGGCAGAGGCGGCGGAAGCGCTGGTGCCTTATCTTTCCCGTTTCCGGCCGGCGCGGATGAAGGCGACCCTCGTGCCGCTGGTTTTCGTGCTGGCGATCCTGCCCTTTACCTGGATCGCGGCGCTGGTGCTGCTGCTCGCCATGCCAACCATCCCGCTTTTCATGGCGCTCATCGGCTGGCAGGCCAAGGCCGCCAGCGAAAAGCAGCTTGCCGAGACGGGCAATATGAATGCCTTCCTGCTCGATCGCCTGCGCGGGCTGGAAACGATCCGCACGCTTGAAGCCGTCGATCTGACGGCGGAACGTCTTAGCGCCGATGCGCAGAACCTCAAGAAGCGGACGATGGCGGTGCTCAGGATCGCCTTTCTCTCCTCGGCGGTGCTGGAGCTTTTCGCAGCGCTCGGCGTTGCCATGACCGCCGTCTATATCGGTTTTCATCTGCTCGGTTTTCTCGATTTCGGGGCCTGGGGCCACAAGCTGACCCTCGCCGAAGGCCTCTTCATCTTGCTGCTGGCGCCGGCCTTTTTCGAGCCGCTGCGGGAACTCTCCGCCGTCTGGCACGACCGCGCGGCCGGCGAAGCGGCGCTTGATGCGCTCGGCAAATTGACGGCCGGCGGTGCGGCCATCGCGGGCGAGGGTGCGGATGTGGCGTCTGTCCCATCCCCGACACCCGGCCTGCTGGAGATAGATAATCTCTCCTTCGCTTATCCGAACGCCCCGCCTGTCATCCAAAATCTCAACCTGACCGTTCAGCAGGGTGAGCGGGTAGCAATTCTTGGGCCTTCCGGTTGTGGCAAATCCACTGTACTCTCCTTGATTGCCGGGTTGGCCGAGGCTGGAGAGGGCTCGATCAGGATCGGCGGCGTCAATCTCGATAATGCGACGGCGGATGGGCTGCGCAGGACGATCGGCTGGGTCAGCCAGAAGCCGTTCTTTTTTGCCGGTTCGCTGAAGGCGAATATTCGCTTCGGCCGTTCGGTTGTCAGTGATGGTATGGTGGAAGAGACGCTGCGCCGCACCGGGCTCGATGGCTTGTCGCATGCACGCCGGCATCTGCAGATCGGCGATGGCGGATATGGAATCTCGGGCGGGGAGGCGGTGCGGCTTGCCATTGCGCGTGCTTTCGCAGACCCCGCAACGCAGCTTGTTCTGGCCGATGAGCCGACAGCCCATCTCGACCGGGAAACGGCTGCTCTCGTCACGGAAAACCTGCTGCAACTGGCAAATGGCAGGACATTGATCGTCGCGACCCATGATCCGGTGCTTGCGGCGCGCATGGACAGGATCGTGGATATGACGGCGATCCATTCGAGGGGGCAGCCATGATCGCGCGTTTTGCGATATTGAGACCCATTATCGGCCTGTTCTGGTCGGCACGGCGCGGCATGTTGATGGCGGGCGCGGTTCTGGCGGTAACGACGGTGCTGGCGGGCATCGGCCTTCTCGGCGTTTCCGGCTGGTTCATCACCGCAACGGCAATTGCCGGTCTTCTGCCCGCAACGGCCTATGCCTTCGATGTCTTTGCGCCTTCGGCCGCCATTCGTCTTCTGGCGCTGGCGCGCACCGCCGCCCGTTACGGCGAACGCATGACGACCCATGACGCCACGCTTTCCGTGCTTGCAGCACTTCGGGAAAAGCTGTTTCGCGGGTTTGCCGCGCCGCAGGCCGGAAATCCCTGGAGGCGAGGCCTGCGCGCCTGCTGAACCGGCTGATGGCGGATATCGATGCGCTGGATTCGCTTTATCTGCGCGTGCTGGTTCCCGCTGCCGTGGCGGTCCTTGCCGCAATCGCGACAGGCCTCGGGCTTGCTTTTCTCCATCCTCTGGCGGGCATTCTGGCGGCGGTTTTCCTCATTGCGGCGGGGCTTGGAATTTCGGTTCGCGCCGCCTTGCGGGCGGAAACATTCTCGCGCCGCCGGGCAATCGGGCTGGAGGCCCTTCGGGCCCGCACGGCCGATCTCGTGAGCGGGCAGACGGAGCTCTTGACCACCGGCCGCCTTTCCGCGCAGGTCGCGGCGGTGAAACGGGCGGATGATTACCTCTCTGCCTGCGATGATACCCTGAACCGTATCGAAACCAGTGCCAGTTTTTCCTTCGGGGTTTCAGCGGCCGTTCTTTTGAGCGCAGCCCTTCTCGGCATGGCCTGGCTTGCGGAACAGGGGGCGGTGAGCGCGCCGGCCGCGGCGCTCGGGCTGCTTGTCTGTTTTGCCGCGCTGGAGCCTTTCACGGCGCTGCGTCGTGGGGCGATGGAGCTTGGGCGCACATTGTTTTCTGCAAGACGCATCACGCCGCGTCTTTCGGCAACGGCTGAAGGCCGCTGTCCCGCCTCGCCGGTCGACGGCATGGCGGCAGATCTAAAAAACGTGCGTCTGGAGCGGGACGGGAACGACAATCCGGTCCTGACGAATATCAACCTTGCAATCGCCTCCGGGGAACGGGTTGCCATCATCGGCCAGAGCGGTGCGGGCAAGACAAGCCTCATCCAGCTTCTGGCGGGTGAATTGCGGGCGGCTGCTGGCACTGTCAACGCCCTGCCATCCACCCTGATGACGCAGCGAAGCCAGCTTTTCCGCGACAGCATCGCCGACAATCTGCGGCTGGCGAAACCCACCGCAACCGGGGCCGAGTTATGGGCCGCGCTCGAGGCGGCGGGCCTTGCCGAACACGTCAAATCTTTGCCGGCCGGACTGGAGACAAGGCTTGGCGAGGCGGGCCAGGGGCTTTCCGGCGGCCAGTCGCGCCGGCTGGCGCTCGCCCGTTTCCTGCTCGCCGACCGGCCGCTCTGGCTTCTCGATGAGGTGACGGAAGGGCTGGACGGCGAGACCGCCCGTGACGTGCTCACCCGGCTGTTTGCGAGGGCGCAGCGAAAGACTGTCGTGATGATCACCCATAATCGCCGCGAGGCGGAATTTGCCGATCGCATCATCGTGCTGAAAGAGGGGCGTCAATTTGATGAATGTCAAAGCGGCACCCCGGAATACGGCGTAGTACTGGAGACACTGCGCCCGGACTGATTTTTTTTGAGAGCCGGCGTCGTCTTGAAAATGGAAGGCCGGCCTTCCGGAAAAGGTGGATAGGACTATGGAACTCGACATAGTGGCGCTGTCGCGCCTGCAATTTGCAGTGACGGCTTTATATCACTTTCTGTTCGTTCCCCTGACGATCGGACTATCGGTGGTGATCGCCATCATGGAAACGGTCTATGTCATGACCGGCCGCACGGTCTGGCGGCAGATGACGAAATTCTGGGGCACGCTGTTCGGCATCAACTTCGTGCTCGGCGTTTCCACCGGCATCGTCATGGAATTCCAGTTCGGCATGAACTGGAGTTATTACAGCCATTATGTCGGCGATATTTTCGGTGCGCCGCTGGCGATCGAAGGCATGATGGCCTTCTTCCTGGAAGCCACCTTCGTCGGCCTGTTCTTCTTTGGCTGGGACAAGCTGTCGAAACTCGGCCATCTCGTCGCGACATGGTGCGTGGCGCTCGGTTCGAATTTCTCGGCGCTATGGATATTGATCGCCAATGGCTGGATGCAGAACCCCACGGGTTCCGCTTTCAATCCCCAGACCATGCGCATGGAAGTGACTGACTTCTTCGAGGTCCTGTTCAACCCGGTGGCGCAGGCGAAGTTCGTCCACACGGTGTCTGCGGGTTACGTGACGGCTTCCATCTTCGTGCTCGGCGTTTCGGCCTGGTATGTGCTGAAAGGCCGCCATGTCGATCTTGCCAAGCGTTCGATGACGGTTGCCGCCTCCTTCGGTCTGGCGTCCGCGCTGTCGGTCGTCGTGCTGGGTGATGAAAGCGGCTATCTCTCCACAGAACACCAGAAGATGAAACTCGCCTCCATCGAGGCCATGTGGGAAACCGAGCCGGCCCCGGCCCCCTTCACGGCCATCGGTTTTCCCGATCAGGAAGCGCGCGAAACGCATTTCGCGGTGAAGATTCCGTGGGTGATGGGCCTCATCGGCACCCGCTCGCTCGACACGCAAATTCCAGGCATCAACGATCTGGTGGAGCAGGCCAAGACCCGCATCCGCGACGGCATCAAGGCCTATGACGCGCTGATGCAGATACGCGCCACCGGCAAGGGCGCGGCGTTGCCGGAAGAGGTGCGCGGCACCTTCGCCGAACTCGGCCATGAGCTCGGTTATGCCCTGCTGCTGAAACGATATGTCGACGATCCGCGCCAGGCGAGTGAAGAGCAGATCGCCAAGGCGGCGGCGGATACCATTCCGCATGTGCCGACCCTGTTCTGGGCGTTCCGCATCATGGTCGGCCTTGGCATCTTCTTCATCCTGCTGACGGCGACGTTCTTTTATCTTTCGGCCCGCCGCCGGCTGGATCATTATCCGTTGCTGCTGAAAGTGGCGGTCTTCGCCATTCCCCTGCCGTGGATCGCGGCGGAAATGGGCTGGGTGGTGGCCGAATTCGGCCGTCAGCCATGGATCATCGAGGGCGTGTTGCCCACGGCCGCGGCCGTCTCCAGCCTCAGCGCCTCCACCGTCCTCATCACGCTCCTGTGTTTCATCGCCATCTACACGGTGCTGTTCATCGTTGAAATGGGGCTGATGCTGAAGGCGATCCGCAAGGGCCCCGAGCCGGACCATGAGCCGGAAGCGCCGCTCGTTCCTGAAAAACTCGTCGCTGCGGAGTAAACGATCATGATATTGCACCAACTCATCGACTACGAAATTCTCCGCGTTATCTGGTGGCTGCTGCTTGGCGTGGTGCTGATCGGTTTTGCCGTGACCGGCGGTTTCGATCTCGGCACCGGCGCGCTTTTGCCCTTCGTGGCGAAAACGGACATTGAGCGGCGTGTCGTCATCAATTCCATCGGCCCGGTCTGGGAGGGCAATCAGGTCTGGCTCATCCTTGGCGGCGGCGCGATCTTCGCCGCCTGGCCGCCGCTTTATGCGGTGTCGTTTTCAGGTTTTTACCTGGCGATGTTCGCCACCCTGTTTGCGCTGATCCTGCGGCCGGTCGGTTTCAAATATCGCTCCAAGCGTGAAAGCGTCGCCTGGCGCACTGGCTGGGACTGGGCGCTCTTCATCGGCGGCTTCGTTCCCGCGCTGATCTTCGGCGTGGCCATCGGCAATGTGCTGCAGGGCGTTCCCTTCCACCTCAATGACGACCTCAGAATTTTCTATGACGGCACGACGCTGTTCGAGCTTCTGAACCCCTACGCCATCCTCTGCGGTCTCGTTTCCGTCGCCATGCTTATCATGCACGGCGCGGCATGGCTGGTGCTGAAGACGGATGGTCCGGTCGCGGCCCGCGCTCGCAGTTTCGGCAGCATTGCGGCGCTTGCCACCACCGTTCTTTTTGCGCTCGGCGGCGTGTTTCTGTGGCTCGGTATCGATGGCTATCGTTTCACCTCGGAGATCGTGACCGACGGTCCGTCCAATCCGCTGTCGAAGACGGTCGAGGTTGCGGGCGGTGTCTGGTTTGCCAATTATGCGGCGCATCCCTGGATGATGCTGGCGCCGGCGCTCGGTCTTGTCTTCCCACTCGTCGCTTTCGTCTTGCTCCGGGTCCGTAGGGAAGTGCTGGCACTGCTTTCCAGCTCGCTCGCCATTTTCGGCATCATCGCAACGGTGGGGCTGACGATGTTTCCCTTCATCCTGCCGTCTTCGGTCGATCCGAAGTCGAGCCTGACGGTCTGGGATGCATCTTCCAGCCATATGACGCTGTTCATCATGCTGGTCGTCGCCCTCATCTTCATCCCGATCATCGTCGCCTATACGTCATGGGTCTATCGCGTGCTGTGGGGCAAGGTGGATGAAAAGGCGATCCGCGACGACAGCGGTCATGCTTATTGATTGAGAAAGAAGGAGATCGAACATGTGGTATTTCGCCTGGCTGCTCGGCCTGCCTCTTGCCGCCATCTTCGCCGTCATGAACGCCATGTGGTATGAGTTGATGGAAGAAAACGCGAAAAAGGCCGAAGCGAAGCTGGATAAATAGGGCTTCGGCGGAAGCCTCTCCTCCGTCATGCCGGATCTGGTCCGGGGTGACGGAGTGCGGATGATGCAACTCCGCCAAATATACAAGGGCGGCATCCGGTTGGGATGCCGCCCTTTTGGGTAAACAGCCGTGCGTGCGACGCGCGGCGTCAGTGGATCGCGATGCCGCGCTTGTCCGCTTCTTCCTTGATGATGTCTTCGACGATGGCCCTCTTGAGATTTGGATTTCCCAGAAGATAGTCGTCGGCGATCTCGAAGATCGATTTCGGATTCTCGGTCCTGTGCAGGGTGTCGAGGTCCTGGCCGATCTGCTCTCGAAGGCTGGAATAGTCGTCCATCGCGGCGCTCCCGTTTATCGGTTCAATCCAGAAGGTCGGCCGGAACCTTGCCGCCGTTTTCGGACAGCTTCTTGATGACGGCCTTGTGCAGCCAGATGTTCATGGTCGCCGAATCCGAAGTGTCGCCGGTATAGCCGAGTTCGCCTGCCAGTTCCTTTCGGGCGCTGAGGCTGCTGTCCAGATTGAGCGCTTTCAGAAGGTCGACGATCGAATGTTTCCAGTCGAGTTTCTGGCCGTTCTGCTTGACCGCCGCATCCAGAATCGAAGCGACGTCAACATTGCCGGTAGGGGCCGGAGCCGCGGCTGTCGGAGCGGGTGCGGCCGGGCTTGCCGTGGCTGCCGGCGTGCCGGCCGGAGCCGAAGTCTGCGGTGCGGCCTCGGCCTTGCCGAAAATGGCGTTCTTGATCTTGTCGAAAAAGCTCATGGTGTCCTCCCCTTAGCGGCGAAATGCCCGCCCGACGGCGATGAGAATGCAGGCGCCGATGAAACCGGCGATGAGATAGCCAATCCAGCCTCCGAGCGAAATGCCCACGAGCCCCAGAAGGAAATTGGCGACGATGGCGCCGACAATGCCGAGGATAATGTTCATGAAAAGACCCATATTGCTTTTCATGAACTGTTCGGCGAGCCAACCGGCTACGCCGCCGATGATGATTGCTGCAATCCAGCCAACTTGTGCGTCTTCCATAACAAGCCTTTCCTTTGTGAGAGAGGTCCGCAGGCATATGGACAGGCTTTTGCGCGCACTGATCCCCCCGCCTTGAATAGACCTCAGGCCTAGCAATAACGATGATATGGGCGATTGGTTCCCTGCGGCGAACTGTGTGCCGCATATTCTTTAGCTCTGGCTTTGAAAGTCGAGGCCGATATCGAGAACCGGCGCGCTGTGGGTCAGCCAGCCGACGGAGATGAGATCGATGCCGGTTGCGGCGATGGCTGCGGCCGTCTGCGGATTGATGCGGCCGGACGCTTCGGTAATGGCGCGACCGGCGACGATCCCCACCGCCTCGCGCAGCTGTTCGGATGTCATATTGTCGAGAAGGACCGCATCGACGCCCTCATCCATGACCTCGCGCAACTGCGCAAGCGTATCGACCTCCACCTCGATCTTGACGAGATGCCCCACGCCCTGCCGGGCGCGGCGGATGGCGTCGCGCACGCCGCCGGCCACGGCGATATGGTTGTCCTTGATGAGAACGGCGTCATAAAGCGCAAACCGGTGGTTCATGCCGCCGCCGGCGCGCACGGCATATTTTTCCAGCGCTCTCAGCCCCGGCGTCGTCTTGCGGGTGCAGGCGACCGAGGCCTTGGTGCCGGCAATGGCGGCAGCGATTTTTGCGGTGACGGAAGCGATGCCCGACAGGTGGCCGAGAAAATTCAGCGCCGTGCGCTCCGCCGTCAGAAGGCCGCGCGAGGGGCCTTCGATCGTTGCGATGATATCGCCGGGCGCCACGGCGGCCCCATCCTGCACATGCCGTTTCATCACGATGGCCGGATCCACGAGCTGGAAAGCCAGTTCCGCCGCGTCGAGACCGGCAATAACGCCCGGTTCGCGCGCGGCCATGACGACGACCGAGCGATGATCGGCGGGAATGACGGCGGCGGACGTGATGTCGCCCGCCAGTCCAAGGTCTTCCAGAAGAGCGTTGCGCACGAGCGGTTCGATGATGAGGCGTGGCAGGGGTGAAAGGGTCATGTCAGGCGCTCCGCGCAAGGCTGGCCGAAGAATGGCTGGAAGAGGAGAATTCATGGGCGATGGTGAGGACGTCGCTGAGGTTCAGCCTGCGCCTCGTGGCCGTTGTATGTTTTTCAGGGAAATCGTCACGGAAATGCGCGCCGCGCGATTCCGTGCGCAGCGCCGCAAAGACGGCGATGGCCAGCGCGACAAGGGCAGGATCGGATGCCGGGCCGCTCCGCTCAGCCAGTGGCAGAAGATCGCGGATCGCGCCCGTCAGCCCTTCCGCATGTCTTACGATGCCGAGATGGCGGGAAACGATGGGCCGGACGGGGGAGAGGTCGGCTGCCGGGAAATCGGGCACGGGGAGCGTTGCGATATCCGCTGCCTGTTTTCCCGCATATGCCGGCCTGCCGGCAATGTCTTGCGCCGCGCGCATGCCCATGGCCGCCGCTTCCAGCAGGGAATTGCTGGCAAGCCGGTTCGCGCCATGCAGCCCCGTGCAGGCGGTTTCGCCGGCAACCCAGAGACCCGGCACCGAGCTTCGGCCTTTACCATCGGTGGCGACGCCGCCCATATGGTAATGCACCGCCGGGCGCACCGGAACGAGCTCACGGGCGGGGTCTATCCCGGCTTCGCGGCAGAGCAGGTCGATCAAGGGGAAGCGGGCGGAAAAGCCGGAGCCGAGCGCCTTGCGGGCATCGAGAAAGACCTTGCCGCCACGCAGTATTTCGCGGTCGATGGCGCGGGCGACTATATCGCGCGAGGCGAGTTCCGCACCCGGAACTCCCGCCATGAAACGTTCGCCGTTTTCATTGAGAAGCAGTGCGCCTTCGCCCCGCACCGCTTCGCTCACCAGCGCCAGCGGCCGTCTGGGCGAGGAAAGCGCCGTCGGATGGAATTGCACGAATTCCATATCGGCGAGGAAAGCGCCGGCGCGGGCGGCGAGCATGATGCCCTGCCCGAAATTGCCGGAGGGATTGGTCGTCGCCTCATAAAGCCCGCCGAGGCCGCCGGTGGCGAGAACGACCTGGCTTGTCGGCAAAGTGAAGCAGCCTTTTGGCCCGATGCAGGCGAGACCAACGATGACGCCGTCTTCTGTCAGCAGGCGGCGAACCTCCGTGCCTTCCAGAATGGTTATGGAGGGCGTGCGAAGAACGGCGGCGGCGAGGGCCCTGACGATGGCCGCGCCTGACCCGTCCCCTTCGGCATGCAGGATGCGCCTTCTGCCATGGGCGGCCTCCAGCCCGAAAACGAGCCTGCCTTCGGCATCCCGGTCGAAGCGCACCCCGGCCCGCTCCAGCGCCTCGATGACGGCGGGAGCGGCGGAAACGATCTCTGCGGCCATTTCCGCGTCGCAGAGGCCGTCGCCTGCGGCGAGCGTATCGGCAAGATGCAGTGCGGCGCTATCGTCCGGCCCGAGGCTGGCGGCAATGCCGCCCTGCGCCCAGGCGCTAGACGTTTCGCCGCCGAGAACGCCACGTGTCAGAAGCAGCACGGGTTGCGGCGCAAGCGTCAGCGCCGCCATCAGGCCCGCAATGCCGCTGCCGACAATGACCGTCCAGCCCGTATGCAGCGGGAGGCGTTCGCTCATACTTCCAGCATCCTTTCCACTGCGCGGCGGGCGGCGACAGCGATGGCCGGGTCGACCGTCACTTCGTGGCGGTTTTCCTCCAGCGCCGCGCGGATATTGCCAAGCGTGATGCGCTTCATATGCGGGCAGAGATTGCAGGGGCGGATGAATTCGACATCCGGGTGATGCACGGCGACATTGTCGCTCATCGAGCATTCCGTCAAAAGCACCACGCGGGCAGGGCGCTCGCGGCCGACATAATCCGACATGACGGCGGTGGAGCCGGAAAAATCCGCAGCCTCGACGACATCGGGCGGACATTCCGGATGCGCCAGCACGGTGACGCCCGGATGGCTTTCGCGCAATTCGCGAATATCATCGGCGGTGAACAGTTCATGCACCTCGCAATGGCCGCGCCAGGCGATCAGCTCGACATTGGTTTCCCGCGCCACGTTCTTCGCCAGATATTCATCCGGCAACATCAGCACGCGCGGTACGCCGAGTGATTCCACCACCTGGCGGGCATTGCCGGAGGTGCAGCAGATGTCAGACGCCGCCTTCACCGCGGCGGAGGTGTTCACGTAGGTCACGACCGGAACGCCGGGATAGGCCTTGCGCAGAAGCGCGATGTCCTCGGGCGTGATGGAATCGGCCAGCGAACAACCGGCGGCCATATCCGGAATGAGCACGGTTTTTTCCGGATTGAGCAGCTTTGCCGTCTCGGCCATGAAATGCACGCCGGCCAGAACGATGACATCCGCCTCCACCTCCATCGCCTTGCGGGCAAGGGCGAGGCTGTCGCCAACGATATCGGCGACGCCGTGGAAGATTTCCGGTGTCTGGTAATTATGGGCGAGGATGACGGCGTTGCGCTTGCGCTTCAGCTCGAGGATCGCCTCCACATCGTCCTGAAAGCCCATCCATTCGGCCTTGGGAATGACGCGGGCAACGCGGTCATAAAGGCTTGCGGCGGAAATCTGCTCGTTCACGGTGCTCTCCCATTTATACTCTTTTTGAGTATATCTAGGACAAAGACATATTCTCATTGTGAGCATATGTCAATTGCGGGAGAGCGGCAGTTTCGTTCCGGAAAGGGCGCGTTCATCGAGAACGGTCTGTCGGAAGCGGAAGAGCTTTGCCGGGCGTCCGCCGGTTTCGGTGGCCATCTCGCCGGTCTCTTCCACCAGTTGCTGCTGTTCGATCAGCCGGCGGAAGTTCTGCTTGTGCAGCGTAAGCCCCGCCAGCGCCTCGATGGCGCGCTGTAGCTGCAGGAGCGTGAAGGCGTCGGCCATCAGTTCGAACACTACCGGTCGATATTTGATCTTGGCCCGCAGACGCGCGATGCCGGTGGCAAGGATGCGGCGGTGATCGGCAAACATCGGCCTGCCGAAATTGATCCGCGGTTCGCCCTGCGCCTCTTCGACCAGCCCGGCTTCATACAGCAACTCGTAACGCTGCAGGGTCAATTCCTCGTTCCAGCCGCCGCCATCGAGGCCGAATGTGAAATCGGCGCGCAAATGGCGCTGGCTTTTTGAGGCGGGATCGGAATCCGCCCAGGCGCGCAGCCTGTCGATGATGCCCCCTAGAACTTCCGGGCGTCCCTGACGGTGATCCTCCCAGGGGAAATATTCGTACCAGCCGTGCCAGAGCGGGCGTTTGCCGCCGGAGGCTTCCTGTTCGCGAACCAGCCCGAGATAACCGATGGAGATGGTTCTGCCGCCTAAAATGTCGTTGTTGCGGTCGCGATCGGCAAAAGTATAGAGCTGTTCGAGATAACCGACGGGGTGATGGGTCTGTTCGTGAATCCATTCCCGCAAGCCGCTCTGGAGCGTTCTGTGCCCGAATTCGAACGGTCCCGACGGAAGCGCTGCGCCTTCCCGAACGGTCATGACCCGCGGCTCATCCGTGGTGATGGCGGTGACGACGGCGATGAGTTCGGCATGGGCAAGCCCGATGGTCACGGCGGCTCCTCTGGTCGTTGGCGCAAGATCAATCTTCTTTGGCACAGGAAGGTTGCTTCGCCAACATGGCGGCCGAAAAGGGCTGTCGATAAGTAGTCTGACTGAAAACGGGACGCCATCAGACAAAAGGATGAATTCTTGTGGTTAGT
The DNA here is from genome assembly GCF_001526585.1 of Agrobacterium sp. LY4. Taxonomy (NCBI): domain Bacteria; kingdom Pseudomonadati; phylum Pseudomonadota; class Alphaproteobacteria; order Hyphomicrobiales; family Rhizobiaceae; genus Agrobacterium; species Agrobacterium sp. LY4. Next base: position 88,283 of record NZ_ASYA01000043.1, on the reverse strand, counting down.
CGTCCGTCATCTGATATGTTACAGACCCGCACGAGCATTTCAGACTGTAGAAGGCCGATGTTGGAAAACATATCTCTCGAAGAGACACTTGTGGGTTACTACACCTGGAATGTCGGGCAAAATCTGGTTTATCTGGATGCCGTGGCCGCCCGCCTGCGCGAATTTTCGCCGGAAGAAGCCGCCTGTGGCATTCCGGTCGAAGATTTCATCGCGCAGATCGAAAGCGACTCGCGGGCGCGTGTCGCCAAGGCGGTCTATAATTCGCTGACAAATGGCGTGTTTTATGATCAGGAATACCGCATTGAGCTCAAAGTTGGCGGTTTCCGCTGGCTGCGGACAACGGGGCGGGTGATCCTGGATGGCGACCGGATCCCGATCATGGCCATGGGCACGGTGCGTGATGTCAGTGCCGGCAAGATTTTATTGATGTGATAAGCGGCGGACCTCTTCGCGAGGCGGCGGCCGATCGATTTTAATTCGTTCATTGTTTTGATGTTGCGGTGACATGGTCCGGCAGATCGCAATTTTGCTGTTTCAGATCGTTCTGGCCATTGGCCTCGGTATAGCCGGCATCCGCATCGCCTCGCTCATCAATGGCGAGGCAACCCCGGCGCCAGCAGGCCTTGCGGCCAATACGGAACTGCTTTGGACGACCTCGCCGGTGCGGGTCGATCCGCGTAGCCAAAATTACGAGCGCATTCCGACGCCTCCCGATCTTTATCCGCTGAAAATGCATGCGGACCAGCGCCTGCGCGTCATCTCCAGCAGCCGCTTCACTTTCAAGGGCCAGGAATTCCGCCTCGCCGGCGTGGAGGATGTTGAGCGCAACCGCGTCTGCACCGGCCCCGACGGCCGCCGTTACGCCTGCGGCCTCAACGCCTTCAAGGCGCTGGAGAACCGGCTGCGCGGCAGATATCTGGAATGTCGGACGGTGGAGGAAGGTGGTGCCGGCGGTTCCGTGGAGTGCCGGATCAACGGGCAGGATGTGCGGGCGCTGCTGCAATAGGCGATCGGATCGAACGGCTTGCGAGATGCGCAAGAGCCACTGGCCGAAGGGAAGGTATTTTTGTCTGGGAAGGTTTGGTGGAGCTAAGCGGGATCGAACCGCTGACCTCTTGCATGCCATGCAAGCGCTCTCCCAGCTGAGCTATAGCCCCATAAGGGTTCCGGCATTTCTTCCGGTTCCGGGAACCGAAGCGGTTGTTGTTCCGTTCGGTGGCGGCTTACTACTGCGGCTTTCCGACGAGTGCAAGCATAAAAAACGGCCCGGCGTCATTTTTTTGTCGTCGGGCCGAATTATCAAGTAAAATCAAGCTTCTTCGTCGTCGCCCGATACGCCGATGATGCCGGACATGTCGTCGTCGTCATCTTCGTCGTCGGTTTCGAGGAAGGTGTCGTCGTCGTCATCAATTTCGACGTCATCGTCGTCGCCGAGATCGGGGATATCGTCGCCGTTGTTGTCGCCATCGGCATCTTCCAGCGAGACGAGTTCGACTTCCGTGTTTTCGGTATCGACTTCCGCCACTTCCTCTTCTTCAGCCTGCTCCATCTTGGCCTGGGCGGTGCTTTCCTCGAAGAAGGAGAGCGGCCAGGACTTGCCGGTGTAGGGAGAAACGACCGGATCGCGGTTCAGGTCGTAGAACTTCTTGCCGGTATCGGGGTCTGTGCGCTTGGTACCAAGTTCCGCTTTTGCCACTGTCTAAGCCTCAAATTGTCGAATGAGTTTCGGTGTGTACGCCGTAAAACCGGCATAGACGGTAAAATTTATAGCCGGTCCCCTTAATCGTTGCGCTCTTTCGTGTCAAAGACAAACTTCGGGTGCCGCCTGCCTCGGCGCAACCCCTATGCGGGGATGCCGATATAAATAGGAAGGTGTTGCGCACTCTAATTATATGAATGACGAATGCACAGGCGGAAAGCTTCATGACCTTCACGATCGCCATAGACGGGCCGGCTGCGGCGGGCAAAGGAACCCTGTCGCGCAGGATTGCCGAGACCTATGGTTTCCACCATCTCGATACCGGCCTGACCTACAGGGCGACCGCCAAGGCGCTTCTGGATGCGGGCCTGCCGCTCGATGATGAGGCCGTGGCTGAGAAGATCGCGCTGGAAGTCGATCTTGCGGGGCTCGATCGCGCCGTTCTTTCCCGGCACGATATCGGTGAGGCCGCATCCAAAATCGCGGTGATGACGCCGGTGAGGCGTGCGCTCGTGAAGGCGCAGCAGCGTTTTGCCGCAAAGGAGCCGGGCACGGTGCTTGACGGACGGGACATCGGCACGGTGGTGTGCCCTGAGGCGCCGGTGAAGCTTTACGTCACGGCCTCTGCGGACGTGCGGGCGCGACGCCGTTACGATGAAATTCTGGCCAATGGTGGCAGCGGCGATTATGATGCAATTTTCGCTGAAGTGAAAAAACGCGACGAGCGCGATATGGGCCGCGCCGACAGCCCGTTGAAGCCGGCTGAAGACGCGCACTTGCTAGATACGTCGGAAATGAGTATAGAGGCGGCGTTTCAGGCCGCGCGGACGATCATCGACGCCGCCCTGAAGAGATAGGTTTCTCGCGGAACGGCTTCCTGCCGTCTGCGTTTAGTCCGGAATTGCCCGAAGACATGTCCTTGCGCCGGAAAGCCTTTTGAAAAGGCGGGCATGGGGTCGGGTATCAACAACACTAGCCCACCGGCGCTTTTGTATTCGCCATAGCGCGGATGCAATCAGGAGATTTCATGTCAGTATCTACCCCCACGCGCGAAGATTTCGCAGCGCTTCTCGAAGAATCCTTTGCCTCCAACGATCTTGCCGAAGGCTATGTTGCCAAGGGTATCGTAACGGCAATCGAGAAGGACGTTGCCATCGTCGACGTCGGCCTCAAGGTTGAAGGCCGCGTACCGTTGAAGGAATTCGGCGCGAAGTCCAAGGACGGCACGCTGAAGGTCGGCGACGAAGTCGAAGTTTACGTCGAGCGCATCGAAAACGCTCTCGGCGAAGCCGTTCTGTCGCGCGAGAAGGCTCGCCGCGAAGAAAGCTGGGTCAAGCTCGAAGCCAAGTTCGAAGCTGGCGAGCGCGTCGAAGGCGTTATCTTCAACCAGGTCAAGGGTGGTTTCACCGTCGATCTGGACGGCGCTGTTGCCTTCCTTCCGCGTTCGCAGGTCGACATCCGTCCGATCCGCGACGTTACCCCGCTGATGCACAACCCGCAGCCCTTCGAAATCCTCAAGATGGACAAGCGTCGCGGCAACATCGTTGTTTCGCGTCGCACGGTTCTCGAAGAGTCGCGTGCCGAGCAGCGTTCTGAAATCGTTCAGAACCTCGAAGAAGGCCAGGTTGTTGACGGCGTCGTCAAGAACATCACCGATTACGGTGCGTTCGTTGACCTCGGCGGCATCGACGGCCTGCTGCACGTCACCGACATGGCATGGCGCCGCGTCAACCATCCTTCGGAAATCCTCAACATTGGCCAGCAGGTCAAGGTTCAGATCATCCGCATCAACCAGGAAACCCACCGCATCTCGCTCGGCATGAAGCAGCTCGAGTCCGATCCGTGGGATGGCATCTCCGCCAAGTACCCGGTTGGCAAGAAGATCTCCGGTACGGTCACGAACATCACCGACTACGGTGCATTCGTTGAGCTGGAGCCGGGCATCGAAGGCCTGATCCACATTTCCGAAATGTCCTGGACCAAGAAGAACGTACATCCCGGCAAGATCCTGTCCACGAGCCAGGAAGTCGACGTTGTCGTTCTCGAAGTCGATCCGTCCAAGCGCCGTATCTCGCTCGGCCTCAAGCAGACGCTGGAAAACCCGTGGCAGGCATTTGCCTACAGCCATCCGGCCGGCACTGAAGTTGAAGGCGAAGTCAAGAACAAGACCGAATTCGGTCTGTTCATCGGCCTCGAAGGCGATGTCGACGGCATGGTTCACCTGTCGGATCTCGACTGGAACCGTCCGGGCGAGCAGGTCATCGAAGAGTACAACAAGGGTGACGTCGTCAAGGCCGTCGTTCTCGACGTTGACGTCGAGAAGGAACGCATCTCGCTCGGCATCAAGCAGCTCGGCAAGGATGCTGTCGGCGAAGCCGCTTCTTCCGGCGACCTGCGCAAGAACGCAGTCGTTTCCGCTGAAGTCATCGGCGTCAACGATGGCGGCATCGAAGTGAAGCTCGTCAACCACGAAGACCTCACCTCGTTCATCCGTCGCGCTGACCTTTCCCGTGACCGCGACGAGCAGCGCCCCGAGCGCTTCTCGGTTGGCCAGGTTGTCGACGCCCGCGTCGTCAACTTCTCGAAGAAGGACCGCAAGGTCATGCTTTCGATCAAGGCTCTGGAAATCGCTGAAGAGAAGGAAGCCGTCGCACAGTTCGGTTCGTCCGACTCGGGCGCTTCGCTCGGCGACATCCTCGGCGCGGCTCTGAAGAACCGCGGCGAATAATCGCTCCTATCTTTGAAATGAAGAACCCGCCGGAATTTCCGGCGGGTTTTTTGTTGGGTTCAACGGGCCTTGCCCGCTTGAGCGCGAAGGGTAAGGCTTCTCTCGACGTCATCCTCGGCCCTGTGCCGAGGATCTAATCACGTCGAATAAAATCAATCGGTCGCAGATCCTCGGGACAGGCCCGAGGATGGCGTCGGCGTGATTGGCGCGACTTACATTCCAATCTGACCACGCCGAATTCAGAGCATGCCGCTCATCTTCAGATAATAATTTTCCGCGCTGTCGTCGGAAGCCACCGCCGCCGGGCTTTCCTGCGTGTCGATCCCGTCATTGGCGGCGATGCGCTCTTCTTTTTCGTCCTGACCGTCGGAATTATCAGCGCCGGCTTCGGCCTCGCCGTCCTTCTCATCCTCGGAAAACGGGCCGCCTCCGCGCGGCGGCGTTTCCGATTCATAGTCCTCATCCGCCGGCGGATAGGCGACGAGCGGCAGCGGTGTGCCGTCTTTTACCAGAGCCGCGGCGATCAACGATTGCGAAGCCGATTGCTCCAGCATCGCCATTCTCGCTTCCGGGTCCAGCATGGCCCGCGGCAGCGGTTGGGTTTCGGGGCGATGGGCCGCAGTTTCCGTTTCCTCACTCGAGGGGCGGGCAGCGGCTGTTGCGAGGGCCGATTTTTCGGCGGGCTGATCATCGGACGGTTGCTGCGTAACACCCTGCGGCGCGGGCGGAGGCTCTTGCGTGCCGGTCGGCTTGAGCGGAAGTTTGCCGGCGGTGGCGGCAAGCAGCAGGCTGTTCACGGTCTCGGCGTCGTCTGCGAACAAACCGGATGGCGGGGTAAGGCCCGTGCGGGTTTCTTTCTGCTCCGGCTTCATCGTCTCCCGATGCGGAAGGGCAGGGCGGGCTTCGCCGGTCTCAGCGCGGAGCGGATTTGCCGGGCGGGCCTCGGCCGACACTTCCTTCATCACGCTGCCGGTTTGTGGCGGAAGCGGACGTACCGCGTTTTCGGCTCTTCCATCCGGCCTTGCGGCAACGGTCGGCGTATCATGTGTGTCGGCAGGCGGAGTGGAAAGCGTGGGCCGGTGGTCCAGTTGCGCCGTTAGCGCCGCCACCGTTGCTTTCATCGCTGCGCCACTGAGGGCGAGCGGCCCGATGAGCAGCGGCAGGAGCCGGCTGACGGTGGCGGAATTTGCCGCCTGCGCTGTCGCGGCCGGAGACGGGCGAGCTTCCGCATTCTGGCTCTGTGCGTTCTGCTGTTTCGGCTGGGCCGATTGCGCAGGGGCAGGATTGGAGGAATTGTTCTGCTGATAGGAGGAAACCACCGCCTTTGCCGCAAGATCCGTTCCCTTGTAACGGGAAAGCTCGATCAACAACGCGAGGCGGGCAGCATCCGGTCCGGTCGGCTGTTTCAGGATTTCGGCAAGCATCGAAAGGGTCAGGCCCTGCAGGGCCTTGCCGACCTGCTGTTCCAGCGCCAGGCGTTGTGGCGCGGGCAGGGTGCGGAGCGCCTCCGTCAGCCGCGTCACGTAGGTCTCTATGGCTTCGCCATCCCGCCGGGGCAGGTTCATCAGCTTGCCGAGCGCTTCCGCCAGAACGGCGGTGCTGCGCGAGAGCTGAAATTCGCTGGTAAGGGAGGCGATTGCCGCGCGGGCAAAAAGGCTGCTGTTTTCAGGGGCGGGAGTGTTCGGTTGCGGCGGTGCAATCTGTTTCACCTGCTCGCGCGGTGTCAGTGAAACCGTGGTTCCATAGGCGGCATCGGTTGCCGCAATTTTCGGTACAGGCGGTAACATGCTGCGCTCCGTTTCTATCGGTGACCGCCGCTGGCTGCGAAAGGGCCAATCCCCATTGGCTCTGTGATCCGCATCTGGCTTGAATGTTGAAAAATCGCCGCGCCGGTGATGGACAGGTGTCATCTCGCCCGCTCATGCGGGAGCGCCGTATACGCCTCTGGCCGCAATGCCGGTTGCAGCGCATACAGAATCATCAAGCTCAATCTTGGCTTGCAGATATTAAGATTTGGCTAACCAAGGAATTGCGCGTCCGGTCAGGGCGAAACGCCGATGAACATGCGGTAAAGACCGTTATCGTCGGAATTGACCGAGGAAATATGGTCGGGATCGCTGGGCGCCGTCTCAAAAGCTTCCGGCGGCATGGCATCGAGCCAGCTTGCCTTGGGAAGATTTCGTTCCGGTTGAATGTTCACCGGGTCGATGAGGCTGTCTTCCTCAGCGGGCGCGGTGAAGGCCGCATCATCCGGAATAAGCGACGGGGCGGCCATGGATAGCAGCGCCTGCGCGGCATTGGGTTCGGTGTCGTAAACGGCGCTGCCGGATAGGCCGGAAATATCGGTCATGTCTGAACTCACATCATGTTTCGCTCAAGTGACGATCGGAAGCGGCAATCATGCCGCCTTTTTCTTCAGCAGTTCATAAAGGCCATTGTCGTCGATCGAGATCGGCAAAATGGCGTTGCGGGTGTCTTCGACAAGCGCCTGCGCATCGAGCAGTTTTTCGCCGTCGTCTTCCGCATCGGCCGGATCGGCGCCCGCGTCTGTCTCCGCCGGCTCATTTTCGTTTTCCGCCGGGGCGGCTTGCTCAGCAGGCGCAGCCGCAAGCACGGCGATCAGGGCCGTTTCCGACGATGTGTCGGTCGGCGCCTGCGGATCGACGCCTTCCGTTTTTTCGTCGCCGGAAGCATCGATATGCTCCTTCACGACGTCCTGAAGCTCCTGCACGTCTTCAAGCTTGCCCTGCGCATCGCGCGCCTGGATATCCTGTTCCCGCTCGGCCTTCACCTCGGCATCGTTGATTTCGCCGATACGATCCTTGCCGCGTTCGGCCTGCAACTCTTCCCTGGTTTTGGGATCGGCGACATCTTCGAGACGCTGAATGACCTTCAGGGTTTCACGCGTCATGAAGCGGGTGCCCCGCGCCTGTTCGTCCAAGGCCTCCTTCACGGCGCGCGCCTCATCGCCATAGGGGTTGGCGATGGCGGAGATCATCTGACGGGCGGAGACGCCGAGTTGTTTGAGGCCGGTCGATTCTTCCAGATCGTCGACGTTTTTCGGCAGGGTCGCGCGTGCCGCCATGATGGCTTTCGACATCTGCTCGCCGAAATCCTCTTCCGTGCCTGTGAGGCCTGCACCCTTTGCGATGCGGGCGGCAAGGGCGGCCATGGGATCGGTCTTGCTGTTGACGCCATTGTTCAGCACGTCCACGACCTCAGCCTCCGAAACACCGAAGGATTTCAGGGAAATCTTCGTGGCTTTCCCCTGCGCATCGGTTTTTTCGAAGCTGTCTGTCAGGGTCAGCGCATCCTGAAGTCTTCGTGCGAAGGAAAAGCTCGATTCGTCCTTTTCCTGTGTGATGCCCAGCGCGGAGGAAAAACGGGAGACAAGCGAGGCGAAAGCATCGGCATCCGGCTTCATGACGCCGAAGAGATAGGCGCTTATCTTCTCATTGGCGGCGCGCTGGCTTTCATCCGGCTGCGGGTTTGTCTTGACCGCATCGTCCTTTTTGGTGCCGTTGGCCTTTTCCTGCTCTTCGCGCTGGCGTTCCTCGATGGTTTGGACCATCGAGCGCATGAGGTCGCTGACTGCAATGCCCGCCGTCTGCTGTAGCGGAGTAATCATCCCTCAAAGTCCCCGGCCGCCAAAGTTGCGGCCGAGAATAGGCAATTCTGGTAAATCAGTGCTTAAACCAGATGCGGGCTCGCTCAGCTATGGGCGAAAATATCGGTTTCCTCCCAGCCGAGGAGGTCGAGCTTCGCGCGCGTCGGCAGAAAGGCGAAACAGGCGTCGGCGTGGTCGAGGCGGCCGTCACGCACGAGACGACCTGTCAGCTTGTCGCGCAGCGCGTGCAGGTGCAGCACGTCGGAGGCGGCATATTCGAGCTGCGCCGGCGACAGGGTCTCGGCCGCCCAGTCGGAAGATTGCTGTGCCTTGGAAATATCGACTTCCAGCATTTCCTTGAGGTTATCCTTCAGCCCGTGCCGGTCCGTATAGGTGCGGGTCAGTCGCGAGGCGATCTTGGTGCAGAAGACCGGCGTGGTCGTCACGCCGAAGGTGTGGAACAGGACGGCGATATCGAAACGGCCATAGTGAAAAATCTTCTGGCGGGCGGGATCGGCAAGCATCCGCACGAGGTTCGGCGCTTGCCTCTGGCCGGCGGCGATGCGTATGACGTCCGCCGTGCCGTCGCCCGGCGAAAGCTGAACGACACAGAGGCGGTCGCGGCGCGGCACCAGTCCCAGCGTTTCCGTATCGATTGCGATGGCGCCGGTGTAACGCGCGGCATCTTCGGCGGAAATATCGCCTTCGTGGTAACGGATGGGTGCTGCCATGTCCTGCTCCAGAAATTCCAGTTTCTTGCTCCGGCTATAACGGAAAGAGCGGCGGGACGATACCGTTTTATCGGCTCGTCCGGTGCGTCACGCTGCATGCCCTTGGCACTTGCCTTTGCGAAAGTCCCCGGGTTAGGGTCGGGAAATCCTTTCCTGACAAATCGCATGAATTCCCGATGACAAAGAAAATCTATCTCGCCGGACCGGAAGTCTTCCTCCCGAACGCGCGCGAAATGCTCGACCTCAAGGCCTCGCTGGCGCGGGAAGCCGGTTTCACGCCGCTTTCGCCGGGCGATCTGCAAATTCCGCCGGCGGATACCAGGGTCGGTCACGGCTGCAACATCAATGCCGTCGATGAGCGGATGATGCTGGAAGCGGATGCGGTGATCGCCAATCTCACGCCGTTCCGCGGCATCGCCGCCGATACGGGAACCAGCTATGAGCTGGGCTTCATGTGCGCGCTGGGCAAGCCGGTTTTCGCCTATACCAATGTCGCGGCCAATCACTTCGCCCGCATCAAGGCGCATTATGGCGGCGTCGCCACCCTGGATGAAACGGGCCGTTATCGCGGGCCGGACGGGCTGTCGATCGAGAATTTCGACATGGTCGACAATCTCATGCTGCATGGCGGGATTTTGCGGCGCGGCGGCATCATCATCGTTGGCGATGCTCCCGAAGAGGCTTTGTATACGGATCTCGAGGCCTATAGGCGCTGTCTCGCGGCGGCGGCGGAAAAGTTACTGACACCGATTGACCCTGAAAAAACCAATAGAGTGGAGGCATCATCATGAGCGGAACCATCCTCATCACCGGCGCGACATCCGGCTTCGGACAGGCCACGGCGCGGCGCTTCGTCAAGGAGGGTTGGAAGGTCATCGGCACGGGCCGGCGGGCGGAACGGCTGGAGGCGCTTTCCGCCGAGCTCGGTTCCGCCTTTCATGGCCTCGCCTTCGATATCACCGACGAGGAGGCGACAGGAAAGGCGCTGTCCGGATTGCCGGAAGGCTTCCGGGATATCGACGTTCTCGTCAACAATGCCGGTCTTGCACTTGGCACCGCGCCCGCACCGCAGGTGCCCTTGAAAGACTGGCAGATCATGGTGGACACCAACATCACCGGTCTCCTGAACATCACCCACCATCTGCTACCGACGCTGATCGGGCGCAAGGGTATTGTCGTCAACCTCTCGTCTGTGGCCGCGCACTACCCCTATACGGGCGGCAATGTGTATGGCGGTACCAAAGCGTTCCTGCGGCAGTTTTCGCTCGGCTTGCGTTCCGACCTGCATGGCAAGGGCGTGCGGGTGACATCCATCGAGCCCGGCATGTGCGAAACGGAATTTACGCTGGTGCGTACCGGCGGCAATCAGGAAGCCTCGGACAATCTCTACAAGGGCGTCAATCCGATCACGGCTGACGATATTGCCAACACCATCCACTGGGTCGCCTCGCAGCCCAAACATATCAACATCAACAGCCTCGAACTCATGCCGGTCAACCAGTCCTTCGCCGGTTTCCAGGTCTATCGGGACAGCTGATTTTCCCGCGATTTTGGGGAGTGCTGAAAAACCGGGCAGGAATTTTCGAGCTATGCAGAAATGCAATGCTGCATTGCGAGACTTGCTCTGTTAAAAATCACGGATACCGCTATATTCAAATCATCGAAGCGACGCACTCCTCCTCCCAGCGTCGCTCGATGTGGATCGGTGGTACTCCTCCTCCCAATCACCGATCAAGTTTGAAGCCTGCCGCACCTCCTCCCGCGGCAGGCTTTTTCCTTTTCTGGGCGTCTTTTCCTTGAATATTTTTGGCCGTTTACTTCCCGTGCACCGGCTCGGTGCTGAAGACGGTCCGCAGTCTCCCCTTGGATTTCCGGGGGGGGTTGAATTTCCGCGTCAAGGCAACGAATGTTGAAATCAGGCGTGCGTCGATCACATTTTCGTTATGTCTAGATAAATTTGCACAGTTTTGTGGTGGCGTGCCCTGCCGGGCCATTGCTTACCCCCCGCCCTGTGTTTAAGCATGGGCAAAAGAACGCTTGGGAGGTTGTCGGCACGCCTGTGTCTGCGACCCGAAAGCGGCGGGGAGAGAATGGCAGACTTTCAAGAGGCGCTGAAGCGGTTTCAGCCGATCGCGGTTTCATCGATCGCTGAAGACGAGCTCAGGTTGCGACTACGCGGCCTGCAGGCGCGAATGATCCAGCAAAATATCAAGGCGGTCTGGCTCGATGCATCATCGTCGCTGACCTATTATACCGGCCTGTCGCTTGGCCTTTCCGAGCGCATTCACGGCGCCCTGGTACCGGCGGAAGGTGTGCCGGTCTATGTCAGCCCGACCTTCGAGGAGCCGAAGCTTCAGACGCTCATCCGCATTGCGGGTGAGGTTGCCGTCTGGGAAGAGGATGAAAGTCCCTTCGACCTGATGGCAAGACGTATCGGTGACTTGAGCTGTCCCGGTCATCTTGTCGCCATCGATCCCGCTACCCCCTTCGTCTTCGCATCGGCCCTCATGCAGCGTCTTGAAGGGCGCATCATTTCCGCCCAGCCGATGATCGTCGCCCAGCGGCAGGTCAAATCCGCAGCCGAGATCGCCATCATCCAGACGGCGATGGACGCGAGTTACGGCGTGCAGAAGGCCGTGTTCGAGGGGCTGCGTCCTGGTGTTTCCACCACGGAAGTCGCTGATTTCGTTAATGCGGCTCATATCGCCCTTGGCCTGAAGCCGCTTTTCGTGGCGGTGCAGTTCGGCGAGGCGACGGCCTATCCGCATGGCGTGCCCCATGCGCAGACGCTCAGCGAAGGCGATATGGTGCTGGTCGATCTCGGCGGCATTCTTCACGGCTATCGTTCCGATATCACCCGCACCTATGTCTTCGGCAAACCGACGGAACGGCAGCGTTTCCTCTGGAACGCCGAGCGCGACGCGCAGGCGGCGGCCTTTGCCGCAGCCAAAGTCGGCGCTGCCTGCTCGGATGTGGACAAGGCCGCGCGCGACAGCCTGAAAGCGGCCGGTTTCGGCCCGGATTACCAGCTTCCCGGCCTGCCGCACCGCACCGGCCACGGGCTTGGGCTGGATATTCACGAAGAACCCTATATCGTTGCAGGAAATGCCACGGCGCTGGAGCCGGGCATGTGTTTTTCCATCGAGCCGATGCTGTGCGTTTATGGCGAATGCGGCGTCCGTCTCGAGGATATAGCCTATATGACGGAGGCGGGACCGCGCTGGTTCTGCCCACCGGAGAAGAACCTCGACCGGTTGTTTCAGCCGGTCGCCGGGTAATTGGTCGGGAGGCAAAGGACCGAACGGCGACACGGGGCTCCCGCGTCGCTGCTGACCAGAAGAGGTAGGCCCCCGGATGGGGCCGCAGGAACTCAGAAAAAGAGGGAAAGGACCACCAGATGAAAACGCTGACCCGCAGTTTGCTTATCGCCTCTGCGATTGCGATCACTTCCGCCATGCCCGCCATGGCGAAGACCTTCGTTTATTGCTCCGAGGCATCGCCGGAAGGCTTCGATCCGTCGCCCTACACCGCTGGCGGCACCTTCGACGCTTCCGCGCATCCGGTCTACAACCGCCTGACCGAGTTCAAGAAGGGCACGACCGAAGTTGAGCCCGGCCTTGCCGAGAAATGGGAAGTTTCGAGCGACGGTCTGGAATATACCTTCCACCTGCGCAAGGGCGTGAAGTGGCACTCCAACGACAAGTTCACGCCGAGCCGCGAATTCAACGCCGATGACGTGATCTTCAGCTACGACCGTCAGCGCGATGCGAAGAACCCGTGGAACCAGTATATCGCAGGCATCACCTACGAATATTTCAACTCCATGGAAATGCCGTCGCTGATCAAGGAAATCGTCAAGGTCGACGATTACACCGTCAAGTTCGTGCTGACGCGTCCGGAAGCGCCGTTCCTCGCCAACATCGCCATGCCTTTCGCCTCCATCGTATCGAAGGAATATGCCGATACGCTGGAAAAGGCCGGCACCAAGGAAGACTTCAACAACCTGCCGATCGGCACGGGCCCGTTCAAGTTCGTCGCCTATCAGAAGGACGCGGTCATCCGCTACCAGAAGAACGCCGACTACTGGGGTGAAGCACCGAAGATCGACGACCTGATCTTCGCGATCACGCCGGACGCCGCCGTTCGTCTGCAGAAGCTGAAGGCCGGCGAATGCCACCTGATGCCTTATCCGGCACCGGCTGACCTTGCCGCCATCCGCGCCGATTCCAACCTCAAGCTCGATGAACAGTCGGGTCTGAACGTCGCCTACTTCGCCTATAACACGACCGTTGCGCCTTTCGACAAGCCGGAAGTCCGCAAGGCGCTGAACATGGCGATGAACAAGCAGGCGATCATCGACGCCGTGTTCCAGGGTGCCGGTCAGGTTGCCAAGAACCCGATCCCGCCGACGATGTGGTCCTATAACGACAGCATCAAGGACGATGCGTACGATCCGGAAGCGGCCAAGAAGGCTCTCGAAGCCGCTGGCGTCAAGGATCTGTCGATGAAGATCTGGGCAATGCCGGTTCAGCGTCCTTACATGCCGAACGCACGCCGCACCGCCGAACTCATCCAGGCGGATTTCGCCAAGGTCGGCGTCAAGGCCGAGATCGTCTCCTATGAATGGGGTGAATACCTCAAGAAGTCGACCGAAGTGAACCGCGACGGCGCCGTCATCCTCGGCTGGACCGGTGACAACGGTGACCCGGACAACTTCATGGGCGTTCTGCTCTCCTGCGCTTCGGCAGGCGAAGGCGGCACGAACCGTGCGCAGTGGTGCAACAAGGAGTTCTCCGAGCTGATTTCCAAGGCGAAGCAGGCGACTGACGTTGCCGAGCGCACCAAGCTTTACGAGCAGGCGCAGGTGATCTTCAAGGAACAGGCTCCGTGGGCGACGCTTGCGCATTCCACGCAGTTCGTTCCGATGTCCGCCAAGGTTTCCGGCTTCACCATGAGCCCGCTTGGCGACTTCACCTTCGAAAACGTCGACATCGCGGAATAATCCCAAACAACGGACGCGCGGAAGGACCCTGTTCTTCCGCGCGTCTTTTCAGGAAAAAGCCATGATCCGGTTCATTCTCGGCAAACTTCTCTATCTCGTTCCGACATTTCTCGGGATCACCTTTGTCGCCTTCTCCTTCGTGCGCGTCCTGCCGGGAGATCCCGTGCTGCTGATGGCGGGCGAACGCGGCATTTCACCCGAACGGCATGCGCAGCTTGCCGAACAGCTCGGCTTCAGCCAGCCCATCTGGCAGCAATATCTTCATTTCCTCGGACGGCTGCTTCAGGGCGATCTCGGCAATTCGCTGGTCACCAAGAAGCCGGTTCTCACCGAGTTCCTGTCGCTCTTCCCCGCGACGGTCGAGCTTGGTCTCGTCGCCATCATCATCGCAACCTTGATCGGCGTGCCGGTCGGCGTCATCGCCGCCATCCGTCGCGGTTCCTGGTTCGACCAGATTTCCATGACGACCGCGCTCGTCGGCTTCTCCATGCCGATCTTCTGGTGGGGGCTGCTGCTCATCATCATGTTCTCCGGCATCCTGCAATGGACGCCGGTGTCGGGCCGCATCTCGCTGATGTATTTCTTCCCCTCCGTCACCGGTTTCATGCTGATCGACAGCCTGATTTCGGGCCAGAAGGGCGCCTTCGCGTCGGCCTTTTCGCATCTCATCCTGCCCTCCGTCGTGCTCGCCACCATTCCGCTGGCGGTGATTGCGCGTCAGACGCGCTCGGCCATGCTGGAAGTCATGGGTGAGGATTATGTGCGCACCGCCCGCGCCAAGGGCATGTCGTCCGCCCGCGTCGTCGGCATTCATGCGCTGCGCAACGCCATGATCCCGGTCATCACCACCATCGGCCTGCAGATCGGCGTGCTGATGGCTGGTGCCATCCTGACTGAAACCATCTTTTCCTGGCCGGGCATCGGCAAGTGGATGATCGATTCCATCTCGCGCCGTGATTATCCGGTCGTGCAGAGCGGCCTGCTCCTGATCGCGGGTCTGGTGATGATCGTCAACCTGCTCGTCGATCTGACCTATGGCCTCATCAATCCGAGGATCCGTCACAAATGACCGATGTGACCACCACCCCCGGCGTCCGCCTTTCGGACGCCGCCATCCGCCGCCGGATGCTTGCCGATTTCTGGTTCTATTTCCGCCAGAACCGCGGCGCCGTCATCGGGCTTGCCGTCTTCATCCTGCTTGTGCTGGTGGCGATCTTCGCGCCCATCCTGGCCCCGCATGATCCGACACAACAATATCGCGATGCGCTCCTCGTCCCGCCGGTCTGGCAGGAAGGCGGCCGCGCCGGCTTCTTCTTCGGCACCGATGCGGTGGGCCGCGACATGCTGTCCCGCCTGATCTACGGTGCGCAATATTCGCTGTTCATCGGCGTCGTCGTCGTCTCCATCGCCCTTGTCGGCGGTATCGTCATCGGTCTCGTCGCCGGCTTCTTCGGCGGCTGGGTGGATACCGTCATCATGCGCGTGATGGACGTCATCCTGGCGTTTCCGTCGCTGCTTCTGGCGCTGGTTCTGGTGGCGGTCCTCGGGCCGGGTCTCACCAATGCCATGATCGCGATTGCCATCGTCTACCAGCCGCATTTCGCGCGTCTGACGCGTGCTGCGGTCATGAGTGAGTTGAGACGAGAATATGTCACCGCCGCCCGCGTGGCCGGCGCCGGCAATATCCGGCTGATGTTCAAGACCATCCTGCCGAATTGCCTTGCGCCGCTGATCGTTCAGGCAACGCTTTCCTTCTCGTCCGCGGTTCTCGATGCCGCCGCTCTCGGCTTCCTCGGCATGGGCGCGCAGCCGCCCGCTTCCGAATGGGGCACGATGCTGGCGGAAGCGCGTGAATTCATCCTGCGCGCCTGGTGGGTCGTGACCCTTCCGGGCCTGACGATCCTGATCTCGGTGCTCGCCATCAACCTCATGGGTGACGGCCTGCGCGATGCGCTCGATCCCAAACTGAAGCGGAGCTGAGCGATGAGCCTGCTGAAAATCAAGAACCTCACCGTCAAATTCGCCACCGCCACCGGAGCGTTCACGGCCGTCAACGGCATCGATGTTTCCGTGGACAAGCACGAGGTGCTGGCCATCGTCGGCGAGTCCGGTTCCGGCAAGTCGGTATCGATGCTCGCCGTCATGGGGCTTCTGCCCGATACCGCGACGATCACCGCCGACGAGATGACCTTCGATGGCAAGAACCTTTTGGCCATGTCGCCGCAGGAGCGCCGCAGGGTGATCGGTCGCGAGATCACCATGATCTTCCAGGAGCCGGTCGCCTCGCTCAACCCGTCCTTCACGGTGGGTTTCCAGATCGAGGAGGTTCTGCGCCTCAATCTCGGCATGAGCGGCGCTGCTGCGCGTGCCCGCGCCCTGGAGCTGTTCCGGGCTGTCGGCATTCCCGAGCCGGAAACCAAGCTCAAGGCCTATCCGCACCAGATGTCGGGCGGCCAGTGCCAGCGCGTGATGATCGCCATCGCTATCGCCTCCAAACCGCGCCTGCTGATCGCCGACGAGCCGACCACCGCTCTTGATGTGACGATCCAGAAGCAGATCCTCGATCTGCTGATGAACCTGCAGGCGGAATATGGCATGGCGCTGATCCTCATCACCCATGACATGGGCGTGGTGGCGGAAACCGCCGACCGCGTCGTCGTGCAATATAAGGGCCGCAAGATGGAGGAGGCGGATGTCTTGAGCCTCTTCGAAGCCCCGCAGCATCCCTATACCAAGGCACTGCTTTCGGCCCTGCCGGAAAATGCCACCGGCGACCGTTTGCCCACGGTTTCCGATTTCTTCGGCAAGGAGGGCGTTCAATGAGCATCGTTGTCGAAGGCAAGGGCATTACCCGCGACTATCATGTTCCCGGCGGCCTGTTCGGCGGCGCCAAGACGGTGCAGGCCCTGAAGGGCATCGACTTTACCGTCGAGCGCGGCAAGACGCTTGCCATCGTCGGTGAATCCGGCTCCGGTAAATCGACGCTTGCCCGCATCATCGCGCTGATCGACCCGGCGTCCGGCGGCGAACTGAAGATCGAGGGCAAGCCGGTCGATATCGCCAGGCGCCGTCCCGATACGGAGATGCGCTCCAAGGTGCAGATGGTGTTCCAGAACCCCTATGGCAGCCTCAATCCGCGCCAGAAGGTGGGCGACGTGCTGATGGAACCGCTGGTCATCAACACCAAGATACCGGCTTCCGAGCGCCGCGAGCGGGCCGAAGCCATGCTGGTGAAGGTCGGTCTCGGTCCTGAGCATTTCAACCGTTATCCGCACATGTTCTCCGGCGGCCAGCGCCAGCGCATCGCCATTGCGCGCGCACTGATGCTGAACCCGGCGCTGCTGGTGCTGGACGAGCCGGTCTCCGCGCTCGATCTTTCGGTGCAGGCGCAGGTGCTGAACCTTCTCGCCGACCTTCAGGAAGAATTCGAGCTGACCTATGTTTTCGTCAGCCACGATCTTTCGGTGGTGCGTTACATCGCCGATGATGTGATGGTCATTTCGAAGGGTGTGGCGGTGGAGCAGGGCACGCGCGAGGAACTCTTCGCCGACCCGAAACATCCCTATACCCGCCAGCTTTTCGCCGCGACACCGATCACGGATGTCGATGCCATCCGCGCCCGCGTGGAACGCCGCAAGGCGGCACGGCTGGCAGCGACAGCCTGAAGACTGACGACCGAGGTTAAAAACAGGCCGGATTTCCGGCCTGTTCTTTTTCAGGACTTCAGGAAACGCGCGATTGCCGCAAGCGCGCCGTGTTCCCGAATGTCACGATAGGCGGCTTTCAGGGCTGGGACGAAGGTTTCGTTCCTGGGCAGGTCGCTGCCAAATGTGCGCTCGAAAGTCAGAAAACGGTCGACGACCGCATCCGGCGCCATTGCCAGTTGATCCGGCGCATCCCACTCCTTGAAAGCGGGATCGAGAATGGTGATCGGCTGCCCCTTTTCATTCTTGTCCGCGCAGGACCTGATCCAGAGCGCGACGGCGAAAATGACCGTCCGGCTTTCAGCCTTCTCCGCAAGCAATTCACGCAACGGGGCGAGAATGCGCAGCGGCACTTTCTGCGATGCATCGGAGGCGATCTGCATGGTCTTGTGCTGCAATGAGGGATTGGCGAAACGCTGCCGCAGGCCGGCTGCGAATTCCGCACCGTTGACGGCGGGATCGAGCGTCCGTTTGATCTCGCGCCAATAGGCGTCGATGAAATCGCGCACGGGCTTTTCACCCCAAGCATCCGCCACCGTCGCAAGGCCGGCAATCTGGCCGATGGCGGCGATGGCGCTGTGGGAGCCGTTCAGCATTCTGAGCTTCATATGCTCGTATGGCTCGACATTGCCGACGAATTCCACGCCTGATTTCTCGAGCGCCGGCCTTCCATGCGGAAAACGGTCCTCAATGACAAAACGGAAATAGGGTTCGGCCACCACCGGCCAGGCATCGCTGAGGCCGAGTGTGGTCGAAATCTGCTCGCGGTCCGCATCCGTGGTGGCGGGAACGATCCGGTCCACCATCGAGCAGGGGCAGGCAATATTGGTTTCGATGAAGGACGCCAGTTCCGGATCGGCCAGTTCCGCAAATTCCAGCAGCAGCTTTTGCAGCACATGGCCGTTGGCGGGCAGGTTGTCGCAGGACAGGAGCGTCAGGGGCCGGGAATCCTCCTTGCGCCTGCGCCGTGTGGCGGCAAGGATGAAGCCGAAGATGGAGCGCGGCCGCTCCGGGTTTTCGAGATCATGGACGATATCGGGATGATCGCGCAGCAGGCTGCGGGAGGCGAGATTGGTCAGGTAACCTTTTTCCGTCACGGTCAGGGTGACGATGAGGACGCGCGGATCGGCCATCCGCTCCACCAGCCGTTCAGGCTCTTCCGGGGCGACGATGGTTTCGAGAATCGAACCGATGATGCGCAGGCGCTCGCTCTCACCGTCTCGCAGGCAAAAGGTGTAGAGATTATCCTGCGGCTCGATGGCGTCGCGCGTATCCGGGCTGCGCAGCGATGCCGCGACGATGCCCCATCGGGTTTCGCCGCGATTAAGGCAATCGTCGATGAAAACCGCCTGATGCGCTCGATGAAAGGCCCCGACGCCGAGATGGACGATGCCGGGCGTGACGCTTTGACGGTTATAGGCGGGTGTCGTGACGGATTGCGGCAGGCGGGGCAGGGTTGCAGCGTAAAGCCGGTCTGTCATCGATGCGAAATCCCCATGCGGAACGGGACGATAGTGGCTCGCGCCCCTCTCATTGCGACGTCCGGCTTGTGGCGCATCATGTCAGTTCCTCCCCTATATGCGGAATGATCAGGCGCCGGCCTCTTTGAGCAGCCGGACCTGGCGCAGCGTATTCTGGCGGCTGCGCTCGAGATGCCGCCACAGGGCATCGACGATCTGGGCCTTGCTGCCGGCGGCGATGGCATCGGCGATATTCTGATGCTCCTCGACCGAGCGGGCGTAGTCGCCGAGGATCGAGACGAAAACCGTGTGGGTCTGGTCGAGAATGCGCTCATGCGAGCCGGAAATGACCGGAATGCGCGCCGCCGACACAAGGGTCGTATGGAAGCTGCGGTCGTAAAAAAGCGCTTTCGATAATTCGTCGAGCGTCGAGCCTTTGGCGAATTCGCGATGTTTCGCAAGGCTTTCCAGCAGTTCCGCGTGCAGCGCTCCATCCAGTTGCCCGGCGTCGAAGGCCACTTCCACCGCGCCTTTTTCGAGCAGCATTCTGGCGGCGTAAAGTTCCTCCACGTCCTCCACGGTGAAATCGCGCACCACCATGCCGCGCCGGGAGGAATTGACCACCAGCCCATCGGCCTCGAGTTTCAGGCAGGCTTCCTTGACCGGCGTGGGGCTGATGCCGAGATCGGCGGCAAGCTCATTGGGCAGCAGGCGTTCGCCGCCGCGCAATCTGCCGCTGACGATGCGTGCGCGCAGTTCCTGATGCGCCTGTTCGGCGAGCGTGACTTTGACCAGAGAGTTCATGGCGGCATCATTGCCCAGCTTTAAAGGGCTGGCAATGGCTGAATATTAAAAATAAAAAATTTTTTATTTTACAAAGGCCATTTTTGCTTTAGCTCTATCCGTCAGCGGAAGCCGGCTGCTGGAGGAGGGCGGTCTGGCAATTTCCCCAAAGCCATCTTCGCGGCCCATGGTCGCGGGGACGCGGCGTCTATTCCTCCCCGTAAGCAATCAGCAATCGAGGAATGACCGATCATGAAAATTACCGCCGTCGAACCTTTCATCCTGCACCTGCCGCTGACATCGGAATCCATTTCCGATTCCACCCACAGCATCACCCATTGGGGCGTCGTCGGTGCAAAGATCACCACCAGCGATGGCCTTGAGGGCTATGGTTTTACCGGCACCCACGCGCATCTGCCGTCGGACAGACTGATCACATCCTGCATCAGCGATTGTTACGCGCCCTTGCTTCTGGGGGAGGATGCGTCGGAGCATTCGAGGCTGTGGACGAAACTGGCCCGTTATCCGGCGCTGCAATGGGTCGGCAGGGCGGGCATCACCCATCTGGCGCTGGCCGCAGTTGACGTTGCGCTCTGGGACCTGAAGGCGAAAAAGGCGGGCGTGCCGCTCTGGCACTATCTCGGCGGCGCGCGCACGGCGGCGGTGGAGGCCTATAATACCGATATAGGCTGGCTTTCCTTCACGCTGGAGGATTTGCTCGCGGGCAGCGCAAGGGCGGTGGAGGAGGATGGGTTCACCCGGCTGAAGATCAAGGTCGGGCATGAAGACCCGAATATCGATATTGCCCGCCTTGCGGCAGTGCGCAAGCGTGTCGGTTCGTCCATCCGCATTGCCATCGACGGCAACGGCAAGTGGGATTTGCCCACATGCCAGCGTTTCTGCGCGGCGGCGAAAGATCTGGATATCTACTGGTTCGAGGAGCCTCTCTGGTATGACGATGTGACGAGCCATGCGCGGCTGGCGCGCAATACGTCGATTCCGATTGCGCTCGGGGAGCAGCTTTACACGGTGGATGCGTTCCGCTCATTCATCGATGCCGGTGCGGTTGCCTATGTCCAGCCGGATGTGACCCGACTTGGCGGCATCACCGAATATATTCAGGTTGCCGATCTCGCGCTCGCCCATCGCCTGCCCGTGGTGCCGCATGCCGGTGAGATGAGCCAGGTGCATGTGCATCTGAGCTACTGGCACCCGGCTTCGACCATTCTCGAATATATTCCGTGGATCAAGGATCATTTCGAAGAGCCGATCCATGTGCGGGACGGTGTTTACAAACGCCCGGAGCGCCCCGGCGCCAGCACCACGCCGCTGGCTGAAAGCTTCGCCCGTTATGGCAAGGCGGTGAAATGAGCAGGGGTATACAGCCCGGATTTTAAGGGATGGAAAGCACGTCCTCCGTCATGCCGGACTAGATCCGGCATCCAGCCACGGCGCGTCTGCGCCGTGAAAAGAGTCTTTCGCGATCAAAGACTTGATCGCGCTGGGCCCAGGATCAAGTTCGGGGTGACGGAGTGTGGATGATGCAATTTTTCCAAATTTAGCGCCAGCCGAGAGCCGGCGCCACCTGCTTCAGGATCGTCTCGATCACATGGGCGTTGTAATCGACACCCAGCTGGTTCGGTACGGTCAGAAGCAGCGTATCGGCCTCAGCGATGGCCTCGTCGGCTTTCAACTGTTCGATCAGTTTTTCCGGCTCGGCGGCATAGCTGCGCCCGAAGATCGCGCGCGTCTTGTCGTCGATATAACCGATCTTGTCGTCGCCTTCGTTGCCGTAACCGAAATAGGACCGGTCGCGGTCGTTGACGAGAGCGAAGATGCTGCGGCTGACCGACACACGCGGCTCGCGTGTGTGGCCTGCTTCCTTCCATGCTTCCCGGAAGGTGCGGATCTGCTGGGCCTGCTGGACATGGAAAGGCTCGCCCGTCTCATCCGTCTTCAGGGTGGAGCTTTGCAAATTCATGCCGAGCTTTGCCGCCCAGACCGCCGTTGCATTGGAACTCGAACCCCACCAGATGCGCTCGCGCAGCCCTTCGGAATGCGGCTCCAGCCGCAAAAGGCCGGGCGGGTTGGGGAACATCGGGCGCGGATTCGGTTCAGCGAAACCTTCACCTTTCAGAAGCTCGAGAAAGACTTCGGTGTGCTGACGCGCCATGTCTTCTTCGCTCTGGCCCTCGGCCGGGCGGTAACCGAAATAACGCCAGCCATCGATCACCTGCTCCGGCGAGCCGCGGCTGATGCCGAGCTGCAGGCGGCCGCCGGCGATGAGGTCGGCCGAACCGGCGTCCTCCGCCATGTAGAACGGGTTTTCATAACGCATGTCGATGACGCCGGTGCCGATCTCGATCTTTTTCGTGCGCGCGCCGACGGCAGCCAGCAGCGGAAAGGGCGAGGCAAGCTGGCGGGCGAAATGGTGCACGCGGAAATAGGCGCCGTCGGCACCCAGCTCTTCCGCCGCGACGGCGAGGTCTATCGATTGCAGCAGCGTGTCCGCAGCCGAGCGGGTCTGCGACTGGGGCGAGGGCGTCCAGTGGCCGAAGGACAGGAATCCGATTTTTTTCATGATGACCTTCCAGATGTCGGAGGATGCCGGTCTTCACCAACCGGCTTCGTTGTTGTCAGTCATATAGGCTGGCACGCGCATCCTCCAACCGGCCGCGTGTAGACACGGTGTCGCCGAAATGTGAACGATGGCTGTTCAGACCATCGTCCTGCGGTCGAGGATGAAGAGTTTTTCATGCGCGCGCGCCGTGGTGAGAATGAAGTCCATCAGCGAGCGTACACGCGGCACATTGGCAAGGTCTTGATGGCTCGTCAGCCAGTAGCCGCGCCGTAGTTCCACCTCACCGGCAAGCACCATCTGCAGGTCCGGGAAACGCGCGGCAATGAAATTCGGCAGGATGCACAGGCCCCGGCCGCTCAGCGTGGCCGTCAGCTGCGCGAAAATACTCGATGACTGAAAGCCCGGACGCAGGCCGGGCAGCACGTCGCGCATATAGTCGAGACCCGGCGAGAAGATCAGGTCCTGCACGTACCGATGAAGAAATGATCGAGCAGGTCCTCGCGCTTGGTGATTTTCGGCCGCCCGGCGAGATAGGAACGCGAGGCATAGATATGCAGCGTATAATCGATGATCTGTTCGTTGATATAGGGACCGGCTTTCGGTGGGTCGAGCGTGACCGCCACATCGGCCTCCTTTCTCGATAGCGCCATGATCTGCTGGATCGTCACCATTTCCACCATGATGTGGGGATGGGTGATGGCGAAGTCCTTCAGCCTTTCAACGAAGAAAAAATTGGAAAAACCTTCCGGTGCGCTGAGCCGCACCACGCCGCGCAGCAGGCTGCCGCTTTCGGAAATATCCGATTGCAGCCTTTCGGCTTCCGCCTCGATACGCTCGACCGTATCCACCAGCCGCCGGCCGACGGTCGTGAGTTCATAACCGCGCGGGTTTCGCTCGAACAGCTTGGTTTTAAGCGAAAATTCCAGCCGGTCGATATGGCGCGAGACGGTGGCGTGGCTGGTGCGCAGGCTTCTGGCTGCCGATGAGAGCTGCCCGGTGCGGGCCACGGCCAGAAAATATTGCAGGTCGTCCCAGGTGAAAGGGGTGGCCATTTTCGTCTCCCATCAAGAGTTCTGTTCAAAAATGAACAGTTCCTGTTCGCAATTTGATGATGCCCCGCTCTTGTGTCAACGGCCGAATTCGAGAAGTCTAGGCTCAGGATGCATCGCTTTGAGGAGAGCGGTGTGACCGTTCAGGTGCAAGGGCATGTAGGTCCCCCACGCGGTTCGTTCACCGTTGCACAGACAATCTGAGGCTCGCAATCATCTCTGGGAGGAGAAGTCATGCGCAAGAGTATTCTTTTATCCACGGCCATGGCGCTGGCCGCTGGCACCGCCGCTTATGCCGCCGAGATTTCGGACGGCAAGGTCAAGATCGGCATTTTGAACGACCAGTCGGGCGTCTACGCCAATTTCGGCGGCAAATACTCTTATGAAGCCGCGAAGATGGCGGTCGAGGATTTCGGCGGCAAGGTGCTCGATGCGCCGGTGGAAGTGGTGACCGCCGACCACCAGAACAAGGCGGATGTGGCCTCCAATATCGCCCGCCAATGGTACGATACCGAACAGGTCGATTCGATCATGGAACTGACCTCGTCGTCGGTCGGCCTTGCCGTGCAGGCGCTGTCCAAGGACAAGAAGAAGATTACCGTCAATACGGGTGCGGCAACCACCGAGCTCACCGGCAAGCAGTGCAGCCCCTATGGTTTCCACTGGGCCTATGACACTTATTCGCTGGCGGTCGGCACCGGCGGCGCGCTCGTCAAGCAGGGCGGCGACAGCTGGTTCTTCCTGACCGCCGACTACGCCTTCGGTTATTCGCTGGAAGAAAATACCGCCAATTTCGTCAAGTCCAATGGCGGTAAGGTTCTGGGTTCCGTGCGCCATCCGCTCGCCACGACGGATTATTCCTCCTTCCTGCTGCAGGCGCAGTCCTCGGGCGCGAAGGTCATCGGCCTTGCCAATGCCGGTCTCGATACCTCCAACGCCATCAAGCAGGCAGCCGAATTCGGCATCGTGGCCGGTGGCCAGCGGCTTGCGGCGCTTCTCTTCACGCTCGCCGAAGTCCACGGTCTCGGTCTCGAAGCGGCTCAAGGGTTGACGCTGACGGAAGGTTTTTATTGGGACCGCGACGATGAATCGCGTAAATTCGGTGAGCGATTCAAGGAACGCACTGGCGCCATGCCGAACATGGTTCATGCCGGCACCTATTCCGCCGTGCTGCACTACCTGAAAGCCATCGAAAAGGCCGGCACTGACGATGCCGATGCCGTCGCCAAGGCCATGAAGGAAATGCCTGTCAACGACGTCTTCTCGAAAGACGGCCATGTGGCCGCCAACGGCCGCATGATCCATGACATGTATCTCATGGAAGTGAAGAAGCCGGACGAAAGCAAGCAGCCGTGGGATTATTACAAGGTACTTGCCACCATCCCCGGCAAGGAAGCCTTCATGGACCCCGCAAAGAGCGGCTGCCCGCTGGTAACGCAGTAAAGAAGAATAAAAAGGGGAAAGCTTGATGACGATCGCTCCCGCCCTTGCCGGGCAGGCCGAACCTCGCGTCGTTCTTTCGGCGCGCGGTCTCTCCAAGACCTTCGGCGCATTCGCGGCCGTGAAAAACGTCGATCTTGACGTCCACCATGCCCGCGTGCATGCGCTTATCGGTCCGAACGGTGCCGGCAAAACCACGGTCTTCAACCTGTTGACCAAGTTTCTCCAGCCGACAGGCGGGGCGATCACCTTCATGGGAACGGACATAACAAGGACGCCGCCGGACAAGGTGGCGCGTCTCGGCCTCGTCAGGTCTTTCCAGATATCGGCGGTGTTTCCGCATCTGACGGTTCTGGAAAACGTGCGGGTCGCGTTGCAGCGGCCCAACAGCCTTGCAACGCAGTTCTGGCTGCCGCTCTCCTCGCTCGACAGGCTGAACGCCCGCGCCGAGGAGCTGATCGCCATAGTCGGCCTGACACGGGAAAAACATGCGCTTGCGGCCGATCTTTCTTACGGTCGCAAGCGGGTTCTCGAAATCGCCACTACGCTGGCGCTCGATCCGAAGGTTCTGCTGCTCGATGAGCCGATGGCCGGCATGGGCGGCGAGGATGTCTCCCACGTCGCCGAACTCATCCGCGAGGTGGCAAAGACACGCGCGGTGCTGATGGTCGAACATAATCTGAAAGTCGTGGCCGATATCTGCCACCACGTCACGGTGTTGCAACGCGGTGAAATTCTGGCGGAGGGCGATTATGCCGCCGTTGCCGCCGATCCGCGTGTGCGCACGGCCTATATGGGCACGGAGGAGGCTTGATATGGCGGCAATGCTCGAAGTCTCCAACCTGAAATCCTGGTACGGTGAAAGCCAGGCGCTGCACGGCGTCGATTTGACCGTCGGCGAAGGTGAAACCATCACTATTCTCGGCCGCAACGGTGTGGGCAAGACCACGACGCTGCGCACCATCATGGGCATCATTCGCAACCGCAAGGGCTCCATCAAGCTGGGTGGCAAGGATCTGATGCCGGTGCCGCTGCATCGTACGGCGAAATACGGCCTCGGTTTCGTGCCGGAGGAGCGCGGCATCTTCGCGACGCTGAGCGTCGAGGAGAACCTGAAGCTGCCGCCTGTCGTCGCATCCGGCGGCATGACGCTCGATGAAATATACGAGTTGTTTCCCAATCTCTACGAACGCCGCACCAGCCCCGGCACCAAGCTTTCCGGCGGCGAGCAGCAGATGCTCGCCATGGCGCGCATCCTGCGCACCGGGGTCAAGGTGCTGCTGCTTGACGAACCGACCGAAGGGCTTGCCCCGGTCATCGTCCAGCGCATCGGCGAGGTGCTGCAAAAGCTGAAGAGCCGCGGCATGACCGTTGTTCTGGTCGAACAGAATTTCCGTTTTGCCAGCCGTATCGCCGACCGTTTCTACCTGATGGATCACGGCCACATGGTCAGCAATTTTCCGGTCAGCGAGCTTTCCGGCCGCATGGGCGAGCTCAACAAGGTGCTGGGAGTTTAACCATGACGATGATCTTCGGCGTTCCAATTCAGGCACTGCTCGGGCAATTGCTGGTGGGCCTTATCAACGGGTCGTTTTATGCGCTGCTGTCGCTTGGCCTTGCCGTCATTTTCGGCCTGCTGCGCGTCATCAATTTTGCCCATGGCGCGCAATATATGCTCGGCGCTTTCGTCGCCTTCCTCGGCCTGCAATATTTCGGCATCAATTTCTGGGTGGCGCTCATCGTCACACCTTTCGTCGTGGCGCTTTTCGGTGCGATCGTCGAACGCTTCCTGCTGTCGCGGCTTTACGATCTCGATCCGCTTTACGGGCTGCTGTTCACCTTCGGTCTGGCGCTGGTGGTGGAAGGCACGTTCCGCTGGCTTTATGGCGCGGCGGGCCAACCCTATTCGGTGCCGCGCGAGCTTGCCGGCGGCACCAATCTCGGCTTCATGTTCCTGCCGAATTACCGCGCTTTCGTCGTCGTCATTTCGCTCATCGTCTGCATCGCCACCTGGGCGTTGATCGAAAAGACGCGGCTTGGCTCCTATCTGCGCGCTGCGACGGAAAACCCGACGCTGGTGCAGGCTTTCGGCATCAATGTGCCCGTTCTCCTGACGTTGACCTACGCGCTGGGCGCCGGCCTTGCCGGGTTCACTGGGGTTCTCGCCGCGCCGATCTATCAGGTCTCGCCGCTGATGGGCACGAACCTCATCATCGTCGTCTTTGCCGTGGTCGTGGTCGGCGGCATGGGGTCGATCATGGGCGCCATCGTCACCGGTTACATGCTGGGCGTCGCCGAAGGCTTGACCAAGGTGTTCTACCCGGAAGCCTCCAACATCGTCATCTTCGTCATCATGGCCTTTGTGCTGCTCATCCGCCCCGCCGGACTTTTCGGAAAGGACGCCTGATATGTCCAAAGCCACCCATAGCCCCACTGCCGGTACGATACCGCAGACGGAAGTGTCCGCGACTGCTGGAACCATCAAGACCGTACTAATTCTCGCAGGGCTTGCCGTCCTCATCGCCGCGCCGATGTTCGTTTATCCGATCTTTCTGATGAAGCTCCTGTGCTTCGCGCTGTTTGCCTGCGCCTTCAACCTCCTGATCGGTTACACGGGCCTGCTCTCCTTCGGCCATGCGGCGTTTTTCGGCGGTGCAGCCTATTTCACCGCCTATTCGGTGAAGGAATGGGGCGTGACGCCCGAGATCGGCCTTGTCATCGGCATGGCGGGTGCGGCGCTGCTCGGTCTCGTCATCGGCTTCTTCGCCATCCGCCGCCAGGGCATCTATTTCGCCATGATCACGCTGGCGCTGTCGCAGATGTTTTATTTCTTCTGCCTTCAGGCGCCCTTCACCCATGGTGAGGATGGCTTGCAGGGCGTGCCGCGCGGCCATCTCTTCGGCCTTCTCGATCTCAATGCGCCGCTCAACATTTATTACACGGTGCTGGCCGCCTTTGTGCTCGCACTTCTGGTTATCTGGCGTTTCGTCAATTCGCCCTTCGGCATGATCCTGAAATCCATCCGCGAAAACGAACAGCGCGCCATTTCGCTGGGCTACAGCGTGCAGCGCTACAAGCTCGGCGCTTTCGTGATGTCGGCGACGCTGGCCGGTCTCGCGGGCGGTCTGAAGGCGCTGGTCTTCCAGTTCGCGACGCTGACGGATGTGACCTGGCAAATGTCCGGCGAAGTGATCCTGATGACGCTGCTCGGTGGCATCGGCACCATGATTGGCCCGATTTTTGGTGCGGGTCTCGTTGTCACGCTACAGAATTATCTCGCGACATCCGATTTCCCGGTCACCATCATCACCGGCCTCGTTTTCATGGCCTGCGTTCTGGTGTTCCGGCGCGGTCTGATCGGCGAATTTTACGCGTCGCGGCTCGGGAGAAAACTCGGCTTTCAGCACCGCAGCTAGACATTTTTGAAAACACAGACAAGGCCTCCTCCGCGTCCGGGACGACGCGGCAAGGGTGGCGTATGGAGAAGAGCATGGGCGAATATGACTATATCGTCATCGGAGCGGGGAGTGCCGGATGCGTTCTCGCCAACCGCCTTTCGAAAGATCCGAACAACCGCGTGCTGCTGCTGGAAGCGGGTGGCAACGATAATTACCACTGGATCCACATTCCGGTCGGTTATCTCTATTGCATCAACAATCCGCGCACCGACTGGTGTTTCAAGACGGCGGAAGAGCCGGGGCTGAACGGTCGCTCGCTGATCTATCCGCGCGGCAAGGTGCTTGGCGGCTGCTCCTCCATCAACGGCATGATCTACATGCGCGGCCAGGCGCGCGATTACGATATGTGGCGGCAGCTAGGCTGCGAGGGCTGGGGGTGGAACGATATCCTGCCCTATTTCCTGAAGTCGGAAGACTTTTATCGCGGCAAGAGCGATCTGCATTCCGCCGGCGGCGAATGGCGCGTGGAAAAGGCCCGCGTGCGCTGGGATGTGCTGGATGCCTTCCAGAAGGCGGCGGGCGAGGCGGGTATTCCCGCGACCGATGATTTCAACCGGGGCGACAATGAAGGCGCCGGTTATTTCGACGTCAACCAGCGGGCGGGCTGGCGCTGGAACACGGCGAAAGCCTTCCTGAAACCGGCGCTCGGCCGCAAGAACCTGACGGTTCTGACCAAGGCCCATGTCAAGCGCCTCATCATCGAAGAAGGCCGTGTCACCGGCGTCGAGTTTCACCATGACGGCGTCTTGAAAACAATGCGGGCGCGGCGCGAGACGGTATTGTCCGCCGGCGCAATCGGCTCGCCGCATATTCTGGAGCTTTCCGGCGTCGGCCGTGGCGATGTGTTGCAGGCGGCCGGTATCGATACGGTGGCGGAGGTTCAGGGTGTGGGCGAGAACCTGCAGGACCATCTGCAACTGCGCATGGTCTACAAGGTCTCCGGCGTCCTGACGCTGAATGAAAGGGCCTCCACCCTGTTCGGCAAGGCGCGCATCGGCCTCGAATATGCGTTGACGCGCTCGGGGCCGATGTCGATGGCGCCGAGCCAGCTCGGTGTCTTCACCCGTTCTTCACCCGAGAAGGAAACCGCCGATCTGGAATATCATGTCCAGCCGGTTTCACTCGACAAGTTCGGCGATCCGGTTCACACTTTTCCGGCCATTACCGCAAGTGTCTGCAATTTGCGGCCGGAAAGCCGGGGCTCAGTGCATGTGAAAGGACCGGATTTCGCCATGCAGCCGGAAATCCGCCCGAACTATCTTTCCACCGAAGGCGACCGCCAGGTGGCCATCGACGCCATGCGGCTGACGCGCCGCATCGTCGCCCAACCGGCCTTCGCGCGCTTCAAGCCGCAGGAATACAAGCCGGGTCCCTCCTTTGAAAACGACAATGATCTTGCAAAGGCGGCCGGCGATATCGGCACCACCATCTTCCACCCTGTCGGCACGCTGCGCATGGGGTCGGATATGGAAAGCGTGGTTGATGCGCGGCTGAAATTCCGCCGGCTCGCCGGGCTGCGCGTCGCCGACGCATCGGTGATGCCGCGCATCACATCCGGAAATACCAATTCCCCGACGATCATGATTGCCGAAAAGGCCGCCGACATGATCCTTGCGGATAATCGCTGAAAGGAGCGCTCCGATGAAGACCGTCGCTTTTATCGGGCTGGGACATATGGGCCTGCCCATGGCCGCCAATCTCGTCAAGGCCGGATATGCCGTCAGGGGTCACGATCTTTCCGAAGCCTGCCGCGCGGCGGCGAAAGAGGCGGGCGTTCCCGTTGCGGCGGATTCCGCCGAGGCTATCGAAGCGGCTGACGTGATCATCACCATGCTGCCGAAGGGCGAACATGTCGTGTCGGTCTATGGCGACCTGGTTCGGAAAATCCCGGCCGGAACGCTGCTCGTCGATTGCTCGACGGTGGATATGGAAAGCGCGCTTAAGGCGCACGAGCTGGCCGCTTCCGCCGGTTGCCCCTCGGTCGATGCGCCCGTTTCCGGCGGAACGGGCGGGGCTGCGGCGGGCACCCTGACCTTCATGTGCGGCGGCGAGGCTGCGGCTTTCTCTGCAGCAAAGCCGGTGCTGGAGGCGATGGGCAAGAAGATCGTGCATTGCGGCAAGGGCGGTAACGGCCAGGCGGCGAAGATCTGCAACAACATGATCCTTGGCATTTCCATGATCGCCGTTTCCGAAGCCTTCGTGCTGGGCGAAAAACTCGGGCTTTCGCATCAGGCGCTGTTCGATGTCGCCTCCACCTCTTCCGGGCAATGCTGGTCGCTCACCACCTATTGCCCGGTGCCGGGACCGGTGCCGACATCGCCCGCCAACAAGGATTATCAGCCCGGATTTGCGGCGGCCCTGATGCTGAAGGATCTGAAGCTTTCGCAGGAGGCGGCGAATGGAGCCGGGGCCTCCACCCCGCTCGGTGCGGCGGCGGCGGCGCTTTATGAGAACTTCGTCGATGAGGGGAGCGGGGGACGTGATTTCTCCGCCATCGTCGAAATGCTGCGCGGGAGCGAAGCATGACGGACGCCGCGCCATCCGACATCTTATGGGTGCCGCCGGAGAAGAGGCTGGAGCGCTCGGCGCTTTTCGCCTTCGCGACGAAAACGGCAAAGCTGCACGGGCAGGCCGCCGATGACTATACCGGCCTGCTGCGCTGGTCCATCGACGCGCCGGATGAATTTTACGATGCGCTGTGGGACGAACTCGGCATTATCGGCACGCGCGGCGAAACCGCATTCAAACCGGGCGCGACGATCCGGGAGGCCGAGTTCTATCCGGGCGCGAGGCTCAATTATGCCGAAAACCTGCTGCGCGATGCCGATGAGCGGCTGGCTATCATCGCCCATCGCGACGATGGCACAAGGCGCGAAATTACCCGCAGAGAGCTTTACGACGAAGTGTCCCGCATGGTGCAGGCGCTTGCCCATGCCGGTGTGAAGGAAGGCGATCGCGTCGGCGCCATCGTCACGCATGATATCGAGGCGATTGTCAGCTATCTGGCTGTCAGCGCCATCGGGGCGATCTGGTCCTCCTGCTCGCCGGATTTCGGGCCGGCGGGAGCCTCCGACCGCCTGTCGCAGATTGACCCGAAAATCCTCATCGCCGTGCCGGAATATGGTTATGCCGGCAAACGCATCGATGTCGGCCCGACCATCCGCGCCGTGGCGGAAAGTGCTATTCCTGAAAAGATCGTGCTGATCGGCGACGCCGTTCCCGATAGCCTTGCCGATCTCGGCTGCGTGACGCTTACAGCTTTCGTCGCGCCTTATGCGGCGGGCGAGATCGCCTTCAACCGCCTGCCCGTCAAGGCGCCGCTGGCGATCCTTTATTCCTCCGGCACCACCGGCAAGCCGAAATGCATCACCCATTCCGGCGGCGGTTTGCTTCTTCAGCACATGAAGGAACTGAAGCTGCAATGCGATATTCAGGAAGGGGAGCGTTTTTTCTATTTCACCACCTGCGGCTGGATGATGTGGAACTGGCAGGTCTCCGGTTTGGCGCTCGGCGCAACGCTCGTCACCTATGACGGCAATCCCGGTTATCCCAACCCTGCGCGGCTGATCGATCTCGTCGACGCCGAACGGATCGCCACTTTCGGCACGTCGGCGAAGTTCATCGACGCCTGCCTGAAGGCCGGGCTGAAGCCGCGCGAAAGCCACGATCTTTCATCGCTGAGGACAATTCTTTCCACCGGCTCGCCGCTCATCCCGCAATCCTTCGATTATATCTATCGCGACTGGAAGGCCGACGTGCACCTCGCCTCCATTTCCGGCGGCACGGATATCTGCGCCTGTTTCCTTGGCGGTAACCCTTTGCAGCCCGTGCATCGCGGCGAATTGCAGGGTGCGATGCTCGGCATGGATATCGACACGCTGGACGATGAGGGCCGTTCCGTTCGCGGTGTTGCCGGCGAACTCGTCTGCCGCAATGCGCATCTGTCCATGCCGGTAAAGTTCTGGGGCGATGAGGACGGTTCGCGCTATCGAGCCGCCTATTTCGACCGGTTCCCCGGCATCTGGGCGCATGGCGATTTCGCCGAACTGCGCCCCTCCGGCGGTTATGTCATCCATGGCCGTTCGGATACGACGCTCAATCCCGGCGGGGTTCGCATCGGGACTGCGGAAATCTACCGGCAGGTGGAGACCGTGCCTGAAGTCGAAGAGGCGATAGCCGTGGGGCAGGATATCGAGGGCGACCAGCGGGTCATCCTCTTCCTGCGCATGAAGGGCGGCGCGGTTTTGACGGAAGAGCTGGAAAAGACCATCCGCAGCCGCATCCGTTCGGGCGCCACACCGCGGCATGTGCCGGCAAGGATCATTGCCGTCAGCGCCATTCCCCGCACCCGTTCGGGCAAGATTTCCGAAATCGCGGTGCGCGACACCATCCATGGCCGGCCGGTGAAGAATGCCGATGCGCTCGCCAATCCCGAAGCGCTCGAACTTTTCCGCAACCTGCCGCAGCTGAAGGACTAGGCCGATGGAGGATCAACCGAAAACCGTGCTTGTCACGGGTTCCACCAGCGGCATCGGGCTTGCCATCGCCAGGCGTTTCGCCGAGGCGGGGTATCTGGTCGCGGTGCATGGCATAGAGACGGCCGAGGAGGCGACGCAGGCGCTGGAGGCGGTCGCGAAGGTGGCGCGGCACAGGCCGGTCTATTTTGCCGCCAACCTCGCCAATTACGATGAAAGCGCCCATCTGCCGGAAACCGTCATCGCCGAATTCGGTCATATCGACGTCCTCGTCAACAATGCCGGCATTCAGAAGGTCGCGCCGATCGACGAGTTCGATTTCGCCGATTTCTCCCGCATCGTCGCCATCTCGCTCGACAGCGCGTTTCACACCATCCATGCGGCCTTGCCGGGCATGAAGGAAAGAGGCTGGGGCCGCATCGTCAACATCGCTTCCGCGCATGGCCTGCGCGCTTCGCCCTTCAAGGGGCCTTATGTGGCGACGAAACATGCGGTGGTGGGCCTGACGAAAAGCGTGGCGCTGGAAGTGGCCGAACTCGGCATCACCTGCAACGCCATCTGCCCCGGTTATGTCTGGACGCCGCTTGTCGCCGCCCAGGTTGCCGATCAGGCGCGCGTGCATGGCATGAGCGAGGAGGATGTGGTGAAGAAGGTGATGCTTGCGCCGCAGCCGACCAGGCGGTTTGTGCAACCGGAAGAAGTGGCGGAAATGGCGCTTTATCTCGCGGGCGATATGGCCCGCTCCATCACCGGCACCACCATTTCGATCGATGGCGGCTGGACGGCGAAATAATTTTCGCGCACGCGCTTGAAGCGAACCGTCTCATCGGCTTCCGGCATTGTTGAGCGGTTTCAATCCTGTATAGTTTTCGTGAACGGCGGGGTCAGCGCCGTGTTCACGGAAAAGCATCATGATGAACACAGGGTCTTTTGAAGCGCCGCTGGCGCGCTCGCGCTTCGATACGCGCCAGGTGCCGAAACGCGACGCCATGGGGCTTTGGCGGGATTCGATCAACGTGCTGTTCGATGCCCGGCTGCGTCGCCCGCAGGATGACGGTTTCTTCGCCAGCGTCGATGCGGCTTTCATCGGCAATGTCGCGCTCGGCCGCACCCAGTCCTCGGCGCAGGATTTCGACCGTTCGCGCCACAAGCTTGCCCGCGACGGCATGGACGGTTTTCTCCTGCAATTCTACGCCAGCGGACAAAGCATGTCGCGGCGCGGATCCGGCGAGACCGCAGGCCCCGGCGACCTCTATCTCATCGACATGGCGCAGCCGCTTGCCACTGCAACGACCGATCACGACCATCTCAGCCTCGTCGTGCCGCGCCGGCTGCTGGAGGGCAGGCTTGTCGGTTCCGGCAATCATCATGAACGTGTTCTGCCGGCCGGTTTGCCGCTGGTATCGCTGCTGCGCGAAACGATGACGAGCATCTATCGCCATTTCGACGTGATGAACGCCAGTGAAGGCGCATCGACGGTCTCGCCGCTTCTGGAGCTTGCTGCGGCCGCCATCAACAATCACGTCGGGCACGACAATGCGCAGGGCGTGCAGCGGGCGCTCAGGGCATCCATCCGGCGCTATATCGACAATCACCTGCTCGATCCGGCCCTGTCAGTGGAAAAGGTGATGGGTGAATTTGGCGTGTCGCGACGCACCGTCTACCGGCTGTTTGAGCCGCTGGGTGGGTTTTCGGCCTGCATCACCCATCGGCGTCTCGAACGTGCAATGGATTTCCTGCGGGCACCGCAATCGGCGCATATGACGATTGCCGAGGTGGCGGCGTCCTATGGTTTCACCAATCCGGAAAATTTCAGCCGCGTCTTCAAGAAGACCTTCGGTCTTTCGCCGCGTCAGATGCGGCATTTCGCTTCGGAGAACCGCGACCTCACGTCGGATATTGTGAAGCCGGATAGCGCGGAATGGACCCGCTGGATCGTGCAGCTCGGCCGCTGACCACGCTTTTTCGGATGCCCTTCTGACACTTTATGCGGGTTTGTTGGCACAATCCGACCATTCGCTGAGGCTACGGCGCGATAGGGATGCGCATATCTTCCAGACGTGGCAAACAGGGCAGGTTATTTTTATCAATATATTGCCTGACAATCATGATGCTGAGAATCCTCGCTTTTCTGGACCTGTGTCGCCAATGGCGCCATGCGTTGAAACAACACCTCTCCTTTTCCGGCCCCCGATTTCGCAGGCGGCCATCACTCCTGCCGTTGGCGAATTCAGACAGTCCCGCAGACGATCCATCGGAAACGGATGATGGAGCGCGGCGGCCGGTTTCCTGGCTCGGCCTTGGGCAAAGCTTTAGTGCGGTGGATATGGCGGACTGTGACAGGGCGCGTTTGCCCGCCGAGTGAGGCTAACGTCGTTTTTCCAAGTCTGGAACAAAACCCTGACCTCAATGATTAGATCAACAGGGTTACAGGGAGTGAACGACATGGCCAGAGAAAATGCCAGCTATCTCGACGGTCGGAATGCGCCGAAAAGCGAAACGGCAACGCGTGCGCGGCAGGGATCGCGCGGACGTCCCGTCCTTGTCATTCTGATCGTCAGCGTGCTTCTTGCATTGGTGGTGTGGGCCGTTGTCGAATATTCGGTTTTCGAACCCGACGAAAACCTGCCGCAGAACCCGCAGACCGAGACTGCGCCCGTGCCGCAGCAGCCGTCCGGATCCGGAAGCTTCGACAATAATCCGGCGAATGGCCGCGCCCAGCCGCCGTCATCGACAGAGACAAATCCCGCGCCGCAGGGTTCGACCGGAGCACCGCAAAACCCGTGACCACCATGGCGTGAAGTTTTTTCGCACCGGTGATAATTTTCATGGAACCAGATCGCGCCCGATTTCATTTCACGCAAAGTGACAGGAATCGGGGGTTTCATTCATGGCAGTCACCGTCACTGCAGTTGTTCTCACGCTGATCGGTCTTGCGCTGTTCGGTTTCGGCTCTCAGCTCGTCATGCTGGGCGGGAGCTTTTATTACGTGCTTTCCGGACTGGCCTTTCTGCTGACGGCCATTCTGCTGTTCAAGCGCAATCGCGCAGCCCTTCACGTCTATGCCGTCTTCATTGTCGCGACGCTTGCCTGGGCCATCTGGGAAGTCGGCTTCGACTGGTGGCAACTTGGCCCGCGCGGCGGCATCATCATTCTCATCGGCCTCTGGCTTCTGGTTCCATGGGTCAGAAAGCCGCTCGGTTTTTCGAGCCCGACCGGGCTTAGCTATGGGCCGAATGCCTGGCCGCTTGCGCTTTCCGTCCTCGCCTCCATCGTCGTGGCCGGATATTCCATGGCGCAGGATCCGCACGATACGGCAGGTTCCCTGCCTCAGGAAACGGCCTCCGCCACGCCCGCCTATGGCGGCAATGTGCCTGACGGTGACTGGCATCAATATGGCCGCACACCCTACGGCCAGCGTTATTCGCCGCTCACCCAGGTCAATGTGGACAATGTCTCGCAGCTCAAGGAAGCCTGGCGTTACCAGACGGGCGATGTGAAGCTGCCCGATGATGTGGGTGAAACCACCTATCAGGTGACGCCGCTCAAGATCGGCAACACGCTTTATATCTGCACGCCGCATAATTGGGCGATTGCCATCGATGCCGCCACCGGCAAGGAAAAGTGGAAATACGACCCGAATGTCGGTCTCAATCCGGATCGCCAGCACCAGACCTGCCGTGGCGTTTCCTATTATGCCGAGCCGAATGCCGCTCAAGGCACGGCCTGCGCCGAGCGCGTCTATCTGCCGACCTCGGATGCGCGGCTGATCGCGCTTGACGCCGCCACCGGTCAGGTCTGCACGTCCTTTGCCGATCAGGGTGTGCTGCATCTTGAGCAGGGCATGAAATACAATCCTGCCGGTTACTATTATTCGACCTCGCCGCCCGTCATCGTGGCGGGCAAGATCATCATCGGCGGTGCAGTGAACGACAACTATTCCACGCAGGAACAGTCCGGCGTCATCCGTGCTTTCGATGTGAACAGCGGCGCGCTCGTCTGGAACTGGGATTCCGGCAACCCGGCGAAAACCGAACCGATTGCGGCGGGTGAAACCTACACCACCAATTCTCCGAATAGCTGGTCGGTCTTCAGTTACGATGAAGGCCTCGGCCTCGTTTATATCCCGCTCGGCAATCAGGTGCCGGATCAGCTCGGCATGGGCCGCAGCGAGAATGTGGAGAAATATTCCTCCTCCATCGTCGCGCTGGATATAAACACCGGCAAGGATCGCTGGGTGCGCCAGACGGTTCATCACGATCTCTGGGACATGGACGTGCCGGCCCAGCCGGTGCTGCTCGACATCACCAAGGATGGCCAGACCGTGCCGGCTCTCGTCGGCCCCACCAAGCAGGGCGATATC
The DNA here is from genome assembly GCF_001526585.1 of Agrobacterium sp. LY4. Taxonomy (NCBI): domain Bacteria; kingdom Pseudomonadati; phylum Pseudomonadota; class Alphaproteobacteria; order Hyphomicrobiales; family Rhizobiaceae; genus Agrobacterium; species Agrobacterium sp. LY4. The sequence continues at coordinate 51,203 of NZ_ASYA01000043.1, read as the reverse complement.
TACGTTCTCGACCGGCGCACCGGCGAGCCGCTTCTGCCGATCACCGAAGAGCCCGCGCCGGGCGGCGCCATCCCGGAGGACTTCACCTCTCCGACGCAGCCGACAACAGCTTTGTCCTTCAAACCGGCGCCCTTGCAGGAAAAGGACATGTGGGGCGTCTCCATGTTCGATCAGCTCGCCTGCCGCATCCGCTTCCATCAGCTGAACTACAAGGGTCGCTATACGCCGCCCTCGCTCAATGGCTCGATCATCTATCCTGGCAATTTCGGCACCTTCAACTGGGGCAGCGTCGCGGTCGATCCCGAGCGTCAGGTCATGTTCGGCATGCCGACCTACCTCGCCTTTACCTCGCGGCTGGTGCCGCGCGCCGACATTCCGCCGAAGGGCCAGGACGAAAAGGGTAGCGAACAGGGCCTGAACCGCAACGACGGCGCGCCCTATGGCGTGTTCATGGGCCCGTTCCTCGGCCCGCTGAAAATCCCCTGCCAGGCCCCGCCATGGGGTTACGTCGCGGGTGCTGACCTGCGCACCGGCGATATCGCCTACAAGCATAAGAACGGCACGGTCCATGACATGACGCCGCTGCCGCTGCCCTTCAAACTGGGTGTGCCGGGCATTGGCGGGCCGATGATCACCAAGGGCGGCGTCGCCTTCCTCGGTGCTGCCGTCGACAACTACCTGCGCGCCTATGATCTGACGACCGGCAGGCAGCTTTGGGAAGCGCGCCTGCCGGCCGGCGGTCAGGCAACGCCGATGACCTATGCGCTGGATGGCGGCAAGCAATATGTGGTGATGGTTGCGGGTGGTCACGGCTCCGTCGGAACCAAGCCGGGCGACTATGTGATCGCCTATACCCTGCCGTAACTTCCGCAGGTTTCAAGACACTAAAAAAACCGGAATGGTCGCCCATTCCGGTTTTTTGTTGTCATAGCAGACAGCGTCATGCCGCCTTTTTCTGGGCTGCCGCATTGATCGAAGTCTTGGCGAGCGAAGTCAGCGCGTCATCGGTCTTGGACTCTTCCTTCAGCGTGGCGTCCAGCAGGGAAACGACATTGCCGTGTCCAAGCTTTTCCGCCCAGGCTTTCAACGTGCCGTAGCGGGCGATCTCGTAATGCTCGACCGCCTGCGCCGACGAGATGAGACCGGCATCGAGAGCCGCGGTGCCCTTGAAATCGTCGATGATCTCCTCACCTTCGGCAATGATGCCCTGGATCGCTTCGCAGGTCTTGCCCTGCGCCCGCCTGCCGATGATCTCGAACACTTCCTGCAGGCGCTCGATGTGTCCCTGCGTTTCTTCCTTGTGTTTTTCAAAGGCCTGTTTCAGCTTCGGATCGGTCGCCGCCCGCGCCATTTTCGGCAGGGCTTTCAGGATCTGCCTCTCGGCGTAGTAGATATCCTTCAGCGTATCGTAAAACAGGTCGTCGAGCTTTTTCTCGGCCATTGTTCCTTCTCCCATGTGTGAAAATCCATGACGTGCGCCCATGCGCACGGGAGACAAACCCTTTGCTGCGCCCATGGTTCCGGCTCGGTTGCGCGCAACGTTTATATTGCCGCGCGGAACCAACACGCCTCTTGCGAACTTAGTGTGAAGAAATTTCGGGAGGAGACGCCACAGTGCCCCAGAGCCTTGCAGAAGAATTTTCCATGAATATTTCCATCCCCTTCGAGGTGCTGCTGGTGCGTGTGTTCGGCGCGGTCATCCTGTGCGGCCTGATCGGTTTGGAACGTGAGTTTCACAAGAACACGGCCGGACTGCGCACCAACATGCTGATCGGCCTTGCCGCCGTCACCTTCTGCGTCATCACCATTCACATGATGGAGACGATGGCGGAAGGCCATGAGGCCGCGCGGCTCGACCCCATCCGGCTGGTGGAGGCCGTGACGGCGGGCATCGCCTTTCTCGCGGCGGGTGTGGTCGTTTATACCAGAGGCGATGTCAAAGGCCTGACGACGGGCGCCAGCATGTGGCTTTCGGCGGCAATCGGCCTCTCGGCCGGCCTTGGCATGTGGCCGCTTGCCCTTCTCGCTTCGGGAATGGGCATTATCGTCCTGTGGACGCTGCGCCGCTTACAGGTGGCGGCGGGCATCAAGGAGGAATGAACGATATCAGCCGAAGCGGAAAAGATCGGCGTCGGGATCCTTGCCGCCATTGACGGCGGTGGCCACGATTTCAGCGGCGATCTGGCTGAAGGTGATGCCGTTGCCGCCGAAACCCATCACGGCATAGACGTTGTTCATTCCGGGCACCGCGCCAATCAGCGGCAGGCCGGTGGTGGTCGTGCCGAAGGCGGCTGCCCAGCGATATTCCGGTTTTCCCATATCGATGCCGAGAAGCTTTTCGATCTTGCGGCGGATTGTCTCGGCCTTGGCGGCGAGCTTGCGTTCCGACTGGTAGGCGGTGGGGTTTTCCTCGTCCTCGCCTCCGGCGATCATCCGCCCCTCCCGGTCGGTGCGCAGGTAGAGATAGGGATCGGAGGCCTCCCAGACGATATGGTTCTCCAGCCAGTCGGGGAGGTCGAGCCCCTTTCTGCTCGCCAGCGCCCAGGTGGAAATGATCTGGTGTTTCGGGCTCTCCAGCATTTTCAGGAATTCATAGCCGGTGCAGAAAACGACATTGCGTGCTGAAAGAATTTTGCCGCCGGCGGTGGCAAGGGCAACCCCGTCGCCGAGGTTCCTGAGATCGGTGATCTCAAGCTGGGAGACGATTTCGGCGCCGGCGCCCGCCGTGTGGCGCAGCAGGCCGGCCGTCAGTTGCGCGGGATTGGCGGAGGCCGAAATATCGCTGAGGATGGCCCCGGTCCGGTGCAAGCCGTATTGCTCTCTCAGTTCCGCGGCGGTGAGAAAACGGGTCTCGATGCCCGCTTCTTTGCGGGCTGCCGCTTCGGCCTTCAACGCGCGCGATCCCATTTCGTCTCCAGCCAGATAAAGGGCCTGTTTGCGCTTCATGCTGCAGGAAATGCCGAGCGAAGAAACGATTTCCTCCAGCCGCAGGACAGCGCGGGCGGAACGCTGCCATGCCCTGTCTGCCACGTGCCTGCCGATCATCTTTCGAAGCTGTGTCAGCGGCGTGTCGATTTCGTGCTGGATCATCGCGGTGCTGGCGACGCTGCTGCCCATTACCGGCTCGCGCCGGTCGACGATCAGCATGGATTGACCCGGCCGTTGCAGGGCGTGGGAGACCAGCGCGCCGCTGATGCCGGCGCCGACGACGATCGTGTCGTAATGGTCGGCCTCCGGTGTGTGCCTGCTGCGGACGCCGATGCGCGGCGTAGCCGCCCACACGGGCTTTGAATCCCTGAGGTCGCGTTCTTTCGTCAGTTCCGATGTCGGCATGAAATCATCCTGAAAGGTGTCACGGCTCGATATAGCCGGCGACATTGATGGTGAGCGTTGCGCTGCGGGGATCGTTGCGGAAGAAAAGCGTACCGGTGTCGCGAGACTCCGAGGCGACGTAATCGAATGTCACATCGGCGCTCTCCAGCGTCGCGCCGTTTTGCTGCAGGTCGCCGCGCACCTGCACCTGCGCCGCCGTCGTCATGGAAAGGTTGCGGATATCGAACCGCACCCGGTATTGCCCGGCCTGCGCCTCCACGCCGGTAACGGCGATTTCGAAGCGGGCATCCTCCGGCCTGTAGCGATAAATATCATAACCGATCCAGCCGAGCATGGCGGCGACAAGAAGCGTGCAGATGGCGCCCGTCAGCCATTCCACCCAATGGGGCTCGGGGCTTTCCGTATGTTTGCGGCCCTTGGATATCGTCATCTTGTCCTCACAGGATCAGCCGGGCAGAGGCCGCGCCGATCGAGGCTGGAACGCCGAGAATGACGGCGGCATTCATGATCTGCGACAGCGAGGTGTGGTCGAGGCGCTCGAAGGTCCAGAGCGTATAGATGCTGATGGCGATGGCGATGACATAGCCGGGCAGGGTGAAGCGGATGAAGGATTGCCACCACATCTGCCCTTCGTGAAGCTGGTGCGAGCCCTTGAAGTGAAGCGCGTAGACAAAGCCATGCATGATGGCGATCGACAGCAGGCAAAGCGCCAGAATGTGATAGGGCGTCACCTTATAGGCGATCAGGATCATTTCTTCCGTCGGCGCGACATTGAGGCTGAGGAAAAGCGCGCCGACCACCATCATGAACAGTTCGTGCAGATAACCCGTCTCGCCGGAATATTCGCCCTCCTCTTCATCCTCCGCGTCGGAATGCTGACCGAGCTGGCTGCGCCCAAGCAGCGCGCCGATGCTGGCTGGAACGGATTGCAGCGCAATCTTGGCAACGATGTTGGAGGCGGTGATCTGGTCGTTCAGAATGCCGAACAGCAGCAGCACGGCGGCACTGACCGCAATGCCCAGCCCATAGGCCGTTATCGCATCGCGCAGCGCCTGGCTCCAGGAGTGAACATTTTCGAAACCGATGCGGCGGGCGAGAAGAAGCAGCAGCGGCAGGTTGAGGATGCAGAGCAGCAGAAGCCGCCAGGAATTGATGTAAAGACCGAGAAACCACATTTCCATGGTCATCAGCATGGGCAGGGCAAACAGCAATGCACCTGCCGTGCCGCGCGCGAGGCCGATCAGAAATTGCCCGACCTCGTCATCGTTCGCATCTCTTCGATTGATTGCCGCCACCATGCCGCCCCCTGTCCAGAGCGATAACGCAATGGCGTTTCTCCGGTTCCGTGGGTTTATTTCGCGGGGTCGATGAGAGCGATGCCGAATTCCGGGCGATAGCTGCGCCGCAATTCCGCAGGTGTTTCGCGGATGACGACTTCCAGCGTCGGCCGCACCACCCCTTTTAGAAAATGGCCGCCCTTGGTGGAGCCATCGGCAAAGCCCAGAACCACATGCAGGTGCGGATTGGGCGTGTCGTTCTCGTCAAGGGTGATATCGCCGAGCAGGCTCAGAACCTCGCTCTGGTCGGTGACCGGTATTTCCTTATAGTCCTGCGTCGAAAGATCGAAAAAGGCGAGTGTTGCCGTGGCGAAGGCGCCTATCGCGCTCACCGAGGCGGCGTTGATGTTCTCGACCTTGGCAAAGCGCCTGATGGCCTCGAATGCTTCTTCCTCGGGATCGATGACGAGGATGAAGGTACGCTCCGCGCCGCTTGCCAGCAATCTGCTTTTCATGTCTTCCTCCCAAATAGAAGTGTCGCCTGGAAACCGGCGGCACGGGAATAGGGTGCGTGTCTTAAGCGGCGCGGCGTTCGTGGCGGCCTTCCTCGACCTCTTCCACGATCTTGGCGACGAAGGCATCGAGATCGTCAGGGCTGCGGGAGGTAATGATCCCCTTGTCGGTCACCACCTTTTCATCCTTCCAGTTGGCGCCGGCGTTCTTGAGGTCGGTCTTGATGGACCAATAGGAGGTGGCGTCGCGGCCACGCAGGGCGTCGGCTTCGACAAGCAGCCATGGCGCGTGGCAGATGGCGGCCACCACCTTGCCGGATTTGATGAAATCGCGCACCACCCGCATCGCATCCTCGTCATGGCGCAGAACGTCCGGATTGATCTGGCCGCCGGGAAGAACCAGCGCGTCAAAATCTTCCGTTTTTACGGCTTTGGCGAGAAGGTCGACGGCGATGCTGTCGCCCCAGTTCTTCTTGTCCCAGCTCCTGATCTCGCCCTCCTTGATGGAGGCGATCTTGACGTCCGCACCTTTGGCCTTCAGCCGGTCATAGGGCACGCGCAATTCGGAACGCTCATAGCCGTCCGTTGCGAGAATGAGGATTTTTGCAGCGTTGATGGCAGTCATGTCTGTCTCCTTCTGGGTTCACTTGCCCTTGTCGGAATTCATGGAGGGCAGGAAAAATTCCACGTCCTTGAGGCGCTCCGCGTCGAGATTTTCGATGTGCGTTTGCCAGAACCGTTCGGCTTCCGCCGGTTCGTGCTGCCATTGGCGCACGAAGGTCTTGTTGTCGTCGATCATCACCTGACGCGTGCCGCCGAGACGCAAATATTCTTCCGCAAGTTTGCGTGTTTCGGTCTTTTCCATGTCGCGGCTCCTTGTGCGTGGAAAGCGGGAACGGAGGGGTGCCGGATGGGTAAGAAGCTCGGCTGCCATTTCGTTGGCCACCGGGAGAAAACGGAAAAATCCCGATGTTCTTCAGCGCCATCGCGTCCGCTTGACACGGCGGCCCCTCCTGCTGGAACAACGTGAGCTTTCCGGTAAGGTTCCGCAGTTTTTTCCGGCGGTGTCGTTGCCGAAGCCGAATGTATCGCGCGCAATTTTTTACCGGAACAAACGGGCATGTCCCGCTGTTTTATCCCCGATGCAGGGGAGGCAGCATGGCAGCCAGACAGAGCGACGGCGAATACCACGGTAACAACGAAAACAAGGGTTTCTGGTCGATCGATTTCGGCAATTCACCGGTTATCGGCACGGCCATTCACGACGGTCATCGCATTAGACCGGACGTATCCGGGCTCATCGCCCTTTCCCCGGAACAGCGGCTGCGGGAGGAAGACCCTTTCACCGGTGAGATGGTTGCGGGACTGACGAACCGTCTCGTCGTTCACCATTCGCGATTCGAAATCGATCTCAACCGTGCGGCCGATCAGGCGATCTATCTGAAGCCGGAACAATCCTGGGGGCTTGAGGTCTGGAAAGAGGAGCCGGCGCGGGAAGCCATCCGGCAGTCGCTCGATTTTCACGCCGACTATTATGCGATGCTGGAGACCGTGCTCTCTGCAATCGAAAGGCGGCACGGCGCTTTCGTGGTGCTGGATGTGCACAGCTATAATCATCGCCGGCAGGGCGCCGCCGCGCCGCCGACGGCGCAGGCGGAAGCGCCCGATATCAATATCGGCACCTTTTCCATGGATCGCAGCCGCTGGGGAGATATCGTGAGCGCGGTCGGGCACCATTTCGCGTCAGCGACCATCGGCGGACGCCGCCTCGATGTTCGCGAGAACGTGGCGTTTCAGGGCAAGGGGGAGCAGACCCGTTTCATCCACGAAAGGTTCGCCGAAAATGGCTGCGCCATCGCAATCGAGTTCAAGAAGTTCTTCATGGACGAGTGGACGGGAAAGCCGGATGCGCGTGTGGTAGCGGATATCCGCCAAGCGATCGCAGCACTCCAGCCGGTACTCGAAGAGTGCCTGAGGTCGCGGCGATGAACCTCTCTCCCGCCCGCAGCGCACCGTCTCCCATCGCCGATCTGGTCGATGACGTCGTGTCCTGCCTCGAGGCCGGCAAGGCCATTCGCCGCGATGTCGGCAAAGACGGCCGTCTGCATATCGACCGGCCGCTGCCGTTTCTCTGCCTGCATCTGACGGGCGGCACGAAAAATCTAGCCGCCCGCGATATCGCCGCTGCCCATGCCTCCTATCTGATCGCGTCGACCATTCAGGAGGCTGCGCCGCTGATCGAGGCCGTTGGTACGGTCATGCGGCAGCGTTTCGGCGCCTTCATGGTCCTCGATATCGGCGAGCTGGAGCATGACATCCTGCTGGCCGACGATTCGCCTTTCCTGCCGCATTATGAGGTTTCCGTCTCGGCGACGGCTGAACCCGAAACGCAGAATGCCCGCCGGGTCTTCATCAAGGCGGTTTGCGATGCCGAGGTACGTTTTCGCACGCCGCGCATCACCCGGCCGGAACCGGATGCCGATCCGGTTCAGCGCTTCAAGAAAGCGGGCCTCGATTTTCCCTGTATCAGCGTGCGTTTTGCGCCTATCTACCGCCAGCCGGAATCCGGTGCGGATTATCCGGGCCTGCGGGTGACGATGATCGCCGATCTTTTCGATGCCGGCTTGCAGGCTTTTTCATCCTTCGCTTCGGGCAAGGACGCGCTCAAGGTTACCAGCCATCGGGCGCTGGGGCGCAAGGCCTTCGTCGATGCGGTCAGGCGTGCCGACCGGTCCGTCGACGATATTGTTTCATCCTTCGATTTTCTGCTTTCCGTCACGCCCATCAATGCCCGCCGGGCCTTCGAGGAGTTTCGCGATGGCGGCTTTCAGTTCGCGCCGCGCCTGCTCTACCGGCCGCTCGGCGTCGATGTCGAGGAGCAGAAACGCAAGCTTTATTCCGTCGTTTTCGATCATCTGGAAGACCCGGTGCTTTATAATCTCTACCGGGAGAAACAGCAGGAGATCGATCTGCAGCTGACGATGCTCGCCAATCTGCACCATCGCACCTTCACCGATTTTTCACGCGCCCTTTATGGCGCTGTCGAACCGGCCCTCCTTCAGCTGGCGCTGCGGGTGCTTGCGGATTGCCCGCGTAGGGAGGAGACCAGTGAAATCGCCATGGTCGATTGTTACGCGGTCGCCAAGAAGTCGCGGGAGATGGTCGAGACCTATCTTGCGGAAGATCCGGAATTCAAGGCGCGCGTCGAAATCCGCGACGACCTGCCGCCGGGCCTGATGGTGACGGGCGAGAAGCTTCTGATTTCTCGCCACACCGTCATGGAACAACGCCGTGTCGAGGCGCTGTTGTCGCATGAGATCGGCGTGCATCTTCTCACCTATTTCAACGGCTCGTTTCAGGGGTTGCGCCTCTTCCGCACCGGCCTTTCCGGTTATGAGGGCGTGCAGGAAGGGCTGGCGGTGCTGGCGGAACATCTGGCCGGAGGCATGACGCGCGAGCGCCTGCGGCTGATCGCCGGCCGTGTTATCGGCTGCGCCGCCATGCTGGATGGGGCAAGCTTCGTGGAGACCTTCCGCATCATGACCCGCGATCACGGTTTCGATGAGGCCGGGGCCTTCAACATGGTGCTGCGCATCTATCGCGGCGGCGGCCTTTCCAAGGATGCGATCTATCTGCGCGGGCTGGCGGAGGTGCTGGAGCATCTGCGCAGGGGCGGGGCGCTCGATCCGTTCTGGATGGGCAAGATCGCCGCCGCCCATTTCCCGGTGATGCAGGAGCTGGCCCTGCGCGGCCTGCTTCGTCCGCCGGGTGTCAGGCCCGCATTCCTGCTGCCCGCCAAGGCCAACGAACGGCTGGAAAAAATACGGGCGGGATTATCCATTGCCGAACTGGCGACATTATAGGAGGGGCTTCATGCGTATCGCATTTTTCGTCAATTCCATCGAAACAGAGGGACCCAACTACGCCACCGGGCTGCTTGCCATGGCGGCGCTCAATCGCGGCCATGAGGTGGTCTATCTGACGCCCGGCGATTTCACGTTGCGCTCGGACGACAGCCTGACCATTCACGCCACCGTGCTGCCGAAGGGTAAAGTCAAGAAAGGCGAGACGTTCCATTCCACGCTTCAGGACAAGGCGCTGGAGCGGCGGACCATGGATGTCGAGGAGATCGATGCGCTGATGCTGCGCAACGACCCTTCGCTCGATCAGACGACGCGGCCATGGGCGGTGCATGCCGGCATCCTGTTCGGGCGGCTTGCCGAACAGCGCGGCGTCGTGGTGCTGAACGATCCCGAAGGTCTGGCGCTCGCGCAGAACAAGCTATATTTCCAGAGCTTTCCCGAAATTGTCCGCCCGACCACGATCATTTCGCGCAATGTCGAGGAAATCCGTGCCTTTGCCGACGCGCACCCCAAGGGCGTCATCGTCAAGCCGCTGCAGGGCTCCGGCGGCAAGAACGTCTTCAAGATCGGCTCCAGCAAGGAGACCAATCTCAACCAGATTTTCGAGGCGGTGAGCCTCGAAGGTTATCTGATCGCGCAGGCCTATCTGCCGGCCGCCAAGGATGGCGACATCCGCTTCTTTATGATGAATGGCCGCCCGCTGATGCGTGAAGGCAAATATGCCGCCCTTCGCCGCGTGCCGGCCAAGGGAGACCTGCGCTCCAATATTCATGCCCATGGTACGGCGGAGGCGGCGACGGTGACCGATGAAATCGTGGCGCTCGCCGAAATGGTGCGGCCGAAGCTGGTGGAGGACGGCATGTTCCTTGTCGGGCTGGATATCGTTGGCGACAAGATACTGGAAGTGAACGTGTTTTCCCCGGGTGGCCTTTCCAACATCCGCGATCTCACGGAGATGGATTTCAGCGACACGATCATCGAGGCCGTGGAAACCAAGATCGCCATGCAGAGCGCTTCCGGCGGCACCATCTCCAACCGCCTGCTGGCGACGCTGTGAGGTTATTCCCGTAATTCGGCCGGGTGCATCTCGCGATACCAGGCGACGAGGGCCTTGATGCCCTCCTCGACCGGGGTTTGCGGCACGTAACCGGTCAATGCCCTCAGAAGATCGGGCGAAGCGAAGGTGCGGGGAACATCGCCCTGCTGCATCGGCAGCATGTTGCGGATCGCGGGTTTGCCGACCGCCTTTTCGACCGTCTCGACAAAATGCATCAGCTCCACCGGCTGGCCGCCGCCGATATTGACCACGCGGAAGGGCGCGTGGTGTGAGAGCGTGTCGGTGACACCTTCCTGCGTAACACGGTTTTCCTCGGAAGGGATGACCGCGCTCAACCGGACGATGCCCTCCACCAGATCGTCGATATAGGTGAAATCGCGGCTCATATTGCCTTGTCCGTAAATATCGATCGGCCGGCCGTTGGAAACGGCGTCGACGAATTTGATCGGCGCCATGTCCGGACGTCCCCAGGGGCCATAGACCGTAAAGAAACGGAAGGCGGTGGTGGGCAGCTTGTGTAGATGGGCATAGCTGTGCGCCATCAGCTCCATCGACTTTTTGGTGGCGGCGTAAAGCGTCATCGGTTCGTCGGCCTTGTCGCTTTCCGCGAAGGGTATTTTCTCGTTGGCGCCGTAGATGGAAGAGGTCGACGCCAGCATCAGGTGCTTGACCTGCAAGCTTCTCGCGAGCTCCAGCATGTTGAACGAGCCGATGAGATTGGAATCGATATAGGCCCGTGGATTTTCAAGACTGTAGCGGACGCCCGCCTGTGCGGCGAGGTGGATGATGATTTCAGGTTCGGCGGCCTCAGCCGCGCGCTTCAGCGCATCCGTATCTTCCAGCATGCCGATTTCGGCCCGGAAGCCGTTGGACCGGGAGAGAATGGCGTGGCGTTTTTCCTTGAGGCTGACATCGTAATATTTCGTCATGCCGTCGAAGCCGGTCACGAAATGGCCGGCGTCCAATAGTCGCTTGGCAACGTAAAAGCCGATGAAGCCCGCCGTGCCGGTAACCAGATAACGCATGATGATTATATCCCGAATCCCTTGGTGCGTTTGCGGTCTGACCGAAGCGCAGAAAACCTTTTAATGAAATGGCGAAAACGAAACCTCTATGCGCCCTTGTCGGAACCGCCTTCATGCGGACGACCGACCGCGGCATAGATGAAACCATGCGCGGCGACCTCATCCGTGCGGTAGATATTGCGCAGGTCCACCAGAACAGGGGTTTTCATGATCGCCTTCAGGCGCGGCAGGTCGAGCGCGCGGAACTGGTTCCATTCCGTCACGATCACCACGGCGTCGGCATCTTCCGCCGCCTCGTAGGGGCCGGCCGCGTATTCGATGTCTTCCATCAGGTGGCGGGCATTCGCCATGCCTTCCGGGTCGTAACCGACCACCTTCGCACCGCCGTCCTGCAGGGTCTGGATGATGGCGATTGCGGGGCTGTCGCGCATGTCGTCGGTATTCGGCTTGAAGGTCAGCCCAAGCACGGCGATCTTCTTGCCGCGCACATCGCCGCCCACCGCATTGATGACCTTGCGGCCCATGGCGCGTTTGCGGTTGTCGTTAATGGCGATGGTGGTTTCGATCAGCCGCACCGGCGCGTCATAATCCTGCGCGGTCTTGGCGAGCGCCAGCGTGTCCTTCGGGAAACAGGAGCCGCCATAACCGGGGCCGGCATGCAGGAATTTCGGGCCGATACGGCCATCGAGACCGATGCCGCGCGACACGTCTTGCACATTGGCGCCGACTTTTTCGCAGAGGTCAGCCATTTCGTTGATGAAGGTGATCTTCATCGCCAGAAAGGCATTGGCGGCATATTTGATGAGTTCGGAAGCGCGCCTTGTGGTGAAGAGCAGTGGCGACTGGTTGAGATAGAGCGGGCGATAAACCTCGGTCATGACGGGGCGGGCGCGCTCATCCGAAAGGCCGACGACGATGCGGTCCGGCCGCTTGAAATCTTCGATGGCCGCCCCTTCGCGCAGGAATTCCGGGTTGGAGACCACGGCGAAATCGGCCGAGGGGTTTTCCTCGTGGATGATACGCTCCACCTCGTCGCCAGTGCCGACGGGAACGGTGGATTTGGTGACGATGACCGTGAAACCGTCCAGCGCATGGGCGATCTCTTTTGCCGCCGCATAGACATAACCGAGATCCGCATGGCCATCGCCGCGCCGCGAGGGCGTGCCGACCGCGATGAAGACGACATCGGCATTGGCAACGGCTGCGGAAAGATCGGTGGTGAAGCTCAACCGCCCGGCCTTGGCATTGTTGGCGACGATGACATCGAGACCCGGCTCGAAGATCGGAATATGGCCGTTTTTCAGGGCTTCGATCTTCTCCGGCATCTTGTCGACACAGACCACGTCATGGCCGAAATCCGCAAAACACGCGCCGGACACGAGGCCGACATAACCCGAACCGATCATCACAATCCGCATTCTTTTTCCTTTCGGTTAGCGAGGCCATGTTAACGCGGCAATACCAGCCGGGGAAATCGGCGGATGAAAATCGCACGATAATATTTAGCCGCCTTCATGCCCGTCGCCAAGCGCCACGATCAACACCGGCTAACCTCTTTCCATGACGGGGATGTGATGGCCATGGCGGGACAAATTTGCCGCACCTTGCAGCCATTTGCACTGGCCGGGTCCAATCGGGCAATTTTACTTCTTTTGCGGCTTGCACTCATAGGTAGCCGGGTCTAGCCATAGGGCTGAGGATCAAATCTGCCAGACTGTCTGTCCCTTGAAGGGGCGTCCGGGTCGCGTTCCACGCGGCCGGGGGATGCTTTGCATTGCGGTCGGTGTTTGGGGACGTTCAAATGCAAAAGGGTTTTCTGCTCGGTCTGTTCGCTTATGCGACCTTTTCCATGGGCGATGCCACCATCAAGTCGCTTGGATCGCAGATCAGCGTTTTCGAAATCGGCTTCTTCAGCATTCTGTTTTCCGGCATCTTCATTTTCTTCAGCAAGCCGCGCGAGGAAAGGTGGCGTGAATTCTGGCGCATGAGCCGGCCCTTCGCCGTGCACGGGCGCGCCATCTCCGGCCTTTTCGCGGGTATTTTCGGCATCTACGCCTTCACTACCATTCCGCTGGCGGAAGCCTATGCGCTGATCTTCCTGTCGCCGCTCTTCGTGACCGTGCTTTCCGCCGTCGTGCTGAAGGAGAATATCGGTCCATGGCGATGGGCGGCGGTTCTGGCGGGTATCGTCGGCGTGATCCTCGTCGTGCGGCCGGGCTTCAAGACGCTGGAACTCGGACATTTCGCCGCCATCGGCGTTGCGTTCCTCGCGGCAATGACCATCGTTTTGCTGCGCTCGCTTGCGGGCAAGGAAAAGCGCACCTCGATCATGGGCGTGCTGCTCATCTACGGCCTCACCTTCAACGGTATTGCCTCCATCCCCGAATTCGTTATGCCAAATCTGCACCAGCTCCTGGCCTTCGCCTTCATCGGCCTTTGCACGGCCACGGGGCAGATCACCCTTCTGGTCGCAACCCGCATCGCGCCGGCAAGCCAGATCGCGCCATCGCATTATTCGCAAATCCTCTGGGCCGTGGCGATCGGCATGGCTTTTTTCCACGAATATCCGGATGCGGTCGCCGTGCTTGGTCTGGCCGTCATCGCCGCATCGGGACTGCTGACGATGATCCGCGAAAAGGTGAGGCTCGGCACCGTGCGCTGGAACCCGTTTTTCCGCAACCGGCTTTGAACTCACCCTTGATCGGAAACAGTGCGTCAACCGAAGCGCGGCTTGTGAAGCGGCGGCAACCCAGCCCATAAGGCTTTCATCTTTAGATGAACGGAGAGCCGCAAATGCTCGTGGATGGAAAATGGACCGCCGAATGGCATCCGGTGCAGGCGACCGACAAGAAAGGCGGCTTCGTTCGTCAGACCTCCGGCTTCCGCAACTGGGTGACGCCTGACGGTTCGGCGGGGCCGACGGGTGAGGGCGGCTATGCGGCCGAAAGCGGCCGTTATCATCTTTACGTCGCGCTGATCTGCCCATGGGCATCGCGCACGCTGATCGGCCGAAAGCTGAAGAAGCTGGAAGAGGTGATTTCCGTTTCCGTGGTTGAGCCGGCGCTTTCCGACGAGGGCTGGAAATTCGGCGACTATCCGGGCGCGGATCGTGATACGCTCAACGGCTTCACCTATATGCACGAGGTCTATACCAGCGCGGATCCGCACTATACCGGCCGCGCCACCGTGCCCGTGCTTTGGGACAAAAAGACGAAAACCATCGTCAACAACGAATCCGCCGATATTCTGCGCATGCTGAATTCCGGTTTCGGCGCTCTGGCCGATAATAGCCTGGACCTCTATCCGGAAGGTCTGCGGGACGAGATCGACGCTCTCAATGACCGCATCTATCCGCGCCTCAACAACGGCGTTTACAGAACCGGTTTCGCCACCACGCAGATCGCCTATGAAGAGGCTTTCGCCGATGTGTTCGCGATGCTTCGGGAGCTCGAAAGCCGCCTCGTCTCAGGCAGGCCTTTCCTGTTCGGCGATCTGCTGACCGAAACGGATGTCCGGCTTTTCGTGACGCTGGTTCGTTTCGATGCCGCCTATTATGGTCTGTTCAAATGCAATCTTCGCCGCATCGCCGATTATCCCGCCCTTCAGGCCTATATGATGCGGGTGCTGACCATTCCGGGCGTGCGCGATACGGTCAATATCGACCATATCAAGCGCGGTTATTATTCCATCAAGGCGCTCAACCCGACCCGAATCGTGCCCGTCGGTCCCGACCTTCCGGGGCTGTATGACGTTTCTCTCCGCCCATCGAACTGAGCGGATGATGGACTAGACCGGCTTGCCGACCTGATCGAGCAGCCAGGCCTGAAAGGCGCGGGCCAGTGCATTGTCCTGCCGTCCTTCCGGCAGGGCGACGTAATAGCTCTTGTCGGTCTGCAAGGGGATGTCGAAGACGATTTCGAGGCGGCCGGAGGCAAGTTCCGCCTCGATGAGATATTTCGGCAGAAGGGCAAAACCGATGCCGCTTGCGGCGGCCTCGATGATCATCGAGAATTGGTCGAAACGGCTGCCCTGATAGGCATTCTCCGCCGTCACCCCGTTCATCTCCAGCCATTCCGTCCATAGTTTCGGCCGTGTCGTCACATGCAGGAGCGGTTGCCCGGTCAGATCCTGCGGCTTGCTCACGCTGGCGCGGCGTAGCAGGGCGGGGCTTGCGACCGGCACGATCACTTCGTTGCACAAAAATGTGCAGGTGCCATGCGCCCAGACCGGCTGGCCATAATGAATGGCGAGATCGAACCCTTCCTCGTCGAAATCGAAAGGGTGCGAGCGCGAGCCGATGGTGATCGTCATGTCCGGATTGGCGTCGATGAAGCGGTGGAGGCGCGGCATCAGCCAGCGGCTGCCAAAGGTGGGCAATGTCGCGACGGAAAGCGATGCGTGCGATGTTCCGGCTGAAACCGCGCGCACCATCAATTGTTCGGATTGCTGCAACAGGCGCCGCACATCGGGCAGGAATTTGCGCCCCGCCTCCGAAAGCACGACCCGCCTGCGGATGCGCTCAAAAAGCTGCATTCCGGTCTGCGCTTCCAGTTCGCCGATCTGTCGGCTCACCGCGCTCTGCGTGAGGTTGAGTTCTTCCGCAGCACGCGTAAAATTGCCATGCCGTGCCGCGCATTCGAACGCCTGCAGGGTAACGATGTCGGGGACCAGTCTTCTGCGCGGATCCATTCCATTCTCGCATCAACTTACCCGCTTTCCTCATTGGAAAAGGGTCATTATGGCCATATATGATTACGGGAAAGAATGGAACGGTGTAAAACATCAGTTTCACATAACGAATGGCAAATTCGGGGAAAGAAGAGTGACGGGAGTTGAAAGCGCCGTATCGAAACGGCCTTTCCTCCCCTTTTAAGCCAAAAGGACGATGGACATGGATGCGACCACGAAGCTCGACGTGAAACAGGAAGCTGCGGCCCTGCTCGACAGGATGGGCGTTGCCCGCGATCTTTATACCGGCGGCGATATGGCCTCCTTCAGCCCGGTGACGGGTGAACAGGTCGCGAATCTCAAGACCGTTTCGGTCGAGGGTGTCGCAGCCGTGATCGACCGGGCCGATGCCGCCTTCAAGACATGGCGCAATGTGCCGGCGCCCCGCCGTGGCGAGTTGATCCGGCTGCTCGGCGAGGAACTGCGCGCCTTCAAGGCCGATCTCGGCCGTCTCGTCTCGCTGGAAGCGGGCAAGGTTCCCTCCGAGGGCCTCGGCGAAGTGCAGGAAATGATCGATATCTGCGATTTCGCGGTTGGCCTTTCCCGCCAGCTTTATGGTCTCACCATCGCCACCGAACGCCCCGGCCATCGCATGATGGAAACCTGGCATCCGCTCGGTGTCGTGGGCGTCATCTCCGCCTTCAACTTCCCGGTCGCCGTCTGGTCGTGGAATGCGGCGCTCGCCATCGTCTGCGGCAATTCGGTTGTCTGGAAGCCTTCGGAAAAGACCCCGCTCACGGCGCTTGCCGTGCAGGGCATCTTCGAGCGCGCCGCCGCCCGTTTCGGCGATGCGCCGGAAGGTCTTTCGCAGCTGCTGATCGGCGACCGCGCCGTGGGTGAAGCTCTGGTAGACAATCCCAAAGTGCCGCTCGTTTCGGCCACCGGGTCCACCCGCATGGGCCGCGATGTCGGCCCGCGTCTGGCGAAACGCTTCGCCCGCGCCATTCTGGAACTCGGCGGCAACAATGCCGGCATCGTCTGCCCTTCCGCCGATCTCGACATGGCGCTGCGCGCCATCGCCTTCGGCGCCATGGGCACGGCCGGCCAGCGCTGCACCACGCTGCGCCGTCTCTTCGTGCATGACAGCGTTTATGACCAGCTCGTGCCGCGTCTGAAAAAGGCCTATGCCTCCGTTTCCGTCGGCAACCCGCTGGAAACATCCGCCCTCGTCGGCCCGCTGGTGGACAAGGCGGCTTTCGACGGCATGCAGAAGGCCCTCGAAGCGGCGAAAGCCCATGATGGCGTGGTGAATGGCGGCGGCCGCGTGGATACGGGTGCGCCGGATGCCTATTACGTCAAGCCGGCTCTGGTCGAAATGCCGAAGCAGGCTGGGCCTGTGCTGGAAGAGACTTTCGCGCCGATCCTCTACGTCATGAAATACAGCGATCTCGATCAGGCGATAGACGACCATAACGCCGTCGCTGCTGGTCTTTCCTCATCGATCTTCACCCGCGACATGCAGGAATCGGAGCGGTTCCTGTCGTCGGAAGGTTCCGATTGTGGCATCGCCAACGTCAATATCGGCACCTCGGGTGCGGAAATCGGCGGCGCCTTCGGCGGTGAGAAGGAAACCGGCGGCGGCCGTGAATCCGGTTCGGATGCGTGGAAGGCCTATATGCGCCGCGCCACCAACACCATCAACTACTCCAAGGCGCTGCCGCTGGCGCAGGGCGTTTCGTTCGATATCGAATAAACGCGTCCTTTATAGAGAAATTGATCCATCATGCCGGCGCGGCTCCATCCGCGCCGGCATTTCTATTCGATGGCTCAGACGGGAAGGTCCGCGACGATTTGCGGAAAAGAGGCATTTGCGCGGAATTTTATTCCCGCAATATTGCTGATATTGAATTATCGTCTCTCTATCGTTTTAATCGAAAATCCTAGCATTGCTCCATATCGCAACCCGGCAAGAGCGCCGGTGATAAGGAGATGAAATGCCAGCCATCACCCGCCGCGCGCTTTCCGCCAGCCTTTTTGTTGCCGCCGCATTCTCCGTCCTGCCGCTACAGGTGCAGGCGGCGGAAGAGCTGAAGATCGGTTATCAGAAAACCGGCCTGCCGGTGATCGCCCGCCAGCAGGGCGTCATCGAAAAGGCGCTTGAGGCCAAGGGCGTGAAGGTTTCCTGGGTCGAATTCACCGCTGGCCCGCCGCTGGTGGAAGCCCTGAATGTCGGCTCCATCAATGTCGGCTGGACGGGCGATGCGCCGCCGATCTTCGGTCAGGCGGCCGGTTCCGCCATCGTTTATGTCGCGGCCCTTCCTTCGAACGGCAAGGGTGAGGCGATCTTCACCAAGCCCGAAAGCGGCATCAAGTCGGTTGCCGATCTCAAGGGCAAGAAGGTCGGCGTCGGCAAGGGCACCAGCGCGCATAATCTGCTGGTGGCGGCGCTGGAGAAGAACGGCCTGAAATTCAGCGATATCGAGGTGGTGTATCTCAGCCCCGCCGATGCTTCCGCCGCCTTCGCCAGCGACAAGATCGACGCCTGGGCCGTCTGGGATCCGTTCTATGCGATTGCCGAAACCCGCTACAAGCCGGTCACTCTGGCCCGCACCAGCGATGTGCTCGCCGTCAGCACCTATTTCCTCGCCAATCGTGATTACGCCAAATCCAATGCGGATACGATCAACATCACCATCGATGCTCTGGGCGGGCGGCGAAATGGTCTGCTGCCAACCGCGACAAGGTCGCCGCAGCTTTGCATGAGGTGACGGGCGTGCCGCTGGAGGCGCAGACGCTCGCCGCGAACCGCTCGGAATTCGGCATTACCAAAATCGACGACAAGATCGTCGCCAGCCAGCAGGAAACCGCCGACCGCTTTTATCGTCTCGGCCTGATCCCGAAACAGATCAGCATCAAGGATGCCGTCTGGTCGGGTGCGACGAACTGATCCCCGATCCGGAGACTTCGCCATGAGCATCAGAACGCGCATCGAGGTTGGAAGCATCACGGGCTGGCTGCTTCCCGCCATCATTCTTGCAGGCTGGGAAGCGGCCTCCCGCGTCGGGCTTATTTCAGGAAATGTCCTTCCAGCCCCTTCCGCCGTTGCGGAAGCCTTCTGGCGGCTTCTGCTTTCGGGTGAGCTTGTCGCCAATATCGGCGTCAGTTCCGCCCGCGCACTCGCCGGTTTCGCCATTGGCGGCTCCATCGGCTTCATCTTCGGCCTGGCCAATGGCCTCTCCAAATTCTCCCGCAGCTTCACCGATACGACGCTGCAGATGATCCGCAATATTCCGCATCTGGCGCTCATTCCGCTGGTCATCCTCTGGTTCGGCATCGATGAGGAGGCGAAGCTGTTCCTCGTCGCGCTCGGTGTGTTTTTCCCGATCTACATCAACACGCTGCTCGGCATTCAGGGTGTCGATCCGCAACTGGTGGAAATGGGTCGCACCTATGGCATGTCGCCCTTCACGCTGTTCCGGCGGGTCATCCTGCCCGGTGCGCTGCCTGCCATTTTCACCGGCCTGCGTTATGCGCTCGGCATCATGTGGCTGACGTTGATCGTCGCCGAAACCATCTCTTCCTCGTCCGGCCTCGGCTATATGGCCATGCAGGCGCGCGAGTTCCTGCTGATCGACGTCGTGGTACTGTCGATCCTCATCTATGCGCTTCTCGGCAAGCTGGCCGACAGTTTCGCCCGCTTCCTCGAAAGCATCTTCCTGCAATGGCATCCAGCCTTCAAGAAAGTCTGAGGTAACCCATGTCGACCGGCAATGTGACGACGCTGAGACGCCCGGATGCCCCGCCATCCCTCCCTTCCCAAGGGAAAATCGAACAACGCGAGAAGACGACAGAAGGCAAGGTTGCCTTCAGCTTCCGCAATGTGGCGAAGAGCTTCGGCGATAAACCGGTTCTGCGCGGCATCGATCTCGATGTGCGGGAAGGTGAGTTTCTGGCCATCATCGGCAAGAGCGGCTGTGGCAAGAGCACGCTCCTGCGCATTCTGGCCGGCCTCGACACGCCGACCACCGGAACCGTCTCGAAAGATGCATCGAGCCGCACCCGCATGATGTTTCAGGAGCCGCGTCTTCTGCCGTGGGAACGTATCGCGAGCAACGTCTCCGTGGGGCTGACCGGCATCGCCAAGGGCGAGGCGGCGCAGGAGCAGGCGCTTACAATTCTCGAAGAGGTCGGTCTGAAAGACCGGGCTGGCGAATGGCCCTATGTGCTTTCCGGCGGCCAGAAGCAGCGCGTGGCGCTGGCGCGCGCGCTGGTGGCCCATCCGCAAATCCTGGCGCTGGATGAGCCGCTTGGCGCGCTCGATGCGCTCACCCGCATTGAAATGCAGCTTCTGCTGGAGCGCATCTGGCGCAAGCAGAAATTCACCGCCGTACTAGTCACCCATGATGTCTCCGAGGCCGTGGCGCTTGCGGATCGCATCGTCGTCATCGACGAAGGGCGCATCGCGCTCGATCTCGATGTGAAACTGCCGCGTCCGCGCCGTCATGGCACTGCGGAATTCGCAAGGCTGGAAGAGCAGGTTCTGAACCAGCTCTTCGGCCGTGGCGACACCAACGGATAAGGCGTGAACCGGCAGGGCCGAGACCCCGCCGGACGATATCATCAGCCAATGCTCATCAGGCTGGCATTGCCGCCGGCGGCTGTGGTGTTGACGCTGACGGAGACTTCTTCGACCAGCCAGTCGAGATTATAGGGCTGGCTTTCCCCGGAAAGCGCTTCCGTTGCCGCGGCCTGAACGAGAACCAGCGGGCCGGGCAGGGCGGCGATCTTTTTATTGACCGCCACGATACGCTCCGCATCGCCCTCGACCAGCGCGCCGGCGAAGGGCGCTGATTTTTCCCAGTCATCCGCCCAGACGATGCGCGAGGTCACGCTTGCCGGCAGTCCGTAAATGGATTTCTCCAGTCCCGAAGCATTATCGATGACAACTGCGTTTCCGGTCGCAAGCGCTGCCGCAAGCTGGCGGTAAAGCCCCTGTTCGGTTGACGGAACCAGCAGAACCTTTCCACGCGGATGCAGCGCATAGACATTGCGCTCGCCGACGGGACCCGTCAGCTCGGTTTCGAAGCCGAGGCCGGAAAGTGCCGCCGCCTGCCGTGCGGCTTCGGCCGCGACAGTCTCGCCGTTTTCATCCAGCCAACGGGCGAGATCGACGGCGGCCTGATCCTGCTGGCTGGCGATGCGGTCGATCTTCGGTGCGGTCTGCGTCATACGGCCGAGATAGAGCGGGCCGCCCGCCTTTGGGCCGGTGCCGGAGAGGCCGCGTCCGCCAAAGGGCTGCACGCCTACCACCGCGCCGATGATGTTGCGGTTCACATAAAGATTGCCGGCCGCGACGCGGGACAGAACGTGCTGGATCGTATCGTCGAGGCGGGTATGCAGGCCGAAGGTCAGGCCGTAACCGGTGGCGTTGATCTCATCGATCAGCCGGTCGAGATTGTCGCGCTTGAAGCGGATGACGTGCAGCACCGGGCCGAAGACTTCGCGCTTCAGATCGGCGAGCGATTTCATCTCGATGATTGTCGGCGGCACGAAGGTGCCCTTGCCGGTTTCGCCGGCAAGCGTGATTTGTTCGATGCCATGGCCGAGCCCGCGCATGCCCTCGATATGCTTTTCGATGATGCCCTTCGCCTCGGCGGTAATGACGGGGCCGACATCGACGGAAAGCTTGTCGGTGCGGCCGATGCGCAATTCGTGCAGCGCGCCTTTCAGCATGGTCAGCGTGCGGTCCGCCACATCTTCCTGCAGGCAGAGGATGCGCAGCGCCGAGCAGCGCTGGCCGGCGCTGTCGAAGGCAGACGCGATGACATCGGCGACGACCTGCTCGGCAAGTGCAGAGGAATCGACGATCATGGCGTTCTGGCCGCCGGTTTCGGCGATCAGCGGCACCGGCTGGCCATTGGCCAGAACCCGGCCGGCAAGCTGGCCCTGAATGAGCCGCGCCACTTCCGTCGAGCCCGTAAACATCACGCCGGCTGTAAGGGGTGAGCCAACAAGTGCGGCACCCGTCTTGCCGTCGCCCGGCAGAAGCTGCACGGCATCCTGCGGAACGCCGGCCTCATGCAGCAGGCGCACGCCCTGCGCTGCGATCAGCGGCGTTTCTTCGGCGGGCTTCGCCAGAACCGGATTGCCGGCAACCAGCGCCGCCGTCACCTGACCGATGAAGATCGCAAGCGGGAAATTCCACGGGCTGATGCAGACGACCGGGCCGAGCGGCGTTTCGCCGGATTTGAAGTTCCTGCGGGCTTCCGCTGCGTAATAACGCAGGAAGTCGATCGCCTCGCGCACCTCGGCAATGGCGTTGGGCATGGATTTTCCCGCTTCGCGCATGATGAGGCCGAGCAGGGCGGGCATTTCGGCCTGCATCGCGTCGGCGGCCCGCTCCAGGCAGGCGGCACGTTCTTCCACCAGCGTGGAGGGCCAGCTTGAGGCCGCGGCCCGCTGCATGGCGGCTTCGACATCACCTTCAGTCGGCTCCGTCACATGGCCGACGATATCATTGTGGTCGCCGGGATTGAGAACCGGGCGCGTGTTGCCACCCGCCTGCGGTGCTGTGGCTTTCCATTCCGTCGCAGCGCCTACCTTCAGGGTTTTGTCCAGTGCGGCGAGCGTCGTTTCGCTGGAGAGGTCGAGGCCGGCGGAATTTTTGCGTTCCGGACCGAACAGGCCTTCGGGTGCGGCGATGCGGTCGTGACGCGCGCCGGGAACGGCATAGGCCTTGACCACCGCAACCGGGTCTTCCAGCAGGGAATCTACCGGCACGGCGGGATCGGCAATGCGGTTGACGAAGGAAGAGTTCGCACCGTTCTCCAGCAGGCGGCGGACGAGATAGGCCAGCAGCGTCTCATGGGTGCCGACGGGGGCGTAGAAACGGCACGGCCGATCGAGCTTCTTCTTGCCGACGACTTCGCTGTAAAGCGGTTCGCCCATGCCATGCAGGCACTGGAACTCATAGTCGCCGAGCTTGAAGCCAGGGCCGGCGAGATGATAGATCGTCGCCATGGACTGCGCATTGTGGGTCGCAAATTGCGGAAAGACCAGATCGCGCGCGGCGAGCAGCTTCCGGGCGCAGGCAATGTAGGAGACGTCCGTGTGGACCTTGCGGGTGAATACGGGGAAGTCTTCCAGCCCTTCCACCTGCGCACGTTTGATTTCCGCATCCCAGTAAGCGCCCTTGACGAGACGCACCATGATGCGGCGGCCCGAGCGGCGGGCGAGATCGATGATATAATCCAGAACGAAGGGGCAGCGGCGGCCATAGGCCTGCACCACGAAACCGAGGCCGTTCCAGCCGGCGAGGTCTCTGTCGAGCGCCAGCTCTTCCAGAAGATCGAGCGACAGTTCCAGCCGGTCGGCTTCCTCGGCATCGATGTTGAGGCCGATATCGTATTTCTTGCTGAGCAGCATCAGGGATTTGACGCGCGGCAGCAGCTCCGCCATCACCCGCTCCGCCTGCGCGCGGGCGTAACGCGGATGCAGCGCCGAAAGCTTGATGGAAATGCCCGGCCCGCCATAGATGCCGCGCCCGGCAGACGCCTTGCCGATGGCGTGGATGGCGTTTTCGTAGTCCTTGTAATAGCGCTCCGCATCCTTCGCGGTTGTCGCGGCTTCGCCCAGCATATCGTAGGAATATTGGAAGCCCTGTTCTTCCAGCGGCTTCGAACGCTTGATCGCCTCGCCGATGGTTTCGCCGGTGACAAATTGCTCGCCCATCATGCGCATGGCCATATCGACGCCACGGCGGATGACGGGTTCGCCAGCGCGGGCGATCAGCTTGGTCAGCGCCGCCGAAAGGCCGCTATCGTTTACCGTCGAGGTCAGCTTGCCGGTGATGACGAGACCCCAGGTGGCGGCGTTGACGAAAAGCGAGCGCCCGCCGCCAATATGGGACTTCCAGTCGCCGCGCGCGATCTTGTCGCGGATCAGTGCGTCGCGGGTAGCGGTGTCGGGAATGCGCAGCAGCGCTTCGGCAAGGCACATCAGCGCCACGCCCTCATGACTGGAGAGCGAATATTCCTGCACCAGCCCCTCGACGCCGGTGCCCTTGGTCTTGGCGCGCAATGCCTCGATCAGTTTGCGGGCCGTGTCGCGAATGGCTTTCGTCTCTTCCGCCGTCACCGTCGCCGCCTCGATCAGCGGTGCCAGGCATTCTTCCTCCGGGCGGCGATAGGCGGCGGTGATCGCCTTGCGCAGCAGGCTTTGCTCGCGCACCGGCGGCGCAAAATTCTGGAAGATACCGTTCGCCACTACACCGGCGTTGCTTGCACCATCGGCCATTCTGAAAATCCTGAAAACGCTGTTGAAGACAGACCTTCGGCGGCAGCGTGTCCTCCGCCCGCCGCTCGTCATCCTGGCACAGACAATATCATCACCGCAGAAATTGCTATGGCCCTATTTTCAGGATAAAACAGGCTATATGAACTTTTATTTTTGAGATATGGCGTTAAATCACATGGCAAATAGTCAAAAAACAGACGATCTGGATCACTTCGACCTCAAGATACTCGAGGCGCTGAGCGAAGACGGGCGCATGTCCGTGCTGCAGCTCTCGAAAAGGGTCGGTCTTTCCAAGACGCCCTGCCAGACGCGGCTGAAACGGCTGGTGGATGAGGGCTATATTCTCGGCTTCCGCGCCATGCTCAATCCGCAGAAGCTCGGTGTCGATCACATCGCCTTCGCTGAGGTAAAGCTTTCCGATACGCGCGAAAAGGCGCTGGAGGAATTCAACGCGGCGGTGCGCAAGATCAAGGAGGTGGAGGAGTGCCACATGATCGCCGGCGCTTTCGATTATCTTCTGAAGGTGCGCACCAGCGATATCCGCAAGTATCGAAGGGTACTCGGCGAGAAAATCTCAAGCCTGCCATCCGTCGCCAACACCTCGACCTTCGTGGTCATGCAATCGGTCAAGGAAACGGGTATCTGAAGGGGAAACACGGAGACAGTGGCAGGCGCGCGCTTGCCGTATCATCCGCACACCGTCACCCCGGACTAGATCCGGGGTCCAGTGCGATCAAGTCATTGATCGCGAGAGAGTCCTTTCACGGCGCAGACGCGCCGTGAAAGGATGCCGGATCGAGTCCGGCATGACGGAGGAGAGGTTTGCGGCCCTTGTCATCGTTTTAACGGGCAGACGCAGGCCTGCCCGTTCGCCACTGTCCGAATTCAGCGCTCTCAACGCGCCGTGGCGGCGGCGGTGACCGCGCTCATCTGCGCGTCCGGGCCGAACTCGTTTTCGTTTTCGATGCCGAGCAATTCCTGCAAGCGCAGCCTTGCGCGGCTGACACGGCTCTTGATGGTGCCGACGGGGCAACCGCAGATTTCGGCGGCTTCCTCGTAGGCAAAACCCGAAGCCCCGATCAGCAGGATCGCTTCACGCTGGTCGTCCGGCAGTTTTGCCAGTGCCGCGCGGAAATCCTGAAGGTCGACCGAGCCATGCTGTTCCGGCGGCACCGACAGGCGCGAGGTATAGACGCCATCCGTATCCTGCACCTCACGGCCGGATTTGCGAATCTGGCTGTAGAACTCGTTGCGCAGGATCGTCACCAGCCATGCCCGCATATTGGTGCCCGGCTGGTAGCTGTCCTGTTTCGCCCATGCCTTCATGATCGTGTCCTGCACGAGGTCGTCGGCACGGTCCCGCGAGCGGATGAGCGAAATCGCGAAGGCGCGCAGGTTCGGCAGCGCCGCCAGCATTTCCCGTTTGAAATTGTATTCTGTCTGCTCCGGCTCTTTCGCCATCATTCCTCCGAAGCCTTCATTTTGGCTCTGCTTTCGGCTTCATCGAGTTTTTCGAGAAGGTCGAGGAATTTGTCAGGGATGCCTTCATCCTGAACGGCATCATAAAGCTCCCTGAGCTTACGGGAAATCACCGCCCGCCCGGAGTGTGGAACCTGGGGGGCGGCCGAATTGTCCGGCTGATCTTGGTCCGATTGAAATATGCTCATAACGTCCGGTATTCCTTTTGCGTCGTGGCAAAGAATGCGCCGTGAAAAAAATAGTTCCGGCGCTCCGGAACTTTTTTTGCAATGCGCACGTTGCTATCGTGGGTTTGCGTTGCAGACCGCATGAAAGGGGAGAATTCCATGTCAGTTTCTACACGCATCGCACCGCACCTGCCATATCTGCGCAGGTTCGCGCGTGCCGTTTGCGGCTCACAATCGACGGGCGATGCCTATGTTGCGGCAACACTCGAAGCTCTGATCGCCGATATCAGCATTTTTCCGCAGACAAGCAGCGATCGCGTTTCGCTCTATCAATTGTTCGTATCGATCTTTAGTTCCGTCACGATCAATATTAAGACCGACGAAAATCTCTCGGGATGGGAAAAACGCGCCTCGGCCAACCTCTCCGCCGTGCCGGCCCTGGCCCGTCAGGCATTCCTTTTGACCACGGTCGAAGAATTCACGCCTTCGGAAACCGCAGAGGTTCTGAAAGTCTCCGAGGATCAGGTCGGCAAGCTGATCGACGAGGCAGCGTCTGAAATCGCCCGGCAGGTGGCGACCGATATCATGATCATCGAGGACGAACCTCTGATCGCCATGGATATCGAGCAGATGGTCACCGATCTCGGCCACCGCGTCACGGGCATCGCCCGCACCCACACGGAAGCGCTCGATCTCTTCCATCGCACCCAGCCGAAGATGATCCTTGCCGATATTCAGCTCGCCGATGGCAGTTCCGGTCTCGATGCGATGAAGGACATCCTGCAGATGACCACGCTGCCGGTAATCTTCATCACCGCCTTCCCCGAGCGTCTTCTGACGGGCGAGCGGCCGGAGCCGACCTTCCTTGTGACGAAGCCGTTTAATCCGGACATGGTGAAAGCGCTTATCAGCCAGGCCCTGTTTTTCAACGAAAGCTCACGCGTCGCGGCGTGAATTTTGCCGAAACCGCAGGCTGACCGGGAACCACTCTGGTGCCCGGGCGTTGGCGGTTACGGTCGTGGGACTGCCCCGCGGCTTTCTGCAAGGAGACGAATTTGCATCGGCTGGCATGGCATAACGCGGAGAGGGACGAAAGCGAACTTCACGATTCGCTCGTCCTCGCCTTGCTCGATTCGGGTGAGACAGTCATGCTGCAGGACTGGAACCGCGACTATATATTCGTGGCCAATCTGCCGGATGTCTGGAAACTTCCGGCCGATTCCCATCCGACCGATGAAAATCTGTTCGGTAACGACCTTTCCGCCAGGCTTGCCGAACTTAAAAAGGACATGAATACGGCCGGCAGCCGCGGCATGCTGGAAGTCAACGCCGGCAAGGATCGGGTTTTTCAGTTTCAGGTCCATTCCACATTCAACCAGTCGAACCAGACGGTGCTGAAAACCACCATCCGGGAGGTAACGGCGGAAAGGCGGCGCGAACAGCTTCTGCGCTCGCTGCTGCGCGAGGTCAGCCACCGTTCCAAGAATCTCCTGGCGATCATCCAGAGCCTTGCCGGCCAGACGGCCCGTTTCAGCCTGACTAAGGATGATTTTCTGCGCAAGTTCCGCGGCCGACTGCACGCTCTCGCCCAGAGTCAGGATCTCATTACGGATTCGGACTGGCGGGGCGCGCGCATATTCGAGTTGCTGCGCCAGCAATTCGATCTTTACGTGCCGGAATATCCGAACCTCATCCACATGGAAGGCGAAAACCTGCTGCTCAATCCGAATGGCGCGCTTTATATCGGGCTCGCCTTCCATGAGCTGGTCGTCAACACCGTCAGTCATAGCGGCAATCTTGCCTATCACCCGCCCATATCCCTGCAATGTCGTCAGGAGGGTGATTTTTATATCGTTGAATGGAATGAGCCGATGATGCCGTCGAAAGAGCCGGCGGAGACCCGGCGCGGCAGTTTCGGCAGCGTGGTGCTGGAAAAGGTGGTTCCGTCCGCATTGGGGGGAAGCGCCGAATACGAGTTGACGCCGGAGCGGATCGTCTACCGGCTGAAATTTCCTTCCGGCGACGGCGCGGATGCCTGAAATCTCAAGATCGCGTGCAGCGTCGGGTTCCTCTTTCATTTCATGAAAACCAAAACAAAAAGCACGGCTCATGAAAGAGCCGTGCTATTTTTATGACAGGTTTTCAGGGGCGAAACCTGTTTATTTTCAGCCAAGCTTCAGGCGGGGACGGGGGAATTGCTTGGCCTGCAGTAAAAACACGCTCGACCGGATTCGGTTCCCAAAAAATGCATTTTTTTAACATTGCGCAAAATACCGGCCATTTTTGCCCCGGCTTTTTGTCGTCTGCACGGCGGATAGGTCCGCAAGTCTCGGCCTCAATGCGTGCCCGTCTGTTCCGATCGTTTGGGCGTGAAATAACGCATCGGCGCTTCCAGCGACCACTCGAAGCCGGATTCACGATATTCCGTCAGCACCTGCCCGCCGAAGGCGCCTTCCGCATGCCTTTTGATGACCGTGGTGCCGAAGCCTTTGCGGCTCGGTTCTCTCGCCGGCGGTCCGCCGGTTTCGGTCCAGACGAGATGGATCATCTGCCGCCCGTCTTTTTCAAGCGACTGCCAGCGCAGGGTAATTTTTCCCGATGGAACCGACAATGAGCCATATTTGATGGAATTCGTCGTCAGCTCATGGATCACCAGACCGAAATTCTGTGCCGCTTCCGGGGAAAGCATGAAATCGTCTCCCACCAGCACGATGCGCTGCGCCACGGTTCCGAAAACATCGAGGTGGGTCTCGATCAGCTTGCGGATCGGCAGACCCTGCCATTGAACCTCCGCCAGGGCCCGGATCGACATTCCAAGGCCGCGCAGGCGGTGATCCACCTCCTTCTGGAATTCCGGAATGCTTTTATTTTCGCGTCCCAATTGCCGTATCATCGCCTGAACCAGCGTCAGAATGTTCTTGGAGCGATGAACCAGCTCGTGCAGCAGCAATTGCAGGCGCTCTTCCGACTGGCTTCTGTCGAAGGATGCGTTGGAGAGCGCGATGGCGACCTGGTTGGCCTCCTTTATCTTGGTATCGACGGGCGCGACGATCTCGCCTTCGCCGATACGCTCGGCCATCAGGGTCAGGTCACGGATGGAGCTGCGCAATTGCCGGCCGACCAGATAGGCGCCGCCAATGGCAATCAGCACCAGCATCAGGCTGCCGATCATCATCTGCCGCCAGGTGTCTATCAGCGCCGCCTGGCTTGCGGCAAGCGGACCCCACATCACCGTCTTCCATTGCCAGCCCGGCAATTGAGCATAGGCATAGAGGTTACCCTTGCCGTCGAAAAAATTGCCGCTGAAGGCCTGCATTTCCGAAAGGACATCGGGGGTGACAAACGGCTTACCCACTTCCGCCTCTTCGGGCGCGCTTGAGACGACAACGCGGTTGTTGCCGTCAATGATGGCGACCGCCCAGTTGCGCGGCAGGTTTTCCGTGGGGATCAGCCGGCTCAGGTCGCTGGTATTCTGCGTCAGGATCAGGGCGTCTCCGGCGGGGTCCAGATCCGGGCCGAGCGGCATGGTGACGTTGAACACCCATTCCTTGCTGGTCGAGCCGAAAAACATGTCCGAGACGGTGATGCGGCGGGAGTCGATCGCCTTGGCCAGATTGGCTTCCGCCGGCACCTTGCCGAGCGGCTGGCCATAGGGCACGCGCGTATTGAGGCGCTGCTGGCCATCTTTTGTGGCGAGAATGGCGTAGAGACCCTCCCGCTTCAGACTGTCGGTGACGCGCCCCTGAAACGCGGCAAGGTTGCCGCTCTCAAGTTCCGGGAACTGCGACAGGAGATTGAGCGAGGTGGCGATTTCCTGCAGGCGGCGGTCGATGTTGCGGGAGACCACGCGCACGTCCTCGATAGTTTCCCGTTGCAGGTCGTCGCGTTTTTCCGCCTCGAGGCGCAGCATCAGATAGCCGCCGAAAAGAATGAGCGGCAGGGTTATGACGGTAGCCATCACCACCAGATAGGTGCCGATGGAGGCGGTCGGGAAAAAATTCGCACTGCGCCGACGCAAAGCCGAGATCATGTCTTTCAGTCTGTTGCCGGGTCGAGGCATACAAAAAACTCCGGCAGTTATGGCATTGTTACGACACGGATAATACCGTGCCGTCCCCCTTTAGCAATGCCTGATTTTTACCTTCGGTTGTTGCGGCAGGTCACAATTGCACCGGCTCGGTTGAAAAAATCGGAACTATTTCAACGACCAACCCGTTTGCCAGACGAACCGGCCGAGAAGCGGACATGAAATTCATCCCCGCCGGCCAGTTGAGAACGATGAAAGGAAGGTACGAAATGGCAAAGAAACTTACAATCCTCGTCACTGCCGCTCTGATGGGCACGACGGCTTTCGCGCCGCTGGCCATCGCTCAGGGCACCACCCAGCCTGCGCCGGCAAATCCGAGTGCGCAGACGGAGCCGGCAACCCCGCCCGCCACCCCGATGACGCCTGCCGCTCCCGCGACCAATGACAGCGCGGCCACAACGACAGGCGGCGCTTATCTCACCGAACAGGGCGAAACGCAGGTCAGCGCCAACGATTATATCGGCAAGGCGGTCTATACCGCTGCCGATGAAAGCATCGGTAACGTCACCAACCTCATTATGGAAGAAGACGGTGGTCTGGTTGCGGCCGTGATCGGCGTCGGCGGCTTCCTGGGCATCGGCGCAAAGGACGTCGCCGTTCCGATGGACAAGGTAACGATGACGCGCAACGCGCAGGACGGCACCATCCGCCTGACAACGACCGAAACGGCGGAAACGCTGAAGGCCGCTCCCGAATTCAAGACGCTGGAACAGAAGGCCAGCGAAAAGAATGCGGCAATGCCGGCGGCTCCCGACAGCACGACGACGTCCGCCACCAAGCCCTAATTCCCGTCCCTGGGAGGCAGGAGCGGGACCGGCTTCAATCAGCTGTCCCGCAGGAGGCACCGGCCAACAGGCCGGTGTCTTTTTATGTTTGTTCGCCGGCTGTTCAATCCCCGGCGTTGCGGGAGGAATGCCACGCCCAGGCGGATTTGATGATGTCCGACAGGGAATAACGCGGCTCCCAGCCGAGAACCTCCTTCGCCTTGTCGTTATTGGCAACGAGCGTCGTGGAATCGCCGTCGCGCCGCCCGGTATATTCGACGGGGAAGGGGCGGCCGGAAACGTCCGAAATCGCCGCCAGCAGTTCCTTCACCGTGGTGCCGGTGCCGGTGCCGAGGTTGAGTTCAACGGTCTCCCCGCCGGCCAGCAGATAATCCACGGCTCGCACATGCGCATCGGCGAGATCGAGAATGTGGATATAGTCGCGCACGCAGGTGCCGTCGCGCGTGTCGTAATCCGTGCCGAACACCTTGAAGCCCTGACGCCGGCCGAGGGCGGCTTCGATGGCCAGCGGGATCGCGTGGGTCTCCGGCTTGTGCCATTCGCCGATGCGGCCTTCGAAATCCGCGCCGGCGGCATTGAAGTAGCGCAGCATCACCGAGCGCAGCCCCTTATAGGTGCTGTAGTCCTTCAGCGCCTGCTCCACCACCCATTTGGTGCGGCCATAGGGGTTGATCGGCGCCTGCCGGTGCGTCTCGTCGATCGGCACCTGTTCCGGCAATCCGTAAGTTGCGCAGGTGGACGAAAAAACGAAGGCCGTGACGCCGGCATCGATGGCGGCGGAGAGCAGGTTGAGCGAGCCGATGACATTGTTGTCGTAGAAAGCCACGGGCTGCTTTACGGATTCGCCGACTTCGATCAGCGCGGCGAAATGCAGAACGGCTTCCGGCTGGTGTTTGGCGAAGACTTCGTCCAGCCGCGCCCGGTCGCGAATATCGCCCTGTTCGAAGGGTCCCCAGCGGACGAATTCCTCATGCCCGTTGGACAGATTGTCGAAAACGACCGGTTCATATCCTCGCTCAGACAGGAGAAGGCAGGTGTGCGAACCGATATAGCCGGCACCGCCGACGACAAGGACTTTCTTCTTCATCAATTGCCTTTCAGAAAATTACGGACGCGCCGAGACTGCCCGAGACTGTATGTCACTTTGTTCAAATAAGGGCGGCGTGGCGGGTAACGCCATCAACCAGTCTATCCTTCGCGGGTAACATAAAAAAAACCGCGCATCCATCGTCTGGACGCGCGGTTTGCCTTGTCGTGTCGCCAAGAAATTACTTGGACTTTTTCGTATTGACCCTTGTGGCCAGGAAACCGGCCGCGACGGCCACGGCGAGCGTCGCATAGGGACGTGCCTGGATCGCCAGCGTCAGCAGCGATTGCAGGGCGAGCGGCGCTGCGGCAAGCGGCGCCGCCGTCAACGGCGCGACAGCGGGCCGTGCGGCATAGACCCTCGGACGTTTGACGATCGCCAGCGCCACCAGCATGATGACGCCGAGCAGGAATGCGGTCCCGGCGACGACGAGCGCCGCAGGGCCTGCACCCACATGCCGGGCAAGATAGATGGACCCTGCCACCACAGCGGCGATGAAGGCGATCAGGAAGAATATCCCGGTCAGAACCGATAGGATTATGGTCGCTCGCAATCGCCGTGTAACGACGCGCCCCTCGCGCTGGGTCTCCCCCAGATAGACCAGCAATGCCTCAAGCATGAGCGCGGCCTTATCGACGCGTCAGAAGGGCGAGCACGAAACCGACGCCGACGGCGATGCCGAGGGACTGGAGCGGGTTCTTCTGGACGTGGTCGGTGAGGTTGTCGTTGAGCGTGGAGATTTCATTGCGAACGCTGTCGGCCATTTCTCCGGATGCGGTGAGGGCGTCATCGGCCACACGGGCGGCCTGCGCCTTCAGCTCATGCGAAGCGCCGACGCCGAGCGCCTTCACGCTCTTGGCAAGACCAGCCAGATCTTCGCGAAGCTGGGCGAGCTGCGCTGCCACGTCGGCCGCATCGCCGTTTTCGAGGGATTGCTGGATCTTGTCGCTGACGCTGCTACGCACGCTTGCCATAGGGGAGGTCCTTCCTGAACATCATTGATGGAACGACGACACATCACCGCCGTCCGTGAAGCTTCGTTTCGGCGGCCGAAACACCCGCCTGTCCGTCAGTCAAACGCGCCGATGCCGGCTTGGTTCCGCAACGGGACGGGTTTTCTTGATGGCACTTCGGCTCGGGGGCGATTTTCGAGGAATTCGGTGCCGGACATTTGTTTTCCTGTCACAAGCATCCTATAAGGCCCATCATCGAGACGTACCTTGACTTCAATCAATATGTGAAACGACATGCTCCAGACGCCCTATTACCTCATCGACAAGACAAAACTTCTTCGCAACATGGAGAAGATTGCCTATGTGCGGGAAAAATCCGGCGCCAAGGCGCTCTTGGCGCTGAAGTGCTTCGCCACATGGTCGGTGTTCGATTTCATGTCGCAATATATGGATGGCACCACCTCGTCCTCGCTTTATGAAGTCCGTCTCGGCCGCGAGAAATTCGGCGGTGAGACCCATGCCTATTCCGTTGCCTATGCCGATTATGAAATCGACGAGGTGATTGCGAATGCGGACAAGATCATCTTCAATTCCATCGGTCAGCTCGAGCGTTTCGCCGACAAGGCCTCCGGCATCACGCGCGGTCTGCGCCTCAACCCGCAGGTCAGCTCCTCGAGCTTCGATCTTGCCGATCCCGCCCGTCCGTTCAGCCGTCTCGGCGAATGGGATGTGGCCAAGGTCGACAAGGTCATGGACCGCATTTCCGGCTTCATGATCCACAATAATTGCGAAAACAGCGATTTTTCCCTGTTCGACCGCATGTTGACGCAGATCGAGGAGAAATTCGGATCGCTTCTGTCGCGTGCGGAGTGGGTCAGCCTCGGCGGCGGCATTCATTTCACCGGCGACAATTATCCGCTCGACCAGTTCTGCGACCGCTTGGCGGCTTTCTCGGAAAAATACGGCGTGCAGGTCTATCTGGAGCCGGGCGAAGCCTCGATCACCAGAAGCACGACGCTCGAGGTGACGGTTCTCGACACGCTGTTCAACGGCAAGAACCTCGCCATCGTCGACAGTTCCATCGAAGCGCATATGCTCGATCTGCTGATCTACCGCGAAACCGCCAAGGTTTCGCCGAACGAGGGCGAGCATCCCTACATGGTCTGCGGCAAATCCTGCCTTGCGGGCGATATTTTCGGCGACTTCCGCTTCGACAAGGAATTGAAGGTCGGCGACCGCATCTCCTTCCAGGACGCGGCCGGCTACACCATGGTCAAGAAGAACTGGTTCAACGGCGTGAAGATGCCGACCATCGCCATCAAGGAACTGGACGGCACCGTTCGCGCCGTTCGTGAATTCGACTTTGCCGATTTCGAGCAAAGCCTGTCTTAAACCCTGTTTTTAACATGAAACGAAGCTCATCCCTGCGGGGAAAAGGAGGCATCACCTGAAATGAAGAAGAACGTTCTGATCATCGGCGCCGGTGGCGTAGCACAGGTCGTGGCGCATAAATGCGCCCAGAACAGCGATGTATTGGGAGACATTCATATTGCGTCACGGACTTTGGGAAAGTGCCGCAAGATTGTCGAGTCCGTACGCGAAAAGAAGAGCCTCAAGACAGATGTGAAACTTGAGGCCCATGCGCTTGACGCTATGGATATCGAGGCGACGAAAGCCTTGATTAAACAGACCGGCGTGGAAATCGTCATCAACGTCGGTTCGGCTTTCGTCAACATGTCCGTTCTTCGTGCCTGCATGGACACGGGTGTTGCCTATATGGATACGGCGATCCACGAGGATCCGACCAAGATTTGCGAGACGCCGCCGTGGTACGGAAACTACGAGTGGAAGCGCGCTGAAGAGTGCAAGGAAAAGGGCATTACCGCCATTCTCGGCGTCGGTTTCGACCCGGGCGTGGTCAACGCCTATGCGCGTCTTGCCAAGGATGATTATTTCGACAAGGTCACTTCGGTCGATATCGTCGATATCAATGCCGGCAGCCACGGTCGCTGGTTCTCCACCAACTTCGACCCGGAAATCAATTTCCGCGAATTCACCGGCGTCGTCTACTCCTGGCAGAAGGGTGAGTGGCAGACGAACCAGATGTTCGAAGTCGGCCAGGAATTCGACCTGCCGGTCGTCGGCAAGCAGAAGGCCTATATGACCGGCCATGACGAAGTGCATTCGCTGTCCAAGAACATGGACGGCGCCGATGTGCGCTTCTGGATGGGTTTTGGCGATCACTATATCAACGTCTTCACGGTGCTGAAGAACCTCGGCCTTCTGTCCGAAAAGCCGGTCAAGACCGCCGAAGGTCTCGAAGTCGTGCCGCTGAAGGTGGTCAAGGCCGTGCTGCCCGATCCGTCTTCGCTGGCGCCCGATTACGTCGGCAAGACCTGCATCGGCGATATCGTCAAGGGCATCAAGGACGGCAAGGAACGCGAAGTCTTCATCTACAACGTGGCCGACCACAAGGAAGCCTATGAAGAAGTCGGCTCGCAGGGCATTTCCTACACCGCCGGCGTTCCGCCGGTCGCCGCTGCCATGCTCATCGCCACTGGCGAATGGGACGTGAAGCAGATGGCCAATGTCGAAGAATTGCCGCCGAAGCCGTTCCTGAACATCCTGAACAGGATCGGCCTTCCGAACCGCATCAAGGACGAAAACGGCGACCGCGCGCTGGAATTCTGATTGCCGGTGTTGTGATTGCGTTAAATAGAAAGCCCCGCGAAAGCGGGGCTTTTTTAATGGCGGCCTCAGCTTTTGGTGAGTTGCCCTATGAATAGATGCAGCACTTTATGCATTGCCTCCGAAGGGGGCTCGGCAACATGCCATTCCGGAAAATGTCCATCGATTGCCATGCGGGCAAGGCCATAGACCAGCGCGCGGGCACCCAGTACGAGCTGATCCAGATCGAGGCCGTGGGGGAGCTGGCCGTTTTCACGCGCCTGCATCAGCAGATTTATCATCAAGCGCCTTATGGCATCGTTCTGCTCGCGTAAAATATCGGACGAATTGAAGTCGATCAGCGTTCGCGAACTTATGACTTCAAAATGTGTCGGGTTGGCCAGCGCCCACCGCAGATAACCGTGGCCAATGGCTTCGAAGGCGACAAGCGGGTCCTCATTGCCGGCCTGCGCTCTCGCGGTTTCGACGGATTCGGTCAGCCGGTTCATCGCCTGCTCTGCGACAGCAGTCATCAGGGCCGTTTTTGAACGGAAATGCCTGAACGGCGCTCCCGGCGAGACGCCGGCACGCTTGGCGGCCTCACGGACGGAAACATTTTCAGCACCCCGTTCCTCGATGATTGCGATTGTTGCCGCAACAAGTTCATCGACAAGGTTGCCGTGGTGGTAGGGCCTGTCGCGTCCCGTCTTCTTGTCCTGAGCTTTTTCCATAGGCCATTGGGTAGCACCAAATTGGGATGTAATCACTGATTATTTTATTGCGTCGGAATGAAGCTTTATGTAATCATCGATTACATTGAGATATGGAGATTTCAATGTTGCACCCGGTTTTAAAAATCACTCTCGCATTTGCATTTTTCCCGATCGCCGCCGCTCATGCGCAGGACAGCCCGAAGCTGGAAATCGTGTGGCCAAAGGCCGGTGATGTGATCGAATTGGGCAATGATCCCGAACGGGCTATCGGCGTCGTCGTCAAGAGCAACTTCAAGCTGCTTCCCGCCGGGCAGTGTGGAGGAGACGGCCAATGCGGCCATGTACATATGAAAATCGACCCTTCGGGCGATACATGCAACATTCCCGGCCGCGCCTATAACAGTATGAACAGCGATTTCGGCGGTGATCTCATCAAGGCACGGTTCGGACATTGCCCAAGTCCGGCCGGTCGGCACGTCATCGGCATTCTGCTGGCAGATGATCACCATCAGCCTGTTCTGGTCGACGGCAAGCCGGTCACGGCGCTTGTCGAAGTGACAACCAAAGACTGACCTCAGGAGCGGTAGCAGCGGTCATGTCGTAGAATGGCGCAATAAAAAAGGTCCCGCGCAAACGGGACCTTTATCTCGATAAGCCTGAAAGCCGGGACGTCCTCAGCCCTTCGTCGGCTTCGGCCCGCGCTTTTCGAAGGGCTTGTCCTTCTTGCCCTCGTATTTCGGCTTGTCGCCAAAGGGCTTTTTCTTCTTCCAGGGCTTGTCGTCGCCCTTGCGGTCATCGCGGGGGCCGCTCGCATTGTCCGATTTGCTGAATTTCCGTTGCGCCTTGGCCGGGCGCGTGTCTTCGCGGAAACCGCCGGTCATTTCCGGCTTGCCTTCCAGCGCCCTCAGACGGATGCCCTTTTCGAGCGTCATATCCTTGCCGATGGCGGAGGTGAAACGGTCGACGGCATCGGCCGCCAGTTCCACGAAGGTCTCCGTCTGCTGCATGCGGATCGCGCCGATATCCTGGCGGGTGATCTTGCCGAAACGGCAGAGCATGGGGATCAGCCAGCGCGGTTCGGCGCTCTGCTTGCGGCCGACGGACAGTGAAAACCAGGCGCTGTCGGCGAAATCGGAACGCTCACGGCGCGGCGCATTGTTCTCGACCGTCTCGAAGCTGTCGCGGCGCGGCTTGCGATTGTTATCAAGCAAGACTTCGGCGATGTCTTCGGGCGCGGAACGTCCGGCGTGGTACAGGCGCACGAAAGCGGCGGCGACCTTTTCAGCGCCATGCTGTTCCAGGAGCTTGGTGACGAAATCGCGCTCGTCCTCGGCCACGGCCTCGGTCAGCGACGGGTCAGCCAGAAGCCGGGCGCCATCGCGCTCGACGATCTCTTCGGCCGAAGGCGGACGAACCCATGCCGGGCTGACCTTGGCGCCTTCCAGCAGGCGCTCTGCCTTGCGGCGCTGGTTGATCGGCACGACGATGGCGCTGACGCCCTTCTGACCGGCGCGGCCGGTGCGGCCGGAGCGGTGCAGAAGCGTTTCGGAATTGGTCGGCAGGTCGGCATGGATGACGAGTTCGAGGCCCGGCAGGTCGATGCCGCGGGCGGCAACGTCGGTCGCTACGCAGACGCGGGCGCGACCGTCGCGCATGGCCTGCAGAGCATGGGTGCGCTCGTTCTGGGTCAGTTCGCCGGAAAGGGCCACGACGGCAAAGCCGCGATTGTTCAGGCGGGCGGTCAGGTGGTTCACGGCTGCTCGGGTGGAGCAGAAGACGATGGCGTTGCGGGCTTCATAAAAGCGCAGCGCATTGATGATGGCGTTCTCGCGGTCGGCCGGCGTCACCAGCATGGCGCGGTATTCGATATCGACATGCTGCTTCTGTTCGGAAGCGGTGGCGATGCGCACGGCGTTCTTCTGGTAGCTTTCCGCAAGCTTGGCGATGCTGCGCGGAACGGTGGCCGAGAACATCAGCGTGCGGCGGGTTTCCGGCGATTCTTCCAGAATGAATTCCAGATCTTCACGGAAACCGAGATCGAGCATTTCGTCGGCTTCATCCAGCACCACGGCGCGGATGGACGACAGATCGAGCGCGCCACGCTTGATGTGGTCGCAAAGACGCCCGGGCGTGCCGACGACGATGTGAGCGCCGCGTTCGAGCGCACGGCGCTCGTTGCGCACATCCATGCCGCCGACGCAGGAGGCAATCGAGACACCGGCGAATTCATAGAGCCACTCCAGCTCGCGCTTGACCTGCATGGCCAGTTCGCGGGTCGGCGCGATGGCGAGCGCCAAGGGTGCGGAAGCCTGACCGAAGCGGCCATTTTCCGGCAGCAGCGTCGGCGCCAGTGCAATGCCGAAGGCAACGGTCTTGCCGGAACCGGTCTGTGCGGAAACCAGCGCATCCTTGTCGGCCAGTTCGGGTGCAAGCATCGCCTGCTGCACGGGGGTCAAATCATTATAGCCGCGTTTTTCCAACGCCTGCGCGATCGCCGGGGCGATACCCTGGGTGTCTGTCATCTACCGTCTTTCGGATATGAAGCCGCCCGCATCCGCCCGAAACCAATAGGTCCTAAAGTCTCCGGGGCAGCCGATACGGGCCATTTCGGCCATCTGGCCGGTTGCATTGCCGCGCTCATACTGCGAATGGGCCGGTTTGTACAGTGCACTGCGGTACGCTCTTTTGCGGGTGCTTTATCCCCTCGACGTTTTCATCCCGCCATTGTTCCGAAGCGATGCTGCGAAAAAGGCGTACCGCATGGTTCATAAACGGCATTGCGTGCCCCCCGCCTTTTCGCTAAGAGACCCGCAACTTGAGGCTCTTTGTCAGGAAGAGCCGACTGGGTTTGTTCTTGTCCGTCCGCTCTTTGAACGAGCCGGCGGGAAAATGGGATGGTACTGGTCAAGGCTATGGCTCGCATTGTCATGAAATTCGGCGGCACGTCCGTCGCGAACCTCGAACGCATTCACAATGTCGCACGGCATGTGAAACGCGAAGTGGATGCCGGCCATGAAGTGGCCGTGGTCGTTTCCGCCATGTCCGGCAAAACCAATGAGCTGGTGGACTGGGTGCAGAACGCAGCGAAGGTGGCCGGCGCCAACGCCGCCTCCTTTTTCGATGCGCGCGAATATGACGCGGTTGTCGCATCCGGCGAACAGGTGACATCAGGACTTCTGGCGATCACGCTGCAATCCATGGGCATCAATGCGCGCTCCTGGCAGGGCTGGCAGATCCCGATCCGCACCGACAATGCGCATGGCGCCGCCCGCATTGTTGAAATCGACGGTTCGGATATCATCCATCGCATGGGTGAAGGGCAGGTTGCCGTTGTCGCCGGTTTCCAGGGCATCGGCCCGGACAATCGCATCGCGACGCTCGGCCGCGGCGGTTCGGATACGTCCGCAGTTGCGATTGCCGCCGCCGTCAAGGCGGATCGTTGCGATATCTATACCGATGTCGACGGTGTCTACACCACCGATCCGCGCATCGAGCCCAAGGCTCGCCGCATGAAGAAGATCGCTTTCGAGGAAATGCTCGAAATGGCGTCTCTTGGCGCGAAGGTTCTGCAGGTTCGCTCGGTCGAGCTTGCCATGGTACACAAGGTGCGCACCTTCGTTCGCTCCAGTTTCGAGGATCCCGATGCGCCGGGCATGGGCGACCTCATCAACCCGCCCGGTACTTTGATTTGTGACGAGGATGAAATCGTGGAACAGGAAGTCGTAACCGGCATCGCCTATGCCAAGGATGAAGCACAGATCTCGCTGCGCCGCGTGGCCGACCGTCCGGGCGTTTCCGCCGCGATCTTCGGGCCGCTCGCTGAAGCGCATATCAACGTCGACATGATCGTGCAGAACATCTCCGAAGACGGTTCGCGCACCGACATGACCTTCACCGTTCCTTCGGGCGACGTTGCCAAGGCGATCAAGCTTCTGGAAGACAACAAGGCCCAGATCGGCTTCGACGTCGCGCAGAACGAGACCGGTCTCGCCAAGGTTTCGGTCATCGGTATCGGCATGCGCAGCCACGCTGGCGTTGCCGCCAGCGCGTTTAAGGCGCTTGCCGAGAAGAACATCAACATCAAGGCGATCACCACCTCCGAGATCAAGATTTCGATCCTGATCGACGGCGCCTATGCCGAACTTGCGGTTCGCACTTTGCATTCCGCCTACGGTCTCGATAAGAGCTAAGCCGAGACATCGGTTCCCGATGCTCCGATTCTTCGGAGTTGCGTTCTTCCGATGTGGCGTTTCATGAAAGCGTGTCCCTTGCGGGACGCGCTTCTCGCGCTATAAATTTTTAAATGACCTTTTGATTCTCGAATATTATGACATTCGGATCGGAAGTGTCGGGGAGCAAACGCGATGAGAGACCTTTCCGCAGGTCCGCGCGTCCTGCTCAAGCGGCTGCGCGAAATGATGGCGGAGCACCTTGAACCGCAGGACCGTCTGGACCAGATCGTCCGTCAGATTGCCAGCAACATGGTGGCGGAGGTTTGCTCGGTCTATGTGCTGCGCTCCGACAGCGTGCTGGAACTTTACGCTACCGAAGGTCTGAACAAGGATGCCGTGCATCTTGCCCAGCTGAAAATGGGGCAGGGTCTTGTCGGCACCATCGCCGCTTCCGCCCAACCTCTCAATCTTTCCGATGCGCAGGCGCATCCCGCTTTCCGCTATCTTCCTGAAACCGGTGAGGAAATTTATCATTCCTTCCTCGGCGTGCCGATTTTGCGTTCCGGTCGCACTCTTGGCGTTCTTGTGGTCCAGAACAAGGCCAGCCGAACATACCGGGAGGATGAAGTGGAAGCGCTTGAGACAACCGCGATGCTCATTGCCGAAATAGTGGCGAGCGGCGAGTTGAAGAAGATCACCCGCCCCGGGGTGGAGCTGGATCTGACGCGCGCCGTTTCCATCGATGGCGACGGCTATGGCGAAGGCATCGGTCTTGGCCACGTCGTGCTGCACGATCCGCGCATCGTCGTCACCAATCTCTTGAATGAAGATGCCGATACGGAAATCCGGCGTCTTGCCGATGCCATCGGCTCGCTGCGT
Source organism: Agrobacterium sp. LY4 (assembly GCF_001526585.1). Taxonomy (NCBI): domain Bacteria; kingdom Pseudomonadati; phylum Pseudomonadota; class Alphaproteobacteria; order Hyphomicrobiales; family Rhizobiaceae; genus Agrobacterium; species Agrobacterium sp. LY4. The sequence goes on along the minus strand of NZ_ASYA01000043.1, from coordinate 10,184 downwards.
CTCTCCATCGATGACATGCTGCAGCGTCGCGATGTGCCGACCGAGGGTGAGCACCGCGAGGTTCTGGAAACCTACCGCATGTTCGCCCACGATCAGGGCTGGGTGCGGCGCATGGAAGAGGCGATCCGCAACGGCCTGACGGCGGAAGCGGCGGTCGAGAAGGTGCAGAGCGACACCAAGGCGCGCATGATGCGCCTGACCGATCCCTATCTGCGCGAGCGCATGCATGATTTCGACGATCTCGCCAACCGGCTGCTGCGGCAGTTGATCGGTTTTGGCGGTCGTGGGCCGGAGCAGGACTTCCCGCTCGACGCCATCGTTCTGGCGCGCGCCATGGGTGCTGCCGAACTGCTCGATTATCCGCGTGAAAAACTGCGTGGTTTGGTGCTGGAAGACGGCGCGGTGACGAGCCATGTCGTCATCGTCGCGCGCGCCATGGGCATTCCGATCATCGGGCAGGCGACCGGTATCGTCGCTCTGGCGGAAAACAACGATCCCATCATTATCGATGGCGATGACGGTCAGGTGCATTTGCGCCCGATGTCGGATTTGCAGCGTGCCTATGAAGAAAAGGTGCGCCTGCGCGCCAAGCGGCAGGAGCAGTTCCGCGCGCTGCGCAATGTTGAGCCGGTCACCAAGGATGGCCAGAAGGTCAATCTGAAGATGAATGCGGGCCTTTTGGTGGACCTGCCGCAGCTCGACGAATCCGGCGCCGACGGCATTGGCCTGTTCCGCACCGAGCTGCAATTCATGATCGCCTCCAACATGCCGAAGGGCGAGGAGCAGGAGGCGTTCTACCGCTCCGTTCTGCGGCAGGCGAAGGGCAAGAGCGTCACCTTCCGCACGCTCGATATCGGCGGCGACAAGGTCGTTTCCTATATGCGCGGTCAGGAAGAGGAAAACCCGGCACTGGGCTGGCGGGCGATCCGCCTGTCGCTCGACCGGCCGGGCCTGATGCGCACGCAGATGCGCGCGCTGCTCCGTGCCGCCTCCGGGGCTGAACTGCGCATGATGTTGCCGATGGTGACGGAAGTGTCGGAAATCCGCGCCGCTCGCGATCTTTTGCAGAAGGAAGTGCAGCATCTTTCCAAATTCAGCCATGCGCTGCCGAAAAAGCTGCAATTCGGCGCCATGCTGGAAGTGCCATCGCTGATGTGGCAGCTCGATGAGCTGATGCAGGAGGTGGATTTCGTCTCCGTCGGTTCGAACGACCTGTTCCAGTTCTCGATGGCGGTGGATCGCGGCAATGCGCGTGTTTCGGATCGTTTCGATAATCTCGGCAAGCCGTTCCTGCGCATTCTGCGCGATATCGTCCGCGCCGGCGAAAGGCACCACACCTCGGTCACGCTGTGCGGCGAAATGGCGGGCAAGCCGCTTTCGGCCATGGCTTTGATTGGCCTCGGCTTCCGTTCTGTTTCCATGTCGCCGACGGCCATCGGTCCGGTCAAGGCCATGCTGCTCGGGCTCGATGCCGCGCGCCTGGCCGAAGAGCTGAACGCGGCGCTGGACGACCATAACTCGCTGGAAAGCGCGCGCGAGGTGTTGTTACGCTTTGCCGCGACGCATTCCATTCCCGTTTAGAGCATTTCCAGGAAAAGTGGACCCCGGTTTTCCGTCCGGAAATGCGTTAAAGCAAAAAGTTAGAGCGTTTTCGCTTTTCGAAGAAAAGCGAAAACGCTCTAAAAGACCTGTTTCATTATTGGAGTGACTGGTGGCGAAGCTTCCCGTCGAAAAAATGCGCGAGTTGGAAAGACGCTTTGGTGAGATCGAAGCGCGTATGTCGGCCGGGCCTGCTGCGGATGTCTATGTGAAGCTGGCTTCGGAATATTCCGAACTCGAGCCGGTGGTGAAGAAAATCCGCGACTACGAGAAGGCGGTTTCCGAGGCCGCCGATCTAGAGGCGCTGCTGGCCGACAAGTCGACCGACAAGGATATGCGCGACCTGGCGGAAATGGAGCTGCCGGATGTCGAGGTCCGCATCGGCGAGCTTGAAAAGGACATGCAGGTCCTGCTGCTGCCGAAGGATGCGGCGGACGAAAAAAGCGCGATTCTCGAAATTCGCGCCGGCACCGGCGGGTCCGAGGCCGCGCTCTTCGCCGGTGATCTGTTCCGCATGTATGAACGTTTCGCCTCGACCAAGGGCTGGAAGGTGGAAGTGCTTTCCGCAAGCGAGGGCGAAGCGGGCGGCTACAAGGAAATTATCGCGACGATCAGCGGGCGCGGGGTGTTCTCCAAGCTGAAATTCGAATCCGGCGTGCACCGGGTGCAGCGCGTACCGGAAACGGAAGCGAGCGGCCGCATCCACACGTCTGCTGCCACCGTTGCGGTGCTGCCGGAAGCGGAAGATATCGATATCGAAATCCGCCCGGAAGACATTCGCATCGACACGATGCGTGCTTCGGGGGCTGGCGGCCAGCACGTCAACACCACCGATTCCGCGGTTCGCATCACCCATCTGCCGACGGGCCTGATCGTTACCAGCTCGGAGAAATCGCAGCATCAGAACCGCGCCAAGGCCATGCAGGTTCTGCGCTCGCGCCTTTACGACATCGAGCGCCAGAAAGTGGATAGCGAACGTTCGGCCGACCGCAAGAGTCAGGTTGGTTCCGGCGACCGTTCCGAGCGTATCCGCACCTATAATTTTCCGCAGGGCCGCGTTACCGATCACCGCATCAACCTCACGCTCTACAAGCTGGACCGGATGATCGAAGGCGAGATCGATGAACTTGTGGATGCGCTGATCGCCGACTATCAGGCGGGGCAGCTTGCACAGCTCGGCGAACAGCTTTGAGCACGGCGGCTGAAGCGAGTGTCGCGAACGCGCTTGCCGCAGCCCGCAAAAGGCTGCAGGCGGCGGGGATCGCCGATCCGTTTCTCGATGCGCGGCTTTTGATTGCGGAGGTCGTCGGTTTTTCATTGACCGATTTCGTGATGAAGCCCGATCGTGCCGTTACGCCGGAAGAAAGCGCCCGTATCGCGACCATGATCGAAAGACGGGCGAATGGCGAGCCCGTTCATCGTATTCTCGGCCACCGGGAATTTCATGGCCTCGACCTTCTTTTGTCGAAGGAGACGCTCGAACCCCGGCCGGATACCGAGGTTCTTGTCGATACGCTGTTGCCGGCGCTGAAAAAAGCCGTTTCCGCCAAGGGCAGCGCCCGCATTCTGGATATGGGCACCGGGACCGGCGCGATCTGTCTGGCGCTGTTGAAGGAATGTCCCGAAGCAACCGGTATCGGTAGCGATATTTCCGCCGATGCGCTGGAAACGGCGGCCCGGAATGCGGCCCGAAACGATCTCGGCGCGCGCTTCGAGGCCATCCGCAGCGACTGGTTTGAAAAAATCTCTGGCCGCTTTGACATAATTGTGTCGAATCCGCCTTATATAAGGACTGATATCGTCGCAACGCTTGACCAGGAGGTTCGTATCCACGACCCGATGGCGGCGCTGGATGGAGGTCAGGACGGCCTTGCACCGTACCGCCTCATCGCTGCCGATGCAGGCCGCTTTCTTGTGGAAAACGGGATTGTCGGTGTGGAGATCGGTTTCGATCAAAGGCTTGATGTTTCCGCTATATTTGCTTCCCACGGCTTCTCTCTTCTGGACGCCGTGAAGGATTATGGCGGTAACGACAGAGTTTTGACCTTCCGGAGATAGTTGTTCGCGATATGTCTGCGGATTTTTTGCAAGGATATTTTGCACAGCAAAAGAAAAGGCTTGGATTTCCGCAGGAAGCGGGATAGTTTGCGGCCACATGCCGGGTGGCTGAGGACGAACACAGATTCGTCAGGGTATGGGTCAGTCCCGAAGCGGGTTCTTTAAAGAGCCCTGAAAGGCTGGGCGTTTCCGGCATGTGAATCAGTAAACTTTGTTCGCAGGCGGCTCGGTGCAGCATTTGCGCAGCCGGTCGTCATACGCGAGGTCTTGCCCTGGGGTTATCTTCGGCAAGGCGCGTGATGGAGCAATTTCAGGAAAAATTTCCAGCGGTTTTCCGCCCGGAATTGCATGAAAACAACCAGATTGTCAGCAAAACAGAATTCAGGTGAGCAATTGATGAGGCCAGGACAGCAAAACAAGCGCGGCCGGGGGCGTGGAAACAACAACAATAACAATGGTGGCGGTAACAACAACTTCAACCGCAAGGGCGGCAACCCGCTCACCAGGACTTATGACAGTTCCGGCCCCGATGTTAAAATCCGTGGCACAGCCCAGCACATAGCGGAAAAATACGCGGCTCTGGCGCGAGACGCGCAGAGTTCCGGCGACCGCGTGATCGCTGAGAACTATCTGCAGCACGCTGAACACTATAACCGCATCATCGCTTCGGCTCAGGCCCAGATGCAGGAACGTTTCCAGCGCGACGACCGCGGCGAGTACAATGCTGCCGATGGCGACGATATGGATGTGAACGACGGCGATGAAGGCGTCGTTGCACCGCAGCAGCAGGCCGAACAGGCCGAGCGCGCGCAGCAGCCGGAACGTCAGGAGCGTACTGAGCGGAACGAACAGCGTCAGGAGCGTCGTGAGCGCCCGGACCGCCGCGAGCGGCAGGAGCGTCAGCCGCGCCAGCCGCAGGTAGCCGCCGAACAGCAGCCGCCGGTTTACGACGCCAGCCAGGCGCCGCAGCCCGTCATCGAAGGCACGCCCATGGAAGTGGCCGTCGAGGAAGAGCAGCAGCAGGCGGAAGCTCCGGCTGGCGAACGTGCACCGAAGACGCGCCGTGCGACCGGACCGCGCCAGCGCCGCCCGCGCCGCACCGCCGCTGCGGAAGGCGCCGAAGGCGAAGATGCGCCGGCCGGTGAAGAGGCGGCACCTGCCACGCTTGAGAACGCTGCCGAATAAGCAGCTTCTGCAAACCACTCTGCGATCGAAAAACTCCGGCTTGCCGGAGTTTTTTGCTTTTGGTGCTTGGCGGTAAATATTCAGCCAGCAATCGGCGTGGTTTCATGTGGCGAATTGATGCCTGTCAAATCATATGAAAATTTCCCGGATGATGGGTTTTTCTCCCTTTAAACCGATGAAAATGCCTCCCATATTCGTGCAGAACGGACGGAAGCCGCATTCGCCGGCAACCGACCATCGAGAGGCGGCAATCGTGAAATCCTTTAAACACGGCTGTCGTGGCGGGGCTTGCCTTTTGAGGGAGCCTCAACCCTAACACCCGGAGCCGTGCCGAAAGCGGGCGGGCCGGTCTATGGAGGTTCGACTATGAATATTGAAAAATACTCCGAGCGCGTTCGTGGTTTTCTGCAATCGGCACAGACCTTTGCGCTGGCGGAGAACCATCAGCAGTTTTCACCCGAACACGTTCTGAAGGTTCTGCTCGATGACGAGCAGGGCATGGCGGCATCGCTGATCGAGCGCGCCGGCGGCAACGCCAAGGAAGCGCGTCTTGCCAATGATGCGGCGCTTGCGAAATTGCCCAAGGTTTCCGGCGGCAATGGCGGCCTTTCGCTCACCGCGCCGCTCGCCAAAGTGTTCTCGACCGCGGAAGATTTCGCCAAGAAGGCCGGCGACAGTTTCGTTACTGTCGAGCGTCTGCTGCAGGCACTTGCGATTGAAAGCTCCGCCACCACTTCGGCTTCCCTGAAGAAGGCCGGCGCAACGGCGCAGGCGCTCAATCAGGTCATCAACGATATCCGCAAGGGCCGCACGGCTGACAGCGCCAATGCCGAACAGGGCTTCGATGCGCTGAAGAAGTTCGCGCGCGACCTGACGGAAGAGGCCCGCGAAGGCAAGCTCGACCCGGTGATCGGTCGCGACGACGAAATCCGCCGCACCATCCAGGTGCTCTCGCGCCGCACCAAGAACAATCCCGTCCTGATCGGTGAACCCGGCGTCGGTAAAACGGCGATTGCCGAAGGCCTTGCACTGCGCATCGTCAATGGCGACGTGCCGGAAAGCCTGAAGGACAAGAAGCTGATGGCGCTCGATATGGGCGCGCTGATCGCCGGTGCGAAATATCGCGGTGAGTTCGAAGAGCGTCTGAAGGCTGTGCTCAATGAAGTGCAGGCCGAAAATGGCGGCATCATCCTATTCATCGATGAGATGCACACGCTGGTCGGCGCGGGTAAGGCCGATGGCGCGATGGATGCGTCCAACCTCCTGAAGCCCGCTCTTGCCCGTGGCGAGTTGCACTGCGTCGGCGCCACCACGCTCGATGAGTACCGCAAGCACGTGGAAAAGGACCCGGCCCTTGCCCGCCGTTTCCAGCCCGTTCTTGTGGATGAGCCGACCGTTGAGGACACGATCTCGATCCTGCGCGGCCTGAAGGAAAAATACGAACAGCATCACAAGGTCCGCATCTCGGATTCGGCCCTGGTTGCGGCTGCGACGCTTTCCAACCGCTATATTACCGACCGCTTCCTGCCCGACAAGGCAATCGACCTGATGGACGAAGCCGCTTCGCGTCTTCGCATGCAGGTGGATTCAAAACCGGAGGAACTGGACGAACTGGATCGTCGCATCATTCAGCTCAAGATCGAGCGCGAAGCCTTGAAGCAGGAAACGGACCAGTCGTCCGCCGACCGCCTCAAGAAGCTCGAGGACGAGTTGGCCGATACGGAAGAAAAGGCGGATGCGCTGACGGCCCGCTGGCAGGCGGAAAAGCAGAAGCTCGGCCATGCCGCAGACCTCAAGAAGCGGCTGGACGAAGCCCGCAACGAATTGGCGATTGCCCAGCGCAACGGTCAGTTCCAGCGCGCCGGTGAGCTGACCTATGGCATCATTCCGGGTCTCGAAAAGGAACTGGCTGCGGCGGAAGCCCGCGATAGTAGCGGTGCCGGCTCGATGGTTCAGGAAGTGGTGACGGCGGACAATATCGCTCATGTCGTTTCCCGCTGGACCGGTATTCCTGTCGACAAGATGCTGGAAGGTCAGCGCGAAAAGCTGCTGCGCATGGAAGACGAGCTTGCCAAGTCCGTTGTCGGGCAGGGCGAGGCCGTTCAGGCGGTTTCCAAGGCGGTTCGCCGTTCGCGCGCCGGTCTTCAGGATCCCAACCGGCCGATCGGTTCGTTCATCTTCCTCGGCCCGACGGGGGTGGGCAAGACCGAGCTGACCAAGTCGCTCGCTCGCTTCCTGTTCGACGACGAAACCGCGATGGTTCGCCTCGACATGTCGGAGTATATGGAGAAACACTCCGTTGCCCGGCTGATCGGTGCGCCTCCCGGCTATGTCGGTTACGAAGAGGGCGGGGCGCTCACGGAAGCGGTTCGCCGCCGGCCCTATCAGGTCGTGCTGTTCGACGAGATCGAGAAAGCGCATCCGGACGTGTTCAACGTCCTGTTGCAGGTGCTGGATGACGGCCGCCTCACGGATGGTCAGGGTCGCACCGTCGATTTCAAGAACACCATCATCATCATGACCTCGAACCTCGGTTCGGAATTCATGACGCAGATGGGTGACAATGACGATGTGGATTCGGTTCGTGATTTGGTGATGGAGCGGGTCCGGTCGCATTTCCGGCCGGAATTCCTCAACCGTATCGACGATATCATCCTGTTCCACCGCCTGCGGCGCGACGAAATGGGTGCGATTGTCGAAATCCAGCTCAAGCGCCTCATCTCGCTGCTCGGCGATCGCAAGATTTCGCTCGAACTGGATGAGGATGCCCGCAACTGGCTTGCCAATAAGGGTTACGATCCGGCTTACGGCGCACGTCCGCTGAAGCGGGTGATCCAGAAGGCGGTTCAGGACAGGCTTGCCGAAATGATCCTCGGCGGCGAAGTCCCGGATGGATCGCGGGTCAAGGTGACCTCGGGCACGGACCGGCTGCTGTTCAAGGTCAAGCCCGCAAAGGGCGAGGCCGAAGCTGAAACGGCCGATGCGGCATAAAATGAAAGGGCTCCGGAAACGGAGCCCTTTTTATATGACCGGGCCCTTTTCACATGACCGGGATTGTCGTTCGGGTCTCTCCGCAGATCAGCGGCTCGCCACCTGATTGGGCTTTTCGTCAATATTCAGCAGATTGTCGATGCGCTTTCTCTCATCGGAGAAACGCGCCAGCGCCTCGCCGGAAAGCGACTTGCCGCCCGGCAGGCGCACCTTCATCGCGTCCACCTTGGTGCCGTTGACGATCAGCTCGTAATGCAGATGCGCGCCGGTCGAAAGGCCGGTCGATCCCACATAACCGATGACCTGGCCCTGCCGGACCTTTGCGCCTTCGGTGACGCCCTTGGCGATGGCGCTCTGGTGGTTATAGGAAGAGACATAGCCATTGGCATGGCGGATCAGCGTCTGGTTGCCGTAACCGGAGGCCCATCCGGCCTTTTCGACAGTGCCGTTGCCCGTCGCGATGATCGGCGTGCCGCGGGCGGCGGCCCAGTCTGTGCCGGTATGCATGCGGCTGAATTTCAGAACCGGGTGACGGCGCATACCGAAACCCGATGTCATGCGGCCGTTCGGAACCGGGTTGCGCAACAGGAACTGCCGGATGCTTTTGCCGTTTTCATCGAAATAATCGATGCTGTTGTCGTCCGGGTTCTGGAAACGATAAAAACGTGTCTCGTTGTCGCCGAACTTGGCGTTGACGTAGAGCAGTTCCGACTTGTCCGTCGCCTTGCCATCCGCGTCTTCCACTGAGAAGAAGGCTTCGAGCGTATCCGCCGGCTTGAGCTGCGCCTGAAAATCGACGCTGCTGGCCAGAAGCTTGATGAGCTGCGAAACCATGCCCTGGTTCATGCCGTAGGCAAGGGCCGCGCGGTAGACCCCGTCATAAACGCTCGGCAGATCGCGTCCGGCGGCAGGCGCCGGGGTGCTGTCGAAGGCGGTCGCCACGGCATCGAGCTTCGGCGGCTCGCTGGCCTTGATGAAACGCTTGCTGTCATCGATGGCCATGGTGACCATGTGGCGGCCCTTGCGATAAAGGCTGACGCGCACGATGTCGCTTTTCTCGTCTTCCTGAATAATGCCGACGCGCAGCACATCGCCGCTTTCGACATTGTTCGACTGGATTTGCGGCGATAGCAGCCCGGCGATTTCCGAGGATTGCGCCTTCGAATAGCCGGCGCCGAAAAGGGCGGCCTCGATGGTTTCGGTCTGGCGGGCAGGGATCACGTCGTCGGCATATTCCTTGACAGGCACCGAGGCGGACTGCGGGGTGGAGACCGACATGTTCTGTTCGACGACACGGGCGGCAAGGCCCGCGGTAATGTCGACATCGCCGTCGTCATTATCGAAACGGCGTGGGTCGATGTAATAGAGCGCTGCCAACTGCTCGTTGCCATCCGTCAGGATCGAACCGTTCGAGCGCACCGCCTCCTCGACCTCGTCGAAGCTCAATGAGCCGGCGAAGGCATATTTGGAATGCTGTACGGGAAAGGCGACAGTCTTCAGGCTGACTTCGGATTCAACTTCGGAGCCATAGATCGTTCCCGTCCGGCTAGGCGCGGGTGCCGATGCGTCCTTGTCCTCGTTGCTGGCAAAAATATTCAGGGGGTCGAAGGCGGGATAGTCATCCTGCTTGGCGTAATTTGACGCCAGCGGAATCTTGACGTGGGAGAAGGGAACCTTGCGGACCACTTCCTTGTCGCCTTCATTGATGACGGTGGAAACTTCCATGATCGACCGGTCGGACGGCCGGGCCGCGATATTCGGTGCGACGAGGCGCGTTCCGCGACGGGCGGCTTCCGTGGCATTGTTGCCCATATCCGCCTTGGCGAAGGCTTCGGCGGGAATGGCGAGCTGCTGGCGACCGTCAAGAGCGGCAAACAGCGCCACGCCCATCAATATGGAAGAGGTAATGCCGGTGAGGAACGTGCCGGAAAGCCATCGGAGCGAAATTTCGCGACGATCGGGTGCACGGCGCCCTTCCGCCAGAATTGGCGGTTCTGTGCCTAGCGACCGGATCACATTGCGATCCGCAGTCATACCAGCTGTGCCCCGTCGGTCATGCGCTCTCCAGAAACTTCAGGCGAAGGTGTGCAACTTTCAAAGCTGGGAGTCAAATCGGTCGACGCACCAGCGGGACATGTCGCAGCAGCCCATATAAGGACACGCGCAGGCATGTCTCGTATTAACGCTTCGTTGACGAAGCAATTAGCGAGGAAGGGGGCTAAAAGAAGGCGCGAGCCCTGGCTTGATGCCCGGCGGCCTGTTCTCCTGTGCAAAACCAGGAGCACGTTGGCGTCTTTTTATGCCGATAAGCTCATGAAAACGAAATTCCCTTTTACAATCAGTTACCTATC
>NZ_ASYA01000042.1:0-598 GCF_001526585.1 Agrobacterium sp. LY4 | reverse complement strand
CGCGATTGTCGGTGCCGATCAGCGCCGTCTTGCCGCGATAGTTCAGCCACAAGTCGCCATCGGTGACATTGGTGAGGTCGCTCTGGAAGATCGACGCCAGCGAAGCGCCGTCCTTCGGCAGTTTGACATCCATGACGATGCTGTAATTGTCGAAGGTCGAGCCGCCATTCTTCGGGTTGAAGCCGGGCGTCACCTTCAAACCGTTGCGACCATCGAACTGCGGCGCGGTGATGACGCCGCTTACCGCGCCGCCGACGGTTTCTTCACCGAAGACAACCGGCTGAATGCGCGGATCGCCGCCGATATTCTGCGACAGCGAGCCGGAACCGACCGTCGGCGACATGGTGCCGTTGGAAAAATCGAACTGCACCATTTTAACGCCAGGAACCTGAGACGGGAACGGACCTTGAGCCGTTACCCTGCCAAGGGCCGAGACTTCGCCCGCCGACAATGTCTTTTCGAGGAAGGCGACCGACGACATGGAGAATGCGGCTGTTTCACCGCTGTCATCGGCAAACAGCAGAAAACCCGCGGCGCTGATGTCATAGGTGGCGCCGACGGGCTGGCTACCCATCAGCTTGCCGTCGGCATATTTGTG
>NZ_ASYA01000041.1:0-731 GCF_001526585.1 Agrobacterium sp. LY4 | reverse complement strand
GGCTCCGTCAATGTCAGGGAGCGCGTCGAGCGCTGGAACAGGCGAACGCCGAGATTTCCCTCCAGCGCCGCGACGTTGCGGCTGACCGCCGCGGGCGTCAGTCCCAAGCGCCGCGCCGCTGCGGAAAAACCGCCAAGCTCGGCGCTGCGAACGAAGGATTCCAGGTTGGCCAGTGTTTCCATATCAACCTTCAAGCATTCATTGAAACCAATGATAGTAGATTACCGCTAATCGAAAGGGAAATTGCAAGCGATATTCACACCATCGAAACCGAACCGGAGTGAACGGCCATGACGCTCTCGACTAACAAAGCGCAAGCCATCGACAATGTGGACATCGGCCGCCGCACCCTGATCGCCGGCCTGATCGCTACAGCACTTCCGGTTCCCGCAGTGGCTGCCGTGCAGGACGATCCTGGCGCCAACAAGACCGTCATCCGTCAGTTACTTGAAGGCGTGCAGCGCGATGGCGACTTCGATCTGTTCGAACGGTTGTTCGCACAAAACTATGTGGATCACACGCCCTTCGGTGGCTTTCCGCCGGACCGCAATGGCACCCGCCAAATCTACCGGACGTTCCGCGCCGCTTTCCCGGACTGGAATGCCGAGGTGCATTTCCAGATTGCCGAAGGCGATCTCGTCAGCAATTACAAGACCTATCACGGCAGGCATCTGGGTCCCTTCATGGGGATCGCCGCGACCGGACGCGCCACCCGTTTCAACGTCATGGAC
>NZ_ASYA01000040.1:0-888 GCF_001526585.1 Agrobacterium sp. LY4 | reverse complement strand
CCCATCCGCTCGGAAGCATAACTTCCCGGGCTTGGCGGGAAGACGACGGTGCGGTTGCCGTTGATGAAGGTGCGGTGGTGGATATGGGCGTGGATGGCGCGGGCCAGCACCTGGCTTTCCACATCGCGGCCGAGCGAGACATAATCGTCGGCGCTCTGGGCGTGGGTGATACGCACCGTGTCCTGCTCGATGATCGGGCCCTCGTCGAGATCGGCGGTAACGTAATGGGCCGTCGCGCCGATCAGCTTCACGCCGCGCTCATAGGCCTGCTTGTAGGGGTTGGCGCCCTTGAAGGAGGGCAGGAAGGAGTGGTGGATGTTGATGATTTTGCCAGACATCTTCCGGCACATGTCGTCGGACAGAACCTGCATGTAGCGCGCCAGTACCACGAGTTCCGTGCCGCTGGTCTCGATCAGGTCCATCAGCTGGGCTTCGGCTTTGGGCTTATTCTCCTTCGTCACCCTGATGTGGTGGAAGGGAATGTCGTGGTTGACGACAACCTTCTGGTAATCGAAATGGTTGGAGACGACGCCGACGATGTCGATCGGCAATGCGCCGATCTTCCAGCGATAGAGCAGATCGTTGAGGCAATGGCCGAAACGGGAGACCATCAACAGCGTCTTCATGCGCTGGCCGTCCGGATAGATATCCGCCTCCATGCCGAATTTTTCCGCCACCGGCTTGAAGCCGTCGGTGATGGCCTCAAGGGTGGCGCCTTCCTCGGAGATGAAGGAGACGCGCATGAAGAACTTGCCGGTCTCGAGGTCGTCGAACTGCGAACTGTCGACGATGTTGCAGCCTTTTTCCGCCAGATAACCGGAAATCGCAGCCACAATGCCACGGGTCGATTTGCAGGCTACGGTCAGAACATAGGATGTCATTCGTTTT
>NZ_ASYA01000039.1:0-1133 GCF_001526585.1 Agrobacterium sp. LY4 | reverse complement strand
ATGGCAAAGAGCAAGTTTGAGCGCAATAAGCCGCACGTCAACATTGGCACGATCGGTCACGTTGACCATGGCAAGACGTCGCTGACGGCAGCGATCACGAAGTTCTTCGGCGAATTCAAGGCGTATGACCAGATCGACGCCGCGCCTGAAGAAAAGGCCCGTGGTATCACGATTTCGACGGCACACGTTGAATACGAAACGCCTGCCCGTCACTATGCGCACGTCGACTGCCCCGGCCACGCCGACTACGTGAAGAACATGATCACCGGTGCTGCCCAGATGGACGGCGCGATCCTGGTTTGCTCGGCTGCTGACGGCCCGATGCCGCAGACCCGCGAGCACATCCTGCTTGCCCGTCAGGTTGGCGTTCCGGCGATCGTCGTGTTCCTCAACAAGGTCGACCAGGTTGACGACGCCGAGCTTCTCGAGCTCGTCGAGCTTGAAGTTCGCGAACTTCTGTCGTCCTACGACTTCCCGGGCGACGATATTCCGATCATCAAGGGTTCGGCACTTGCCGCTCTTGAAGATTCCGACAAGAAGATCGGTGAAGACGCGATCCGCGAGCTGATGGCTGCTGTTGACGCCTACATCCCGACGCCTGAGCGTCCGATCGACCAGCCGTTCCTGATGCCGATCGAAGACGTGTTCTCGATCTCCGGCCGTGGTACGGTTGTGACGGGTCGCGTTGAGCGCGGTATCGTCAAGGTTGGTGAAGAAGTCGAAATCGTCGGCATCCGTCCGACCTCGAAGACGACGGTTACCGGCGTTGAAATGTTCCGCAAGCTGCTCGACCAGGGCCAGGCCGGCGACAACATCGGTGCACTGGTTCGCGGTGTTAACCGTGACGGCGTCGAGCGTGGTCAGATCCTGTGTAAGCCGGGTTCGGTTAAGCCGCACAAGAAGTTCAAGGCCGAAGCCTACATCCTGACGAAGGAAGAAGGCGGCCGTCATACGCCGTTCTTCACGAACTACCGTCCGCAGTTCTACTTCCGCACGACGGACGTAACGGGCATCGTTACGCTTCCGGAAGGCACGGAAATGGTTATGCCTGGCGACAACGTGACCGTTGACGTCGAGCTGATCGTTCCGATCGCGATGGAAGAAAAGCTGCGCTTCGCTATCCGCGAAGGCGG
>NZ_ASYA01000038.1:0-1270 GCF_001526585.1 Agrobacterium sp. LY4 | reverse complement strand
TGACCTGCCACTGAGAATTTCCTCCAGATTGGATTAGAGTCCGGCCCATCGAGGACGGACTTATGAAGAAGCAGAGATTTACGGAAGAGCAGATTATTGGGGTGCTGAAGGAGCAAGAGGCTGGCGTTAAGGCGGCTGATCTTTGCCGCAAGCACGGGATTTCCGAGGCGACCTTTTATAATTGGAAGGCCAAATATGGCGGCATGGAAGTGTCAGAGGCCAAACGTTTGAAGGCGCTTGAGGACGAGAATGCCAAGTTGAAGAAGCTGCTCGCCGAGCAGATGCTGGATACAGCCGCACTCCGCGAGCTTCTCTCAAAAAAGTGGTAGGGCCTGCCGCCAAGCGTGAAGCTGTCACGCATCTGAAGGCCGTCATGGGTCTTTCGGAACGGCGGGCCTGCCAGATCATATCTGCGGACCGAAAGACGATCCGTTATCGATCCTCTCGACCGCCGGAGGTCGAGTTGCGAGCGAAGCTGCGCGATCTGGCCAATGAGCGCCGCCGGTTCGGCTATCGTCGATTGTTCATCTTGCTTCGACGAGACGGAGAGCCGTCCGGTGTCAATCGCATCTACCGGCTCTATCGCGAGGAAGGTCTTTCCGTGCGCAAGCGGAAAGCCAGGCGGCGTGCCGTCGGCACGCGTGCCCCGATCCTCGTCGAAGCAAAGGCGAATGCTCGCTGGTCACTGGATTTCGTCCACGATCAATTCGCCTGCGGCAGGCGCTTCCGCATCCTCAATGTAGTCGACGATGTCACACGCGAATGCCTGGCGACGATCCCGGACACATCGATATCAGGTCGCCGTGTCGCGCGGGAGTTGACGACGCTCATCGAGCGACGAGGCAAGCCTGGCATGATTGTCTCAGACAACGGGACCGAACTGACCTCGAATGCCATCCTTGCCTGGTCGAAGGATCACAAGGTCGAGTGGCATTACATCGCGCCGGGTAGGCCAATGCAAAACGGTTATGTTGAGAGTTTCAACGGCCGGATGCGCGACGAGTTGCTCAACGAGAGCCTGTTCTTTGGTCTCGACCATGCCCGCAGCGCCATTGCGGAATGGGCTAACGATTACAACAATTTCCGGCCGCACTCATCACTCGGATACCAAACCCCGGCGGACTATGCCGGGATCATCGCCGCAACCGGCTCCAACGCTACGCAATATGAAAGCTTCGCGTTTCCGCCGGTTGCTCCCACCACGCCATTTGGCTTATCAAAAACAGCCGAGGCTCTAATCGCAGCCGGATGAAACTTCAGTGGCAGGTCA
>NZ_ASYA01000037.1:0-1334 GCF_001526585.1 Agrobacterium sp. LY4 | reverse complement strand
TCTGGAGGAAATTCTCAGTGGCAGGTCACTGTTCAATTAGGACGATGTGGTGAAATCCAGGTTCGATGGCGAGAGCAATTGATGCTGATCCGGGTGTTGTAACCTCAATCGTTTTTTCTTCTCCTTCGGAAAATATAGGTAGGGATGCGTGCGTTACTGTTCTGCTGCCAGTTCCCGCAAATGCATCTATGTATACTCGCGCGAAGCCTTTGCTTTTAAGTGCAACGGAGTAAGCTGTCAGATATTGTTGAAGACACGAGAGTTTCGTGTCTGTATCTAAACTGCCAAACATATGCCGTTCGTTATCCATGTCGTCCTCAAACAATGCCGCAGAGAATTCAAAATGATTCGCAATTATTAGTCGAGTCGTTTCAGGGCGGTGTAAATTTGTTATTACAATATAATATATTTATTTTATTATAAAATAATATTTTTTAATAATTGTTTTTATGTTTTTCTATTGGAAGGAAATTTGAGTGAGAGTGATTTTTAAATCGAGTATTTTTTATCATTTTATATTCAAGGAATTACTATGAATTTTCTTTTTATGGCTCCATTTTTATTCACGGGCGTGTTTTCCCCACTATATTTATTTTCGTTCTGCGGCGCTGGTTTTGAGTGAAGACGTAGCTCTCATATTTCTGGGCCGGCAGGGATAGTTCGATGATTGGAGAGGTGGATTGGGTTCGTGGTGGGCCGTTCTATTTCTCT
Organism: Agrobacterium sp. LY4; assembly: GCF_001526585.1. Lineage (NCBI taxonomy): Bacteria > Pseudomonadati > Pseudomonadota > Alphaproteobacteria > Hyphomicrobiales > Rhizobiaceae > Agrobacterium > Agrobacterium sp. LY4. Next base: position 623 of record NZ_ASYA01000037.1, on the reverse strand, counting down.
CAAGATTATTGGCTCTGACTGATGCGGGGCACTGATAAGTGTCTTTATTTCCCCAGGTGGCAGTTTTCAGTGCCCCGTTGCAATGCCCATTGAGCTGAAAGGCTGATGGGAAAAGAGATGAAGCTCAAGACACGGTCGCAACTGCGTCGCGTGATAGGAAAGGTGTGTTCAAATGGGTCTCTATGAAATGTACGTTCTTGCAGCTCGTGCAGATACAGCCCTGATGAGGCGAAGGGTAGCGAAGATTATGAATCGTCGACGCAAGAAGCAATATTTACACAACCAGAAGAGGAATTCGAATTTGGAAACCGAGATGAAGAGGGGAGTACACCTGCGACCCGGGAGGATTCCGTAAACATATATTTATATAGGCATATATGCAGTTGCATATAAAATATATGCTGCATTGAATTATATATGAATAATTGAGAGCGGATGAAAATCCGTGGCCAGAATCTTGCTTTTACGGCCTGCAATTTGCGGATTGCGGGACGATAACGCGTAAATATATGATTTTTATGTTGAAAATATCGATATGGCTGGAGAATGATTATGCATGGAAACTATATGAGCGAGATGGAATTGAATAGAGCGGAGATCAGATTCGAGTGGCGATCGATCAT
>NZ_ASYA01000036.1:0-1446 GCF_001526585.1 Agrobacterium sp. LY4 | reverse complement strand
TGAGGAAAGCCGCCGATGAAGATCCTTGTCCCCGTCAAACGAGTCGTCGATTACAACGTTAAGATCCGCGTAAAATCGGATGGTTCAGGCGTTGAGCTTGCGAATGTGAAGATGTCGATGAACCCGTTCGACGAAATCTCGGTGGAAGAGGCGCTGCGCCTGAAGGAAGCGGGCAAGGCCGAAGAGGTCGTGGTCGTCTCCATCGGCCCGGCCAAGGCGGAAGAAACGCTGCGCACCGCGCTCGCCATGGGCGCCGACCGCGCCATTCTGATCGAGACCGACGAGACGGTCGAGCCGCTCGCCGTCGCCAAGCTTTTGAAGGGCGTTGCCGAGGCCGAACAGCCCGGCCTCGTCATCGTCGGCAAGCAGGCGATCGATGACGATTCGAACCAGACCGGCCAGATGCTGGCAGCATTGCTCGGCTGGGGCCAGGGCACCTTCGCCTCCAAGGTCGTACCGTCCGACGGCAAGGTCGCAGTCACCCGTGAAGTCGATGGCGGTCTGCAGACGGTTGAACTGAAGCTTCCCGCCGTCGTCACCACCGATCTTCGTCTCAATGAGCCGCGTTATGCGTCGCTGCCGAACATCATGAAGGCGAAGAAGAAGCCGCTCGACAAAAAGTCGCCGGCCGATTTCGGCGTCGATGTTTCGCCGCGCCTGAAGGTGCTGAAGACCGAAGAGCCGGCAGGCCGCAAGGCCGGCATCAAGGTCGGCTCGGTTGCCGAACTGGTCGAAAAGCTCAAAGCCGACGGCGTCCTCTAAGGTTTCGGAAAAGGGAGATATTCTTATGGCCATTCTTCTTCTGGCAGAACACGACAACGCAACCCTTTCCGACCTGACGGGCAAGACGCTGACGGCGGCAACGCAAATCGGTGGCGACGTCCATGTTCTCGTCGCCGGTTCCGGTGCAAAGGGCGCAGCTGACGCAGCAGCGAAACTCTCCGGCGTTTCCAAGGTGCTGCGCGCCGACGACGCGTCCTATGCCAATGCGCTGGCAGAACCGCTGGCGGCGCTGATCGTTTCGCTCGCGCCTTCCTATGATGTCATCATCGCGCCGGCCACCGCCTCGGCCAAGAACGTGACGCCGCGCGTTGCGGCGCTTCTCGACGTGGCCCAGATCTCGGAAATCATCGAGGTCGTCAGCCCTGACACCTTCAAGCGGCCGATCTATGCCGGCAACGCCATCCAGACGGTGCAGGCGACCGATGCGAAGAAGGTCATCACCGTGCGTCCGACCGCCTTTGCAGCCGCCGCCGAAGGTGGTTCGGCAGCGGTTGAAACCATCGGCGCTGCCGCAAACCCCGGCCTCTCCAGCTTCGTTTCCGATGCTCTGGCATCGTCCGACCGTCCGGAACTGACATCGGCCAAGATCATCATCTCGGGTGGCCGCGCGCTCGGTTCGTCGGAAAAGTTCAGGCAAGTCATCCTTCCCGTCGCCGACAAGCT
>NZ_ASYA01000035.1:0-1920 GCF_001526585.1 Agrobacterium sp. LY4 | reverse complement strand
TTGCTGGTGTGGATGATCGTGCCTCTGGCGATGACGCTGTGGTTCTCGTTCCAGAACTACAATCTCCTCAATCCGGCCAATGTCAGCTTTGCTGGTCTGTTCAATTACCAGTATTTCTATACCGACCCGGCCTTCTTCCAGTCGATCTGGAACACGCTTTTGATCGTCGGCGGCGTCCTTCTGATCACCGTCATCGGCGGCATCGCCATTGCGCTCCTGCTCGACAATGACATTTTCGGCCAGGGCATCGTGCGCATCATGATCATCTCGCCCTTCTTCGTCATGCCGCCGGTCGCAGCTTTGGTGTGGAAGAACATGATCATGCATCCCGGTTACGGCGTGCTTGCCGATCTCTCGCGCTTCTTCGGTTTCCAGCCGGTCGACTGGTTCGCGCAGTTTCCGCTGCTCTCCATCATCATCATCGTCGCCTGGCAATGGCTGCCGTTTGCGACACTGATCCTCTTGACCGCCCTGCAATCGCTCGATGGCGAACAGAAGGAAGCCGCCGAGATGGATGGCGCCAACTTCGTCAACCGCTTCGTCTATCTGACCCTGCCGCATCTTTCCCGCGCCATCACCGTGGTCATCCTGATCCAGACGATCTTCCTGCTCGGCGTCTATGCGGAAATCCTCGTCACCACCAATGGCGGCCCCGGTTATGCCTCCACCAACCTCGCCTTCCTCATCTATCGCACGGCGCTTCTGGGCTACGACGTCGGCGGCGCTTCGGCCGGCGGCATCATCGCCGTCATCCTCGCCAATATCGTCGCCATCTTCCTGATGCGCGCCGTCGGCAAGAACCTCGACCGGTAAGGGGGAAACATCATGGCCCGCAAGACAACCACACGTGCGAAGATCGGCTTTTCCATCGCGGCCTGGGCCGTGGCGCTCCTGCTGTTCTTCCCGATCCTCTATGCCTTCCTCACCTCGATCAAGACCGAGCCGGAGGCAATCGCCGGCTTCAGCCTCATTCCCTCGGGCACGCTTGAGAATTACGTGACGGTCCAGACCCAGCGCGATTACTTCAAGCCGTTCATGAACTCGGTGGTGCTGTCGCTCGGCTCGACGATCATCGCGCTGATCATCGCCATTCCCGCCGCCTGGGCCATGGCGTTCTCGCCGACCAAGCGCACCAAGGACATTTTGATGTGGATGCTCTCCACCAAGATGATGCCGGCGGTGGCCGTGCTGGTGCCGATCTATCTGATCTTCCGCAATGCCGGCCTGCTCGATACCCGCATCGGGCTGACCATCATGCTCACCTTCATCAACCTGCCGATCGTCATCTGGATGCTATACACTTACTTCCGGGAAATCCCCGGCGAGATTCTGGAAGCCGCCCGCATGGATGGCGCATCCTTGTGGAACGAGATCGTGCATGTGCTGACGCCGATGGCGGTGCCGGGCATTGCCTCGACGCTGCTTCTGAACGTCATCCTTGCCTGGAATGAATCCTTCTGGACGATCCGGCTGACGACCACCAATGCAGCGCCGCTGACGGCCTTCATCGCCTCCTTCTCAAGCCCGCAGGGGCTGTTCTGGGCAAAACTCTCGGCCGCCTCGATGATGGCGATCGCCCCCATTCTCGTCATCGGCTGGTTCTCGCAGAAACAACTCGTGCGTGGCCTGACCTTTGGCGCCGTGAAATAAGGAACGACAAACATGGGCAGCATTTCCCTTCAGAACGTGTCCAAGCTCTTCGGTGAGGCGAAAGTCATCCCGTCGATCGATCTCGATATCAACGACGGCGAGTTCGTCGTCTTCGTCGGCCCCTCCGGCTGCGGCAAGTCCACGCTGCTGCGCCTGATTGCCGGGCTGGAAGATGTCTCCGGCGGCAAGATCGTCATCGACGGCAAGGATGTCACCGAAAAGGCTCCCGCCGAGCGTGGCCTTGCCATGGTGTTCCAGTCCTATGCGCTT
>NZ_ASYA01000034.1:0-2148 GCF_001526585.1 Agrobacterium sp. LY4 | reverse complement strand
TTGACGATCGTGTTCACGACGGATGAGGAGTGGGCGGTTTGAGTGGGGAATTCTGAGGGGCGGGGTTGCAGCCCCTTTGTGTCAACCGGGTATTGAGCGGCTACTGATCCATCGCGCAAAGCCCGTCGCAATTCTGGTTCATGAAGAGCGATTTCAGCGCCTGCGCCTTGTCGCGTTCAAGCCCGGACAGTTCCGGCAAAATCGTGTCGATCTGGGTGGCCATGGCGGTTCGGTCGGCAAGGGAGGTCGCGGCGACCACGGGAATGGCGCTGGCATTGAGGGCGTTCAGCAAAATGAGCCGATTCTCGGATCGCAAATCCGGTGAGCGCAGCATAAGGGTCAGTCCGGTAAACTGCTCCATGATGCCAAGGCGCATCTGGCGCAGGCCATCGCGGCGCGCCTTGTTCATCTGATCGGCAGGAAGCACGGCGACAAAATCGGTAATCGCCTCCAGCTGAGCCGCCTGGACATGTAATAGATAGGCTCCGGCGCGTGCGATTTCGTCCTGGTATTTGAACGTATTTGCCGCTGTGTCCGGAAGGCTGCCGTTCTGTGGGGTAAACAGTGCATAGGTTTTAAGAACGGCGCCCGCATTCGCGCCTATGGCGATGAGCGCCGGAACATCGGCGGACCGGTATGGCTGCCTGCCAAGGGTCCCCTCCACATTCCAGAGCCGGTCCAGCACCTTCGCATGAGCGGGGTTGGATAATCGCGGTAAATCCCCCTGCGCGCGCGTTTCCCGCGCGAGCGTGTCAAGGCCCTGAAATGCCGAGGCGGATTCGTTTTGATTGGTGGAAGAGACATCGGCCTTTGCCACCAAGGGCATCGCGCCAAACCACGACAATAACAACAGCGCTGGAATCAATCGCTTCAAGGTCGTGGTCTCCTCAATTGAACGAACGTTCTTTTTCATGGTGCATGACAGGTTTTATGGTGCCCGCAACTCGAGCGCAACATCAGGTAGCAATTCCGACGGCCTGCCGGCCGGTTATAGTGGCCTGTTTTGCCGCTCAAGAAGTTCGACAAAGGCGTCCTGCTTTATGAGGACAGGATCCGGTAACTGCGATGTGGCGAATGGCTTGCGCCCCTTGCTGCGAATCGCGCAACCCGCTAGCTTTCAACTACAGGCTGGACCCAAGCCTCCCCCCTCCTTTCGGGAAAGCATCGCACATGCAGGGTGAAGGCAAATCATCGAACCATCTGTTCGAGCATCGCATAAGGAGGGGTTGCGTTTCGGCTCGCAATGGAGGTCTTTGATGAAACTTTCTGCACCGATATTTCAGCTTAAACGCCGTGCAAAGCTCATGGCGCGAAACAATGATGTTCCGCTGAACGAAGCGCTGGATCAGATCGCGCAAGAAGAGGGCTTTGCAAGGTGGAGCATGCTGTCGTCCCGGATGTCTTCCGGGCCACTTTCCGAAACGGTACTTTCCCGTCTCGATGCCGGCGACCTGTTATTGCTCGCTGGCCGACCGGGGCAGGGCAAGACCATGCTTGGTCTTCAGCTTCTGATCGATGCGGCCCGGGACGGCCGCAAGGCGTTTCTGTTTACGTTGGAATTGACTGAAAAACAGGCGGGAAAATATCTCCGATCGCTTGAAAGGGAGACTGACGGCTTCGCCAACCAAGTTCAGATTGTCACTTCCGATGAAATTAGTGCGGACTACATCATCGATCGGATGTCGGGGTCGCGACCGGGAACAGTCGCGGTGATCGACTATCTCCAGGCGCTGGATCAACAGCGGAGCAAGCCCGTTCTTTCCGAGCAGCTACGAGCCCTCGGTGATTTTGCGCGACGGACAGGTTGCGTTCTGGGCTTCATTTCGCAAATCGACAGATCGTTTGATCCGGAAAGCAAGCGGCTTCCCGACATCCGCGATATTCGTCTTCCCAACTTCGTCGATCTCGGCCTTTTTAACAGGGCGTGCTTCCTCCACGACGGCGAAGCACAACTTCAGGACGTCGCCTGATTGCCTGCCGCGACTTGACGGGTCGCGGCAGTCATTCTGCTGAAATCTGGTTCGGCATAGCGCGGACACGTGCCTGAAACGAATGAGAAGACGGCAGCAAAATGCCACGTCGCTGTAGAAGCAATGTGAAACAGGCGCTCGCGGACATTCTTCTGGTGACCCCGCTGGAATTCAAGCA
>NZ_ASYA01000033.1:0-380891 GCF_001526585.1 Agrobacterium sp. LY4 | reverse complement strand
TTAGGTAGTTTCGTGTTCTTAACGGGAACCGGAGAAAAAGACGGAATCTTCCGACGCTTCGCCACACGCCCAATGCCCTACCCTCCGGTCCTGACTGTAAATAGCGAGCAAGGAACCGCAACTTTGACGACGGAGCATTTGCCTGCTCCTTACATACGGCTGTCAAAGTGCGGGGCCGTGCATTAGAAACGGCATATGAGACGCTTAAACACCACCCCAGATGCCGCAGGCCTGTTTGCATGACCAGAATGCCCGTTCCTATAAAGACCGAGTTGCCCGAACTTCCCGTCAGTGCCGTTCTCGGCGATATCGCCGAGGCTCTGGCCGGGGCGAAGCGCGCAGTTCTTTCTGCTCCACCGGGCGCGGGTAAAACGACACTGGTGCCGCTTCATCTTTTGCAGCAGGACTGGCGGGGGGACGGCAAGATCATTCTTCTCGAGCCCCGCCGGCTGGCCGCCCGAGCCGCAGCCGGGCGCATGGCCGAGCTGCTTCATGAGGATGTCGGGCAAAGCGTCGGCTATCGTATGCGGCTCGACAATCGCGTCTCCTCGAAAACCCGGATAGAAGTGGTGACCGAAGGCGTGTTTGCCCGGATGGTCCTAGACGATCCTGAACTTGCCGGCGTTTCGACGGTGATTTTCGACGAGTTTCACGGGCGTTCGCTTGACGGCGATTTCGGACTGGCGCTTGCGCTCGACGTACAGGGTGGGTTGCGAGATGATCTGCGTATCCTCGTCATGTCCGCCACTCTCGATGTCGAACGCATCAGCACGCTCATGGCAGACGCCCCGGTCATTCAGAGCCTTGGGCGGACGTTTCCAATCGATGTCCGTTATGAGGATCGTTGGCAGGGCGTGCCGATTGAAGAGAAAGTCACCAAGGCGATCACTGAGGCCCATGGGTCGGAAACCGGCTCCATCCTCGCCTTTCTACCGGGACAGGCGGAAATTACCCGAACGGCCGCGCGGCTGGAGGGACGTTTTCCCGACGATACGGATATCATCCCGCTTTACGGAAACCTTTCGCAGAAAGAGCAGGATGCAGCGATAAAGCCGGCGCCGGCCGGACGGCGCAAGATCGTGCTGGCCACCTCAATCGCGGAGACCTCGATTACCATCGATGGCGTGCGTGTGGTGATCGACAGCGGATTGCAGCGACTACCTGTCTTCGAGCCGGCAACTGGAATCACGAGACTGGAGACAGTGCGGGTGTCGCGCGCTTCCGCCGACCAGCGGGCGGGTCGCGCCGGGCGAACAGAACCCGGTGTTGCGATCCGCCTGTGGCATTCGGGGCAGACGGCGGCGCTCAACGCCTTTACGCCACCGCAAATTCTGGCGAGCGATCTAGCCGGCCTTGCGCTCGATCTCGCCCATTGGGGTGTTCAGGATCCCTCTTCTCTTGCCTTTCTGGATATGCCCCCCGAAGCCGCACTGAAAGAATCGGTGGCGCTTCTCAAAAATCTGGGCGCGCTCGACAAAGGCGGAGCGCTGACGCAGCGCGGCCATCTGATGCGCGGCCTTTCATTGCCGCCACGGCTGGCGGCCATGGTGATTGCGGCGGCAAGCGAAGGCGCGGGGAAAAAGGCGGCGATGCTCGCCGTCATGCTGACAGAACAGGGGCTCGGCGGAAACGATATCGATCTCGATGAACGGCTGCGGCGCTTTCTTTCCGACAGAAGCGAAAGGGCGCAGGCGGCGCGCAAGCTGGCATCGAGGCTGTTCGACGCGATCGGCGACAAGACGGCGGCAGCCGAGTTGCCGAGCGAGGCCGGCCCGCTGCTGCTGCATGCCTATCCGGACAGGATCGCACTCCAGCGTGGCGCGCGGGGACGTTATGTGATGGCCAATGGCCGTGGCGCAGAGCTTGCCGAGACAGAACGGTTGGCGGCGAGCAAAATGCTGGTGGTTGCCGATATTACCGGGCGAGCGGCGCAGCCGCGTATCCTTGCGGCGGCAGGCATAGAGAGGACCGATATAGAAGAGCGGATGCCGCATCTCATCGTTCAGCAGGACCAGCTGCTTTTCGACAAGGCGAGCGGCCAGGCGCGCGCGCGAAAGGTGACGCGGCTTGGCGCCATCATCCTCGATGAGACACCCCTGCCCCGTCCCGAGGGCGAACAGGCGGCACAGGCGCTCGCCAATGGCGTTCGGGAATTCGGCATCGGCATTCTTCCTTTTTCGAAAGAGACGCTGCAGTTACGCGACAGGATCGGCTTTCTGAACGCCAGTATCGGGGAACCCTGGCCGGATGTCAGCGACGAGGCGTTGCTTTCCAAGCTTGACGAATGGTTCGTCCCTTTTCAGAACGGTGCGCGCAGCCTGCAGGACATCCGGCCCGGCAGCCTCTCCGAAGGGATACTGTCTCTGGTGCCGCATGAGGTAGCGCGCGATCTCGCCAAGTTGGCGCCGACGCATTTCGAAGCGCCGACGGGCCAGCGACATCCCATCCGTTACGACGCCAGCGAACCGACGCTTTCCATTCGCGTGCAGGAACTTTTCGGGCTGAGAGCCCACCCGTCCATTGCACAGGGACGGTTGCCGCTGCTGCTGGAATTGACCTCCCCGGCGCACAGGCCGATACAGACGACACGCGATCTTCCCGGTTTCTGGTCGGGGTCCTGGAAGGATGTGCGGGCGGATATGCGTGGGCGTTATCCACGCCATCCATGGCCGGAAGACCCGGCATCGGCCCTGCCGACCAGCCGTGCAAAACCGCGCGGGACGTGATGATGATGAACAGGGCAAAGGAGATGACGGTGGCTGGCCATTCTATCGAAACCACGAGGCTCGGCCGCGCCAGCCGCAGGATAAGGCTGCAGACCATTGTCTGGCTGCGCTGGCTGGCGGTTGCGGGACAGACGGCAACGATCCTGCTTGTCGCCTTCGGGCTCAATTTCCCCCTGCCGCTTCTGGCCTGCGGTCTTCTGATCGCGGCACTGGCGCTGGCCAACCTGTTTCTCACTGCCCGCTTTCCCTCCACCTATCGTCTGGAGCCCTGGGAAGCGACATTGCTGCTGGCCTTCGACCTGCTGCAATTGACGGCGCTGATCTACATCACCGGCGGACTTTCCAATCCCTTCGCGCCGCTGATCTGCGTGCAGGTCATCATTGCCTTTGCCTCCCAGCCGCTGCGGCATTCGCTCATTCTCCTCGGCTTTGCCGTCATCTGCTCGACCGCGATCGCCTTTTCGCCCTTTCCGGTTCCGTGGTATCCCGGCGAGGTTTTGCCGATCCAGCTTCTGCTGCATGTCGGCACCTGGGTCGCGATCATCGCCACAACCTCTTTTGCGGCCTTTTACGCCTATCGCGTTTCGCATGAGGCAAACCAGCTGGCGGACGCGCTGGCTGCAACCGAGCTGGTGCTGGAGCGGGAAAAACATCTCTCGCAGCTGGATGGGCTCGCGGCGGCAGCGGCGCATGAGCTTGGCACGCCGCTCGCGACCATCAGTGTCGTCGCGAAGGAGATGGAGCGGGAACTCGGAAACGACGAAAAATTCGGCGAAGATATTGCCCTGCTGCGCAGCCAGAGCGAAAGATGCCGTGACATTCTGCGCCGCCTCACCTCGCTTTCCGCCGACAATGAGGAGCACATGCGCCGCCTGCCGCTCTCCTCGCTGATCGAGGAGGTGATGGCGCCGCACCGGGAATTCGGCATCCGCCTCGAACTCGTTGAAAAGAACAATCGCGCCGACGAGCCGGTCGGCATCCGCAATGCCGGTATCATCTACGGTCTTGGCAACCTCATTGAAAACGGCGTGGACTACGCGCGGGAAAAGGTGACCGTGACGGTGGATTACGACCAGCAGAACGTCGTCGTCATCATTGAAGACGATGGGCCGGGTTATGCCCATGACGTGCTTGCCCGTATCGGCGAGCCCTATGTGACCGAACGTCACAATGACACAAGAGCGGGCGGGCTCGGGCTCGGGCTTTTCATCGCCAAGACCCTGCTGGAGCGCTCCGGCGCCACCGTCACCTTTGAAAATCGCGGCACGAGCGGAACCGGAGCGCGGGTCACAATCGTCTGGCCTCGGGCGCTTATGGACGATAAAAGAAGCCGTTGACTTTACCATCCACGTTGAAGCGGCGATAAGAAGAAGAAAACCAAGCCGACGAAGTTGCCGGAAGGCCGGAAACATGAAGACAGAAGACCAGAACAACTCCACCAGCGCGCCAACGGACGATGTCGACCCGATCGGACCCGACAGATCGCTGCTGATCGTCGATGATGACGGCCCGTTTCTGCGCCGGCTTGCCCGGGCGATGGAAACACGCGGCTTTACCGTCGACACCGCGGAGACGGTCAGCGACGGCATTGCCCGCTCCAAAGCTGCACCGCCGAAATATGCGGTTGTCGATCTGAGGCTTGCGGATGGCAACGGTCTGGAAGTCATCGAGGCCATCAGGCAGAACCGGGACGATACGCAGATCGTCGTTCTGACCGGTTACGGCAATATCGCAACCGCCGTTACCGCCGTGAAACTTGGGGCGCTGGACTATCTGGCCAAGCCCGCCGATGCGGACGATGTGTTCAATGCGCTGACGCAGCGCAAGGGCGAAAAGACCGAAGTTCCTGAAAACCCGATGTCGGCAGACCGGGTTCGGTGGGAGCATATTCAGCGCGTCTATGAAATGTGCGAGCGCAACGTTTCGGAAACCGCCCGCCGGCTGAACATGCACCGGCGAACGCTGCAGCGCATTCTCGCCAAGCGCGCCCCCAAATAACGGAAGTCATTCTCCGAAGCTGCGCCCGGTCGTCCATTCCGCCAGCATCAGCCGGGTCGCAGCGGTTCGCGAGAAATCCAGCATCACCGACTTGCGGGTTGCGGGCGGCAATTTATGTTCCGGCGCATCGCGCAGCATATGGGCGCCATATCCATCCGACAGGATCAGCCCGCATTCCTCCGGGAATATGTCGGTCGGCACTTCAGGATGGGTGGCGAAGAACAGCCGGTCGCAATGCAGGCGATACTCCGGCCATTTGCGATCGACACGGAAATCCTCGATGGAGGATTTGATCTCTATGATCCAGATCTCACCCTTGACCGACAGGCTGATGAGATCTGCCCGTCGCCCGCTGGCAAGCGGCAGTTCGGGCAGCACCGAATGGCGCATTTCGTGCAGAAGCACCTGAACGCCGCGGCGCACCAGCATCGCTTTGTCCGACTGGCGACCGTCTATTAACGGATTATTGTTGGTAACGGAAAGAATAGTCATGGATAAAGGCTGCTGAAGCGTTTGGCCTATTGTTGCAAAAAGGCAATCAACCGGCAATTTTAAATGCCCGACCGTTTCGCGGCGGCGCAACGGCTTGCCAAGAGCGGCTGAATGGAAAATAACCGATTTATCCAATTAAGCCTACTCTTTCGCACAATTTGGCGAATTTTCCGCGAGAACGACATGCGCATCCGTACCCCATTGACCGCACTCGGTCTGACGGCAGCACTGGCTCTGGCCGGCTGCGCCGAAACTACCTCCCAATCCTCCGCTCCGACCTCCGGCAAGATCGCAGCGTCCGTACCGGTTGCTGACCCCGTTCCGGCGAAGGTCGAAACGGTCCAGATCTTCAACGATGTCTACGGTCCTGTGACCGATGCGGGCTATGCGCTGCCGGCCATTCCTATCAATCGTGTGAATGAGAAGTACCGCCGTCAGATCGTCGAATTCCAGACATCCGAACGCGCCGGTACCATCATCGTCAATACGCGTGAGCGTTACCTCTATTACATCCTGTCCGGCAACCGCGCGGTTCGCTACGGCATCGGCGTCGGCAAAGCAGGTTTCGCCTGGGCCGGTGAGGCCTATGTCGCCTGGAAGCAGGAATGGCCGATGTGGCATCCGCCGAAAGAAATGGCGGACCGTAAGCCGGAAGTCGCCAAATATGTCGAGGCTGGCATGGGTCCGGGTCTTACCAACCCGCTCGGCGCGCGCGCCATGTATCTCTTCAATGAAAAGGGACAGGACACGCTGTTCCGCATCCATGGTTCGCCCGAATGGGCCTCGATCGGCACCGCCGCCTCTTCCGGCTGCATCCGCATGATCAACCAGGACGTCATCGACCTTTACAGCCGCGTTCGCCCCGGCCGCAGCACCAAGGTCATCGTGATCCAGTAAAGATCACATACCAGACAAGAAAAAACCGCCGTGGATTTTCCCGGCGGCTTTTTTGTTTCTCGGGACGGCTGACGGCTTCAGGCCGCCTGTTTGGCCTTCAGCTCCAGACGACGGCGGTGCAGAACCGGCTCGGTGTAGCCGTTCGGCTGTTCACGGCCCTTCAGCACCAGTTCGACAGCCGCCTGAAATGCGACCGACCCGTCGAAGTCGGATGCCATCGGCAGATAGGCCGGATCGCCGGCATTCTGCGCATCGACCACGGCGGCCATGCGCTTCATGGTTTCGACGATCTGGTCCTGCGTCACCACGCCGTGGCGCAACCAGTTCGCCATGTGTTGCGCGGAGATGCGCAGCGTGGCGCGGTCTTCCATCAGCCCGATATTGTTGATATCCGGCACCTTCGAGCAACCAACGCCCTGATCGACCCAGCGCACGACGTATCCGAGAATGCCCTGCGCGTTGTTGTCGAGTTCGCGCTGGATTTCTTCCGGCGTCCAGTTGGGACGCGGCGCGACCGGCACCGACAGAATATCGGAAAGCTTCGCACGGCCGCGGCTTTTCAAACCTTCCTGAACGGCAGCGACATCGACCTTGTGATAATGCGTGGCATGCAGCGTCGCCGCCGTCGGCGACGGCACCCACGCGGTGTTGGCACCGGCCTTCGGATGCGCGATCTTCTGCTCCAGCATAGCCGCCATCAAATCCGGCATCGCCCACATGCCCTTGCCGATCTGCGCATGGCCGGAAAGGCCGCATTCGAGGCCGATATCGACGTTCCAATTCTCGTAAGCTGCAATCCATGCCGCCTGCTTCATGTCGCCCTTGCGGATCATCGGACCCGCCTCCATCGAGGTGTGGATTTCGTCGCCGGTGCGGTCGAGGAAGCCCGTATTGATGAAGACGACGCGATCCTTCGCAGCGCGAATGCTTTCCTTGAGGTTGACCGTGGTGCGGCGCTCCTCATCCATGATGCCCATCTTCATGGTGTTGGGCGCCATGCCGACAAGCTCTTCGACCCGGCTGAAGATTTCGTTGGCGAAGGCCACTTCCTCCGGCCCGTGCATCTTCGGCTTGACGACATACATGGAGCCGGCGCGGGAATTCTGACGCCGCCCGGATGGACCGACATCGTAAAGGGCGATCAACGCCGTGACGACGGCGTCCATGATGCCTTCAGGAACCTCCCGACCATCCCTGTCGAGGATCGCCGGATTGGTCATCAGATGACCGACATTGCGCACCAGCATCAGGGACCGGCCCGGCAAGGTCAGCGCGGCACCATTGGGAGCCGTGTAATAGCGATCAGGGTTGAGGCTGCGGATGAAGGTCTTGCCGCCCTTGGATACTTCTTCGGTCAGGTCGCCGCGCATCAGGCCAAGCCAGTTGCCATAAACCAGCACCTTGTCTTCGGCATCGACGGCGGCAACCGAATCTTCGCAATCCATGATGGTCGTGAGCGCGGATTCGAGAATGACATCGGAGATTCCCGCCTTGTCGCCCTTGCCGATTTCGGTCGTGGGATCGATGACGATTTCGGTGTGCAAACCATTCTTGCCGAGCAGGATCGTTGCAGGCTTTGCCGCTTCGCCGCTGAAACCCTTGAACTGGGCTGCATCCTCGAGGCCAGTCCTGGCGTCGCCGATGGCAAGCTGCAACAGGCCATTCTCGATCTTGAAACCGGTCACCTCGGACCAGCTTCCCGTTTCCAGTGGAGCGGATTCATCGAGGAAGTTTCGCGCCCATGCAATGACCTTTTCACCGCGCTTCGGATTATACCCCCTGCCCTTCTCCGCACCGTCGGCGTCAGAAATAGCATCCGTGCCGTAAAGCGAATCGTAAAGCGAACCCCAGCGGGCATTGGCCGCATTCAGCGCATAACGCGCATTCATGACCGGAACGACGAGCTGCGGGCCGGCAACGGCGGCGATTTCAGGGTCGACATTGCTGGTTTCCACCTGGAAGCCGGGACCTTCCGGCAGCAGATAGCCGATTTCCTTCAGAAAGCCCTCATAGGCGTCAAAATCCGCCGGCGCGCCATTCTGCCGATACCAGCCATCCAGCTTTTCCTGCAGGGCGTCACGCTTTGCCAGCAATTCGCGGTTCTTCGGAGAAAGCTCGTGAACAATGGTCGAAAAACCTTCGAAGAACGCCTCGCTGTCCAGACCCGTGCCGGGCAGGACGTCGTCAGTCAAAAAGGCATAAAGCCTGTCATCGATGGAAAGACCGAATTTATTCGTGCGGCTCACATGCGCCTCCTCTATTCTGAAGGCACAGATTGGACGCGGAGACGGCCGCTCGTCAATTGCGGCGGACAGCCAAATATTATTTCCATTTTGGAAACAATACGAACGATAGTCGCCTTTTTCTACAAAAGCGCCTGCAAATCCTTGATGCGGTCATTCACCAGCCAGCCGTAATAATTTTCCTCCGGCAACAGGGGCTGCTCCCCACCTGCGGCGCGCTGGCGGTTCTTCTGGGCAAGCGCAGCGGCACGCTGCTGCGACCCGCCGACATTATAAAGCGTGGAGGTCACACCCGGATTTTTCGAAATATCCATGTCGGCAATAGATCTATAGTCGTCGATAGACTTGCGGATGGAAGCCGCCATGAAAGCAAGCGACCGGTCAGGGTCCATGATGGCGGTGTAGACGGCGGTGGCGTCGTTCTCATCCAGCTTCTCATAGCCGGAAGTTCTCGACACCATATCGGACAACATCAGCGCGGTCAGCGGGTTGATCTGGCCGAGGCCGAAGGTCTGGCCGGCATAGAAGGGCTGGAAAAACACAGCGCTGAAACGGTTGTTCGGGTAGGCGACACCGTCTACCGTCTTGCCGCGGAAACTGTCTTCCCAGACATCTTCCCGACAGTTCCAGAGGCTGTAGGAATCCCTCTTCGACTGGCATTTGGCGAATTGCGAATGGGTCAGAAACTGCGCGATGGTTTCGTCCTTGTAGCCGAAACGGAAGCTGTTGCCCGCATAAGAGGCCGCCTTGACGTAATAGGACTGCAGCCGGTCATAGGCGTCGACATTATAGGTATGTTCGCCGACGATCGCGCCGATCATATGGATCGGATCGATGCCGTAGCGCCCGGCAGTCGACTTGATCTTGGCGATCAGCGCCTTGTCAGAGGACAAAAGATCGATGACCTTCTGGTACTTGCGCTCGAAAGAGGTGTTGGACGCCTTTGTTCTTTTTGCGGAAGCGCCGGGAACGCCGGGCTGTTCGGCATTGCGATTGCCCGGTGGAACGACCGTCGCGGCTTCGACGTAAGAAGACGCGGTGACGGTGAACGTCAAAGCAGCGGCAAATGCCAGAAGAGTTTTGCGCACGAGCGAATGCCTTTTCTCAAGCCTGCGGCTTCCGCCAGCGAAATACGCTGGGAAACCGTATCATTCCACTAAAGCGGTTCCAACCGGAATGCAGCCCTTCCCATAAACAAAATGCGGGCTGAATGCGAGACAAGGCGGATAAAATAAAAGAGTGCGGCAAATATGGCCGCACTCTTCTTTCTCATATCCCTGAAATTTTCAGAGAATATAGCGGGACAAATCCGTATCGGCGGCGAGATCGCCGACATGTTTGCGGACATATTCCTGATCGATCTTGACGGCGGAACCGCCGCGATCCGGCGCATTGAAGGAAATCTCGTCCAGAACCCGCTCCATCACCGTCTGCAGACGGCGCGCACCGATATTCTCGACCGACGAATTGAGATGAACCGCCACATCGGCCAGAGCATCGATTGCATCATCGGTGAAATCGAGGTCGAGTTCTTCCGTCGCCATCAGCGCCTTATACTGGCGGATGAGGCTTGCTTCCGTCTCCGTCAGGATGCGGCGGAAATCCTCCTTGGTCAGCGGCTTCAGCTCGACGCGGATCGGCAGGCGGCCCTGAAGTTCGGGCAGGAGGTCCGAAGGCTTCGCCACATGGAAGGCGCCCGATGCGATGAAGAGGACGTGGTCGGTTTTCACCGGCCCGTATTTCGTCGAAACCGTCGTGCCTTCGACAAGCGGCAGCAGATCGCGCTGCACGCCTTCGCGCGAGACGCCGGCACCCATGCCGCCATCGCGGGCAGCGATCTTGTCGATCTCATCGAGAAAGACGATGCCGTCATTTTCGACCGATTTCACCGCCTCGCGCTGGATCATTTCATTGTCGAGCAGCTTGTCGGATTCATCGCGGATAAGATCGGCATAGGATTTCGATACCGTGGTGCGCACTTTCTTGGTACGTCCGCCCATGGCCTTGCCGAACATTTCCGACAGGTTGAGAACGCCGATATTGGCGCCCGGCATGCCGGGAATTTCGAAACCGGGCATGCCCGAGCCGCTATCCGCCACTTCGATATCGATTTCCTTGTCGTCCAGTTCGCCGTCGCGCAGTTTCTTTCGGAAGCTTTCACGCGTGCCGGGCGATGCGGTTGCGCCAACCAGCGCATCGAGCACCCGCTCTTCGGCGCTTTGATGCGCCTTGGCCTGTACTTCGGCGCGCTTCTTTTCACGCACGAGGCCGATGCCGATCTCGACCAGATCGCGAATGATCTGCTCGACATCGCGGCCGACATAACCGACTTCGGTGAACTTGGTCGCCTCGACCTTGATGAAGGGTGCACCGGCCAGCTTGGCAAGGCGGCGGGAAATCTCCGTTTTGCCGACACCGGTTGGCCCGATCATGAGAATGTTTTTCGGCATGACTTCGTCGCGCAGGCTCTCATCGAGCTGCTGGCGGCGCCAGCGGTTACGCAGCGCAATCGCGACCGCACGTTTGGCCTCATGCTGGCCGATGATGAAGCGGTCGAGTTCCGAGACGATTTCCCGGGGAGAAAAAGTGGTCATTCTATCCTCTCGGCTTTCCTGTTCCGGCCGGCCATTCCGGCCCGGCCCACAGGACCCTTGGGTGAGAAACTGGCTTATTCGGCGTCGAGCGTTTCGACGACGAGATTGTGATTGGTATAAACGCAGATATCGGCGGCGATATCGAGCGACTGGCGCGCCACCTCCTCAGCCGATTTGTCCGTATCCATCATGGCGCGGGCAGCCGCAAAGGCGTAATTGCCGCCGGAACCGATGGCGATCGCGCCGTGCTCGGGCTCCAGCACATCGCCATTGCCGGTGATGGCGAGCGTGGTGGATTTATCGGCCACCAGCATCATGGCTTCGAGATTGCGCAGATATTTATCCGTGCGCCAGTCTTTCGCAAGCTCCACGGCTGCACGCATGAGCTGGCCCGGATATTGCTCGAGTTTCTTTTCAAGACGGTCGAGTAGCGTAAAAGCATCCGCCGTTGCACCGGCAAAACCGGCAATCACTTCACCCTTGCCGATGCGGCGAACCTTGCGGGCATTGCCCTTCATGACCGTCTGGCCAAGGCTTACCTGACCATCGCCAGCCATGACGACCTTGCCGCCCTTCCTGACTGTAATAATTGTTGTCATCAAACACCTGTCTGCCCTGCCGGGCCTGCGGTTAACGGGCCGGGATGCGGCCCTTCTCGGGTTCTATGTAAGTTTGCTTTTCACGATTGCAATCTTCGAGGCGACGCACCGTTTTCGGCATGTCAGGCAAGACGATGGAACAACTGGATATTTGTGTCCCGTGCTGATAAGGAACGGCAACATTTTCACGGAGCGGCCAAAATGGCAGAACGTAAAGGCGAGATTATCCGCAAGACCAACGAAACCTCGATTTCGGTGCGCGTGGATATCGACGGCACCGGCAAATCGAAAATTTCCACCGGCGTGGGATTTTTCGACCATATGCTGGACCAGCTCAGCCGCCATTCGCTGATCGACATGGAGATCGAGGTAGAGGGCGACCTGCATATCGACGACCATCACACGGTGGAAGATACGGGCATTGCCATCGGCCAGGCGATTGCCAGGGCGTTGGGCGACCGGCGCGGCATTACCCGTTATGCCTCGCTCGATCTTGCCATGGACGAGACGATGACCAAAGCCGCCGTCGATATTTCCGGCCGGCCTTTCCTCGTCTGGAACGTCAATTTTTCCGCGCCGAAGATCGGTACCTTCGACACGGAACTGGTGCGCGAGTTCTTCCAGGCGCTGGCGCAGAATGCCGGCATCACATTGCATATCCTGAACCATTACGGCGCCAACAACCATCATATCGCCGAAACATGCTTCAAGGCCGTTGCCCGCGTTCTTCGCACGGCAACCGAGATCGACCCCCGGCAGGCAGGCCGCGTTCCCTCCACGAAGGGCATGCTGGCCTGACGCCAAAGCTGTCAGGAAGCCCATGACAAGCTATCTCGTTCTGGAAGCCCCCAACGGGCCGGACAGGGACCACAAGACGACCCGCTTCATTGCAGACCGTTTCGTCTGGCTGGCTCTCATTGCGCCCTGGCTATGGCTCGCCATCAACCGGCTGTGGCTGGCAACGGCGGTGGTTGTGATCGCGCTCCTTCTGGCCGGGCAGGTCTCGATATTAGCCGGATTCGAACCGGTTGGCATTCTCTGCGGTTTCGCCATCGGGCTCATTACGGCGCTGGAGGGACGCGATTTTCTCGTCCGGCACCTGATCCGCAAAGGCTGGACACTGAAATCCGTCGTTTCCGCCCCTGATCTTTCGAGCGCCGAAGACATATATTTCTCCGGTCTCTCCGAAAACACCGAGAGGGCGGAACGGCTGTCCCAGCCGGTCTGGACCCCTTCGCCGCAAAAGAGCCGCGACAAAAACTTCGTCAACGATCCCGCCGGATCGTTTCTTTTCGACTTGAATGGAAGGCGCTGACATGCGTGTCGCGATCATCGACTACGGTTCGGGCAACCTGCGTTCGGCCACCAAAGCTTTCGAGCGTGCCGCCCGTGAAGCCGGCATCAATGCAACCATCGACCTGACCGACAAGCCGGATCATGTCGCCTCGGCGGACCGCATCGTTCTGCCGGGCGTCGGAGCCTATGCGGATTGCCGCGCCGGTCTCGACGCCGTTCCCGGCATGCATGACGCACTCATCGAAGCCGTGGAAAAAAAGGCCCATCCCTTCCTTGGTATCTGCGTCGGCATGCAGCTTATGTCCTCGCGCGGGTTGGAAAAGACTGTCAGCAAGGGCCTTGGCTGGATCGAAGGCGATGTCGTTGAAATGACGCCGTCCGATCCGAGCCTCAAGATTCCGCAGATCGGCTGGAATACACTGGAAATCCGCCACGCCCACCCGCTGTTCGACGGCATCAAGACCGGCGCGGACGGGTTGCACGCCTATTTCGTGCATTCCTATCATCTGGCCGCCAAGCACTCGACGGATGTCATCGCCACCACCAATTACGGTGGCGCGATGACGGCTTTCGTCGGCCGCGACAATATGGCGGGGGCGCAATTCCACCCGGAAAAGAGCCAGACGCTCGGCCTTGCCTTGATTTCCAATTTCCTGCGCTGGAAGCCCTGACATGATTCTTTTTCCTGCAATCGACCTTAAAGACGGCCAGTGCGTTCGCCTGAAACTCGGCGATATGGACCAGGCCACCGTTTACAACGAGGACCCCGGCGCACAGGCCAAGGCCTTCGAGGATCAGGGTTTCGAATGGCTGCATGTCGTCGATCTCAACGGCGCCTTTGCCGGCCAGACAGTCAATGGTGAGGCAGTCGACGCCATTCTGAAAACGACGAAAAACCCGGTGCAGCTTGGCGGCGGCATCCGCACGCTCGATCATATCGAAGCGTGGCTGAGCCGTGGGCTTGCCCGCGTCATTCTCGGCACCGTGGCGGTGCGCGACCCGGTTCTGGTCATCGAAGCCTGCAAGCGTTTCCCCGGTCAAGTCGCCGTCGGCATCGATGCCAAGGGCGGCAAGGTCGCTGTTGAAGGCTGGGCGGAAGCGTCCGAACTCGGCGTCATCGAACTGGCCAAACGTTTCGAAGGTGCCGGTGTCGCGGCCATCATCTACACCGATATCGATCGCGACGGCATTCTGGCCGGCATCAACTGGGCTTCGACGCTGGAACTGGCTAATGCCGTTTCCATCCCGGTCATCGCCTCGGGCGGTCTCGCCTCCATCGACGACATCAAGCGCATGTTGCAGCCGGATGCGTCAAAGCTCGAGGGCGCGATTTCCGGCCGCGCGCTTTACGACGGCCGCATCGATCCTGCCGAGGCGCTTGCCCTTATCAAGGCTGCAAAGGAAGTAAACGCATGACCCTCAAAGCCCGCGTTATTCCCTGCCTCGATGTCAAGGACGGCCGTGTCGTCAAAGGCGTGAACTTCGTCGACCTGATCGATGCCGGCGACCCGGTCGAGGCAGCGAAAGCCTATGATGCGGCGGGAGCGGACGAACTCTGCTTTCTCGACATTACCGCCTCTTCGGATAATCGCGACACGATCTTCGATGTCGTCTCGCGTACCGCCGATCATTGCTTCATGCCTCTGACCGTCGGCGGCGGGGTTCGCAGCGTCGCGGATATTCGCAAGCTGCTCCTTTGCGGTGCGGACAAGGTCTCGATCAATTCCGCAGCCGTCAAGGATCCGGATTTCGTGGCGCAGGCGGCCGACAAGTTCGGCAACCAGTGCATCGTCGTTTCCATCGACGCCAAGCGGGTTTCGAAGGACGGAGAAGAAGGCCGCTGGGAAATATTCACCCATGGCGGACGCCAGCCGACGGGTATCGACGCCGTGAAATTCGCCATCAAGATGGTCGAACGCGGCGCCGGTGAATTGCTTGTCACCTCGATGGATCGCGATGGCACCAAGAGCGGATACGATATCGGCCTGACGCGCAGCATTGCCGATCAGGTTCGCGTGCCCGTCATCGCCTCAGGCGGCGTCGGCACGCTGGACGATCTGGTGGCGGGCGTGCGCGATGGCCACGCAACTGCGGTGCTCGCTGCCTCCATCTTCCACTTCGGCACCTATTCGATCGGGCAAGCCAAGAACTACATGGCAGAGCACGGCATCGCCATGCGTCTCGACTGATTGCAGGAGCTTCCCATGAGCGCATTTTCCCTTTCCGATCTGGAACGCATCGTCGCGACTCGTGCCGCTGCCTCTCCTGACGAATCCTGGACGGCCAAGCTGGTTGCTGCCGGCCAGGAGCGTGCGGCGAAAAAACTGGGCGAAGAGGCGGTCGAAGCCGTTATCGCCGCTATCGCGAAGGACCGCGACGGGCTGAAGAACGAGGCGGCCGATCTGCTTTACCATCTGCTGGTGGTGCTGAAGATCGCAGACATTCCGTTGGACGACGTTTTTGCCGAGCTGGAGCGCCGTACGGGGCAGACTGGCCTTGCGGAAAAAGCGGCGAGGCCGACATCATGAATGTCGAGGCAGGCAGCGGGGAGAGAGGCATGCCGAGCACACTCGATCATTTCCGACCGGATGAATATTCGCCCTATCACTTCTTCAGTTCGGAAGAATGGTCGAAGTTTCGCGCCGATACGCCGCTGACGCTTTCCGCCGACGAGGTCAAACGTCTGCGCTCGCTGGACGACCCGATCGATCTGGACGAGGTGCGGCGCATTTACCTGTCATTGTCGCGCCTCCTGTCATCGCATGTGGAGGCATCGCAGCTGCTGTTCGAACAGCGCAACCGTTTTCTCAACATGGCGGATGTCAACAAGACGCCTTTTGTTATCGGTATTGCCGGTTCCGTGGCGGTTGGAAAATCGACGACGGCGCGTATCCTGAAGGAGCTTCTGGCCCGTTGGCCCTCCAGCCCCAAGGTCGATCTCATCACGACAGACGGATTTCTTTATCCGAATGAGGTTCTACGGCGCGAGAACCTGATGGAGCGCAAGGGCTTTCCCGAAAGCTACGATATCGGCGCGCTCCTGCGTTTCCTGTCGGCGATCAAGGCGGGCCAGCCGAATGTGAAAGCGCCGCGTTATTCGCACCTGACCTATGACGTTCTGCCGAACGAATTCACTGTCATCGACCAGCCGGATATTCTCATCTTCGAAGGCATCAACGTGCTGCAATCGCGCGACCTGCCGGCGGGCGGGCGGATCGTGCCGATCGTTTCCGACTTCTTCGATTTCTCGATCTATATCGATGCTGACGAGGGCCTCATTCACAACTGGTATGTGAACCGGTTCATGAATCTGAGAAAAACCGCCTTCCGCGATCCCAATTCGTTCTTCAACCGTTATGCCTCGATCAGCGAAGAGGCGGCGCTGAGCATTGCCGAAGGTCTCTGGCAAAACATCAACCTGAAGAACCTGCGGCAGAACATCGTGCCGACGCGCCCGCGCGCCGATCTTATCCTTCGCAAGGGCAAGAACCACCTGATCGATACGGTAGCGCTTCGCAAGCTGTGAAGATGCCGCGCGTGGCGGCACCTTCGGCGGTTAAAACCCGTTATTATGCAAGGTCAGGAATACGCAGAACCTGACCGGGATAAATCTTGTCAGGATGCGTCAGCATCGGCTTGTTGGCTTCGAAGATGATGTTGTTCTTCGCGCCATTGGCCTTGCCGTACTGGGCTTCCGCAATCTTCCAGAGATTGTCGCCCTTCTTGACCGTGTAGAAGACAGGTTCCTTCGCCGGCGCCTCAGTCACTTTCAGCTCGCCGGCCTCGACCTTGGAAATGCCGAGCGTATTGCCGACCGCGATGACCGCTTTTTCGAAAACCGACTGATCGGCCACTTCGCCCTTCAGAACGACCTTGTCGTCCACCACCTCGACCTGAACCTTGTCCGTGCCGAGATCGTGGGAAGCGAGTTCCTTCTTGACCGCTTCGACATCGGGGGCATCATCGCCGCCGATACCGAGCTTCTTTCCCGCTTCCTTGATGAAATTGAACAGACCCATAGCACCCTCCTTGGTTGTAGGGAGGCTTACCAGACGATATTTGAAGCTCTATGACAAGGGCGAAACATTCGCCGCCTCACCGTCGCTTATTCGCCCGAGGGCTTGCCGCGCATTTTCTTGATATCGGAGCGACCGGACTTCGCCTTGAGTCGGCGCTCGACCGATCCCTTGGTGGGCTTGGTGGCCTTGCGCACCGGCGGCGGCGGCGCGGCGGCTTCGAGGATCAGTTCCTTCAGCCTTTCGCGCGCGTCTTCGCGATTGCGCTCCTGGCTGCGAAATCGGCTCGCCTCTATCATCAGCACGCCGTCTTTCGACACGCGCCTGCCACCCAGACGCAGTGCATTGGTCTTCACCCGATCCGGAAGGGAGGGCGAATTGGCAATATCGAAAAACAGCTGAACCGCCGTCGAGACCTTATTGACGTTCTGGCCGCCCGGCCCGCCGGCCAGCACGAATTGCTCCGTCAGCTCCCAGCCGGCGATGGTGATACGGTTGCTGATGTAAAGCGGGTCGCTGGCCATGATCTTTCTCCGCGCCGGTGATGCCATAGATCGGCAGGAATGGAAACAGCAGGCCAAACGAAAGAACCCGGCACAAGGCCGGGTCCCCTCCTCCTCATAAATGAGGCTTCATTCATTCAGCCGCGAGCAAGAGGCCCGGCGCTGCGTCGCGAACCTTGCTGTCGACGTGGTCTTCGAACTTGGTGAAATTCGTGACGAACATCGACACCAGCTTCTTTGCCTGCGCGTCATAGGCTGCGCCATCGGCCCAGGTCGAACGCGGATCGAGGATCGCGCTGTCGACGCCATCCAGCGACAGCGGCACGGCGAAACCGAAATTCGCATCGGTGCGGAATTCCGCATTCTTCAGGTCGCCAGTCAATGCGGCGGTCAGAAGCGCACGGGTCGCCTTGATGGGCATGCGCTTGCCGACGCCGTAAGCACCGCCGGTCCAGCCGGTATTGACCAGCCAGCAATCGACGCCATGCTTGCCGATCAGCTCACGCAGCAGGTTGCCGTATTCCGCCGGGTGGCGCGGCATGAAGGGTGCGCCGAAGCAGGTGGAGAAGGTGGCTTCCGGCTCGGTCACGCCCTTTTCCGTGCCGGCGACCTTTGCGGTGTAACCGGAGAGAAAGTGGTACATGGCCTGCTCCGGCGTCAGCCGGGCAATCGGCGGCAGCACGCCGAAGGCATCCGCCGTCAGCATGATGATCGTCTTCGGATGGCCTGCAATGCCCGTTTCCGATGCATTCGGAATGAAGTGCAGCGGATAGGCGCTGCGGGTGTTTTCCGTCAGCGAGTTGTCATTGAAATCCGGAACGCGGTTTTCGTCCAGCACGACGTTCTCAAGAACCGTGCCGAAACGGCGGGTCGCGGCGTAGATTTCCGGCTCGGCTTCAGCCGAAAGCTTGATTGCCTTGGCGTAGCAGCCGCCTTCGAAGTTGAAGATGCCGTGCTCGCCCCAGCCATGCTCGTCATCGCCGATCAGCGTGCGCGACGGATCGGCCGACAGCGTGGTCTTGCCGGTGCCGGAAAGGCCGAAGAACACGGCGGAATCACCCTCAGGACCGACATTGGCCGAGCAATGCATCGGCATGACACCCTTGGCCGGCAGGAGATAATTCAGGGCCGTGAAGACGGACTTCTTGTTTTCGCCGGCATAGGAGGTGCCGCCGATCAGGATGAGACCATTGGTGAGATCGCAGGCGATGACGGTTTCCGTACGCACGCCGTGACGCGCCGGATCGGCCTTGAAGCTCGGCAGATTGATGATGGTGAGCTTCTGTTTGAAGCCCGAAAGCTTCTCCCGCTTCGGGCGGATCAGCAGATTGCGGATGAACAGCGAATGCCAGGCAAGCTCGGTGACGACGCGTGTCGGCAGCGCATTTTCCTCATCGGCGCCGCCGATCAGGTCCTGCACATAAAGCGTCTTTCCGGCGGCGTGGGCCAGCATGTCCTGCCGCAGCAGCTCGAAATTTTCCGGCGACAGCGGCTTGTTGTTGTCCCACCAGATGGTGTTCTCGGTCGCGGCGTCGCGAACGACGAATTTGTCCTTCGGAGAACGGCCCGTATGCTGGCCGGTGACGGCTCGAAGCGCACCATCGACGGTCAGTTCAGCCTCGCCGTTGCGGATCGCTTCTTCGTATAATTCGCTCTCATTGAGGTTATAAAAGACGCGGGAGGCCTCGCCCAGTCCGAGTTCCGCAACTCCATTGGCAGGATTATGAACCCCAAGCTCGTTCATGACGCGTTCCTTGTTAATGACGATAAGGACGTTGAAATTTCCTCGGAAAATACGTGGCAGCTTTTAGAAACGCAAGAGCCGCACTTTAAAAAACTTAGCAATTTCAATATATTAATCGATTTAAAAGATTTTATTTCTTTTTAAATCGGTTGAAGACGCATTAAAATCCAGCTGCGGCCTTTTCGCAAAATCCGCTCCCGCCTGAGCGGCGATTTCGGAGCGAGTTTTCCTTTGCCACAATTTGTTCCACCTTTATACTCAAGAGAGTGGCTCGCGGCGCACAACCTTGGCTGGGTGAATGTCGGGAGTTACGAGAAAATGACGATGGAGACCAACTACATGCAGACGATCGCGCTTGTCGACGACGACCGGAATATTCTGACTTCGGTATCGATCGCGCTCGAAGCCGAAGGCTACCGGGTCGAAACGTATACGGACGGCGCTTCCGCGCTTGACGGGTTGATCGCCCGTCCGCCGCAGCTCGCCATTTTCGATATTAAGATGCCACGCATGGACGGCATGGAGCTTTTGCGGCGTCTTCGCCAGAAGTCGGACCTGCCGGTGATCTTCCTCACCTCCAAGGATGAAGAGATCGACGAATTGTTCGGTCTGAAGATGGGTGCGGACGACTTCATCACGAAACCCTTCTCGCAGCGCCTTCTGGTGGAACGCGTCAAGGCCATCCTGCGCCGCGCCAGCAGCCGTGAGGCGTCCGCCGCAACCGGCAGCGTGCTGAAGCCGACCGCCGATCAGCAGGCGCGCACGCTGGAGCGCGGGCAGCTCGCCATGGACCAGGAACGCCACACCTGCACCTGGAAGGGTGAGCCGGTGACGTTGACGGTCACCGAATTCCTCATCCTGCATTCGCTGGCGCAGCGGCCGGGCGTGGTGAAAAGCCGCGACGCGCTGATGGATGCCGCCTATGACGAACAGGTCTATGTGGACGACCGCACCATCGACAGCCACATCAAGCGCCTTCGCAAGAAGTTCAAACTGGTCGATGGCGACTTCGATATGATTGAAACGCTTTATGGCGTAGGATATCGCTTCCGCGAAGCGGCTTGAAGAAGCCGACTCGCGCAGAAGGGACCACCCGATATGGGGGTGGTGAGGACTTGAATACGTGTTGAAGAAAACGCCGGAAACCGTCTCGGACAGCGACGATGCCGAAGAACGCGGCAGCGAACGCCGCCATCGTATCCATCCGCTGACGATCATCCGGCGCATTTTCGGCAATGCGGTGTTTTCCAGCCTCACGCGCCGCATCCTTTTTTTCAACGTCGCGGCGACGGTGGTTCTGGTCGGAGGCATCCTTTATCTCAACCAGTTCCGTGAAGGGCTGATCGACGCGCGCGTGGAAAGCCTGCTGACGCAGGGCGAGATCATCGCCGGCGCTGTCTCCGCTTCCGCCTCGGTCGATACCAATTCGATTACATCAATCCGGAAAAGCTGCTCGAATTGCAGGCGGGGCAAAGCATCACCCCTGCCCCCAATGACGAGGACTTGAGTTTCCCGATCAATCCGGAACGGGTGGCGCCGGTGCTGCGGCGGCTGATTTCGCCGACGCGTACCCGCGCGCGGCTGTTCGATGCCGACGCCAACCTGCTGCTCGATTCCCGCCATCTTTATTCGCGCGGCCAGGTGCTGCGCTTCGATCTGCCGCCGGTGACGCCGGAAACCCAGACTTGGGGCGACTGGTTCACCAGCATGTTCAACCGCATGCTGCAGCCGAGCAGCCTGCCGCAATACAAGGAAGCGCCGGGCGGCGACGGCTCGATCTATCCGGAAGTGATGAATGCGCTGACGGGTGTGCGCGGCGCGGTGGTGCGCGTCACCGAAAAGGGCGAGCTGATCGTTTCGGTCGCCGTGCCGGTGCAGCGCTTCCGGGCCGTGCTCGGCGTTCTGCTGCTGTCCACGCAGGCGGGCGATATCGACAAGATCGTGCATGCGGAGCGCCTTGCCATCATGCGCGTCTTCGGCATCGCCACGCTGGTCAATATCGTGCTGTCGCTGCTCCTGTCCTCGACCATCGCCACGCCGCTGCGACGGCTTTCCGCTGCCGCAATCCGCGTGCGCCGCGGGGCGAGAACCCGCGAGGAAATACCGGATTTCTCGGCGCGTCAGGATGAGATCGGCAATCTTTCGATTGCGCTGCGTGAAATGACGACGGCGCTTTACGACCGTATCGACGCCATCGAAAGCTTCGCCGCCGATGTCAGCCATGAGCTCAAGAACCCGCTGACCTCGCTGCGCAGCGCCGTGGAAACCCTGCCGCGCGCCAAGACCGAAGAGTCGAAACAGCGCCTGACCGAAATCATCTTCCACGATGTGCGCCGCCTCGACCGCCTGATCAGCGACATTTCGGATGCCTCGCGACTCGACGCCGAACTGGCACGCGCCGACGCCTCGCCGCTCGATCTCGACGTGCTGATGAAGGGTCTGGTGGACATATCCCGCCAGATAAGCACCAAGAAGAAAAGCGTGACGATCGACTATGTTGTCGACCGGAAGGCGGGTGCGAAAACCTCCTTCGTGGTGAATGGCCACGACCTGCGTATCGGCCAGATCGTCACCAACCTCATCGAGAATGCGCGCTCCTTCGTTGCCGAGGAAAGCGGTCGCATCACCGTGCGCCTTTCCCGTCACAAGGATCGCTGCATCGTGCAGGTGGAAGACAACGGACCTGGCATTCAGGCCGAGGATATCGACCGGATTTTCGAGCGCTTCTACACCGACCGGCCGGCGAGCGAAGGGTTCGGACAGAATTCCGGCCTTGGCCTTTCGATCAGCCGCCAGATCGCGGAAGCCCATGGCGGCAGTCTGCGGGCGGAAAACGTGGTCGACAAATATGGCGTGATTTCCGGCGCGCGCTTCACCCTGTCGCTGCCGGCGGCCGAAACCCATGAACGCTGAACGCTTCAACCTGCACGCCACCGCCATCACCGTTCAAAACACCGGCATCCTTTTCGTCGGACCGTCGGGCAGCGGCAAAAGCGAGCTTGCCTTCAGCTTCCTGACGGAGGCGGAACGCTGCGGATTGCCGGCGGCGCTGATCGCGGACGATCAGATTTTCGTGTATCGCGATGGCGACAACATCATTGCCGAGCGGCCGGAAGCAATCGCCGGCCTGCTGGAATTGCGCGGCAGCGGCATTGTTTCCGTCAAAAGCATTGCGCGCGCTCCACTACATTTTGCGGTCACGACAGTTCTTTCAGGGACAAATCCAAGACTTCCCGAAGATGACGAGGTGGTTTCCCTGCCCTGCGGCGGGCATATCAGACTTCTGCGCATTCCGCGTTCCAGTCTTACGCCCTATGGAAAATTTGCTGCACTTGCTCAGAATCTTTTTGAAACGAATGTGAAGTGACGATGATTCGGGCGATTTTAGGCTTGCGATTCGCATTTTCCTCATCAAGATGAAATCCCACCGATGGACAGGATTGCCGCGTTGCGATAGTCGGCAATGAGAGTGCGTGTGCAAGGGAGCATTTCATGATCGGACTAGTGCTTGTCACCCATGGCAAGCTGGCTGAGGAGTTTCGCCATGCGTTGGAGCATGTCGTCGGTCCCCAGAAATTGATCGAGACGGTCTGTATCGGTCCCGAAGACGACATGGATCAGCGCCGGCAGGATATCATCGACGCCGTTGCACGCGCCAATGACGGCAATGGCGTGATCATCCTGACGGACATGTTCGGCGGCACGCCTTCCAATCTCGCGATTTCCGTCATGAATAACGGCAATGTCGAAGTCATCGCAGGGGTCAATCTTCCCATGCTGATCAAGCTTGCCGGTGTTCGCAGCGAAGATAATATGGACAAGGCCCTTCAGGACGCATCCGATGCCGGCCGCAAATATATCAACGTCGCCAGCCGCGTTTTGAGCGGCAAGTGAGAAGTCAGCCCATGTCGCCATTCTCCCGGGAACTACCGATCATCAATAAACGCGGTCTTCACGCCCGGGCTTCTGCTAAATTCGTGCAGATGGTCGAAGGTTTTGACGCGACGATCACGGTTTCCAAGGATGGCATGACCGTTGGTGGCACCTCCATCATGGGCCTGATGATGCTGGCGGCCAGCCCCGGCTGCAGCGTTTATGTCGAGGCGAGCGGCAATCAGGCGAAAGAAGCGCTGGAAGCACTGGAGGCGCTGGTCGCCGACCGCTTCGGCGAAGAAGCCTGAGCCGGCACCATATAAAGACATAAAGACTTCTTTATATCATCATTGCCAGATCGTTCGTGGCCTGCTAAACCGCTGCTACGTTTAAGAGCCGGGCCGCAAGGCGCGGCGTTTCTGATCTGGAGAACTTCATGAGCCTTGAGAAGGACTACATCGTCGCCGATATCAACCTTGCCGCATTCGGCCGCAAGGAACTGGACATCGCCGAAACCGAAATGCCGGGCCTGATGTCCTGCCGCAAGGAATTCGGCGAAAGCAAGCCGCTGAAGGGCGCACGCATCACCGGTTCGCTTCACATGACGATCCAGACCGGCGTTCTCATCGAGACGCTGAAGGAACTCGGTGCGGACATCCGCTGGGCATCCTGCAACATTTTCTCGACGCAGGATCATGCAGCGGCGGCCATTGCGGCAGCCGGCATTCCGGTATTCGCCGTCAAGGGTGAAACCCTGACGGAATATTGGGAATATACCGACAGGATCTTCCAGTGGGCCGATGGCGGCCTCTCCAACATGATCCTCGACGATGGCGGCGACGCCACCATGTACATCCTGCTCGGCGCACGCGCCGAAGCCGGTGAGGACGTTCTTTCCAACCCCGGTTCGGAAGAAGAGGAAATCCTCTTCGCGCAGATCAACAAGCGCCTCAAGGCTTCGCCCGGCTGGTTCACCAAGCAGCGCGACGCGCTGAAGGGCGTCACGGAAGAAACGACGACCGGCGTTCACCGTCTTTACGATCTCAGCAAGAAGGGCCTGCTGCCCTTCCCGGCGATCAACGTCAATGACAGTGTCACCAAGTCGAAGTTCGACAACAAATACGGCTGCAAGGAATCGCTGGTGGACGGCATTCGCCGCGCAACCGACGTGATGATGGCCGGCAAGGTTGCCGTGGTCTGCGGTTACGGCGACGTAGGCAAGGGTTCTGCCGCCTCGCTGCAGGGCGCCGGCGCGCGCGTGAAAGTCACCGAAATCGATCCGATCTGCGCGCTTCAGGCCGCCATGGACGGTTTCGAGGTCGTTCGCCTGGAGGACGTGGTTTCCTCCGCCGATATCTTCATCACCACCACCGGCAACAAGGACGTGATCCGCATCGAGCATATGCGCGAGATGAAGGACATGGCCATCGTCGGCAATATCGGCCACTTCGACAACGAGATTCAGGTCGCATCGCTGCGTAACCTGAAGTGGACGAACATCAAGCCGCAGGTCGACATGATCGAGTTCCCGAAGGGCAACCGCATCATTCTTCTGTCCGAAGGCCGCCTGCTGAACCTCGGCAACGCCACCGGTCACCCCTCCTTCGTCATGTCGGCCTCCTTCACCAACCAGGTGCTGGGCCAGATCGAGCTCTTCACCAAGCAGGGCGAATACAAGAACGAAGTTTACGTGCTTCCCAAGCACCTCGACGAGAAGGTCGCGCGCCTTCATCTCGAGAAGCTCGGCGTACGCCTGACCGAACTTTCCGACCTTCAGGCAGATTATATCGGCATCTCGAAGGAAGGTCCGTTCAAGGCCGAACACTACAGATATTAATTTCATAGTTAATATCCACTGAAATTACACAATATCTAGATGCCGTGCGCTTGACAAAGCGTGCGGCATCTTTTTTGCGCGCTCCCTTTTCGCAGATTTATGAAGGCGGTATTGTCATCAGACTTGATTCGGACACGCCAAAGGGCGGCGGGGACGAAATGGGATGTCTTGTCGAAGATGCGGCACATAGGACGGAGACAGACCGGGGATGTCGGTTCAAAATTCGGATCTGCGCAAGCAGACAGTTCAACGCGTTGAAAACACGCAAGCGGGCGTGGCATTGAGCGCGGCTCTTGCGCGTTGCCGGCAGGTCGTCAGTGCGGTTCAGACAGGCTTTGCGAGGCTTCCTGTCCTGATGTCGGGCACGGTTCTGGCCGGCTCCGCAAGCGTGGCGCTGGCGCAAGACGGCCTTGTGGCAAAGACCGGCGCGCGGTTGTTCTCATCCGGAGAAACCATCACCTATTCGCTTTTCGTCGGCATGCTTTCGGCAACGCTGTTTTCCGTCGTCTGGCTTGTGCGCCAGCGCGGTAATATCGAGGCGGAAAGCAGCGAATACCGACAGGCGCTTGCCCAGTCCCACCACAAGATCGCGAAATACGAGGCGCTGATTTCCGACAAGAGCCGCCGCATCGTCATCTGGGACGGCGCAGACAAACGGCCCGAATTTCTGGGACAGCTGCCGGCCGAGACGGGTGTGCCGCTGGCGGATCAGGATTTTCTGGCCTTTGGCCGCTGGCTGAAACCGGCATCCGCAAGCCAGCTTGAAAAATCCATCGAAAAACTCCGCAGCCATGCCCAGAGTTTCGACCTGACCATCGAGACGCAGCGCGGCGAAGTCATTGAAGTGCAGGGCCGGGTTTCCGGCGGAAACGCCTTTGCGCGGTTTATTGCCCTCAACAATCTGCGCGCCGAACTCGCTGAATTGCAGGTGGAGCGCGAGCGCCTGATCGCTTCCGTCTCGACCTTTCAGGAACTTCTCGATTCCATCGAGCAGCCCGTCTGGCGGCGCAATGGCGAAGGTGACCTCATCTGGGTCAACCACGCCTATGCACAGGCGGTGGATGCACGTGACACCGAACAGGCCGTTCATGAAAAACGCGAACTGCTGAACACGGTTACCCGGCAGAAGATACGCGCGGCCGCGACACCGGAATCGCCCTATCACGACCGTATTTCGACGGTGGTTTCCGGAAACCGCACCTTCTTTGACGTCGTCGACATCAAGACGGCGGGTGGGTCTGCCGGCATCGCCATCGATGCCACCGAGGCCGAGACCATCGGCGAGGAACTCAAGCGGGTTCTGAAGAGCCACGCCGAAACGCTCGATCATCTGGCAACGCCTGTCGCCATTTTCGACGGCCGGCAGCGGCTGCAATTCTACAATCAGGCTTTTGCGGCTCTCTGGGGTCTCGATCTCGTTTTCCTCGAATCCAGCCCTGACAATTCCGAGCTTCTGGACAGGCTGCGCACCGCCGGCAAATTGCCGGAGCAACTGAACTGGAAGAACTGGAAGGAGACGGCGCTTTCCGTCTACCGTTCGCTGGATACCAAGACCGATCTCTGGCACCTGCCGAACGGCCAGACGCTTCGGGTTATCGCGACGGCCCATCCGCAGGGCGGCGCAACCTGGGTTTTCGAGAACCTGACCGAGCAGGTCGATCTGCAGATGCGCTACAACACGCTGGTAAAGGTGCAGGGCGAAACCATCGACCATCTGGCCGAAGGTGTGGCCGTGTTCGGCGCCGATGGGCGCATTCGCCTGTCCAACCCGGCATTCCGGGCGCTCTGGGGCGTGACCGCGGAACAGGCCGAGACCGGCACCCATATCCGCGCCATCGAAACCGCCTGCACGCAATCCTATGACAGGCCGGATGGCTGGCGCGCCTTCAGCCAGTTCATCACCAGCTTCGACGATGAGCGGCCGTCGCGGCAGGGCACGCTGGAACTGCTTTCCGGCCTAGTGCTCGACTACGCCATCATTCCGCTGCCGGATGCGCAGACCATGCTGACCTTCGTCAACATGACCGACAGTGTGCGGGCCGAGCGGGCGCTGAAAGAAAAGAACGACGCGCTTCTGAAGGCCGACGAGCTGAAGAACGATTTCGTGCAGCATGTTTCCTACGAGCTGCGCTCACCGCTGACGAATATCATCGGCTTCACCGACCTCCTGAAAACGCCCGGCATCGGCCAATTGACGGAACGGCAGGCGGAATATCTCGACCATATTTCCACGTCATCCTCGGTGCTCCTGACCATCGTCAACGATATTCTCGATCTCGCCACCGTCGATGCCGGCATCATGCAGCTCAATTATTCGGAAAACGATCTGAACGAATTGCTCGACGATGTTTCGGTGCAGATCGCGGACCGGCTGCAGGAGAGCGGTATTTCGCTCGAGATCGTTGCACCCGCCCATCTCGGCAGTCTGGTGGCCGATCACCAGCGGCTGAAGCAGATTCTCATCAAGCTCCTGACCAATGCGATCAATTTCGCACCCGAAGGTTCCTCCGTGCAGCTTTCCTGCCAACGTAGCGAAGGCGACTTCGTGTTCTCGGTGGCGGATAAGGGTCCGGGCATTCCTGAGGACATGCTGAAGAGCGTGTTCGACCGCTTCGCGACGCGCGGCAATGGCGGGCGGCGAACCGGTGCGGGGCTTGGCCTTTCCATCGTTGAAAGCTTCGTCAGCCTGCATCATGGCACCGTCAGCATCGACAGCCGGCCCGGCAACGGCACCATCGTCACCTGCCGCATTCCTTCCGGCACACGGCCGCATTCCATCGCCGCAGAATGAGCGAAGACATCTTGCCGATCACCATTCCCCTTGCGGGAGAAAAGGACACCATCAGGCTCGGTGAAGACCTTGCGCTGGCTTTGAAACCCGGCGATTGTCTCGCACTCATCGGCGATCTTGGTGCCGGCAAATCGACGCTTGCCCGCGCCTTCATCCGGGCAATGGCGGACGAGCCGGATCTTGAAGTTCCAAGCCCTACCTTCACGATCGTCCAGACCTATGCCGCCCGCATTCCAGTCGCCCATCTCGATCTCTACCGACTTTCGGATGTTTCGGAACTGGACGAACTCGGCATCGATGAGATGCTGGAGGATGGCATCTGCCTGATCGAATGGCCGGATATGGCCGCCGAGATTCTGCCGCCGGAGCAGACCGTCACGCTCCGGCTGACGCATTCCGGCGAAGGGCGGCTCGCCTCCATCGAGGCTCCGGCAAAGCTAAAAGCACGACTTGAACGGGTTTTCGCCATCCGCAGCTTCCTCGCGAAAAATGGCCGGGGCGACGCGGCCCGGCGCTTTCTGAGCGGTGACGCCTCAACACGCGCCTATGAGACCGTTTCCACTGACGGCCCGAACCTTATCCTTATGGATTGGCGCCGCCCCCTCAAGGGTGCGATCATTGCGGATGGCAAGACCTACGCGGAAATCGCCCATCTTGCCCAGGACGCCCGCTCCTTCGTCGCGATCGGCAATTATCTTCGAAACAACGGCCTTTGCGCCCCCGAGATTCTGGCGGCGGATATCGATCAGGGTATTCTGTTGCTGGAGGACCTCGGGCGGGATGGGGTACTTGCGCCTGACGGAACGCCGATAGAGGATCGCTATCTGCAAAGCGTCGCCTGCCTTGCCGCACTCCATCAGGCCACGCGACCCGGCCTGCTGCCGGTGGGTGACGGCAGCGCCTATGAGGTTCCCCCGTTCGACCGCCAGGCGATGAAGATCGAGGTTTCGCTGCTGGCGGAATGGTATCTGCCGCATAAACGCGGCAAGCCCCTCACCGATAGCGAAAAGAGCGACTATTACGCTCTATGGGACAGGCTGATCGACGCGCTCGCCGACTGCGAAACCGGCCTTCTGCTGCGCGATTTCCATTCACCCAACCTTATATGGCAGTCGCAAAACAGCGGCGTCCGGCAGGTCGGCCTGATCGATTATCAGGACGCGATGATCGGTCCGAGCGCATACGATCTTGCCTCCATCGTGCAGGACGCCCGTGTCACCATCTCACCCGAATTGCAGGCGCGCCTGCTTTCGCACTATCTCGACAGCAGGAGAAACGCGCCCTCTTTCGATAAGGCTGCTTTCCTCAAGGCTTTCGCCATCATGTCGGCGCAACGCAACTGCAAGCTCGCCGGTATCTGGGTGAGGCTGTTGGAACGGGACGGAAAACCCGGTTATATGAAACATATGCCGAGGACGTTCCGCTATCTCAGTGCAGCGCTTTCGCATCCGGAACTCGCACCGCTCAAAGACTGGTGCCTGCGCATGGGCATGGAATTCGACGACTGAAAGACGGTTGACCACGATGACGATTAAGAATGCGATGGTGCTGGCCGCCGGGCTTGGCACACGGATGCGCCCGATCACGGATACGATCCCGAAGCCGCTCGTCCAGATCGCGGGCAAGCCGATGATCGATTATGCGCTCGACGCCCTTGTCGAAGCCGGTGCGGAAACCATTGTCGTCAATGTGCACCACCACGCGGAACAGATGGTCGCCCATCTTGGGCAACGCACCGACGCCGAAATCCTGATTTCCGACGAGCGGACGCAACTGATGAATTCCGGCGGCGGTCTCGCCAAGGGCCTGAAGCTTCTGGAACCCGGCCCGGTCTTCGTCATGAATGCCGATCTATTCTGGATTGGCGAGCAGCTGAATGCGGTCAGCAACCTGCGCAAGCTTGCGCAATTCTTCGACCCGACCCGAATGGACATGGCGCTGCTCTGCGTCGACATGGACCGCACCACCGGGCACAATGGCAAGCGGGATTTCAACCTCTCCGCCGATGGGAAACTGACGCGGTATTGCGATGGCGATCCGAACCCCGTGGTTTATGCCGGAGCCATCGCCATGGATTCGCGACTGCTGGACGATGCGCCGGCGGATGCCTTCAACCTCAATATCTATTTCGACCGCGCCATTGAAAGAGACCGGCTTTTCGGGCTTTCTCTGGATGGCCACTGGATCACCGTCGGCACGCCGGATGCGATAGAAGATGCTGAAAGCATCATCCGCCAATTCAGGGAAAAACGCTCTGCATGACGCTCACCCACCACGCAAAGCGCGTTCTGACGATCGCTGCAGGAACGCCGTTCCTCAAGACGCTCGCGGAAACGCTGTGTGACGGGACACTGACAGCCGGCTATAAATACGACCCAGCCGATCCGCTGTCGCTTGCCAAGGTGACGATCTATGTGCCGACGCGGCGCTCCGCCCGTGTGTTGCGCTCCGAATTCGTCGATCTTCTGGGCGGCCGGTCCGCCATTCTGCCGCTGATCCGGCCGCTGGGCGAAACGGATGATGACAGCGGCTTTTTCGAGATCGAAAATCCTGAAATCATGGATCTGGCGCCGCCGATTTCCGGCACCGGCCGGCTGATCGAACTGGCGCGTCTCATTCTCGCCTGGCGCAACAGTCTGCCGGACGCCATCCGGGCAATTCACTCGGATTCGCCGCTTGTCGCCCCCGCCAGCCCCGCAGACGCCATATGGCTGGCGCGTGCGCTTGGCGAGGTGATCGATGCAATGGATACGGAAGAAAAGGACTGGGAAGCGCTTCAGCATCTCGATACTGGCGATCACGCCCAATGGTGGCAGCTGACGGCGGACTTCCTGCGCATCGCCAGTGTCTTCTGGCCGGCGCGGCTTGCCGAACTCAACCGTTCCTCGGCCGGCCGGCATCGCAACGCCATTCTGCGGGCGGAAGCGAACCGGCTTGCCAATTTGCCGGATACGGGACCGATCATTGTCGCCGGGTCGACGGGTTCCATTCCTGCCGCAGCCGATCTTATCGCCGCAGTTGCGGCCCTGCCCCAGGGCACCGTCGTGCTTCCGGGGCTAGACCTTGCCATGCCGGAGGAGCAATGGGAGGCAATCGCCGAGGACCCTACCGATCCTTCGAGCCGCACCCACTCGCAATATGGGCTTTATATGCTGTTGCAGAAGCTCGGCATCCTGCGCGACGACGTGGTTCAGATCGGCGCCATCGATGGCGATCTGGAAAAGCGCGCAGCCGTGTTTTCGGCCGCACTCGCGCCGGCCAAGTCCACCAGCGACTGGAATCGCTGGCGCGAGGACAGGCAACCCGGCTTTTTCGACGACGCCTTCGCAACGGCCACGCTGATAGAAGCCGCCAATGAGCGCGAGGAGGCAACGGCCATCGCGGTGGCTTTGCGGCTGGCGTTTGAAGCGCCCGGCGCTGGGCGTCCGTCGCAGGCAGCGCTGATAACCCCAGATCGCGGACTGGCGCGACGCGTGGCGACGGAGTTGCAGCGCTTCGGCATCGAAGCCGACGACTCGGCCGGTACGCCGCTTTCCGCCACCCCACAAGCGGGGCTGACGCAACTGGCGCTGGAAGCGATCCTGAGGCCCGGCGACCCGGTGCCGATCATTTCCCTTCTGAAACATCCGCTTAGCCGCTTCGGGCTTTCCGATGGAGCTTTCGCGAAAGCCTCCAAAGCGCTCGAGCTGATCGCGCTGCGCGGAGGCCGTGTCGAGACCGAAATCGGCAATCTGGAAGCGGTTCTGGAGGCGCAGCTTCTCGCGCAGCGCGATGACCGGCACCCGCCTGCCTGGCGGCTGGCGCTGCCGGAGGCAAGCGCGGAGGCCGCGCGCGACCTGGCACGGCGGATTGCCATTGCGACCGAGCCGCTTGGCTCCGCCTTTATCCGCAAAGATCGATCCGGCCGCGCCTTCACCGATAAATTGCCGCTGTCTGTTTGGGCGGAGCGGACGGGCCGCGTGATCGAAGCCATCTGCGCGGATGAAAACAGCGATCTTGCCGCGCTCTGGTCCGGTGAAGCGGGAGACAAGCTTTCCGAGCTGTTCGGCGAGCTGATGGAAAGCGGCGAAATCCTCGATGCGGATGGACCGCAATGGATCGATATTTTTGCGGCACTGGTAGCCGGTGAATCGATCAAGCCAAGATCGATGCGTCATCCGCGCATTTTCATCTTCGGCGCGCTTGAGGCACGGCTGCAAAGCGTCGATACCGTCGTCATCGGCGGTCTCAATGAAGGACTCTGGCCGGGGCAGACGGCGAATAATCCATTCCTGTCCCGCACCATGAAGACCGCCATCGGACTGGAGCCGCCGGAACGACGCATCGGCCAGCTTGCGCATGATTTCGAGATGGCAAATGGCACCCGGCAGATTTTTTACACCCGCGCGCTGAGGCAGGGCTCAACGCCCGCTGTCGCCTCACGCTGGTTGCAGCGTCTTCTGGCGCTGGGCGGCGAGGATTTTGCCGATAAACTCAGGAAGCGCGGCGAGACCTATCGCCATTGGGCGGGATTGATGGATGAAAGCATCGATCAGGAAGCGGCAAAGCGCCCTGTCCCGAAACCGCCGGCCGAGTTGCAGCCGACGCGCTATTCCTTCAGCGAAGTGGGGCGGCTGCGTCGCGATCCCTATTCGATCTATGCGCGACGCATCCTGAAGCTGGACCCGCTCGATCCCTTCAATCGCGATCCGAACGCCGCCGACCGCGGCACGCTCTATCACGCGATTATCGAGCGCTATTCCCGTGAGGGACATATTCCCGGCACACCGGCCTCGCTCGCGGCCATGCAGCGCATTCTGGACGAATGTTTCGATGCGGAAAACCTGCCTCCCCATGTGGATGTCATCTGGCGACCGCGTTTTGCGGCGGTAGCGCGCGCCTTTATCGACTGGGAAAAAGAACGTCATCCGTCCATTCGCCACAGCTTCTACGAGGCGCGCGCCGGGCAGGAAATCGTCGAGGCGGGTATAAGGCTGACGGGGATCGCCGACCGCATCGACATCAAGACAAACGGTCAGGCGGATATTATCGACTACAAGACGGGGCTTGCGCCTTCCGTCAATCAGGCGCGCGCGCTGCTCGATCCGCAGCTTGCGCTGGAGGCGGCCGCACTGATGCGCGGCGCCTTCCGCGAAGCCGGTTCGCCTACACCGGAAAACCTCATCTATGTTCGCCTGCGGCCGGGCGAGCGTTTTTTTGCCGATCAGGTCAATAACGAACATTCCAGCCGAAGCGGCAAAAGACCGCCGAAATCGGCGATTGAGCTCGCGACGGAATCGATCGAACAGCTCGCCAAATTCGTTCATTCCCTGCGTGACGGCGAAAACGGCTTCGCCTCGCGGCTCGTGCCGGAAGAGCAACAATCCTATGGCGGGGAATATGACCACCTCGCCCGCGTTTCGGAATGGTCGACGGCAGAACCGGGAGACGGCGATGACGATTGATCCCTTCGATGCCGGCCCCGCCACCGACACGCCTGAAAGCTGGATCGACTGGACCAGCGCCCGGCAGCGGCTTGCCTCCGATCCCGCCAGTTCCGCATGGGTGTCGGCCAATGCCGGCTCAGGCAAGACCCACGTGCTGACCCAACGCGTCATCCGCCTGCTTCTGGCCGGCTGCCGACCCTCGGCGATTTTGTGCCTCACCTATACCAAGGCCGCGGCGTCGGAAATGTCCAGCCGCGTCTTCGACCGTCTGGCGGAATGGGCTACTTTGCCGGATTCCGATCTCAAGGACCGCATCGCCGCCATCGAGGGCAAGGCGCCGGATCGCATCAAGCTTGCCGAAGCGCGCAGGCTGTTTGCCAAGGCGCTGGAAACGCCGGGCGGGTTGAAAATCCAGACGATCCACGCCTTCTGCGAGGCGCTGCTGCATCAGTTCCCGCTGGAAGCCAATGTCGCCGGCCATTTCTCCGTTCTTGACGACCGCGCCGCAACCACGCTGCTCGCCGAAGCACGCCGTTCGCTTCTGACGGCGGTTTCGACGGAGCGGGACGCGGAGCTCGCGCAATCGCTCGCTTATGTGCTTGATCTCGCCGACGAAAGCGGACTGGAATCGCTGCTCTCCGCCATCATCGCCAATCGCAGCGCCCTTCGCGCCTTTCTTCTGGACGCCAAACAGTCGGGCGGCATCGATGTGCGGTTGCGGCAGGCGATGCAGATCGCAGATGGGGAAACCGAAGAAACCGCGGCAGCAGCCTTCTGGCCTCTGCCCGGCCTCTCAGGCCTTGCGCTCGATACGTATCTCACCCTTGCCGACGAGGTGGGTGGATCACGCGTCATCGATGTCGCTTATGCGCTCAGGGAGGCAAAACGACAGTCGGACCCCGTGCGGCGGATGGAATTCATCGAAGCGGCGCTGCTGACAGCCAAGGGCGAAAAGAAATCGGATGCCTATGTCATCAACAAGAGTATGCAGAAATCCGCTCCCGAACTTCTCGATGCGCTGACACTGGCGCGGGACCATGTCGTCTCCTGCCGCAACCGTTATCGTCTGGTGCGGATGCTGGCGGCGACAAAATGCGCCCTTGTGCTGGCCGAAAGGCTGATCGGCGATTTCGAAGACCTGAAGAAACAGCGTAGCCAACTCGATTTCGAAGACCTGATCGAGCGCGCGGCCAACCTTCTCAACCGCGATACGGCGGGCGCTTGGGTGCACTACAAGCTGGATCAGGGCATCGACCATATTCTCGTTGACGAGGCGCAGGATACCAGCCCGGTGCAATGGTCGATCATCCAGTCGCTGGCGGCGGATTTCTTCACCGGCGAGAGCGCCCGCCTGGGGCGGCGCACGCTTTTTGCCGTGGGCGATGAAAAACAGTCGATCTATTCATTCCAGGGCGCCCGGCCGGAACGGTTTTCGCAGGAGCGCGAAGAAACTAAAAAGCGCGTCGATTCCGTCGAGCAGGCCTTTCACCGCATCCGCCTGCCGCTTTCTTTCCGGTCCACCGAGGATGTGCTGGCCGCCGTCGATCAGGTCTTTTCAGACCCGAATAACGCCAGTGGCCTCAGTGCCGATAACGAACCGGTGGAACACCGATCCAACCGCGCCGGCCATCCCGGCACCGTGGAGGTGTGGGACATGGTGGCGCCGGAAACCGCCGAAGACGAAGAGGATTGGACAGCGCCCTTCGATGCGCTGCGGGAAAGCGCGCCGGCTACTATCGTCGCCCGCCGGATCGCCGCGCGCATCGCCTATATGATCGGAAGCGAGACCATCATCGAAAAGGGCGTCGAGCGCGCCGTGGAGCCTGGCGATATTCTGGTTCTCGTCAGAAAACGCCATGCCTTCGTCAATGCGCTGACGCGCGAGCTGAAACGACGCAAGAACATCCCCGTTGCCGGCGCCGACCGCCTTCGCCTGACCGACCACATTGCCGTGCAGGATCTTCTGGCGCTCGGCCATTTCGTTGTCCTGCCCGAAGACGATCTTTCGCTCGCCGCACTGTTGAAGAGCCCGCTCTTCAACCTGACCGAAGATGACGTTTTCAACATCGCCGCCATGCGATCGGAAACGGAGAGCGTCTGGAAACGACTGCAAATCCTTTCGCAGGAAGAGAATAGCCATCTTTCCACCGTTACCGCCAAGCTGGAAGGTTTTATCGCTCTTTCAAAAACGGCCACCGTGCATGATTTCTTTGCAGCGGTCCTGACGCTGCATGACGGGCGCAAAAAATTCCTCGGCCGGCTTGGCAACGAGGCGAGCGATGTTCTGGATGAGTTCCTGTCCTTTGCGCTGGACCACGAAAGGACCGGTTTGCCCGGCCTTCAGGCCTTTCTCTCCGTTCTGGAAACCGATTCACCGGAGGTGAAACGCGAACAGGACAAGGATCGTGGCGAAGTACGTATCATGACCGTGCACGCCTCCAAGGGCCTGGAAGCGCCGGTGGTTTTTGTCGTCGATGGCGGCTCGAAGGCCTTCAATCACAGCCATGTGCCGAAACTGCGCTTCGTCGAAGCGGGCGAGGACGCCTTCCCGGTCTGGCTGCCCGGCAGCGGCTTTTCAAACCACCTCATTCGCTCGGACGAAGAACGGCTGAAGACGGCCGCCGAAGACGAATATCGACGGCTGCTTTATGTGGCGATGACGCGCGCCGCCGATCACCTCGTCGTCTGCGGCTATCGCGGCCAGAAGGAAAATCCAGAATGCTGGCATGCCATCGTCAAGGCGGCGCTTGCCAACAATGAAGACCATTGCAAGCCGCAGCTTTTCACGGCCGATGGTGAGGAATGGCAGGGGCTTGTCTGGCGTAAATCCGAGGCTCGCGCGACATCTCTTCCGCAAAGGTTGCCGGAAAAGCAGCAGGACGAAGAATATGCTCTTCCGCCCGGGCTGCTTGCTCCCCTGCCTGCCCTGCCCTCCTTGCCAAGGCCGCTCAGCCCCTCCGGTGCAGGCACCATCATCGATGACGGTGCGGATGATCTTGCCGTGCGTTCGCCGCTTTTCGGCGAGGAAGCCGATGTCTCTTCGCTGGCGCTGCAGCGCGGCCGGCTGGTGCATCGCATGTTGCAGGCACTGCCGGATTTTGCCGAGGCGGAGCGGGAGGAGGCTGCCCGCCGCTATGCGGAACGAGCGGCCCGTTTCTGGCCTGCGGCCGAACGCGAGCATTTGATCCGGGCGGTTCTGCGGGTCATCTCCGAACCGGCGGTGCAACCGGCCTTTTCCGCCAACAGCCGCGCGGAAATCTCCATCATGGGCACGATGACGATCGGCCGGCAGCACTATGCCGTGTCCGGTCGCGTCGACCGGCTGGCGGTGGATGGTGATCGCGTTATTCTGGTCGACTACAAGACGAACCGGGTTCCGCCGCGCACGGCACGCGAGATACCTTTCTCCCACACCGCGCAGCTTGCCATCTATCGCGAAATTCTTGCACCGCTCTATCCCGGCAAGGAATTTGTCTGCGCGCTGATCTATACGGAAAATGCCGCTTTTGTGCGGGTTGACGATGATGCAATGACGCAGGCTCTTGCCGCAATAAAGACAAAGTGAGATACCGGGGCATTGAAATTCCGACGCGCCCGCATCACATCGATAGCGGAAAAGTTTAGCTGAAAGGAGAGCCAGATATGGCTACCGTAAAAGTCGATGCCGCCAACTTCCAGTCCGAAGTCCTCGAATCCTCCGAACCCGTCGTGGTGGATTTCTGGGCCGAATGGTGCGGCCCGTGCAAGATGATCGCGCCGAGCCTTGAGGAAATTTCGTCCGAGCTGGCCGGCAAGGTCAAGGTCGCGAAGCTCAACATCGACGAAAACCCGGAACTGGCTGCCCAGTTCGGCGTGCGCTCCATCCCGACGCTCGCCATGTTCAAGGGCGGCGAAGTGGCCGACATCAAGGTTGGCGCTGCTCCCAAGACAGCGCTGTCCGCCTGGATTTCGGGCGCCGCATAAGCAATATCAGTGGAATGAAAAAAGCCCGGCAGCGATGCCGGGCTTTTTTATTGGGGAACCGTGCCGTTCAGGGCAAGCGCGTTGCCGGCAAGATAAAGCGAGCCGCCGATCAGGATGCGCGGCGCCGGTCCTTCGGGGTCGAAGCGGCGCGACAGCTCTTCCAGAGCATGCGTGAGAGACGAGGTGGGTGCCGCCACGAGGCCGGCATCGAAGGCCGCATGAGCAAGTACCACGGGATCGATCGCCGCATCGGTGCCGCCAATCGGCACGGTGAAGACATATTCGGCAATATCGGCGAAGGCCTTGAAATAGCCCACCGGATCCTTGGTATTGATCATGCCTGCAATGATGAACAGTGGGCGTGGCGTCTTTTCCTCAAAGCCGGCCATCGCTTCGGCAATGACTTCGCCCGCGCCGGGGTTATGACCGCCATCGATCCAGATTTCCGAATCCTTCGGGGCCATTTCAGCGATTTTGCCAGTCAGGATGCGCTGCAGACGGCCGGGCCATTCCACGGAGGTCATGGCTTTTTCGATCATCCGTTCCGTCACCTCGAAACCGGCGGCCTTGACAGCGCGGATCGCGGCGGCGGCATTGGCAAGCTGATGGCGGCCGGGAAGACGCGGCAACGGCGCATCGGCCAGGCCGAACTCATCCTGATAGACCATGCGGCCGAATTCTTCATGGGCGGAAAAATCCTGCCCATAGACCGATACCGGGCAACCGAGCCGCTCCGCCGTGGCGACAAGCGTTTCCAGCGCCGCATCATATTCCTGATGGCCTATGACGACGGGGGAACCCTTTTTCATGATTCCCGCCTTTTCCGCCGCGATCAACTCAACGCGGTCACCGAGATAAGCCTCATGATCGAGCGAAATCGGCATAATGATAGAGACAGCGGGGTTGTTGATCACATTGGTCGCATCGAAACGCCCACCAAGACCCACCTCGACGATAGCTGCGTCAGCCGGATGTTCCGAAAAAAGAAGGAACATAACCGCAGTCAGAATCTCGAAGACGGTAATCTTTTGGCCTTCGTTGGCAACTTCAATACGGCGCAGAGCATCCGCGAAGACAGCATCATCGA
Source organism: Agrobacterium sp. LY4 (assembly GCF_001526585.1). Lineage (NCBI taxonomy): Bacteria > Pseudomonadati > Pseudomonadota > Alphaproteobacteria > Hyphomicrobiales > Rhizobiaceae > Agrobacterium > Agrobacterium sp. LY4. The sequence goes on along the minus strand of NZ_ASYA01000033.1, from coordinate 342,806 downwards.
CAAAGCGCCCCCTCTCGCCGGCCACACCGATGCGATAGCGTTCATGCCAATTGACGAGATGTGGCTTGGTGTGCACGTGCACGGGAAGTCCGGCTGCTTCCAGCAAGGCCCGACAAAAGGCGCTGACCGAGCCTTTGCCGTTGGTGCCAGCGACATGGATGACGGGCGGCATTCTATTTTGAGGATTGCCGAGTTTCTCAAGGAGCCGGGAAATTCTATCGAGCGAAAGATCGAACCCCTTGGGGTGGAGCTGCATCAGCTCTTCAATGATCTTCTCGGCCTCACCGATCGCGGGCTTCGTCATGTCTTCCGTTCGCCTTTCAGGCGTTTTGCTTGCCATTTGTCCGCCGCACCAAAGATGAAATCATGCAACGTATAGCATCATCCCGAAGGCAGTTTATGCCTCCGGGCGACATATTTTTTTTCTCAGGCCGAAGCGGCCAGCGGGACGACCGAATTTGCATTCCCAGCAGGCGCTTTGGTCATGATCTTGAGCAGATTAGCGAGCGTGTCGGGAATTTCGCGGCGGTCGATCACCATATCCACCATGCCGTGTTCCAGCAGATATTCCGAGGTCTGGAAGCCTTCGGGAAGCTTTTCGCGAATGGTCTGCTCGATCACGCGCTTGCCTGCGAAGCAAATCTCGGCGCCCGGCTCGGCGATATGCACATCGCCCAGCATGGCGTAAGAGGCCGTGACGCCGCCCGTCGTGGGGTTCGTCAGAACCACGATATAGGGCATGCCGGCTTCTTTCAGCATGTTCACGGCAACCGTGGTGCGTGGCAGCTGCATCAGCGAAAGAATGCCTTCCTGCATGCGCGCACCGCCCGAGGCCGGGAACATCACGAGCGGGCAACGCTCGGAAATGGCGCGCTCGAAGGCCTTGACGATGGCCTCGCCAGCGGCAATGCCGAGCGAACCGCCCATGAACTGGAATTCATGCACGACGGCGACGATCTTCAGGCCTTTCAGGAGGCCCACACCGGCAAGGATCGTATCTTCCTGCTCGGTCTTCGTGCGGCTGTCGCGCAGGCGGTCGGTGTATTTTTTGGAATCGCGGAACTTCAAGGGGTCCTGCGCCACCTTCGGCTGCGGCAGGGCTTCATAGACACCGCCATCGAAAAGATCGGCAAGACGTGCCTTGGCCGGCATCTTCATATGGTAGCCGGAAGCCGGGATGACCCACTTGTTATCTTCCAGGTCCTTGTGGAAGACCATCTCGCCCGTTTCCGGGCACTTGATCCACAGGTTCTCCGGAACCTCCGGGCGGCGGCCAAGCATGGAATTGATCCGGGGCCGTACGTAATTGGTGATCCAGTTCAACTGACTACTCCTGACTGGGCCGCGCGCTTATTCCGCAGCGGCGAGGCGCGATGCACGCACGCCCGTTGAAAGTCCTTTTACCAGCGTCGTAACGGCCGGTACGGTATCGGCGGTCGCCTGCCCGTCCTTGGTCAGGCTGCCCGCAATCTGGTTGACGATGGCCGAACCGACCACAACGCCATCCGCAACGGCACCGATCGCTTTTGCATGATCGGCCGTTTTGACACCGAAACCGACACAGACCGGCAGTTCCGTATGCGCCTTGATACGACCGACAGCGCCCGAGATCAACGAGGGATCGGGAAGCGCTGAACCGGTAATACCGTTCATCGAGACGTAATAAACGAAACCTGAGGTATTTTTAAGGACGGCAGGCAGGCGCTTGCCATCCGTCGTCGGCGTGGCGAGACGAATGAAGTTGATGCCGCGCGCGAGTGCCGGGATGCAGAGTTCATCGTCCATTTCCGGCGGCAGATCGACAACGATCAGGCCATCAATGCCGGCCGCGATTGCGTCGTCCAGAAATTTTTCGACGCCGTAGATATAGATAGGATTGTAATAGCCCATCATCACGATCGGCGTTGCATCGTCTTGCTTGCGAAACTCGCGGGCGAGATCGAGCGTGGTTTTCAGCGTCTGGCCGCCCTTCAGCGCGCGCTGGCCGGCCAGCTGAATCGCTGGGCCATCCGCCATCGGGTCGGAAAAGGGCATGCCGAGTTCGATGACGTCGGCACCGGCTTCCGGCAGGGCCTTCATGATGCCGAGCGAGGTTTCGAAATCCGGGTCGCCGCCCATGAAATAGGTAATCAGGGCCGGGCGATTTTCAGCGCGCAGATCGGCAAAGCGCTTGTCCATACGTGCAGTCATGATCTTATACATCCATTCCAAGGAACTTGCTGACGGTGTGGACATCCTTGTCGCCACGGCCGGAGAGGTTCATCAGGATGATTTCATCCTTGCCCATCTTCGGTGCGCGCTTGATGACTTCCGCCAGGGCGTGGCTCGGCTCAAGAGCCGGAATGATGCCTTCGAGGCGGGTCAGCATCTGGAAGGCGTCCAGCGCCTCATGGTCCATGATCGGCACATATTCCACGCGGCCGATATCGTTCAGCCAGGAATGTTCAGGGCCGATGCCGGGATAATCGAGGCCGGCGGAAATGGAGTGGCCTTCCTTGATCTGGCCATCCTCATCCTGCAGCAGATAGGTGCGGTTTCCATGCAGCACGCCCGGCGAACCGGCGGTGATGGAAGCGCAATGCTCATCACCCGAAAGACCCTTGCCGCCGGCTTCGACGCCGACGATGCGGACATTCTTGTCATCGAGGAAAGGATGGAAGATGCCGATGGCATTCGAACCACCGCCGACAGCCGCGACGACCAGATCCGGCAGGCGGCCTTCCGCCTCCAGCATCTGCGCCTTGGCTTCCTCGCCGATAACGGCCTGGAAATCGCGAACCATTTCCGGATAGGGATGCGGGCCGGCCGCGGTGCCGATCAGATAATAGGTATCCTCGACATTGGTGACCCAGTCGCGCAGGGCCTCGTTCATAGCGTCCTTCAGGGTGCCGTGGCCGGCCGTCACCGGCTTCACTTCAGCGCCAAGGAGCTTCATGCGGAACACATTCGGGGCCTGACGGGCAACATCCGTCGCGCCCATATAGACGACGCAAGGCAGGCCGAAGCGTGCAGCGACGGTAGCGGAGGCAACGCCGTGCTGGCCGGCACCGGTTTCGGCAATGATACGGGTCTTACCCATGCGCTTGGCAAGCAGGATCTGGCCGAGACAATTGTTGATCTTGTGCGAGCCAGTGTGGTTCAGCTCTTCGCGCTTGAAATAGATCTTCGCGCCGCCAAGTTCCGCCGTGAGGCGTTCCGCAAAATAAAGCGGGCTCGGACGACCCGTATAGTGCGCGCCGAGATGCTTGAGTTCCGCCTGAAACGCGGGATCGGTCTTGGCCTTGTCCCATTCCGCCTGCAAATCCAGAATGAGCGGCATCAGCGTTTCGGCAACGAAGCGACCTCCGTAAATGCCGAAACGGCCGTCCTCATCGGGACCAGCGCGAAAAGAATTGGGTGTTGGCGCGTCGTTCACTTCAAGCTCCCTTTGGGCCTTTCGACCAATCATTCACCACATCGAAAAATGCGTCGATCATGGATAGATCCTTGACGCCCGGCGCGCTTTCCACACCGGACGATAAATCTAGTCCGCTTGCCCTGGTCTCCGCCAGCGCCTCGGCGACATTGTCCTTGTTCAATCCCCCGGAAAGCATGTAATCCACACTTCCGTCAAGTGATCGCAGGATGGTCCAGTCGAAGGAGACACCGTTGCCACCCGGCAGCTCGGAACCGGCGGGCGCCTTGGCATCCAGCAGAAAACGGTCGGCTATTCCAATATAAGGGTCGATTTTGGCAAGATCAGCGGCATCGCGAATGGAAATCGCCTTCATGACAGGCAGGCCATACAGCGCCTTGATGTTCAGCAGCCGTTCCGGGCTTTCATTGCCATGTAGCTGAAGGATGTCCGGTTTGACGAGATCGACGATTTCATCGAGATAATCATTATCGGCATTGACCGTGACGGCAACCACCTTCGCAGCGCCGCGGGCGGCTTCCGCCAGCCTGCCGGCAATATCGGGCTCGATGTTGCGCGGGCTTTTTTCAAAAAAAATAAAACCGACATGGGACGCACCACGCCTGACGGCGCGCTCCAGCGCTTCCGGTGTCTTCAATCCGCAAATCTTGATATCCGGTTTCATACCCGCGACCTGACATGAAATGCGACAAGAGTCGAGCCAAATCGCATCCATTCCCGATGGAATGTTTCACGTGAATCCAGATGGCGATCCGCGTCGCCGGTTTCAATCGAAATCGATGGCGTGAAGTTTGGAACCGTGGCGTTTCAGCCAGCTCTTGGCTTCTTCCGTGTGCGGGCAGAGCTTTTCGCATAGTGCCCAGAATTTCGGGCCGTGGTTCATCTCGCTCAGATGCGCAACTTCGTGAGCGGCGAGATAGTCGATGACCTTTTCGGGGGCCATGACGATGCGCCATGAGAAGCTCAAATTTCCATCATGGGAACAGGAGCCCCAGCGGCTGCGCGTATCCTTCATACTGATGGAGCGCACCGGCCGGCCGGCGGTGCGTGCATGAACAGCCACAAGCCGTTCCAGATCCGCCTTCGCTTCCTTTTTCAGGAATGTCGCTATCCGTCTTCTCAGATGTTCCGGCGCGCCGCTGACCTTCAGAACGGCCACCCCATCGACGTCTTTCGTGACATGTGTCAGCCCTCGCACGCTCCCAGTATGGTCAATGCGGTGGGCTATGCCGCGAATATCGATGATCGCACCCGGACGCAAACCGTCGTCTGGGCTGAATTTTACAAGCTTGCCTTCCAGCCAACCCTGGTGCCTCTCAAGGAAATCATCCACCTGCCGGTGATGCAGGCCCATCGGGATCGTCAGCTTCAACGCCCTGCCGCCCGGTTCAATGCGCAGCGTAATGCGCGTGGCGCGCGGATTTTCCCTGACCGTAATCGGCACCTGCCTGCCCGCCACCGCGACGGTGCGCTGACTGGGCAGCACCTTCTTTGGGGCCGGCGATTTCAGGGATTTTCTGAGGAGCGAAAACATGTCCCCTTCATAACCGATTCGTCCGTCGCTTGGCCATGCAAATGCGCGGCACGGCCCGCCGTCTTTACCCTATGCTGTCTGGTGTTTGCGGATAAATTCCAGCATGCGCGGCACGATTTCCTTGCGGAAGCGCGAACCGTTGAAGACGCCGTAGTGCCCGACATCCGGCTGCATGTAATGGGCGCGTTTGTCTTCAGGGATATTCCGGCAGAGATCATGCGCGGCCTTTGTCTGGCCGACGCCGGAAATATCGTCGTTCTCGCCTTCCACCGTAAACAATGCGACATTGCGAATGGCCGCAGGATCGACCGCCCTGCCCCGGTGCAGCATGTTCCCTTTCGGAAGCGCATGGTCGATGAAGACGGTTTCCACCGTCTGCAGATAGAACTCCGCCGTCAGATCCATGACGGCCAGATATTCATCGTAAAATTCGCGGTGTTTTTCGGCGGAATCGCCGTCATTCTTGACGAGGTTGAGGTAAAAATCCTTGTGCGCCGTCATGTGTTTGTCGAGGTTCATCGACATGAAACCGGAGAGTTGCAGGAAGCCCGGATAGACATTGCGGCCAAAAGCCGGCTGCGGCCACGGCACCTGCATGACGACATTGTCGCGGAACCATTCAATGGGTTTCGCCTTGGCAAGACCGTTGACGGCAGTCGGGTTGATGCGGGTATCAATGGGACCGCCCATCAGCGTCATGGATGCCGGTGCGAATTTATCCCCATCCGCCTCCATCAGGGAAACGGCGGCCAGCACCGGCACGGATGGCTGACAGACGGCGACCACATGCGCCCCCGGTCCGACCGCGCGCAGCATCTCGATGACATAGCTGATGTAATCGTCGAGATCGAAGGTGCCCTCACTCACCGGCACGGTGCGGGCGTCGGCCCAATCGGTGATGTAAATATCCGCCGAAGGCAGCAGGGCCTCGACCGTCCCCCGCAACAAAGTGGCGTAGTGGCCGGACATGGGCGCCACCAGCAGCACCTTCGGATCGGACTGGCGGGCTGGATCAAGTTCTTTCTTGAAATGAAGCAGATTGCAGAACGGACGCGACCAGACGGTCTCTTCGACAACATTGACGGTCTGGCCATCGACAATCGTATTGCCGAGAGCGAATTCCGGTTTTGCGTAACGGCGCGTCATGCGCTCAAAGACCTCAAAACCGGCGTCTAGGCTTCTTCCGAAAGCCGTGCTGGAAAGCGGGTTGAGCGGATTATTGCAGGCCTGGCGCATCATGTCGGCGCCGGCGCGCAGCGGCGCCATGGCCGCATGGTTCATTTCATAGAGGTGGTAGAACACTGATGACGCCTCCCTCGCGATCACGCTCTTTTTTTCAACCATAGCAGCTTTTCGCAGGTGCACAAAATCGAAGGCGCTGGCGGTTTCCCGCCAGCGCCTCACTTTCCGTTGAACGCCTTCGCAATCAGATGTCGGCGACGAAAGTCTGCTTCTGGGAACCGAGGCCTTCGATACCGAGTTCCACGACATCGCCAGCCTTCAGGTAACGCGGTGGCTTCATGCCCATGCCGACACCGGGAGGAGTGCCGGTGGAAATGACATCGCCGGGATGCAGCGACATGAACTGGCTGAGATAGGAGACAACGTGGGCAACGCCGTACACCATGGTCTTGCTGGAGCCGTTCTGCATGGTCTGGCCGTTCACCTTCAGCCACATGCCGAGGTTCTGCGGGTCAGTAATTTCCTCTTTCGTCACCAGCCAGGGGCCGATGGGGCCAAAGGTGTCGCAGGACTTGCCCTTGGTCCACTGGCCGGCACGCTCCGTCTGGAAGGCGCGTTCGGAAACATCGTGCGAAACGCAATAGCCGGCAACGTAGTCGAGAGCATCGGCTTCCGAGACATATTTGGCGGTCTTGCCGATAACAACGCCGAGCTCGACTTCCCAGTCGGTCTTTTCAGAACCGCGCGGAATAGTGACGTTGTCATTCGGACCGACGATGGCCGAGGTCGCCTTCATGAAAATGACCGGTTCCGGCGGTACGGTGGCACCTGTTTCGGCGGCATGGTCGGAGAAATTGAGGCCGATGCAGATGAATTTTCCGGTTCCCGCGACGCAGGCGCCGATGCGATCTTCATTCAGGACCGGAAGCGTGCTCAGATCGATCGCGGCGATCTTTTTGAGGCCCTCGGGAGAAATGGCGTCGCCGCCGATATCTTTCACATGGGCGGACAGGTCGCGGATTTTTCCTTCCGCATCGAGGATTGCAGGTTTTTCCTGGCCGGGCTGGCCAACACGCATCAATTTCATGGAACTCTCTCCCGGTTGTCAGACAAGGTGATGCATATATGAACGATGCATTCATACTTGTCACCCCTTGACTGCGCCAAGTTTCGAAAAATACCTTTTCCTTCCCGTCAATCAAAAGGACATGGCCCGTGACGAACAGCAATAACAGGCAATCCGAATATCCCGTTGATCCCCTCTTCCTTGATCGCTGGTCTCCGCGCGCCTTCGACGGCAACGCCATGCCGCCACAACATCTGATGACCATTCTGGATGCGGCGCACTGGGCGCCTTCCGCCTCCAACTATCAGCCATGGCGCTTTGTCTATGCGCACAAGGACAGCGAAGACTGGCCGCTTTTCGTGGAACTGCTTGTGGAGGGAAACCAGCGCTGGGCTAAAAACGCCTCTGTGCTGCTCTTCGTCATTTCCCGCGACCATAACATCTCGCGCGAAGGTGAGAAAAAGCCATCCGCGACCCATTCCTTCGATGCGGGTGCTGCCTGGTTTTCGCTTGCCATGCAGGCGCATCTGCTCGGGTACCACGCCCACGGCATGGCTGGCATCTTGAAAGACCAGATCGTTGAGAGGCTGAATATTCCAGAAGGCTACAATGTGGAGGCCGGGGTTGCCATCGGCACGTTGACCGACAAGTCCGTTCTTCCTGACGATCTGGCGGAACGGGAAGTACCGAGCAAGCGCCTGCCTCTTTCAGACGTGGCTTTTGAAGGACGCTTCACGGGCAAGACCGACTGATATCAGCTTGTCCGCACAAAACAAAAGGCCCGGCGGAAATTGACCGCCGGGCCTTTTGTTAAAGTTTCGTTTCACGTGAATCGTTACGCGAAATGCTCCACAGGATTAAATGTCGAGGTTTGCAACGCTCAGCGCATTTTCCTGGATGAAGTCGCGGCGCGGCTCCACTTCGTCACCCATCAGGCGGGCAAACAGGCCGTCGGCATCGGTGGCGTCGTTGACCTTGACCTGCAGAAGCGAGCGGACGTTGGCATCAAGCGTCGTTTCCCAAAGCTGCTCGGCATTCATTTCGCCGAGGCCCTTGTAACGCTGCATGGAAAGACCCTTGCGGCCGGCGGCGAAAATCGCTTCCAGAAGCGCACGGGGGCCTGGCAGTTCCATGGTGCCGTCCTTGCGTTGCAGGACCGGCGGCGTGACGTAGATATCGCGTGTGCGGGCCGCGAGCTGATCGATATGGCGGGCATCGGCCGAACCGAGCAGGCCCATATCCAGCGTCGAGACTTCCTTGACGCCGCGCACCATGCGCTCGAAGCGCAAACCGCCATCCTGCAGCACGGTGCCGGACCAGCCGCGTTCGGTTTCTTCCGCAATCATGTCGAGACGCCGCGCCACTTCGGCAACGGTTTCTTCGGCGCGGGCGGCATCGGCCGAAAGCTCGGGGTTCAGCGCGCCGGCAATGGCAGCCTGTTCCACGATCGAGCGGCTGTAACGGGAATGCAGCCCGTCGATCAGCGAGCGCATGCGCAACGCATCCAGAATGACTTCGCGAAGATCGGCGCCGACACGCACTTCGCCAGAGCCGAGGGTCAGCGATGCTTCCTCGATACCCATGGAGATGAGGTACTCTTCCAGCGCCTTTTCATCCTTGAGGTACTGCACGGATTTGCCACGCGTGACCTTATAAAGCGGCGGCTGGGCGATATAGAGATGGCCGCGCTCGATCAGTTCCGGCATCTGCCGGAAGAAGAAGGTCAAGAGCAGGGTACGGATGTGAGCGCCGTCGACGTCAGCATCCGTCATGATGATGATCTTGTGGTAACGCAGTTTGTCGGCGTTGAACTCGTCCTTGCCGATGGACGTGCCAAGTGCCGTGATCAGCGTGCCGATTTCCTGGCTGGACAGCATCTTGTCGAAACGGGCGCGTTCGACATTGAGAATCTTGCCTCGCAGCGGCAGGATCGCCTGGGTTTCACGCGAGCGGCCCTGCTTGGCCGAACCGCCAGCGGAGTCACCCTCAACAAGGAAAAGTTCGGATTTCGCCGGATCGCGCTCGGAGCAGTCGGCAAGCTTGCCGGGCAGAGAAGCGATATCGAGCGCACCCTTGCGGCGCGTCAGTTCGCGCGCCTTGCGGGCGGCTTCGCGGGCGACCGCCGCTTCAACCACCTTGCCGACGAGGATTCTCGCGTCGGACGGATGTTCTTCCAGCCAGGTGGAGAGCGCTTCATTGACGAGGCTTTCCACGACCGGGCGCACTTCGGACGAAACGAGCTTGTCTTTCGTCTGCGAGGAAAACTTGGGGTCGGGAACCTTGACAGAAAGAATGGCCGTCAGACCTTCGCGGCAGTCCTCACCCTGCAGGCTTACCTTTTCCTTTTTCAGGATGCCGGAAGTTTCGGCATAGGAAGTGACCTGACGGGTCAACGCCGCGCGGAAACCGGCCATATGGGTGCCGCCGTCGCGCTGGGGAATGTTGTTGGTAAAACAAAGCACATTCTCGTGGTAACTGTCGTTCCACCAGAGCGCGACCTCAACCGTAATGCCGTCCTTTTCGCCCTTGATGGCGACAGGCTTGTCCACCAGCGGCTTCTTGGCGCGGTCGAGATAACGGACGAAGGCTTCGAGGCCGCCATCATACAGCAGCTCTTCCTGCTTGATATCAGAATGGCGCTTGTCGGTGAGCAGGATGCGCACGCCGGAATTCAGGAATGCGAGCTCGCGCAGGCGATGCTCCAGCGTTCCATAATCATAGTCCGTCATGGTGAAGGTTTGCGGGCTCGCGAGGAATGTGACCTCCGTGCCCGAGCGGCCTTCATATTCGCCAATGACGGAAAGCGGCGCATCGGCAACGCCATGGGTGAAGCCGATTTCATGCAGCTTGCCATTGCGGCGGATTCTGAGCTTCAGCCAGACGGAAAGCGCATTGACCACCGACACGCCCACACCATGCAGGCCGCCCGAAACCTTATAGGAGTTCTGGTCGAATTTACCGCCAGCATGCAGCTGGGTCATGATGACTTCGGCGGCGGAAACGCCTTCGGAAGAATGGATGTCGGTCGGAATGCCGCGTCCGTTATCCGTCACCGTCACGGAGCCATCGGCGTTCAGCGTCACCGTCACCAGATCGGCATGACCGGCGAGAGCCTCATCGATTGCGTTGTCGACGACTTCATAGACCATGTGATGCAGGCCGGAACCGTCATCGGTATCGCCGATATACATGCCGGGCCGTTTGCGCACGGCATCAAGGCCCTTGAGAACCTTGATCGAATCGGCTCCATATTCCGCATTCGCGCCGACTTCGCTTGACGATGTTTCGGTCATAAGTACTCTTTCCAAAGTTTTCCTGGCCAGGTTTCCAGTGAGAAGGCCTGAAGCCAGCGAATCACTCAAATCCGACATGCGACTATAGAAATTCTACACCCAATCCCAAAGGCCGCATGCTTCAGGATGCTGAATAAAGCAGGGGATAGAGGGGTTTCAATCGCAAGAACGGCTTTTTTGCAGCAAGGCTGACAGTTCCTCTACCACACTCGGCGGCAGCTTGCGAATATCCCGTGCGAGACGGTTGGCGAAAGCCGTATATTGCGGCGGCAGGCCGACGGTGTCGATCACCACTTTCGGGTCGGACGAGCCGGCCAGAAAGAACAATTCCTCCGCCTCGTCCCAGATGATGTTGAAATATCCGGCGATGCGCTGCAGCAGATCGAAGCTCGGCTTTCCACGCTTGCCATGCTCGAGCGCCGAAAGATAAGCCGGCGACACGCCGATAGCGGCGGCCATTTGTTTCTGCGTCACGCCCTTGCGTTCACGAAGCTGCCGCACTGCCTCCGCAAAGGGCGTCATGACTTTTCACCCCGCCGACGCGCCAGCCGCACATAAAGAGCGCCGTCGCCGCCGTGGTTGGCGGATGCATCCTCATAGGATGAAATCAGGTGGCGGTATTCCGGTTTGGAAAACCACATGGGCACCGCCCTTTTCAACGCGCCATCGCTACCAATGGAACGCCCCTTGCCCGTTATGACGAGCACATGCCTGAGACCACGTTCATGCGCGCGCAACAGAAAATCAAGCAGCACCGCATGGGCTTCGCTCTGGAACATACCGTGCAGATCGATCCGCCCTTCCAGCGGTAGCCGGCCACGGGTGAGCTTGCGCTTGACCGGTTTTTCCATCGGCTGATGAATTTTCGGCTTTTTGTCCGGAGCCGCTGATGGCGGCTCGGCCGGCTCCGCAAGCATGCGCGGAAAGCTGCTTTTGCCGGTCTGGGAAACCTCGGGTTCAACCAGAGGCTCCTCCATGTCCTCGAAAGCCAGCAAATCTTCCAGTCTGCCGGAGATCGGCCGCGTGGTTTTTGCGACCTTTCCCCACAGAATGCGTTCTTCCTTGCCGAGCTTGCGACTGCTCTTCATCACCGATACCTCTCCGCAGCAACCCGCGGTATCAGTATATAAAAGTCGGCCTCGTTGCGCACCGTACCGGCAAGCTCTCCTGCTTCGAAACCGGAGCCGGTGAAGATATCGCCACGGGCCGGGCCGACAATGGCTGAACCCGTATCGAGCGCCAGCATAAGCCGCGCAAAAGGTTTTCCGTCATCGAGATGAGTTAGCGACGGTGAATGGATGAAGAAGGGAAGCCCGAACGTGTGGATGAGCCTGTCCACCGCAAGCGCGCGCCCGGCGACAAGCGGCACCTTTGCGGCGGCGATCGGCCCCATATCCTGATCAGCGACATCCGCCTCCCGGAAAAAAATATAGGAGCGGTTATGCCATAGCACCCCATCCACCTTGTCGGGATGGTCAGCGAGCCATTTGCGGATCGTCTGCATTGACACGGTTTTCGGATCAAGTTCTCCGCGATCGAGAAGCAGACGGCCAATCGGGGAAAACGCATGCCCGGCCTTGGCCGCATAGGTAATGCGCTTTACCGCGCCGTCAGGAAAAACCAGACGTGCCGCCCCCTGAACATGGACGAAAAACAGGTCGACCTTCGATCTCGCCCAGGCAATCTCAAGGCCCCTGCCCTCCAGATGCCCTTCATCGATCGCCTGGCGGTCGGGATAATAGGAGATACCGTCCTTACCCGCCCTGCCGAAAGCATAGGAAGGATCGAAACCGGCAGGCCGATTGGTATCGTCGATATCCACCAGTTCGGGCGGCCGGCGGTAAATCGGATAACGCCAGATGTCGTCGGGTTCAGATGACACTTCCAGTTCGGGTTCGTAAAAAGCGGTTACGAAACCGCTTTTTCCCGGAGCCGAAGAAATCCTGAAAGGCACGCAATTGGTTTCGAAAAACCGGCGCGCCTGTTCCGGACTGTTTGCTAGGTTTTTCTCAGCACTTTCCAGAAGCGAAACAAGTTCCGCCGCCGTGACCCCGAGCGCGCCGGTCCTGTAGGGTTTTGCGTTTCGAAGATGCGACAGGATTGTCGCCATCGCCGGAAAAAGCTTGCCCGGATCGTCTTGCCGCCATCCGGGCAGGTCGCTGAAAGAAACTTCCTCGATCGAAAAGGGCGCGGTCATTGCTCGGATTCGGTAGCGATCAGCTTCCAGTTCGGATCACGCGAGCGGATATCGCGCGAGAAGGTCCAGATGTCGTCCACCTCCGCAACCGCATCCGGATCGCCATCCACCAGCTTGCCATCCTTGTCATAGGTCGCCGAAATCAGCTGGCTGACGATCCTCAGCGTGATCTGCACTTCGGAATCGCGCACACTGGCCTGCGTGATATCTGCTTTCTCGATGCCCACGAAGGTGGACTTCACCACCTCGCCACGACCTTCACGCTCGGAAATCGCCACTTCGAAACCATCGAAAACCTCCTTCGACAGAAGGTTCTTGAGCGTCTTGCGATCCCCATCGGCAAAACCCATGACGATCATTTCATAAGCCATGCGAGCGCCGTTCAGGAATTCCTTGGGACCGAAGGACGGGTCCCTGGTCATCACCTCACGCAGCGATGCATTGAGTGGGCTATCGACGGGCGCTAGCGCATCCGCCTCGGCAAAACGGTTTTCGTCGTCACCCTCGCTGCGCCTCGGCAGGGTCACGACCTTGTTATCGTCTGCAACGGGACCCTTTGCCACATCTCGCGGGCTATAGGGGTCGAATGGCGGCTTCTCATTGCCCGTGCGGCGACCGAGGACACTGCGCAGCTGAAAGAAGATCAGCACCGCTGCAACGAGAAAAAACAATGTGATAAAGTCGCTAAAGCCCATGTTTTACCAAAACCGCCATTTAAATTCGAAAACCACACCATCATATAGTCTGCATCTTATCATCATTCAAATGTGCAGATTCAATCATCGGTGTCCCGGGAACCGGCAATCTGCCAGAGATGCACACGCAAGGCTAGAAGATGCGTTTTTCCTTTCTCCCCATCGTCATCCTGATGATGCCCATCCTCGAAATTGCCGGTTTCATCATCGTCGGCAAGGCAATCGGTTTATGGCTGACATTGGCGCTTGTCCTGTTCACCTCGTTTCTGGGGTTGCTCATCCTGCGGCTGGGCGGCATCGGCATGGTGAGAAACCTTCAGGATGCGGGCCGCACCGGTGCGCAGCCGGCGGATGAGCTTGTGAATGGCGCCATGCGCGTCGTTGCCGGGATCCTGCTCTTCATTCCCGGTTTCATTACCGACATTCTCGGCCTTCTGCTTCTGTCGCCAACCGTGCGGCGATTTTTCTGGAAAGCCTTCGGGCCGCGCGTCGTCGTTGCGGGTTCCTTTCGGCAATCCGGCCAGCAATCCGGTCCTCAGCCCGGTGATTTTTCCGGCTTTCGGAATGATCCGGGACATGCGCGCAATTCGAAGGTGGTGGATCTCGACGAGGAGGAGTTTCATCGCGAAGAGCCAAAGGGTTCCCCATGGTCGCGCAAACCGGACGATCGCGATCTGCCCAAACCCTGATCCGGGGCGGAATGGATCGCGATGACCCGATCACGAAGGGTTGTAAGCCCCCGGTCGAAATGATAGACCGCCTTCCACGAATTCACGCCGTGAGGAAATGTAATGACCGCTGAAAATGGTGCACAGGGCGCAGTAAGTCCTTCCCTCAACATTCTTGCCCAGTACATCAAGGATCTTTCCTTCGAAAATCCGGGTGCTCCTCGCTCGCTTCAGGCCCGTGACAATGCGCCGTCGATCAACATCAATGTCAACGTCAACGCAAACCCGATCTCGGGTTCGGATTTCGATGTTGTCCTGACGCTGAACGCGGAAGCCAAGGATGGCGACAAGGTGCTGTTCGCGGCCGAGCTGGTTTATGGCGGCGTGTTCCGCATCGCCGGCTTCCCGCAGGAACATATGCTGCCGGTGCTGTTCATCGAATGCCCGCGCCTGCTGTTCCCCTTCGCGCGCCAGATCATTGCGGACGTTACCCGCAACGGCGGTTTCCCGCCGCTGATGATCGATCCGATCGATTTCGCGCAGATGTTCGCCCAGCGCGTTGCCGAGGAACAGGCAAAGGCCAAGGTTCAGGCCGTACCGAACTAAGTGGCGCGGTTCTGCGCTGCAGAATTCAGACAAAACAAAACCCGGGTTCATGCCCGGGTTTTTCTTTAACGGCATTCACCGTTTCCGGTGCCTGGACAAGCATCAATTCTGGTAACGGTTCCAGATCGCCTTGTCGCCCATGCCGAGAACGAGTTTGCCATGGGCCGCAACAGTTTCCGTATCCAGCCTCGAGGGCAAAGCCCGCGGCCTTTGCAGCGGCTCAAGCGGAACGTCTTCCTCGACGATGATGGTTTCCTGCTTGGCGGCGGAACCGAAACCGAGCGCCGTCTGGCGCCCGCCGATCATTTCAATATAAACTTCGGCGAGCAGTTCGGAGTCGAGAAGAGCGCCGTGCTTGGTACGGTGGGAATTGTCGATGCCGTAACGTCGGCAAAGCGCGTCCAGCGAGTTCGGTCCCATGGGGTGCTTGCGGCGGGCGAGCGAAAGCGTATCCGTCACCAGATCGGCGGCGACCGGTTCAATGCCGAGACGAGCGAATTCCGCATTGATGAAGCCCATGTCGAATGTGGCGTTATGCGCCACCCAGCGCGCGCCCTCGAGAAGTCACGAATCTGGTCGACGACCTCGGCGAATTTGGGTTTATCCTTCAGAAACTCGTCGGTAATCCCGTGAACGGCAAGTGCGTCGGGGTGAACCTTGCGATCTTCCGGGCTGATGTAGAGATGCAGCGTGCGGCCGGTGGGAAAGTGATTGATCAGCTCGATGCCGCCGATTTCAATCACGCGGTCCAGCTTCGATTCAAGGCCCGTGGTTTCCGTATCGAAAATGATCTCACGCATTCATCTCTCCGCGGCGCGACTCAGCGGCCAGTTTCTGCAGAACCTCTCTTACCTGATCCCGTGCCGCTTCGACACCATTTCCGGAATCGACAATAAAATCGGCGCGCCGGCGCTTTTCCGCATCGGGCATCTGCCGTGCGAGGATCATTTCGAATTTCTCTTCCGTCATTCCGGGTCGGGATAAAACCCGCTCTCGCTGAATCTCCGGCGCGCAGCTGACGACAACGACTTTATCGACCCGGCTTTCCGCCCCGGTTTCGAACAGCAGCGGAATATCGAGGAGGGCGAATTGCCGATCCTCTTTCCTTGCCTGCTCCAGAAAAGCCTCCTGCCTTCCGCGCACCAGCGGATGCACGATCTCTTCCAGTCTGCTGAAATTAGCCGGATTCTGCCGCAAGACCTCACCGAGTTTCTGCCTGTCCACCGCACCGGAAACGGTAGTGCCCGGAAAGGCCGCTTCGATCAGCGGGGCGGCTTCCGCCCGGTAAAGCCCGTGCACGACCTCATCCGAATCAAGAACCGGAACCCCTTCCCCGGCAAACAACTTTGCCGTCGTCGTTTTTCCCATTCCAATCGAGCCGGTGAGACCGATGACGATCATCAATGTTTCTCCATATCCTCGATGATGAGAGAACGCAGGGCCTCATCGACCTCCGGCGTTTTGCCGAACCATCGCTTGAAACCGGGTTTTGCCTGATGAAGCAGCATGCCGAGCCCGTCGACGGTTGCGATACCCTGCTCTTCCGCCATTTTCAGGATCGGTGTTTTCAACGGCACATAGACGATATCGGTTACAACGGCCTGATCTCCCAGCGGCGAAAAATCAATATGCGGCGCTTCCGTTCCATCCATGCCGAGCGACGTCGTATTCACGAAAAGCCCGGCACCCTGCATGACCTCATGAAGCGCTGCCTGCGGATGAGCAAAAACCCGCGGCCCAAAACGGTCAGCCAGTTCGCGCGCCCGTTCGACGGTACGGTTGAGGACGTGGATTTCGGCAATGCCGCGATCACGCAACGACTGAATGACCGCTCGGCTTGCGCCGCCGGCACCCAGAACCACTGCCCGCTCTGTCCTGTCCCAGCCCGGATGCCGCTCATCGAGATTGGAGACGAAACCATAACCGTCCGTATTGGTGGCGTGAAGCTCGCCCTCCTCCATCCAGACCGTGTTGGCGGCGCCGAGTTCTTCCGCCAGGGCATCTGGTCTGTCTGCCAGCCGGTAAGCCGCTTCCTTATGGGGAATGGTGACATTGCCGCCGACGGCCGTGCCCGGCTTGCCCTGCTTCAGCGTTGCAATGAAATTCGAGAAATCGTCCGGAGAGATTTCCACCGCTTTATAGGAGCCGGCAATGCCGAATTTCCTCAGCCAATAGGAATGGATAATAGGTGATCGCGAATGCTTGATCGGATAGCCGACAACGAAGGCGTTTATGGTTAATGTTTCACGTGAATCAGCCATCGATGACATCCATGTCGCGTAGCTTCGATAAAAGCGGCAGAAGCGGCAGACCGAGAATCGTGAAATAATCGCCCTTGATCGAGGTGAATAGCTGGATTCCCTCTCCTTCGAGCTGATAGGCGCCGACGCTGCTCAAGGCCTTTTCTCCCACCCGTTGCAGGTGGCGGGAGACAAATTCGGCGCTCAAAGTCCGAACGGTCAACTCGGCGCTGGAAACGACCTGCCACACCACCTCACCATGTCGGACGAGAACGGCAGCGCTGTTCAGGCGATGGACCTTGCCGGACAATGACAGCAGATGCGCTTCGGCCTTCGCCATGGTTTTCGGCTTGTGATAAACACGGGCGCCGAGCGCCATGGTCTGGTCGCAGCCGAGAATCAGTGCTTCCGGATAAAGCGCGCCAACCGCAAGAGCCTTGGCCCTGGCGAGTTCCAGCGCAACCTCTTCCGGACTGGCGCCGTCTCGTTCCAGCTGTTCATCGAGCGCACGCTCGTCAATATCCGCCGGGATGGCCGAAAATGTCAGCCCCGCATTGCGCATCAGCATCTGGCGGGATGCGCTGGACGAGGCGAGGATCAATTCTTGTTTCATCGACTGTCTGCTCCGAATGGTGCGATTCGGATTATCGTGTCCTCGAACGAAGGGCAAGGATCGCCGCCGCCGTTTCCTCGATGGAGCGGCGTGTGACATCGATCAGCGGCCAATTGTTGCGGGCACAGAGCGCACGTGCATATTTCAGCTCTTCCATGATGGTGGCGCGGTCCGTGTATCGACCACTGTCAAATCCGCCCGTCGCGCCGAGTTCCCGGTTTTCACGCACCTGCGATATCCGGTCCGATGTAGCGACTAGCCCGACGATCAACGGCCGCGTGGCCGCATAGAGGCTGTCGGGTAAAGGCACATTGGGAACGACCGGTATATTGGCGGTCTTTATCCCCCTGTTGGCGAGATAGATGCTGGTCGGTGTTTTTGAGGTGCGGCTGATGCCGATGATGACGATATCGGCCTCGTCATAGGTTTCGGGCATTTGCCCATCGTCATGATCCATGGCGAAATTGAGCGCCTCTATTCGGGCGAAATAATCCGCATTCAAGGCATGTTGCGCGCCCACCCGCCGTCTGGACGGCGCACCTAAATAGGTCTGGAAGATGCCGATAATGGGTTCAAGGACATTTACGCAGGGCACCCCGATCGCATGGCACCGCAGATCCAGAAACTCGGCCAGCTGCTGGTCGACGATCGTATAGAGAACAATGCCCGGTTCCTTGTCGATGAGGTCGACGACCTGTGCGAGCTGCTTCTGGTTTCGAATCATCGGATAGACATGCTCCACCGGCATGGAAGCGTGGAACTGTGCCGAAACGGCCCGACCGGCCGACATCAGAGTCTCTCCCGTTGAGTCCGAAATCAGGTGCAGATGGAAGAAGCTTTTTTTGTTCTCCACGCTGTTTTTCTCCCGCTGTTGATAAACCGGGACAAATCTCCGAATTGTCCTGCGGGTCGAACCGCGACGTGAATAAAGTGGTGTTTTTCCACAATCCGCAAGTGGCTTCAATCGTCTCCGGCGTGCTTGTGAATTGTTGGAAGAATGTGAAACCGTTCAAAATTTTCCCCAGACTATCCACAGTCGAACTGTTTTTCCGGATCTCTATAAATAACTGAAATTATTCATAAAATTTCTATTTTCCGGATTATTCCAAAACAATTGGGCCGATAACATCCGCAGGCGCGCTTGGAATTTTACGGCTGCGGCATTTCGACTGGAATGATTTTAATCCTTGCTACCCACAGACTCTAAGAAATAGAAAATCTTTTAAATCTCTTTGATTTTATTTTTTAGAAGCTGGGTGCCATGAGCGAACGTAAGGTTATGACGGTGTTGAACGGGCAGACGGTCACACCGCCGCCCATATGGCTGATGCGACAGGCTGGGCGTTATCTTCCCGAGTATAGGGAAACGCGAAAGAGCGCCGGCAGTTTCCTCGATCTCTGTTATAATCCCGAACTGGCGACGGAGGTTACTCTCCAACCCATTCGCCGGTTCGGGCTGGATGCCGCCATTCTCTTTTCCGACATTTTGGTGATACCCGACGCGCTTCATCGCAACGTATCTTTCAGCGAAGGAAAAGGTCCGGCCATGGACCCGATCGATGTCAGCGGTATCGAGAAGCTGGATGCAGCAAATGTCATGGCGCATCTTTCTCCCGTTTTCGAAACCGTTTCCCGTCTGCGCACCTCTTTGCCCGATGAAACGACACTTCTCGGTTTTTGCGGCGCGCCGTGGACGGTTGCGACTTATATGATCGCGGGACACGGAACGCCGGATCAGGCCCCGGCGCGGCTGTTCGGTTATCAGGAACCGGTGGCCATGGAAAAGCTGCTGGCTTTCCTCGCCGACGTTTCCGCCGATTATCTGGTGGCGCAGATCGATGCAGGCGCGGATGCGGTTCAAATCTTCGATTCCTGGGCCGGTGTGCTCGGTGAGAAGGAATTTGAGGATTATGCGATAAAACCCGTTGCCCGCACTATCGCATCGGTGCGCGCCCGTCGGCCTTCGGCAAAAATCATCGCCTTCGCCAAGGGGGCTGGTTATCTTCTCAAGGATTATCGTCGCAAGACGGGCGCCGACGCCATTGGGCTCGACTGGTCGGTGCCGCTGAGCTTTGCCAGGGATTTGCAGAAGGAAGGGCCCGTGCAGGGCAATCTCGACCCCATGCTGATGGTGGCGGGCGGCAAGGCTCTGCGAGATGGTATAGATGCGGTGCTGCAGGCTCTTGCACAGGGTCCGCTGATATTCAATCTCGGTCATGGCATCACCCCGCAGGCTGACCCGGAAAACGTCACCCGGCTGGTGCAGCGGGTGCGTTCCGGCGGAGCCGGGGCATGAGCGGCGAAAAACAGACTTCCGTCCGTTCCGGAAACCGGGCGGCTTTGCGCGCCGGCATCGCGCTCGGTGTCTTTGCTGCCTTCGTCGCCCTGTTATTTTATGCCGATCCGGCCGATCTCTATCTCTGGATCAAGGCACTGCATATCATCGCCGTCATTTCCTGGATGGCGGCGATTTTCTATCTGCCGCGTCTCTTCATCTACCACACCGATGCACCCGCCGGTTCGCAGCAGTCCGAAACCTTCAAGGTGATGGAACAGCGGCTGATCAAGGTGATCATGAACCCGGCGATGATGATATCCTGGATATTGGGACTTTATCTCGCCTGGTCGGTTTATGGTTTTTCCGGCGGCTGGCTGCATGCCAAGATCGCGCTGGTGGTGCTTCTGACTGCGACCCACGTTTATTTCACGCGCAGTGCAAAACGTTTCGCTCGGGATGAAAATACGCGGCCTGCCCGTCACTGGCGGTTGATGAACGAGGTTCCGACGGTGCTGATGATCCTCATCGTCATACTTGTGGTTGTGAAACCCTTCGGTTAAGACGGTGCGACGATAAATTTCGCGGAATTCGTGCTTTCCTCTTGCAGCGGCCGTGTTCAATCGCTATTTTCGGGCCACTCATCTTCGTGGCATGTGAATTATTCAGTCATCTGCGGTATCTCCCACAGCATCTGATTCGCGAACACGCCCTCCCCCGACATTACATTATCAAACGGTCTTCTCTTCATGGCTGAAATGAAGCTTCAGGAACTTAAGAGCAAATCGCCTACCGACTTGCTGACTTTTGCCGAATCCCTGGAAGTTGAAAATGCGAGCACCATGCGCAAGCAGGAGCTCATGTTCGCAATCCTCAAGGTTCTCGCGAGCCAGGACATCGAAATCATCGGCGAGGGCGTCGTTGAAGTCCTGCAGGACGGTTTCGGGTTCCTGCGATCCGCAAATGCAAATTATCTGCCCGGTCCGGACGATATCTATATCTCGCCGTCGCAGATCCGCCGCTTCTCGTTGAAGACCGGCGATACCGTTGAAGGCCCGATCCGCGGCCCCAAGGAAGGCGAACGTTATTTCGCGCTTCTCAAGGTCAATACGATCAATTTCGACGATCCGGAAAAGATCCGCCACAAGGTTCACTTCGACAATCTGACGCCGCTTTATCCGAATGAGCGCTTCAAGATGGAACTGGATGTTCCGACCTCGAAGGATTTGTCGTCGCGTGTGATCGATCTCGTCGCGCCGCTCGGCAAGGGTCAGCGCGGATTGATCGTCGCGCCGCCGCGCACCGGTAAGACCGTTCTGTTGCAGAACATCGCCCATTCCATCACGGCAAACCATCCGGAATGCTACCTGATCGTTCTCCTGATCGATGAGCGTCCGGAAGAAGTGACCGACATGCAGCGTTCCGTGAAGGGCGAGGTTGTGTCCTCCACCTTCGACGAACCGGCTGTCCGTCACGTGCAGGTCGCCGAGATGGTGATCGAAAAGGCGAAGCGCCTGGTCGAACACGGCCGCGACGTCGTCATCCTGCTCGATTCCATCACGCGCCTCGGCCGTGCCTACAACACGGTTGTTCCCTCCTCCGGCAAGGTTCTGACGGGTGGTGTGGATGCCAATGCCCTGCAGCGTCCGAAGCGTTTCTTCGGTGCCGCTCGTAATATCGAAGAAGGCGGTTCGCTCACCATTATCGCAACTGCGCTGATCGATACCGGCAGCCGCATGGATGAAGTCATCTTCGAAGAATTCAAGGGTACCGGTAACTCGGAAATCGTGCTCGACCGCAAGGTTGCCGACAAGCGCATCTTCCCGGCACTGGATATTCTGAAATCCGGTACGCGTAAGGAAGACCTGCTGGTGCCGCGTCAGGATCTGCAGAAGATTTTCGTTCTTCGCCGTATTCTCGCGCCGATGGGTACGATGGACGCCATCGAATTCCTGATCGACAAGCTGAAGCAGACCAAGAACAATTCGGATTTCTTCGAATCGATGAATACCTGATCCAAACTTTAGCCGGATTCATCATAAGAGCTTTAAAGCCGTATCCGTTTATTCGGATGCGGCTTGACTGTTTTAGACCGAGGTGAATGATGCCAGCTTCCGCCGATACGATCTATGCGCTTTCCAGCGGTGCCCTGCCGGCGGGTGTGGCTGTTCTCAGGATCAGTGGCTCCAAGGCTTTCGATGCCCTGGAGATGTTGACGGGCCGGGAACTTCCTTCACCACGAAAAGCTACGCTCTGCTCGATTCGGAATCGAAACGACGAGATCATCGACCAGGCGCTGGTAATCGCCTTTCCAGCTCCAAATTCTTTCACGGGTGAGCATTGCGTTGAAATTCATAGCCATGGCAGTCGCGCAGTCCTGGCTTCGATTTTTGCCGAACTGGAAAATCTTGAGGGACTTCGGCCTGCCGATGCCGGTGAATTCTCTCGCAGAGCCTTCGAAAATAGCAAGATGGATCTCCTTGAGGTCGAAGGCCTCGCCGATCTGTTGCAGGCCGAAACCGAAATGCAGCGGCGGTTGGCGGTGGAACAGAGTACTGGCAAATTGTCGGCACTCTATGATGGCTGGGCCAGCCGCCTGACACGCGCTCGCGCTCTGATCGAAGCGGAACTGGATTTCGCCGACGAGGAGGATGTTCCGGATTCCGTGGCGGCTCAGGTTTGGGAAGCCATGGCGATTCTCAAAAAGGAAATCCGCGATCATCTTCGGGGTGGCGAAAGCGGTGAAATCATTCGCGACGGGTTTAAGGTTGCGCTCGTCGGTGAACCGAATGCGGGCAAATCCACTCTTTTGAACGCCCTTAGCGGCCGCGATGTTGCTATCGTTACCGATATTGCCGGCACCACAAGAGATGTTTTGAGCGTTGACATCAATCTGGAAGGATATCTCGTCCGGATATTCGATACGGCAGGAATACGGGAAACACAGGATGTTGTGGAGCTTGAAGGTGTAAGGCGCGCGGTTCTGACGGCGGAAACAGCAGATCTCATTCTACTGCTGCAGGATAATGATTCGTTTCCGAAACAATCTCTCGAATCGTTCAAGAACCAGAGCTATTTGCGGGTTAGAACGAAAACAGCGCTTCATTCCCCCATCTTGGATGATGGATTTGATTTGTCTATCTCAGCCAAGGAAGGAATAGGCTTGAACGAACTGCGTTCGATGCTGAAGCAGGAGATAGAAAAACGCGTCGGCGCCGGCCAAACTTTGGTTCCCGCGCGCGCCAGGCATAAAAAACGACTTGAAGAGACGCTGAACTATGTTAGTGATGCGCTCGATTCCGGGACCCTGGACCTTGCGATAAGGTCGGAATATTTAAGACTCGCGGCGACATCGCTCGGACGGATCACCGGCCGCGTTGATGTGGAAGATTTGCTCGGCGTGATCTTCTCGGAATTCTGCATAGGAAAATGATTCACGTGAAACATCGACGGCCGAGGCGGCGATGTCGATGCTTATAGAACAGGGCGCAAGGATATGCACCAGTCATTCGATGTCATTGTTATTGGCGGTGGCCACGCGGGCAGCGAAGCCGCTGCTGCCGCTGCAAGGCATGGTGCAAAAACCGCCCTTGTTACCCATAAGCGTGAGACGATTGGCGTCATGTCCTGCAATCCTGCCATCGGCGGTCTGGGCAAGGGACACCTCGTTCGCGAGATCGATGCGCTGGATGGTTTGATGGGTCGGGTTGCCGACGCAGCGGGAATCCAGTTCCGCATGCTCAATCGCAAAAAGGGACCGGCCGTCCGTGGTCCGCGCACTCAAGCCGACCGGCGGCTCTACCGCGAAGCCATGCAGCGTGAGATCGATGCGATTGAAAATCTGACGATTATTGAAGGCGATGCTTTCGATATTGAGATGGACGATGATCGCGTCGCAGCCGTTATCATGAAGAACGGTAGCCGGATTCCTTGTGGCGCGGTTGTGCTGACGAGCGGCACCTTCCTGCGCGGTCTCATTCATATCGGCTCCGAAAAGATTCCGGCGGGACGCGTGGGAGAAATGCCGTCTGTTGGCCTCTCGGACACGCTCTCGCGGCTGGGTCTCGTTATGGGTCGCCTGAAAACGGGCACCCCTGCCCGACTGGACGGACGCACGATTGACTGGAATGCGGTGGATCGACAAGCTGCCGATGAGGATCCTGTCCCCTTTTCTTTCATGACGGATCGTATTCTCAATCCGCAAATAGAATGTGGCGTAACTCGCACCACTCCGGCTGGCCACAAGATCATTCAGGACAATATTCATCTGTCGGCGATGTATTCGGGACAGATCGAAGGGGTCGGTCCGCGTTATTGCCCGTCGATTGAGGATAAAATTACCCGTTTCGGTGAACGGGACGGTCATCAGATATTCCTCGAGCCGGAAGGTCTCGACGATCACACTATTTATCCAAACGGTATATCGACGTCCCTTCCCGCTTCCGTTCAGGAGCAATTTATCCGAACGATACCGGGCCTTGAACAGGTGACGATCCTGCAGCCGGGTTACGCGATCGAATATGACTATGTCGATCCGCGCGAGCTGAAGCCGTCGCTGGAATGCCGCAAGATTCCGGGATTGTTTTTGGCCGGCCAGATCAATGGCACGACCGGTTATGAAGAAGCGGGCGCTCAGGGTCTCGTTGCTGGATTGAATGCCTCCCTTTATGCGGGCAATGCCGATCCGGTCTATTTTAGCCGAACCGAGTCTTATATCGGCGTCATGATTGATGACCTGACGTCGAAAGGTGTCAGCGAACCCTACCGCATGTTTACATCCAGAGCGGAGTATCGTCTTTCGCTGCGCGTGGACAATGCGGATTTGCGGCTTACACCAGTCGGTCAGATGGCTGGCATTGTCGGCCGCGCGCGGCAGGAACGCTTCGCAAATTTCATTTCCGATCTGGATCGCGGTCGTGAGCTGATGAGGGCGATTTCCATCAGCCCATCCCAGGCGGCGAAGCAGGGGTTGAAACTTAATCAGGACGGTCAACGCCGGTCCGTTTATGAATTGCTGGCCTATCCGGATATGACTCTCGAGGTTCTTACCGAACATTGGCCGGAATTGGGCGCCCTTGACGGAAAAGTTGCCGAGGTCTTGCAGATCGAGGCGAGTTATGCGGTCTATATGCAGAGGCAGAGCGCTGATATCGTCGATATCAAGCGGGACGAAGACAGAAAAATCCCGGATGGCTTTGATTTTAAGAGTCTGTCAGGCCTCTCCAACGAGCTTAAACAAAAGCTGGAAAAGGCCCGTCCTGAGAATATTGCCCAGGCCGCTCGTGTTGACGGCATGACACCGGCTGCGATATCGCTGCTGCTCGCACTTCTGCGGAAGGATTCCGCAACGCGAAGTGAAAAATTACGCATGCACCAATAGCGAGTCGGATTATGAAGATAAACGGCCAGAGTGTTTCACGTGAAACACAGGAAAGGCTCGAACATTTTGTCGAGCTTTTTAAGAAGTGGAACAGAACCACAAATCTGGTAGCGCCTTCCACTCTCGCCGAGCTCTGGAACCGGCATGTGGCCGACAGTGCGCAAATATTCCAGCTCTCCCCTCAGCCAAAAAAGTGGATTGATCTTGGAAGCGGTGGCGGATTCCCCGGTGTCGTCACCGCGATTTTTCTGGCGGAGCTTGGCGACGGTTGGGTTGATCTGGTCGAAAGCAATAATAAAAAGGCGGCATTCTTGCGAATTGCACTGAAGGAAACCGGTGCAAGAGGTGCAGTCCACCCCGTCAGGATCGAAACAGCACCGGAAATCATTAAAAATTGCGACGCTGTTTCAGCGCGCGCGCTCGCCGAACTGGATCTGCTTTTCGATTATATTCATCCTTGGGCGCAGAATAACCCGAATCTCAAGGCCTATTTTAATAAAGGCCGGGATTATGATTCTGAAGTGCAGAAAGCACATGGTCGCTGGGAGTTTGATCTGGTAAAACATCAGAGTGCCATTGAGGCAGATTCTGTTGTTCTTGAAATCAGCAACCTCGCTTTGAGGCGCTGATGAGCTGGCCAGGTGCGGCATGACTTTGGAAAAAAACCGGATTATCGCAGTTGCAAACCAGAAAGGCGGCGTTGGTAAAACAACAACCGCCATCAATCTGGCTACCGCGCTGGCGGCTATTGGTGAGCGCGTGCTGATTGTGGATCTGGACCCGCAGGGTAATGCGAGTACCGGACTTGGAATCGACCGCAAGGAGCGCAAGCTTTCGTCCTATGATCTTCTGGTGGGAGATCATGGGGTAGCGGAAGTTGCTGTTCCCACCGCCGTTCCCAATCTCGACATCGTCCCCTCCACGATGGATTTGCTCGGTTTCGAAATGCAGGTCGCGAATGTTTCCAACCGCGTTTTTCTGCTGCGTGCGGCCATGGAGACGCAGGAAGCCAGAGGTTACTCCTATATTCTCGTCGACTGCCCTCCTTCTTTCAATCTTTTGACCATGAATGCCATGACGGCCGCACATTCCGTGCTCGTGCCGCTGCAATGCGAGTTCTTTGCACTGGAGGGCCTTAGCCAGTTGCTGGATACGGTCAGTCAGATTCGTGGATCGGTGAACCCGCAGCTCGATATACAGGGCATCGTTCTTACGATGTTCGATGCGCGAAATAATCTTGCACAGCAGGTTGTTTCCGACGTGCGCACGCATCTGGGCGAAAAGGTTTACCACACGCTCATTCCACGCAATGTGCGTGTTTCCGAAGCGCCGTCCTATGGTAAACCGGCAATTCTCTATGATCTGAAATGTGCCGGCAGCCAGGCCTATCTGCAACTGGCGTCCGAAGTGATTCAGAGAGAGCGTCTGCGCAAAGCCGCCTGACGTTTGCCGGAATGTATGGAGTAATATCTTATGAGTGATGATCTTTCCAAGCGTCGGCTGGGGCGCGGTCTTGCCGCATTGATCGGAGAAATGGACCAGCCTGTGCCGGTGGGTGAGCCCCAGCGCGCTGTTAACGCCGATCGTACCATCCCCATCGAATTCATCGCTCGCAGCCAGAGAAACCCGCGGCGTCATTTCGATGAGAATGAGCTGCAGGATCTTGCCGCCTCCATTCGTCAGCATGGAATTGTTCAGCCTGTAGTTGTAAGAACGGTTGGAGTCAACCGATACGAGATTATTGCGGGTGAAAGACGCTGGCGTGCGGCGCAGCTGGCGGGCTTTACCGATGTTCCCGTCATCGTTCGCGATGTGGATGACCGCACGGCGCTGGAACTGGCAATTGTCGAAAACGTACAGCGTTCCGACCTCAATCCGCTTGAAGAAGCGATGGGGTATGAGCAGCTGATCGCCGAACACGGCTATACGCAGAATGATCTCGGCGAAATCATCGGCAAAAGCCGAAGCCACGTTGCCAACAGCCTGCGGCTTTTGAAGCTTCCCGATCCGGTACGGGATATGCTGGCGGATGGTTCGCTCTCCGCAGGTCATGCCCGCGCGCTTGTTTCCACTTCCGATCCGGCGACGCTCGCGAAAACAATCGTATCCAAGGGACTTTCGGTCCGTGATGCCGAGCGCCTGGCGCAGAACGATATCAAATCGCAGGGCGATGTCGCGGAGAAGCGACCTGCGGCGGAAAAGGATTCCGATACGATCGCGCTCGAACGCAGCCTGTCCGATGCTCTCGGGCTGGATGTGAAGATCAGCCACAAGGGCGGATCGGGGCAAATCCGTATTGGTTATCGGACACTGGAACAGCTTGAAGCGGTATGCCGGCTTCTGGAGCAGAAATAAGTAACTATTTGTTTTAAAATATAAAATACCCGCCAAAGGCGGGTATTTTTATTTATGGCGCTCAAAAATCGATGGCCCGGCCTTTTATTTCGTAGTCGCCGAAACGCACGGGTTCCGCGCCGCCGCGGCCGCCGGTTTCCGGCGGCAGCTGGAGATCGGCCTGTTGCTTGCGCCGTTCTTCCGCTTCTTTCAACGCTCGCTGCGCCGCCGGCGAAAGTCGCTTTACACTTTCCGCGCCACTGTCTGTGGCGTTGTCATTATCCGCATTCTGCATGAAATCCTCCCTATGACGGGATATTGAAATACGTTTGCCGCTTACCAGATTATATAATCCGAGGGGCTTTATAAACCCCGGAATATTCCTGGTGAGTGACAAGGAGAGTTTAACGGATGAACATGATGCGCACGGCAATGCTTCTGGCCTTCATGACCGCATTGTTCATGGGTGTCGGTTTTCTGATCGGCGGCAAGGGCGGTATGATGATCGCCCTGGTCATCGCAGCCGGTATGAATATTTTTTCCTACTGGAACTCTGACAAGATGGTTCTCTCCGCCTATCATGCGCGGGAGGTCGACGAGGCGAATGCGCCCGAATTTTTTCACATGATCCGCGACCTGTCGCAGAATGCCGGTCTGCCGATGCCGAAGGTCTATATTTACGATAGCCCGCAACCCAATGCCTTCGCGACCGGGCGGAATCCGCAGAACGCCGCTGTTGCCGCTTCGACAGGCCTGCTGGAGCGTCTGACGCCCGAGGAAGTGGCCGGTGTCATGGCGCATGAGCTTGCGCATGTGCAGAACCGGGATACTTTGACCATGACAATCACCGCCACGCTGGCGGGCGCCATCTCGATGCTCGGCAATTTTGCCTTCTTCTTTGGCGGCAACCGGGAGAACAACAATAACCCGCTCGGCTTTATCGGCGTGCTGGTCGCGATGATCGTGGCGCCACTGGCAGCGATGCTGGTGCAGATGGCGATCAGTCGTACGCGGGAATACTCCGCCGACCGGCGCGGCGCGGAAATCTGCGGCAACCCGCTCTGGCTTGCTTCCGCCTTGCAGAAGATTTCGGGCATGGCGCAGCGCATTCACAATGACGATGCCGAGCGTAACCCGGCAACGGCGCATATGTTCATCATCAATCCGCTTTCCGGTGAGCGCATGGACAATCTCTTCTCCACGCATCCGAATACGGAAAACCGCGTGGCGGCGCTGCACGCCATGGCGCAGGAGTTTTCCCCGCGAGGATCGACGCCGCCGCCATCGGGTGATAGACCTCTGCGCAAATCAGGCTCCGTTCCCAAAACAGGCTGGGGACGAGGCAATGAAAACGAGCGCAAGGGGCCGTGGTCTTGACATCCGATATTCAGAATAAGCCGGCGCGGTCCAGAAAACCGAGACCGGCAAATGGGAGGGGCCGTGAAGACGGCCCTTCGTCTTTCCAGGACAAGCCGGGTCTCGCCGCGCGCATCGCCGCCACCCGCATTCTCGCCGCCGTTCTGGAAAAGAAGACCTCGCTGGATGGGATGCTCGATAGCGAAAACGGCAATCCCGTCTATCGAGCCCTGTCGCTTGCGGACCGGGCGCTGGTGAGAGCCATCGTCAACAGCGCGCTTCGCCACCTCCCCCGGATTGAAGCGGCATTGTCGATGCTGCTTGATGGGCCGTTGCCGCAGGGCGCGCGTTCGCTGCATCACGTTCTTGTCGTCGGTGCGGCGCAGATGCTTTACCTCGATGTACCGGATCATTCCGCTGTCGATCTCGCCGTGGAGCAGGCTCACCGCGATCCGCGCAACCGGCGTTTCGTCAAACTGGTGAACGCCGTTCTCCGACGGCTCGGTCGTGAAAAAGCGGATATCGAAAAGGCCGTCGCCGGCGTTCCGGTATTGCCGGATTGGTTCCATGCGCGGCTTGTTTCCGCTTACGGCAATGAGGTTGCGCAAAGGATTTCGGAGGCGCAGCTGACACCCTCCTCAATTGATCTGACGATCAAGGCTGATCCCGCTCTCTGGGCGGAAAAACTGGGCGGTACGCTCATGCCGAATGGCAGCGTGCGTCTGGGTGAATTCGAGGGGCAGATCCCATCGCTCGAAGGCTTCGCCGAGGGTGCATGGTGGGTGCAGGATCTCGCCGCCAGCATGCCGGTTCGGCTTATGGGCGACATCGCGGGCAAACGTGTCGCAGATCTCTGTGCTGCTCCTGGCGGCAAGACGGCGCAGCTTGCGCTGGCGGGCGCCAGGGTGACGGCGCTGGATCAGTCCGGTAACCGTCTTCGTCGCCTCAGGGAAAATCTCGACCGGCTTGGTCTCCGTGCCGAAACGGTGGAGGCCAATATGCTGAAGTACCAGCCGGAGCAGCTTTTTGACGCGGTCCTCCTCGATGCGCCCTGTTCTTCCACCGGGACACTTCGCAAACATCCCGATGTCTGCTGGACCAAGGATGAGAACGACATTGCCAAACTCGCTGCCCTTCAGGGCCAGATGCTGCGGCATGCGCTGACCCTTGTTGGCCCGGGCGGTCTCGTGGTCTTCTCCAATTGCTCGCTCGATCCTTCCGAAGGAGAAGCGATGATTGCTGAGGTTCTGGCGGAAAATCCGGGTGTGGAGCGTGTTGCCGTCCGCCGCGAGGATTGGCCCGGAATGGAAGCGGCCATCAGCCCCAATGGCGATCTTCGCACGACACCGGACATGTTCGGCGGTGTCGATGGGTTTTTTAGCAGTGTCTTGCGTAAGAAGTAGAAAAAAGCCAAGCTTTCGCGAATCATTAGATATTTATCGAAAACGTTCCGGTCGTCGCGGTTCACTGATAAAAACAAAACATGTGAAACGGGAAACACAGCTTGTTAGGGTCCTTTGCAGGCAGCATGAATGCCGCCGGTCTTCTGTCGCGGATGGCGTATCGTCATCTGTGTGTCGGCCTCACCCCTTTGCGCCTGCATATGTCGCGATTTGCCACTCGTGCGCCGGACGGTCTGGTGGCGGCGCCGACCGATCTCAGAGCCATCGATCCCTATTTCGCCGAGGAACTGTTGCGAGGCCGCATCGCGCTGGCCGGGCGTGTCGTCGAAACCGGCGGAGCTTCGCCATTTCAGGTGGAATATCCCTCGGCGGTCTTTGAAGAACGGCTGCATGCATTCAGTTGGCTGCGGCATATTCGCTCCGATAAATCGAGCGAGGCCTGCAAACGGGCGCGCCGCATCGTTGCGGAATGGATGGTGCTTCATGGCAAACGGCTTGCAGGCACTGCCTGGTCGCCGGAAATCGCCGCGCAAAGGCTGATTGCCTGGCTTTCGCACTCTCCCGTGGTTTTATACGAGGCCGATGCCGGCTTTTATCGACGGTTCCTGAAAAGCCTCGCCTTTCATGTGCGTTATCTCGAAAGAATCGTCCGACACGCGCCCGATGGCGAAGCGCGGCTGAGGATCAGGATTGCCTTGGCCATGGCTTCCATCGCCATGCCAACGCGCCTTTCGCGGATCACGCGGAATGGAATGAAGCTGGCTCAGGAAATGGAACGCCAGATTCTGCCCGATGGCGGGCATGTTTCCCGCAATCCACGCGTCACGCTGGACCTGCTGCTCGATCTCCTGCCGCTTCGGCAAAGTTATATCAATCTCGGCCATGATCTGCCCTCCGGCCTGGTACCGGCCATAGACCGCATGTTCCCGGCGATCCGGTTCTTCCGGCATCAGGGCGGCGATCTCGCGCTGTTCAACGGCGCCACGGCGACGCTCGCCAATGAGCTTGTTTCCGTGCTGCGCTATGACGAAACGGCCGGCCGGCCCTCCAAGGTCCTGCCGGACGTGAACTATCACCGGCTTGCGACGGACGATACGGTCATCATCGTGGATACGGGCTATCCCGGCTCGGCGGAGCTTTCACGCAATGCCCATTCGGGTTGCCTGTCTTTCGAAATGTCCTGCGGCAAGAACCGCTTCATCGTCAATTCCGGCTTTCCGCGCAACGCCGCGCCGGAATATCAGCGGGCCAGCCGGTCCACGGCGGCGCATTCCACCGTCACGCTTGCGGATACATCTTCCTGCAGACTGTCGCGCTCGCGGCTGCTTGGTCCGATCATGGTATCAGGCGTCAGCCACGTCGACAGCCGGCGTGGAACGGATGCAAACGGCAATGACGTTCTCTGGGCGTCTCACGACGGTTATTTGCAGAATTTCGGCTGCTACCATGAGCGGGAAATAGAATTGAATGCGGCCGGTACCAAGATAAAGGGCCGGGATCTGCTTCGGGCCGATGCGAGTGCGGCGAAAACGCAATTGCAGTCGGTCACGGCGGTTTCGCGTTTCCATATTCATCCCCACATTCAGATACACCAGCGGGATGAGGAGTCTGCCTATCTGGAGGCAGCGGATGGAACCGTCTGGCTGTTGTCTGCACCCGGACTGGAGCTTTTCGTCACCGAGGATGTCTTCATGGCCGATGCATCCGGTATGCGCCCGTCGCAGCAGATCGAGCTCCCCTTCAATCTCGCAAATACGCGGGAAATCCGCTGGCTCATCGAACGCCAGGCCTAGACAATTTCCGGCGATGCCGGTCAAAAACCACCATAGTTTTCACCGTTCGGCATCCCCGCTGTTTATTAATCCGGTAAGCTGTGTTAACGCGGCGGCAATTGCTGGATCAATCCCATTCCAGCCTGTCCTCCCCGTTAAACGGAGTATGCCTGATGGCCGTCGTGTCCAAGAAAATCCCCGCCCCCGATAAGGTCAAAATCCGCACGGCGCTTCTTTCCGTGTCCGACAAGACTGATATTATCGAGCTGGCGACGGTTCTGTCGAAGCTTGGCGTCAAGCTCCTGTCGACCGGTGGAACGGCGAAAACCATTGCCGAAGCAGGCCTGCCTGTGACGGATGTCTCCGACGTAACGAATTTTCCCGAGATCATGGACGGCCGCGTCAAGACACTGCATCCCAATGTCCATGGCGGGCTCCTTGCCATCCGGGACGATGCGGAGCATGTCGAGGCGATGAAGGCGCACGGCATCGAGGCAATCGATCTCTCGGTCATCAATCTCTATCCTTTCGAAGAAGTTCGCGCCAAGGGCGGCGATTATCCGACGACGGTGGAAAACATCGATATTGGCGGCCCGGCGATGATCCGCGCTTCCGCCAAGAACCACGCCTATGTCACGGTGGTTACCGACCCGTCTGACTACCCCGATCTGGTTGAGGCCCTGCAGGCCGATGACGGCCAGACGTCCTATGCGCTGCGCCAGCGTTTTGCCGCCAAGGCCTATGCCCGCACCGCCGCCTATGATGCGGTGATTTCCAACTGGTTTGCCGAGGCGCTTGCAATCGAAACGCCGGATTACCGCGCCATCGGCGGCGTGCTGAAGGAAAAGATGCGATATGGCGAAAACCCGCACCAGAGCGCTGGTTTTTACCTCACCGGCGAAAAGCGTCCTGGTGTCGCAACCGCGACGCTGCTCCAGGGCAAGCAGCTTTCCTATAACAACATCAATGACACCGATGCAGCTTACGAGCTCGTTGCGGAATTCCTGCCGGAAAACGCGCCGGCAGTCGCTATCATCAAGCATGCCAATCCCTGCGGCGTAGCGACAGGTCCGACACTTGCCGAAGCTTACCGGCGGGCGCTGGCATGCGATTCCGTTTCCGCTTTTGGTGGCGTGATTGCCCTGAACCGCACGCTCGATGCGGAAACGGCGGAAGAAATCGTCAAGCTCTTCACCGAAGTCATCATCGCGCCTGATGTCACCGAAGAAGCCAAGTCCATCATTGCCCGCAAGCCGAACCTGCGCCTTCTGGCCGCTGGCGGCCTGCCTGATCCGCGCGCGGCCGGTATTACCGCAAAGACCGTCTCGGGCGGCCTGCTGGTGCAGAGCCGCGACAATGGCATGGTCGAGGATCTGGACCTCAAGGTCGTCACCAAGCGTGCGCCGACGTCGCAGGAACTTGAAGACATGAAGTTTGCCTTCAAGATCGCCAAGCATGTGAAGTCCAATGCCGTCATTTACGCCAAGGACGGGCAGACCGCGGGTATTGGCGCAGGTCAGATGAGCCGTGTGGATTCGGCCCGTATCGCTGCCCAGAAGGCGGAAGATGCCGCCAAGGCTCTTGGCCTTGCCGAACCGTTGACGCGCGGCTCCGCCGTCGCCTCGGAAGCATTTTATCCCTTTGCCGACGGTTTGCTCGCCGCGATTGCCGCAGGTGCCACCGCCGTCATCCAGCCGGGCGGCTCCATGCGCGATCAGGAAGTGATCGACGCCGCGAATGAGCATAATGTGGCGATGGTCTTTACCGGCATGCGCCACTTCCGCCACTAAGCGCGGAAATAGGCAGAAATGACAAAGGCCCGGAAATCACTTTCCGGGCCTTTTGTTTCACGTGGGACAGTCTTGGTGCGGCAGGTTCAGGTCACGGCCCCAACCTGCCACGGCACAAATTCATTGTCGCCGTAGTCGTAGATCTCGCTGACGGTCTTGTCGCCGGAAGCCACCGCCAGAATATGTTCGAAAATTCGTTTGCCGGATTCTTCAATGGTTTCAGCGCCGGTGACGATCTCGCCGCAATTGATATCCATGTCTTCCTTCATGTGTTCATACATTTCGGAATTGGTGGCGATCTTGATGCAAGGTGACGGCTTGAAGCCCGAAACCGAGCCGCGGCCGGTGGTGAAACAGATGACGTTGCAGCCGCCGGCGACCTGTCCGGTGACGGCAACGGGGTCATAGCCGGGCGTATCCATGAAGACGAAACCCTGTTCCGTCACGGTTTCGGCGAACTCATAAACCGCCTTCAGCGGCATGGAGCCGCCCTTGGCGACCGCGCCCAGCGATTTTTCCAGAATGGTGGTCAGGCCGCCAAGCTTGTTGCCGTGGGAGGGGTTGTTATTGAGTTCGTCGCCATTACGGGCGGTATAATCACGCCACCAGTCGATACGCTGTAGCAGCTTTTCGGCGACGGCAGGGGTGACGGCGCGCTTCGTCAGGAGGTGTTCAGCGCCGTAAATCTCCGGCGTCTCCGAGAGGACCGTGGTTCCACCGTTGCGGACGATGAGGTCGGAGGCATAACCCAGAGCCGGGTTGGCGGAAATGCCGGAATAACCATCCGAACCGCCGCATTCCAGCGCCACCTTCAGCTTGGAAAGCGGTTGCTCCGTGCGGCGGGCGGCATTGACCATCGGCAGCATGGCCTTGATCTCGGCAATCGCCGCATCGATCGTCTTGCGGGTGCCGCCATGCTGCTGGATCGTCATGGTGCGCAGCCGCTCTCCTTCTTCCATCTTGTAATGTTCGAGAATGGGCGCGATCTGGTTGGTCTCGCAACCGAGGCCGATCAGCAGAATGCCGCCGAAATTCGGATGGCGGGCATAGCCCTGAATTGTGCGGATCAGCAGGCGGTAACCTTCCGATTTCGTATTCAGCGCACAGCCGCCGCCATGGGTCAGCGCCACGACGCCATCAACATTGTCGAAACCATCAAGGCCACCCTGCTTGTTGAAATAATCCGCGATGTAACGCGAAACCGTGGCGGAACAGTTCACCGAAGCGATGACGCCGATATAGTTTCGTGTTCCGACGCCACCAAGGCCGCGGTCATAACCCCTGAACGTCCGGCGTTCGGCTTCCGGCACCATGCCCTTTTCTTCGATATCAACGCTGAACTGATGCGCGTGTTCGGAAGGCACCATGGCGAGATTGTGCAGGTGCACGTGCCGGCCGGGTTCGATATCCTGGGTCGCTATACCGATGACCTGTCCGTATTTCAGCACCTCATCGCCCGATTTGATGAATTTGAGGGCCACCTTGTGCCCGCGCCCGATCAGTTCGAGCGCTGCCAGATCGCCCCTGCCCGTCGCGCCGCCGGCCGGAATGGACCGACGCGCCACCGCGACATTGTCGTTGGCGTTCAGCAAAATGGTTGCCTCGGAATTCTCACTCACGGGTTTTCCTCCTCCCGGTATATTGCCTGCTATGTTTCTAGATCAGTTTTCGACCCAGCGTCTCTTCGAACCTTCCAGATGGGTATGCATGGCGGCCTGCGCCAGCAGCGGGTCTTTCAGTTCAAGCGCCGCCAGAATGGCCTCGTGTTCCTGAAGCGCGTGGGTCCAGGTATCGCGGTCTTCGAATTTCACGCGAAGCTGGGCCGAAATGGGGCTGTGGCGCTCATCGAAGAGGTTCGCCACCATTCGCGCCAAAACGCTGTTACCGGATTGCTCGGCTATGGTGACGTGAAACAGCCGATCCTGATCCAGAGGCTTGCGGCCGGCCTCTATTTCCCGCTGCATGGTATTGAGTATCTGGCGGAGGGTCGCGATTGTCTCATCGGTCATCCGGCTTGCCGCCAGCACAATGGTCGCCCCCTCCAGCGCGGCGCGCGCTTGCATCAGTTCGGAGGGGCTGTCACCCAGCGATTTGGTATGGTGGGTCGTCTGCAACGCTTCCGCCGACACATAAACCCCGGAACCCATGCGAATTTCGACGGTGTTGTCGATTTCAAGCGCAATCAGCGCCTCGCGCAAGGAAGGCCTCGATACACCGAGCTTCTGTGCCAGTTCGCGTTCGGCGGGAAGCCGCGTGCCGGGCAGGAATTCACCCATATCGATGAGTTCGCGTATCTGGTCCGCAATTTGCTGATAAAGCCTGCGCGGTTCCGCTATTTTGGCCTGACCACTCATGTGTTTTTCGACGAGTCCTGTCTGCAATCCGTATTTGGCCTTACCGTAACGCCAAGTGTTTCAATACGCAAGGAATTACTTAAATATATGAAATTACGTATTTATTTTCAGTTATCGTTTTATATATTGCTTCCGTTTTGAATACGGCTTCGCAAATTTTGGCCTAATTGGCTTGACCATTCTGAAAAACCGGCCTAACCATTTGGCCTGTTCATGACCCCGGTGGAGCGGGGATACGGGTGGGAGGTTTCCAGATGTCGCAGGGCGCATCGACAATTCGGGGCGATTTTTCGCCTGAACAGATGGCGCATGGACAGCATGCGGTGCTCCTGCGCCTCGATAACATCAGCAAGGAATTTCCCGGCGTAAAAGCACTGTCGAACGTGCATTTCGATCTGCGCGCCGGCGAGGTACATGCCGTCTGCGGTGAGAATGGCGCGGGAAAATCGACGCTGATGAAGATCGTCAGCGGCGTCTATCAGCCGAGCGACGGCACCATCCTTCACAAAGGTGTGAAGGTGCAATATGTATCGCCGCTGGAATCCGAAGCCGCCGGCATCGCCATCATCCACCAGGAACTCAACCTCGTTCCGCATCTTTCCGTTGCCGAAAACATCTATCTTGCGCGCGAACCGCGTCGCGGTTTCCTCGTCGACCGCAAGAAGCTGCGTCTCGATGCCAAGCGCTGTCTCGACCGGCTGGGTGTCGATATCGACCCCGACCAGATCGTCCGCGGCCTTTCGGTCGCCCAGTGTCAGATGGTGGAAATCGCCAAGGCGCTTTCTCTTGACGCTGAAGTGCTCATCATGGATGAGCCGACCTCTTCGCTGACCGAGCAGGAGACCCGGCTCCTGTTCAAGGTCATTCGCGATCTCAAGGCATCCGGTGTCGGGATCGTTTATATTTCCCACCGTCTCGATGAAATGGCCGAAATCGTCGACCGTGTGACGGTTCTGCGCGACGGACGCTATATTTCGACCGACGATTTCGCTTCGATCACCGTTGACGACATCGTCACGCGCATGGTCGGGCGTTCGCTGGAAGACAAATTCCCCGAGCGCACATCGCGCCCCACGGAAGATGTTATTTTTTCCGTCGAGGGCCTGACACGCAGCGGCGTGTTCCACGACGTCGGTTTTTCGCTGCGACGTGGTGAAATCCTCGGTTTTGCCGGGCTGATGGGTGCCGGCCGCACCGAAGTCGCCCGGGCGATCTTCGGCGCCGATCCGCTCGATGCGGGCAGGATCGTTTTCAACGGGCGCGAACTTTCGATCAGCTCGCCGCAGGACGCCATCGAAGAAGGCATCGCCTATCTCTCGGAAGACCGCAAAAGCGATGGTCTCGCCATCAAGATGTCGGTAGCGGCCAATACGACGCTTGCCAATCTCGGCGAGGTTTCCAACCGTTTCGGCCTGATCGATTTCAAGAAACATGACGATGTGGCAAAGCGCTACGTCGATCTCCTGAATATTCGTACTCCCTCGATCGGGCAGACGGTGAGGCTGCTTTCCGGCGGCAATCAGCAGAAAATCATCATCGGCAAATGGTTGTTCCGGCAATCTCGCGTGCTGTTCTTCGACGAGCCGACACGCGGCATCGATGTCGGCGCGAAATTCGCGATCTACAAGATCATGGACGAGCTCGCCGCGCAGGGTATCGGCGTCATTCTCATCAGTTCGGAACTGCCGGAAATTCTGGGGCTGACGGATCGTATCGCCGTTTTCCACCAGGGCCGGATTACGGGCGTGCTCGAAACCGCCAATACCAATCAGGAAGAAATCATGCGGTATGCGTCCGGTTACGGCCGGACCGCGCAGTGAGGAACGACATGGCCAATATTGCAGAAACCAAGAAGAGCTTCGCAGTCAGCGATCGCCAGAAGGATATTATCCAGAAGTTTGCGGCGCTAGGCAGCCTCTTTGCGCTTGTCGCGGTCTTTTCCGCCACCAGCAGCGCCTTCTTCACCGTCAATAACGGCATGACGATTGCGTTGCAGGTCACGTCCATCGCGCTGCTCGGCATCGGGGCTACCTGTGTCATCATCACCGGTGGCATCGATCTTTCCGTCGGTTCGGTGCTTGCGCTTGCCGGTGTCGTCGCCGCCCTTGCGGTGAAGGAACTCGGCATGCCGGTGCCGGTCGGCATGTTGCTCGGTATTCTGACGGGGTCGCTCTGCGGTCTCATCAACGGTCTTCTGGTCACCCGTTTCAAGCTGCCGCCCTTCATCGCCACCCTTGGCATGATGTTGATCGCCCGTGGCGTGGCGCTGCAGATCACCGGTGCGCGCGCCGTCTCCGGCCTCGGCGAATCTTTCGGCGAACTCGGCAATGGCGCTCTCTTCCGCATCGTCACTATCGGTGACGACGGCTTTCCGAATGTGGTGTTCCCCGGCATCCCCTACCCCGTCATACTGATGGTGGTGATTGCGCTTGCGGTTTCCTTCATGCTCAACCGCTCGATCCTCGGCCGTCACATTTACGCTGTCGGTTCCAACGCCGAAGCCGCGCGCCTTTCCGGCGTCAATGTCGCCCGCGTTACCAATTTCACCTACATCCTGTCCGGCACGCTCGCCGGGCTGACGGGCTGCGTGCTGATGTCGCGCCTCGTCACCGCCCAGCCGAATGAGGGCGTGATGTATGAGCTGGACGCAATCGCCAGCGCGGTCATCGGCGGCACATCGCTGATCGGCGGCGTCGGCACGATTTCCGGCACGGCCATCGGCGCCTTCGTCATCGGCATCCTGCGCAACGGTCTCAACATGAACGGCGTCTCCGCCTTCACGCAACAGATCATCATCGGCCTCGTCATTCTGGTCACCGTCTGGATCGACCAGTTGCGCAACCGCCGCTGATCAAGGGCCTGCGGACCCTTTCCGCAAAAAAGATCGGCAAGGGGAGGCCCGGTATGCCGACATCACGGAGGAAGAAATGAAGAAAATTGCGACTGCCCTTCTGACATCCGCAATTGCGCTGTGGAGCGTTTCCACCGTGCAGGCCGGCGAAATCGCCGTCATCGTCAAGACCGTCAACTCCACCTTCTGGCAGAACGTCCAGAAGGGCGCTGATGCGGCGATGAAGAACTCTTCCGGCAATACCATGACCTTCCAGGGTCCGGCTGCCGAGTCCGCCATCGCCGATCAGGTCAACATGGTCGAAAACGCCATCAACCGTAAGGTCGCGGGCATTGTCCTGGCACCTTCAGACCCGGACGCGCTGGTGCCTGCCGTCAAGAAGGCCTGGGAAGCCCGTATTCCGGTGGTTCTGATCGACTCGCAGCTCGCAAAGGGCTCTGAGCAATATTACCAGTCGTTCCTGGCGACCGATAACAAGAAAGCCGGCGAACTGGCAGCGCAGGCGTTGATCGACAAGGTGGGCAAGGAAGGCAAGATCGCCGTCATGTCCTATGTCGCCGGTGCAGGTTCGGAAATCGGCCGTGTCGGCGGTTTCACCGACTACATCCAGATGAACTCCAACCTGAAGATCGTCGGCCCGTTCTATTCGCAGTCGCAGATGGCCACCGCGCTGAACCAGACGACCGACGTTCTGGCCGCCAATTCCGATCTCAAGGGCATTTTCGGCGCCAATGAGCCGACGGCAATCGGCGTCGGCCGCGCGCTCGCCCAGAGCGGCAAGGCCGGCAAGGTCGTCGCCATCGGCTTCGACGGCAACCAGGACCTTCAGGGCTTCGTCAAGGATGGCACGCTGGCCGGTATCGTGGTTCAGGGTTCCTATCAGATGGGTGAAAAGGGCGTAGAGACCATTTCCAAGCTCATTGGCAAGGAAAAGGTCGAGAAGTTCGTCGACACCGGTGTCGTTGTTGTTACCAAGGACAATATCGAAAAGCCGGAAGCCAAGAACGTTCTTTATTGATTGCGTGATGACGCGCCGCTTTGCGGCGGCGCGTCTTTCCAAAGACAAGCTGGAAAGTCCCTGCGATGAAAGTCTCCGATACACGTAAATTGCCGCGCCGCGCCGTCGACGTCACCGTCATGGGTCTCGGTTGCGCCCAGATGGGTAATCTCTACCGCGTCACGCCCTATGAAGAGTCCAAGGGTGCGTTCGACAAGGCATGGGAAAGCGGCATGCGTTATTTCGATACCGCGCCGTTTTACGGCTATACGCGGTCGGAGCGCCGCCTCGGCACCATGGTGACGGAGCATGACCGGAACGAATACACGCTGAGCACCAAGGTCGGCCGTGTGATGGTGCCTGACGAGACCGTCGGTCCGGAGGAGGATGCCTACATAGCGCCCCTGCCGTTCCGCCCGGTC
The DNA here is from genome assembly GCF_001526585.1 of Agrobacterium sp. LY4. NCBI lineage: Bacteria > Pseudomonadati > Pseudomonadota > Alphaproteobacteria > Hyphomicrobiales > Rhizobiaceae > Agrobacterium > Agrobacterium sp. LY4. The sequence continues at coordinate 302,363 of NZ_ASYA01000033.1, read as the reverse complement.
TATGATTATTCCTATGACGGTATCCTGCGCTCCTTCGAGGCAAGCCAGCAACGGCTTGGTGTTCTGAAGCCGGATATTCTTTATGTGCATGATATCGGCTCCTTCACCCATGGCGAAAAGCACCGGCATTACTGGGAGCAGCTGACCACGGGCGGTGGCTTCCGGGCGCTTGGCAAGCTGCGCGAAGAAGGTTCGACGGGGGCCGTCGGCCTCGGCGTCAATGAATGGGAAATCGTCAGCGGCGCCATGGATGTCTTCGATATCGACGTCGCCATGCTCGCCGGCCGTTATACGCTGCTGGAGCAGCAGAGCCTCGCTTTCATGAACCGTTGCGCTGAAAGCGGTGTCGCCATCGTTGTCGCCGGTGCATTCAATTCCGGCATTCTGGCCGGCAACCGCAAATTCAATTATGCCGATGCGCCTGCCGATATTCTCACGCGTGTCGATGCGCTGCAGGGTGTTTGCGAGGAACTCGGCGTATCGCTGCAGGCGGCCGCGCTGCAGTTTCCGCTCGCCCATCCGGCATCTGTCACGGTCGTTTCGGGTGCGCGCAATGCGCAGCAGCTCGCCTCCAATATCGAGTGGTTCGAACAGTCGATCCCGGATGAATTCTGGTCCGAACTGCACAGGCGCGGCCTGATTGCCGAAGGTGCGCCTGTACCGGGCGGAAAGGCCTGAGGCAATGCTCATCGACGCCCACCAGCATCTCTGGCTGATGAAGGATCGCGCCGGGCAGTGGCCGCCGCCGTCGCTCGCCGCCATCTACCGGGATTTTCTCCCCGCCGACCTGTCGCCTTTGCTGGCCGCTGCTGGCGTTTCCGGCACCGTGCTGGTGCAGACGATGGAGACGGCGGCCGACACGGATTTCATGCTGGCGCTGGCGGAAAAGACCGATTTCATAAAGGGTGTTGTCGGCTGGGTGGATATGAAATCCGCCGATGCGGCGAGTGAAATCGCCCGTCGGGCAAAACATCCGGCGTTCAAGGGTGTCCGCCCGATGTTGCAGGGCATGGAGGATGTCGCCTGGATCGATGATCCGGCACTCGATCCCGCCGTGGCGGCCTTGGTGAAGCACGGTCTGGCGTTCGATGCGCTGGTCCTGTCGCCCAATCTGCCGCATCTCCTCGCCTTTGCCCGCCGCCATCCGCAATTGCCTGTCGTCATCGACCATGGCGCGAAGCCGCTGATTGCTACCGGTCACTACAGCAACTGGCGCAAGGATATGGCCGCTCTGGCGGCTCTCCCGAATGTCCATTGCAAGCTCTCAGGTCTGCTGACCGAGCGCGGTGAGCAGCGGCCGGAAGCGGTACGGCCTTATGCCGAGACCATTCTTGAACTCTTTGGCGGCAACCGCGTGATTTTCGGCAGTGACTGGCCGGTGTTGCGGCTGGCGGGCGATTATCAGGCGTGGCTGGATTTCTGCCGAGATATCGTGCCGGCAGAAGACCATGCGGCAGTTTTCGGCGGTAACGCCATTCGTTTTTATTCCCTTTCCCACAGGTGATGCATGCTGGCGATTTTCTGCGAAACCCCAGGTCAACTCGTCTCCAAGGAACTGCCGAAACCAGTGCGTGGCGACGGTGAAGTGCTGGTGCGTATTCGTCGCATCGGGGTTTGCGGCACTGACCTGCACATCTTCACCGGCAACCAGCCTTATCTTTCCTATCCCCGTATCATGGGCCATGAGCTTTCCGGCACGGTGGAAGAAGCGCCGCAAGGCAGCCATCTGTCTGCCGGCGATGTAGTCACCGTCATTCCCTATATCTCTTGCGGCAAATGCAGCGCCTGCCTGAAGGGCAAGAGCAATTGCTGCCGCAATATCGGTGTGCTGGGCGTTCATCGCGATGGCGGCATGGTCGAATATCTGAGCGTGCCGCAGCAATTCGTGCTGAAGGCGGCGGGGCTAAGTCTCGATCAGGCGGCGATGACCGAATTTCTGGCTATCGGTGCGCATGCGGTGCGCCGTGGCGCAGTCGAGAAGGGACAGAAGGTTCTGATCGTCGGCGCCGGCCCGATTGGCATGGCGGTTGCGGTTTTCGCGGTTCTCGATGGCGGTGAAGTGATCATGATCGATGGGCGCACCGACCGGCTGGATTTCTGTAAGGAGCATCTCGGCGTTGCGCATACGGTGACACTTGGCGAAGGTGACAAAGATCGCCTTTCCGAAATCACCGACGGCGATTTTTTCGATGCGGTCTTCGATGCGACCGGCAATCCGAAAGCCATGGAGCGCGGCTTTTCCTTTGTCGGCCATGGCGGTTCCTATGTGCTGGTCTCCATCGTCGCCAGCGATATTAGCTTCAACGACCCGGAGTTCCACAAGCGGGAGACGACGCTTCTCGGCAGCCGCAATGCCACGCCCCAGGATTTCGAGCGCGTCCTGCAGGCGCTGCGGGAAGGCAAGGTACCGGAAGCACTGATCACCCATCGCATGACGCTTGCCGATGTGCCCTCCAGATTCGCTGGCCTGACCGATCCGAAGGCCGGAGTGATCAAGGGCATGGTGGAGGTCGCATGACGCCCGATACGCCCATCCTGCAATTCGGCACCAGCCGCTTTCTTCTGGCGCATGCGGATCTCTTCGTTTCGCAGGCGCTGGATAAGGACGAGGCTCTCGGGCGCATCGCGATTGTCCAGACGACCGGCAATGCGGAGAGCCTGAAGCGTGTTGCGGCGCTAAACAGCGGCGCACCCTACCCCGTGCGTATTCGCGGCATCCGCGATGGGCAGGAAGTGGACGAGGAAATTCAGGGCGGGGCTGTCGCGCGGGCGCTGACGGCTGCGACCGACTGGGCCGAAGTGCGCCGCCTTGCCTGCGAGGCCGACGTCATTCTGTCCAATACGGGCGACCGCGGTTATGAGCTGGATTCGGCGGATAATGCTGGGCTGGCTGGCGATTTCACGATCGTACCGAAAAGCTTTCCGGCAAAACTCTGCATGTTGCTGCTGGAGCGTTTTCAGCGCAATCCGGAAGCGCCTGTGTCCATCTTCCCCTGCGAGCTCGTGCCGCGCAATGGCGAAAAGTTGAAACAGGTCATTCGCCGGCTTGCCGATGAATGGCAATTGCCGGCTGGGTTTGCCTTTTATCTGAATGAGAAGTGCCGTTTCGCCAATAGTCTGGTGGATCGCATCGTCTCCGAGCCTATCGACCCGGTGGGTGCGGTGGCGGAGCCCTATGCACTCTGGGCTATAGAGAAGCAGGACGGGCTTGTCCTTCCCTGCACGCACCCTGCCGTGGTGCTGACGGACGATCTCGATCACTATGAAAAGCTGAAGCTTTTCCTGCTCAATCTCGGCCATTCCTATCTGGCGGAACGCTGGTTGCAGGATGCGCGTGCGAAGGACGAGACGGTGCGTCAGGCAATGGCCGACGATGCTCTCGTTGCGGATCTGGAGATGCTTTGGCGTGACGAGGTTCTGCCGGTCTTTGCCGCTGAAGGCATGGGGGACGATGCGCAGGCCTATATTGGCGTGCTGCGGGAGCGTTTGCGCAATCCCTTTCTCGCGCATCGGCTCTCCGATATCGCCGGCAACCACGATGAAAAGAAGCGCCGCCGCTTTGTCCCGGTCATTGCTGCGGCAGAACGGCTGGGTTTGGACCTGCCGCAGACAAAGCTGCGCGCTGCGCTCGCCACCATCAAGCAATAACGGAGTTTTTCATGCAGCGCATGGGCATGGTCATAGGCGTCAAACCGGAGATGATCGCGGAGTATAAAAGGCTGCATGCAGCCGTCTGGCCTGAAATTCTGGCGTTTATCAGCGACTGCAATATCCGCAACTACACGATCTTCCTGCGCGAGCCGGAAAATCTGCTCTTCGGCTACTGGGAATATCACGGCAGCGATATCAGCGTCGACATGGCGAAGATGGCCGCAAGCCCCAAGAACCAGGAATGGTGGTCCTTCACCATTCCCTGCCAGCAACCGCTCGAAAGCCGGAAGGAAGGCGAGTGGTGGGCAATGATGGAAGAAACCTTCCACCACGATTGAACGATTTCCTTTGACACTGACCGCGAGTGAACGGCCATGACCAAAATTACTGATCTGCGTGTTTTCGACCTGCGTTTTCCGACCTCCCAGAGCCTCGACGGTTCGGATGCGATGAACCCCGACCCGGATTATTCGGCGGCTTATGTCATTCTCGATACCGATGAGCCAGGTCTTAAAGGCCACGGGCTGACCTTCACCATCGGCCGCGGTAACGATATCTGCTGCATGGCCATCGAAGCGATGCGTCATCTGGTCGTCGGCACCAATCTTGCCACCGTCACCGACAACCCCGGCAAATATTGGCGGCATCTGACGAGCGACAGCCAGCTGCGCTGGATCGGACCGGACAAGGGCGCGATGCATCTCGCCACCGGCGCCGTCGTCAATGCCGTATGGGACTTGCTGGCCAAGAAGGCGGGCAAGCCGGTCTGGCAGCTCGTTGCCGATATGAGCCCGGAAGAAATCGCCGATATCGTCGACTATCGTTATCTGACCGACGTGCTGACCCGGGACGAGGCGCTTGCGATCCTCAAAAAAGCCGAAAGCGGCAAGAAGGAACGTATCGAGACGCTGAAGAGCGAAGGTTATGCCTGCTACACGACCTCGGCCGGCTGGCTCGGTTATGACGACGCCAAGCTGCGCCGTCTTTGCCAGGAAGCCATCGATGCCGGATTCAACCATGTAAAGATGAAGGTCGGCCGCGATCTGGAAGACGACATCCGCCGCCTCACCATTGCCCGTGAGGTGATCGGTCCCGACCGTTACCTGATGATCGACGCCAACCAGGTATGGGAAGTAGATCAGGCAATCGACTGGGTGAAGAAGCTCGCTTTCGCCAAGCCATTCTTCATTGAGGAGCCGACCAGCCCGGACGATATTGCCGGCCATCGCAAGATCCGCGCCGCCATCGGCCCGGTGAAGGTGGCGACCGGTGAAATGTGCCAGAACCGTATCATGTTCAAGCAGTTCATCGCCGAGGGCGCCATCGATGTGGTGCAGATCGATAGCTGCCGTATGGGCGGGCTGAACGAGGTGCTGGCGGTGCTGCTGATCGCCGCCAAATACAATTTGCCGGTCTGGCCGCATGCCGGTGGCGTCGGCCTTTGCGAATATGTGCAGCATCTGTCGATGATCGACTATCTGGTCGTATCAGGCACGAAGGAAGGCCGCGTGATCGAATATGTCGACCACCTGCACGAGCACTTCATCGAGCCCTGCGATATCAGAAATGCCGCTTACATGCCGCCGAAATTGCCGGGCTTCTCCATCGAAATGAAGCCGGAGTCGATTGAGACCTACACCTTCGAGGAATAGTCAAAGGATGACAGCGCCTCCTCAACGCGCTGCCACTCCGTTTCGCTACCGGGAAGGCCGAAACGCATGTCGTTCGGCCTTTCATCAAAAATGCGGACCAGAATGCCGTGCCGGCCAAGATGGCTGAACAGGTCTGCGGTGCGGGGATCCCGCACCAGAGTAAACAGCGAGGTGCCGCCGGCAATTGCCAGCCCCGCTTTCTCCAGCATGGCGTTCATGCGCCGGGCGTCTTCGGCAAGGTGCAGACGCATGGATGATTGCCATTCCCCGTCCGCCAGAGCCTGTGTCGCGATATGCAGCGCCGGGCCGGAAACCGCCCAGGGGCCGAGCCTTGCCTCCAGTTCAGCAGCGATATCGGGCTGCGCAATCGCGAAACCCAGCCGAACGCCCGCCATGCCGTAAAATTTGCCGAATGAGCGCAGGACCACCAGCGCATCCTGACCGGCGGCATCTGCGAGGCTTTCGGCAAGTCCCGTCTCGATGAAGGCTTCGTCCACGACGAGCAGCCCACCCTTGCGGCGCATGGCTTCGGCCAGCGACAACAATGCAGCGCGATCCGTGATGCGGCCATCGGGATTATTGGGATTGACCACCACGGCATAGTCATGAGCCGACATCGCGTTGATGTTTTCCACCTCGGTCACAGCCAGCCCGGCCATGCGTGCGGTCCGGGCATGTTCCGCATAGGCGGGTGAAAGCACGGCGCCGCTCTTGGCCCCGCGGGCGATAGCGATCTGAGCCAGCAATGGCATCAGCATCTGGGTGCCGGGGGAAAGCGCCACATGCCGGGCGGAAGGCGCATCGAAATGCGCCGTCGCCAGATGTTTCAATTCTTCGGCGGCGTCCGGTTCCGGCAGGCGGGCGAATGCGCTGGCAGGGATCGGCGAATGCGGGTAATAGTGCGGATTGATCCCGGTCGAAAGGTCGATCCATGGTTCCGGCGCTTCAGGAAACATCAGACGCGCCCTGCCGAGATTGCCGCCATGACGGATCGCAGCTTTCGCCTTTTCTGGTACTGTCTCGCCCATGTTTTTTGCTCTCGCTTTCCTGTCGCTCGTGATCGAACGCCTGACCGGCTATCCGGACTGGCTGTTCAAACGCATCGGCCATCCCGTCACCTGGATCGGTTCGCTTATCGCGCTGCTGGACAAAAAATGGAACCGGGAGAGCGCGTCATTTTCACAGCGTAAGGGGGCTGGTGTGGCGGCTCTCGTCGTTTTCGTCGGGCTGACGCTGCTTGTTGCATGGTTAGCGCAATCCGTTCTCCTCCTCATGCCCTTTGGCCTTTTGCTGGTCGCCGTGCTTGGCGCTTCGCTGCCGGCGCAGAAAAGTCTCGAGCAACATGTGGAGGCTGTCGCCACTGCGCTGGAGCGCGAGGGTGTGGAAGGCGGCCGCAAGGCGGTATCGATGATCGTCGGGCGCGATCCGCAAAAGCTGGACGAGGCGGCAATTTGCCGTGCGGCGATCGAAAGTCTGGCCGAGAATTTTTCCGACGGCATCGTCGCTCCCGCCTTCTGGCTCGGCCTCCTGGGCCTACCGGGCGGCGCGGCCTACAAGGCGATCAATACGGCCGACAGCATGATCGGCCATCGCTCACCCCGTCATGAGGCTTTCGGCTGGGCCTCCGCCCGGCTGGACGATCTGGTCAATCTGCCGGCCTCGCGGCTGAGCGGCGTTCTTTTCGTTGTCGCGGCGTTTTTTGTTAAGGGCGCATCACCCGGCGGGGCCATGGCCGCGATACGTCGCGATGCCCACCATCACCGTTCCCCCAATGCCGGCTGGCCGGAGGCGGCGCTGGCTGGCGCTCTCGGCTTTGCGCTCGCAGGGCCGCGCTCCTATGGCGGGCAGATGATCGAGGCGCGTTTCATGTGCGAAGGCGGCAGGGCGGCGCTGGTTGCCGGCGATATTCGCAGGGCGCTGCGGCTCACACGGGTTGCCGACCTGTTGTTGATCGGCCTGCTGGGACTTCTGGCGATCCTTATCGCGCTATAGCGAGCAGACGGTCGAGATCGAGGTGCTGTTCCATATGCGCCGCAAGGCGATCAAGAACGGCGTCCACCTGCGCATCGTAGTTTAGTTCCGTGTTCTGTCCGCCAAGCCGCTCAAGCCACGCGCCGCGTTGGCGGTCGTCCGAAAACAGGCCGTGAATATAAGTGCCGAAGATGCGGCCGTCAGGCGACACAGCGCCGTCTTCATGCCCATCAATTTTTGAAAAAGGCAGGCTGTCGGTCCGCTCGCGGTTTCACCGACATGCATTTCATAGCCGGATAAATCAATTCCGTCGAAACTCTTCCCTGTAACGGAAACCAGCCTTTTGTCGCCCGTCAGAACAGTGTCGACATCCAGCAGGCCGAGCCCGTCGACTGTTGCCGGCGCTCCTTCGATGCCTTCGGGATCGGCAACTGTTTTCCCAAGCATCTGGTAGCCGCCGCAGAGGCCCAGAACATGGCCGCCACGTCTCACATGCGCCTTGATATCGATGTCGAGTCCCGTATTCTTCAGCACGGCAAGATCGGCGATGGTGGATTTCGAGCCGCAAAGCAGCACCAGCCGGCAATCGGCGGGAATGGTTTCGCCCGGCCGCACGCGGATCAGTTCGACATCCGGTTCCATGTCCAGCGGATCGAGATCGTCGAAATTGGAAATATGCGGCAGAATCGGCACGGCGATGCGGATCTTCGCGTCAGGTTTCCGCTCAGCCGGGCCGGAAAGCCCGAGAGCATCCTCTGCCGGCAACTTAGCGGCATCGGAAAAATGCGGCAGGAGCCCGATGGAGGCCCAGCCGGTTTTTTCGGCAATCATGCGCATGCCGTCTGAAAACAGGGCCGGATCGCCGCGAAAGCGATTGACGATAAAACCTTCGATCATCGCCGCGTCTTCAGCTTCGAGCACGGCTTTGGTGCCGACGAGGCTGGCGATGACGCCGCCCCGGTCGATATCGCCGATCAGGATCACAGGCGCGTCCGCAGCTCTGGCAAAACCCATATTGGCGATATCATTGGCACGCAGGTTGATTTCGGAGGCGCTGCCTGCGCCTTCCACCAGCACCAGATCGGTCTGTTGTTTCAGGCGGTCGAAGCTTTCCAACACACGCGGCATCAGCCCGGCCTTCATGTGCTGATAATCGGCCGCTTTGGCATTTCCGGCGATCTTGCCCTGCACCACCACCTGTGCGCCGGTCTCGCTCTGCGGCTTCAGGAGCACCGGGTTCATGTGCACGGAAAGCGGCACGCCCGCCGCCCGTGCCTGCAGCGCCTGCGCACGACCAATCTCGCCGCCATCGGCGGTGACCGCCGCATTGTTCGACATGTTCTGCGGTTTGAACGGCATGACGGACAGGCCGCGCCTGACGAAGGCACGGGCAAGGCCGGCCACCATCAGCGATTTGCCGACATCCGAGCCGGTTCCCTGAAACATCAGCACGCGTGCAGCCATATCAGAATTCTATCCCCGCCTGCGCCTTCACGCCCGCCTTGAAGTGATGTTTCACGAGGGTCATTTCCGTCACCATATCGGCCGCGTCGATGAGCGGTTGCTTGGCGTTGCGGCCGGTAACGATGACATGCAGATCGGGCCTGCGGCTGGAAAGCGTTTCGACCACCTCTTCCAGCGGCAGGTAATCGTAACGGAGCGCGATGTTCAGCTCATCGAGGATCAGCAGGCCGATGGTCTCGTCGACCATCAGGACCTTGGCTTCTTCCCAGGCCTTTGCCGCCGCTGCGACGTCGCGTTTCAAATCCTGTGTGTCCCAGGTGAACCCTTCGCCCATGGTGCGCCACACGACCTTGTCGCCGAACAAAGTCAGCGCCTGCTGTTCTCCCGTCGACCATGCGCCCTTGATGAATTGAACGACGCCCACCCGCCGCCCGGTGCCGAGCATGCGCAGGGCAAGGCCGAAAGCGGCGGTGGATTTGCCCTTGCCGGGACCGGTATTGATCATCAGCAGACCTTTTTCGATGGTCTTTTCCGCAACCTCGGCGTCCTGCATCGTCTTGCGGTTGACCATTTTCTGTCGGTGACGTTCGGCTTCGCTGTCGCTGATGTCGCGTGTCATCGCGTTTTCCTTTTCATCCAGCGGCGCGGGACCCGGTGCCCCCGCCATTCGGAGCGGCGACTATACCCAATTTGCCGCACCCGGCAATGTGCGGGCCACAGGGCCGCGGCATTGACCCCCACGCCCGTTCAGCCTAAGGGTAACGGACTGACGGTCTTTTCCCGGCAACGGGAAAAGCTAAGAGGGAACACGGTTCCAGCCCGATTACCGGGTCATTCCGTGGCTGCCCCCGCAACTGTAAGCGGTAAGCCCGCACCGTAAAGCCACTGGACACCTCAACGGGTTCGGGAAGGCGGTGTCAGGGTGTAAAGCCGCGAGCCAGGAGACCTGCCGTTTCAGGAAAAACGTCTGCCGGGCGGGGTGCTCCGGTCAGTCGGTTAGATCGAGCATCCGGTTTGCGCCTGTCCGCATACCGTATTCGACATCCGCACCCCCGAGATTTTTTTGCAAGGCGCGGGAAACGATACGGTTTGGATATTTCAGCGACATCTTCATGTGCAGGCGGAAACACGCAGGACGAAACGGCGTCCGGCGTGATCGTCTTCGTTTGCAGAAGCTGTCGCGATGAAGCCGAGCCCAATGCCGAACCGCGCCCCGGCTCACGCCTCGCCGATGCCGTCATCGCAAAGGCGGAGGAAACGGGTGTCACCGTTCGTTCCGTCAACTGCCTCGCCAATTGCAAGCGCGGGCTTAGCGCCGTGCTGCGCAGCGCCAATGGCTGGTCCTATGTCTTTGGCGGGCTGACAATAAGTGACGCGGAAGATTTGCTGACCGGCGCACGGCTGCTGGCCGCTGCTCCCGACGGCCTGATGCCCTGGCGCGGTCGCCCGGAACCCTTAAAGCGCGGCATGGTGGCGCGCATTCCCCCATTCGATTTTACCGAGGAGAGATCATGAGCACCCTTCTGGACCGCGTTCCCTGCACCATCGTCACCGGCTTTCTGGGGGCTGGCAAAACCACGCTGCTGCGCGGCCTTCTCGAAAAGCTGGACGGCAAGCGGCTGGCGATCATCGTCAACGAATTCGGCGATATCGGCATCGATGGCGAGATTCTCAAAGGTTGCGGTATTGAAAGCTGCCCGGAAGAAAACATCGTCGAACTGGCCAATGGCTGCATCTGCTGCACGGTGGCGGATGATTTCCAGCCCGCCATCGAACAGATTCTGAGCCGCCAGCCGAAGGTGGAGCATATCCTCATCGAAACTTCCGGCCTCGCCCTGCCGAAGCCGCTGGTGCAGGCCTTCCAGTGGCCGGCGATCAAGAGCCGCGTGACGGTGGATGCCGTCGTGGCCGTGGTGGATGGCGCCGCCCTTGCCGAAGGGCAGGTGGCGCACGACATGGAAGCGCTCGCGGCCCAGCGGGCCAATGACGAGGCGCTCGATCACGATGACCCGGTCGAAGAGGTTTTCGAGGATCAGGTCGCCTGCGCCGATCTTATCGTGCTGACCAAGGCCGATCTTCTTGACGATGCCGGCCTGAACAAGGCCAAGGCGCATGTTCTCGAACATCTGCCGAAGGCGGCAAAGATCGTCGTGGCTTCCAATGGCGCCATCGACCCCGCCGTGCTGATCGGTCTTGGCCTTGCGGTGGAAGAGGATATCGAAAACCGCCGTACCCACCATGATGGCGAACTCGACCATGAGCATGACGATTTCGACAGCTTCGTCATCGATCTGCCGGCCGTGACCGACCCGGAAGCGCTGGCAGCCCGTATCGCCGAGACGGCAGCTGCGGAAAATGTCCTGCGCATCAAGGGCTTCATCGAGGTTTCCGCAAAGCCGATGCGCCTGCAGGTGCAGGCTGTCGGCAGCCGCGTCAACCATTATTACGACCGGCCCTGGGCTGTGGGTGAGGAACGCCGCAGCCGCCTCGTCGTCATCGGCGAAAAGGGCATCAACCGCGAAAAGATCGAACAGATGCTGGCCGCCTGACGATGCACATTCTCGCCACCACATCCTCGTCTCTGGACGACCTGATCGAGCCGGTTGATCTCAACCAGCCCCGGTCTGATGTGGTGGTACTGTCTTTTTCGGCAAGCGATCTGGCCGGCTTGGAACAGGCCTGGCGGCGAACAGAGGGTGCGCTCCCCTCCCTGTCAGCCGCCAACCTCTCCGAGCTTCGACATCCCATGTCGGTCGATCTCTGGATCGAAAAGACGGCGGAACATGCCAAGGTTATTCTTATCCGGATTCTCGGCGGTGCGGAACGCTGGCGTTACGGTGTCGATCAGCTTTCCATTCTTGCACGCAGGCGCGGCATCAAGCTTCTGCTTTTGCCGGGTGAGTGCAGCGAAAGGGACGAGAAACTCGAAGCGGCCTCGACCGTCGATCGGCGGATTTTGACCTCGGTCCTCTCCTTCTTTCGCGAGGGCGGGCAGGAGAATATGGATCGGCTTGCCCTTGGTCTCGCCGCTCTTGCAAGAGGCGAGGCATGGCCGGATATCGAAGCCGAACCGCTGCCGAAAGCCGGTTTCTACCGGCCCGGTAGGGGCGTTGTGGATAGGGTGGAAGCCTGCGCGGGTTTTCCCGACGGTGCGCCCGTTCTGCCCATTCTGTTTTACCGTTCCATGCTTCTGGCGGCAGATGCAGCACCGGTGGATGCGCTTTTCGAGGCGCTCTCGCGGCGCGGTTTTGCACCCTTGCCGATTTTTGTCTGCGGTCTGAAGGATAGCGAGGCGATCCGTTTCCTCGAAACGGCGCTGCCCGATCTGAGGCCCGCCGCCATCATTGCCGCCACCGCCTTCGCCAGCCAGACGGATGACAATGGCACAACGCTGTTCGACCGTCTCGGCGTGCCGGTGTTTCAGGTGGTGATGGCGACGACGCGGCGGGACGGATGGGCGGAAAATGCGCGCGGGCTCAATCCCTCCGATCTCGCCATGCACGTCGTCCTGCCGGAACTGGATGGCCGGATTCTCGCCGGAGCAATCTCGTTCAAACAGGCGCGCGTGGATGGCGGCGCGAGTTTGCTCAATGTACCCGAGGCCGATCGGGTCGAGCAGGTGGCAAATCGCATCGCCGCTTTCCTGCGGCTGAGGAATGCCCTTCCACGGGATCGCCGTCTCGTCATTCTGATGCCGGATTATCCCGGTGCGGCGCCCGGACGAACCGGTTATGCCGTCGGTCTCGATGTGCCGCAAAGCGTTCTCGAAATGATGCGCGATCTTGCCGGGGCCGGTTATACGGTCAAGGATATTCCTAAGACCGCGCGGGCGCTGCTCGACTGCGTCGAGCAACAGGAAGCGGCAATTGATCTTTCCACCTACGAGGCTTTTTTCTCCGCCTTGCCGCCGGCATCTACCGCATCCGTAAACGCGACATGGGGCGTGGCAACCGATGACGATGCACTCGTCGATGGCGCATTCCGGTTCCGCGCCGCCCGTTTCGGCGAAGTGTTCGTGGCGCTAGCGCCGGACAGGGGCCGCAATGAGGATCGCCGGGTGGACTACCACGACCCTGCCCTGCCGCCGCGTCACGCGCTTGTTGCCTTCGGTGCATGGATGCAGCGGATTGCGGGTGCGCATGCCATCGTGCATGTTGGCGCGCATGGAACGCTGGAATGGCTGCCGGGCAAGACGGTGGCGCTTTCCCGCAATTGTTTTCCCGAAATCGTTACCGGCTCGCTGCCTGTAGTCTATCCGTTCATCGTTTCCAATCCGGGCGAGGCGGCGGTCGCCAAGCGGCGAATTGCGGCTGTGACCATCGGCCATGTCCCGCCCGTGCTGGTCAATGCCGGGCTTTCGCCAGAACAGTCGGCGCTGGAGCAGCTGGTCGATGAATATGCGCAGGCGGATGGGCTGGATCGCCGCCGGCGTGACCGGCTGGCGAAACTGATCGTCGAAAAGGCGCTGGAGACCGGGCTTGCGGCGCAAGCGGGCGTGGCTGCGAAGGATGATGCCGATGCGGCCCTCTCACGCATCGATGCTTTTCTCTGCGACCTCAAGGATTTCGCCATCAAGGATGGCCAGCATGTTTTTGGCCGCTGTGCAAAAGACGAGACCGATCTTCTGAGGCTCGAAAGCGCCAAATCGGAAAAAGCTGCCCTGCTTGCCGCGCTCGATGGCCGGCATATCGTCCCCGGCCCTTCCGGCGCACCTGCGCGCGGGCGGCTCGATGTGCTGCCCACGGGCCGCAATCTCTATGCTGCCGATCCGCGCACCATGCCGACGCCGACGGCGTTCGAGCTGGGCCGCATGGCGGGCGAAGAGGTGCTGCGCCATCATCTGCAGTCCCATGGCGACTGGCCGAAACATCTGGTTTTCGATCTGTGGGGCAGCGCCAGTCTGCGCAATGGCGGTGAGGATGTGGCGCAGGCGCTGCATCTGATGGGGGCGAGACCGATCCACGACCCCGCCACCGGCCGGGTCACCGGTATTGAGGTTCTGCCGCCGGCGAGCCTGGGGCGGCCGCGTGTCGACGTCACCTTTCGCATTTCCGGCCTGTTCCGCGACATGTTCCCGGCGCTGATCGCGCTTCTCGACGCCGCCGCCAAGGCCATTGCGCGGCGGGAGGAAGCGCCGGGCGACAATCCGCTCGCGGAAGAGGCCGCCACGCTCGGGCATATTCCGGCGCGTATTTTCGGCTCCGCGCCCGGCACCTATGGTGCCGGCATCGAAGAAAAGCTTGCCAGCGGGAAATGGGACGAACGCGAGGAGTTGGGACAGGCCTATCTCGATGCGGCGAGCCACGCTTTCGGCGGTGCGGACGGGCTGGAGATTTTCGAAGATACCGGTTTTGTGGAGCTGGTCAGGCGCGCCGATCTTCTGGTTCATACCGGGGACGATCCGGGCCGCGACCTTCTGGACGGTTCTTCGGATGTCGCCTTCATCGGCGGTTTTTCCGCCGCGAAAGCTGTGCTTGGCGGCGTCGCCGATATTGTTGCGCTGGATACGACAGATCCGGCGCGCCCGCGTGCAAGGTCGATGACGCAGGCGCTGACGCGGGTGGTGCGCGCGCGTGCCGTCAATCCCCGCTTCATTGCCGGCCAGATGCGGCACGGTCCGCGCGGGGCGGCGGAATTCCTCGAGACGGTGGACCGGTTGATCGGCTTTGCCGAAACCACCCATGCGGTGTCCTCCTCGTTGATCGAGGCGCTTTACGATGCCTATTTCGGTGATGAGGATGTGCGCGATTTCATCCTGCGGGAAAACCCGAATGCGGCGCAGGTGATGGCCGCACGCTTTTTATCCGCCCGCCGTCGCGGGCTGTGGCACAGCCGCCGCAACGCGGTGGATGCGGAACTCGAAATGCTGATCCTGCCGCGCTCCCAAAGGGTGGAGGCGTGATGATGGCCGCTGCCGATCCCGTTCAGCCATTCGGCCGCCGTGGCCTCTGCCCGGCCCTGTCCGCTCCCATGCGCACCGGCGACGGTTTTTTGTCGCGGATCGCTTTCGAGGCGGATATCGACCCGCGCGACATGGTGGCGCTTTGTCAGCTTGCCGAGCGGCATGGCAACGGATTGATCGACATTACCGCCCGCGGCAGCCTGCAATTTCGCGGCCTGACACCGGAAAGTGCCCGCGCTCTGGAAAAAAACGTTCTGGCGCTGGATTTGCCGTTGCGTGCGGGGCTCGCGGTCGAGACGTCGCCTCTCGTTGGTCGGGATGACGCGGAGATTGCCGATGGTTTCCCTCTTGCCGAGGAGATTCGAAAAGAGACCGACAGGCTCGCTCTCCATGAAAAGCTTGCCGCTAAAATGTCTGTCGTCATCGATGGCGGCGGGCGCCTCTCCATGGAAGATTTGCTGGCCGATATTCGCCTGAAAGCTGTGTCGCTTGATGGGCGGACCGTCTGGCGATTGCTCGTGGGTGGGCCGGAAAGTAAGTCGTTGAATGCCGGATTGGTCGAGACGGACATAGCGGCGGGTGTCGTCCTGTCGCTGCTCGTCTATCTGGCCGGCGAAGGGCCGCTTGCCCGTGGCCGCGATCTGGACCATTCGACGATAAAAGCGATCTGCGGTGATCGCCTGCTGGATCGGGTGATTGTTGATGACGCCAGAGCGGCTTCTGCGCCTCTGGGACTGATGATGACGGGAAAGGATCGCTTCGCCATTGCTGTCGCGCCTGCTTTCGGGCAAATCCGGGCCTTCGATTTGTCGCATCTCTGCGAACGGGCCGGTACCCTCGGCATCACGGCCCTGCGGCCAGCACCAAACCATAGCCTGCTATTCTTTGGATCGCCCTCTGCCTGCGGCGCATTGCTTCAGATTGCAAGGGCGTCCGGTTTCATCACGACGGCAGGTGATGCCCGCTCTTCCATTGCCGCCTGTCCCGGTGCGCCGGGCTGCGCTTCGGCTTTTCTTCCTACCCATGAATTGGCCGCCTTTGCTTCTGAGGAATGCGCCTCGTTGCTGGACGGCTCCTTCACGCTGCATATTTCCGGCTGCGGCAAAGGTTGCGCGCGCCCCGCGCCGTCGCTTCTCACTTTTTCCGGCGCCGCCAATGGTCTGGCCTTTTCGATTTCGGGACGCGCCGGCGACGTGCCGGATGGCATTTTACCTTTCCAGCATCAGAGGACGGCGCTTTCGCGGCTTGCCCGTCTTTACGAAAAAGAACATAAGCCCGGGGAAAACGCCGCCACCCTGTTTGTCCGGCTGGGCAAACAGGCAATCGGTGCGGCGCTTCGACAGGATGACCGATGACTGACTATGACTATATTCGCGATGGCAATGCGATCTATGAGCGCTCCTTCGCCATCATTCGCGAAGAAGCGGATTTGTCCGCCTTCACCGAAGAGCAGGCGGATATCGCCATTCGCATGATCCACGCCTGCGGGCAGGTGGAGGCGGCCAGCCATTTCCGCTTTTCACCGGATTTTGTTGCCGCGGCACGTGGTGCTCTACGAGCCGGTAAGCCTGTTCTCTGCGATGCGGAAATGGTTGCCCATGGCGTGACGCGCGCGCGCCTTCCGGCTGAAAATGAGGTGGTCTGCACCCTTCGCGATGCCCGCACGCCGGAGCTGGCGAAAACGATTGGCAACACCCGCTCCGCCGCCGCACTCGATCTGTGGGCAGAGAAGCTGGATGGTGCTCTCGTTGCCATTGG
This sequence comes from Agrobacterium sp. LY4, assembly GCF_001526585.1. Classification (NCBI taxonomy): domain Bacteria; kingdom Pseudomonadati; phylum Pseudomonadota; class Alphaproteobacteria; order Hyphomicrobiales; family Rhizobiaceae; genus Agrobacterium; species Agrobacterium sp. LY4. The sequence goes on along the minus strand of NZ_ASYA01000033.1, from coordinate 285,965 downwards.
CAATGCGCCGACTGCACTGTTCTATCTGCTTGAGATGCTGGAAAAAGGCGCCCCGCGCCCGGCTGCCATCATCGGCATGCCCGTCGGCTTTGTCGGTGCAGCGGAATCGAAAGACGCGCTGGAGGTAAGTTCACTCGGCATTCCCTATGCCATCGTCAAGGGACGCATGGGCGGTTCGGCCATGACGGCTGCCGCCATCAACGCCGTTGCGAGGGCTGGCCTGTGAGCGCGGCGCTTTTCGAACATCCGAAGGGTAAGCTTGTGGGCGTCGGCACCGGCCCCGGAGATCCAGAGCTTCTGACGCTGAAGGCTGTCCGCGCCATTGAAAATGCCGATGTGCTTGCCTTCTTCTGCAAGAAAGGCGGCAGCGGCAATGGTCGCGGTATTGTCGAAGCCTTCATCCGGCCCGGAACGCTGGAAATGCCGTTGGTCTATCCGGTAACCGTCGAAAGCGATAAAAACGGCAGCGATTACCGTGATGCCATCGCCGCTTTTTTCGATCAGTCGGCGAAGGACATCGCTGTTCATCTCGAAGCCGGGCGCAATGTCGCCGTGCTGTCGGAAGGCGATCCGCTGTTTTACGGTTCTTATATGCACCTTCATTTGCGGCTTGCGCCATCTTACCCGGCGGAAGTCGTCGCTGGCATCACGGCCATGTCCGGCTGCTGGTCCATGGCCGGACTGCCGCTGGTGCAGGGCGACGATATTTTGAGCGTGCTTCCCGGTACGCTCGGCGAAGATGTGCTGACGGAACGTCTGTCCGGCACGGATGGCGCGGTGATCATGAAGGTGGGGCGCAACCTGCCGAAGATTCGCCGGGCGCTGGAAAAGGCCGGTAAGCTTGAAGAGGCGCTTTATGTTGAGCGTGGCACCATGGCCAACAGCCATGCGGTGAGGCTCCTCGAACGCGATTCATCGCCTGCACCCTACTTTTCGCTGATTTTGGTGCCGGGCTGGAAAACCAGACCCGCTGGAGGCGAAACGCCATGACCGGCAGGGTGGTCGTTGTCGGCCTTGGTCCCGGCAGTGCGGCGCAGGTGACGCCGGAGGCGCTTGCCGCCGTCGAGGCGTCGGAGGATTTCTTCGGCTATATTCCCTATCTCGACCGTCTATCGCTGAGACCCGATCAACGCCGCCATGCTTCGGACAATCGTGAGGAAATCTCCCGCGCCGAACAGGCGCTGCGGCTTGCAGCTTCCGGCGGCAAGGTGTGCGTGGTGTCCGGCGGCGATCCCGGCGTTTTCGCCATGGCGGCTGCGGTTTGCGAGGCGATCGAAAGTGGCCCCGCCGAATGGCGCGATATCGATTTCTCTGTCGTGCCCGGTGTGACTGCCATGCTGGCCGTAGCCGCAAAGGCTGGCGCGCCGCTTGGCCATGATTTCTGCGCCATTTCGCTGTCGGATAATCTGAAACCCTGGGGCATCATTGAAAAACGGCTGATCGCGGCGGCGGAAGCAGGCTTTGTAATGGCGTTCTACAATCCCGTCAGCAGGGCGCGGCCGCACCAGCTCGGTACCGCTTTTGATCTATTGCGGGTGCATTTGCCCGGTTCCGTGCCGGTGATTTTCGGTCGTGCGGCAGGCCGGGCGGATGAGCGTATTCGGGTCGTGCCTCTTTCGGAAGCCTCGAGCGATATGGCGGATATGGCCACCTGCATCATCGTCGGTTCGGTTGAAACCCGTCTGATCGAGCGTTCCGGCAAAGACCCGCTGGTTTATTCGCCTCGTTTTTCGAGAAGAGAGAGCTGATGGCGAATGGCGGTGAGCGCAGCGGCAATATCCGGCACCGTCACGTCATTCAGGGGCGCGTCGTTCCGCTGTCGCGGCCGGTCGATCATGATGACTGGCAGGCTGAGCTGTCGCGCCGCTTCGATCTTGCCATAGCTCGCGCTGCCACCGGAGTTTTTCGAGACCACCGTGTCGATGCGGTTTTCTTCCAGCATGCGGATTTCGTCGTCCAACGCAAAGGGGCCGCGCGCGGTAATGTAGCGCGCATGCGGCAGTTTCAGTGGCGGCTCCACCGGGTCGACGCTACGGATGAGATAGTTGTGCTGGGGTGCGGCTTCGAAAGGAAGAAGCTCCTGCCGTCCCAAAGCCAGAAACACGCGCCTGCCTTCGCTGCCGAGCGCGGTGACAGCCTGTTCGACAGTGTCGACACCATGCCACCTGTCACCCGGCTGGCGCTGCCAGGCAGGACGCGAAAGGACGACCAGCGGAACTTTGGCAAGCCCTGCGGCCTCAATGGCATTGGCGGAAATCTTCGCCGCATAGGGATGGGTGGCGTCCACCAGAATATCGAAACCCTCGGTGCGAATGAAATCCGCCAGCCCGCCCGCGCCGCCAAAACCGCCGCTGCGCATCGGCACCGGCTGTTCGACCGGCGAGAGCGTGCGGCCGGCCATGGAGAGCAGGATTCGGTAGCCGGGTTCTTCGGCCAGCCTGCCGGCCAGAATACGGGCATCCGCCGTGCCGCCAAGGATGAGTATGGAGCGTGTCATGACGTCTGAATATTCCGGAACGGGTGATGCTTCCACCGAAAAGAAAGAGAAGCCGTGGCTTTCCATCGTCGGCATTGGTGAGGATGGGCTCGGGGGGCTGGGCCGGAATGCGATTGAGGCGATAGAGGCGGCCGAGGTGGTTTTCGGCGGCAAACGCCATCTGGAACTGGCGGCTGCGGCCGTTCGTGGTGGAGCACGGCGCTGGCCGGTGCCGTTCGATACGGATATGAGCGATGTCGTGGCGCTGCGCGGCAAGCGGGTTTGCGTGCTGGCTTCCGGCGATCCGTTTTTTTATGGCGTTGGTGTTACGCTTCTGCGGCGTATCGATGCGGGTGAGACAGTTTGTTATCCCTCGCCCTCCGCTTTCTCGCTGGCCGCCGCGCGGCTCGGTTGGGCGCAGCAATCGGTCGAATGCGTTTCGCTGCACGGACGTTCCATCGATCTCCTGCGGCCGTATCTCCATGCCGGTGCACGGATCATCGCGCTTACCTCGGACGCCCACGCCCCGGCATTGATCGCGGAATTGTTGTCCGATTTGGGTTTCGGCCGGTCGGAATTCGTTTTGCTTGAAGCTTTGGGCGGAGAGCGGGAGAGGCGGCGGCAGGTCAGGGCGGCCGATTTCTCGTTTGCTGATATTGATCCGCTGAACGTGGTGGCGATTGATGTTGTGGCTGATGAGGGTGCGCGTATTCTGCCTTTCACATGTGGGCTTGATGACGGCCTGTTCGAACATGACGGGCAGATCACCAAACGCGAAATCCGTGCCGTGACACTTTCCTCTCTTGCCCCACGGCGGGGCGAGTTGCTGTGGGATATCGGTGCCGGTTCGGGTTCGATCGGCATAGAATGGATGCTGTCGCACCCTTCGCTCCGTGCCATCGCCATAGAACAACACCCGGAAAGGGCGGAGCGTATCGCCCGCAATGCCGAAGCTTTTGGCGTTCCGGGACTTGAGGTCATGATCGGTGCAGCCCCTGCGGCTTTCGAAGGCTTGCCTCAGCCGGATGCTATTTTCATCGGCGGCGGCGGCAGTGAAGCGGGTGTGCTCGAGGGCGCTATGGAGGCTCTGAAACCCGGCGGGCGGCTGGTTGCCAATGCGGTGACGCTGGAAATGGAGGCGGTGCTGCTTGCCGCCCATGCGCGGCACGGCGGATCGATGATCCGCCTGGATGTGTCGCGGGTGGCGGCTGTCGGTTCCATGTCGGGCTGGCGTCCGGCAATGCCGGTGACGCAGTGGAGCTGGACCAAGCCATGGTGACAGTGGCTGGCATAGGCTGCCGCAGAGGCACGGGTTCGGATGCCGTGATTGCCGCCGTGCGCGCTGCGGAGCATGCTTTGGGCATGATGGCGGAATGCCTGGCGACTGCGCCGCTCAAAGCCGATGAAGCCGGTCTTGTGGAGGCGGCGAAAAGCCTGTCGCTGTCGCTTGAAATCGTATCGCAGGAACGGCTTGAGGCGGTTGCTTCGAAAACAATGACATTTTCACAGGCAAGCCTAGATCATGCCGGCTCGCCGAGCGTGAGCGAAGCGGCGGCGCTTGCCGCCGCCGGCGAGAATGCAAGACTGGTTGCGCCGCGTCTCGTCGTTGGCGATGTGACTGTGGCCATCGCAACCACTGACGATGCCCCACATGATAGCGGCTGCGCCATAGAACATGGAGAACAACAATGACGGTTCATTTCATCGGCGCCGGTCCGGGCGCCGCCGATCTCATCACGGTGCGCGGGCGCGATCTTATCGCCGCCTGCCCGGTGTGCCTCTATGCCGGCTCGCTGGTTCCGAAGGCGCTTATCGAATATTGCCCACCGGGCGCCCGCATCGTCGATACGGCAGCACTTTCGCTTGACGAAATCGAGGCGGAATTCGTGGCCGCAGCAGAGGCCGGCAAGGATGTGGCGCGGCTGCATTCCGGCGACCTTTCCGTCTGGAGCGCCATGGGCGAGCAGATTCGCCGGCTGGAGCGACTGGGTCTCGATTATACCGTCACGCCGGGCGTGCCCTCCTTTGCCGCTGCGGCCGCCACCTTGCAGCGGGAACTGACGGTGCCGGAAGTGGCGCAGAGCCTTGTGCTGACCCGCATTTCCGGGCGCGCATCGAAGATGCCTGACGGTGAGACGCTGAAGGCTTTTGGTGCGACGGGCGCAACGCTCGCCGTCCATCTCGCTATTCATGCCATCGGCAAGGTGGTGGAAGAGCTAACGCCGCTTTACGGCTCCGACTGCCCGGTCGCCATCGTCGTTCGCGCGTCCTGGCCGGATGAGCGGGTTATCAGCGGCACGCTGTTCGACATTGAGGACAAGCTCGCCGCCGAGCCGGTGGAGCGGACGGCCCTGATCTTCGTCGGGCATGGACTTGCCTCGACGGATTTTCGCGAAAGCGCGCTTTATAGCACCGACTATGTCCGGCGGTTCCGGTCTCCAAAGGAAGATGCGAAGGGCTGATGCGACGGCGTGGAGGCGGTGCGGCCCTTGAACGCGCCCTGACGATCGAACACCAGAATATCGAGCGCAATGGCCGGCGTCTTCAGCGCCGCCGCTGCGGTTACCCAAGCTTTTTCCGCCACGATCGCGCCGAGGTCTATCCCCGCGTGTTCGGCCAGCTCAAAGGCGTGCGCGACCATGTTCGCCTGACGGATGGCAATGGCGAGATTTTCATCTCCTCCGGCTTCCGTCGCCAATGCCGCCAGCGCATCGAGATCGGCCAGCCCCTTCTTGGAGTGCACGTCGAGCATGCCCTGGGCAAGCTTGGTCATCTTGGCGACGCCGCCGGCAATCGTTACCCGCTCGACGGGGTGGCTGCGCAGATATTTCAGCATACCGCCGATGAAATCGCCCATGTCGATCAGCGCGGTTTCCGGCAGATCGTAAAGCGCCTGCCCGGCTTTTTCGGAGGTGTTGCCGGTGGCGCCCAGCACATGGGTGCAGCCGGTGGCACGCGCCACATCGATGCCGCGCCAGATGGAGTGAATCCACGCCGAGCAGGAAAAGGGAATGACAATGCCGGTGGTGCCGAGGATGGAAATGCCGCCGACGATGCCGAGCCTGCCGTTCAGGGTTTTTTCCGCCAGTTTCTCGCCATCGCGGACGGAAATCTCGACCTCGAAATCGGCACTTTCTCCGGCCACTTCGCGAATGGCGGTTTCGATCATCTTGCGCGGCACGGGATTGATGGCGGGTTCTCCCGGCGGCAAGGGCAGGCCCGGCCGGGTGATGGTGCCGACGCCCTTTCCGGCCTTGAAGGTGATGCCGCTTCCCGGTTGACCTCGCCGCACCGTGCTTTCGATCAGCGCACCGTGGGTAACATCCGGATCGTCTCCGGCATCCTTGACGACGCCGGCGCGCGCGAAGTTTTCGCCCTTTTCCTCGGTGGCGAGGGAAAATGCCGGCCTCGCGCCGCTTGGAAGTTCGACCTCGACAGGGTAAGGAAACTCGCCGGTCAGAAGGGCGGCGCAGGCCGCCTTCGTGGCGGCTGCCGCGCAGGTGCCCGTGGTCCAGCCGCGGCGAAGGGTCTTTCCATCCGTATCCATATGAATTTCTATAGCCGGGACGGCTTTTTCCGTCATCGTTAAAAAGCAGCCAATGAGAATGTCGATAGCGCAGATTTTGAACAGCATTGCCGCAAAAGGTCCGGTCTTCGAGGCCGGCCATGTCTGGCTCGCGGGTGCAGGGCCGGGCGATGTGCGTTATCTGACGCTGGAAGTGGCGCTCGCGCTGTCTCAGGCCGATATCATCGTGCGCGATGCGCTGGTGAGCGACGAAGTCATAGCGCTTGGTCCGCAGGCGGAGATTGTTTTTGCGGGCAAAAGGGGTGGCAAGCCCTCCGCGACACAGGATGATATTACCGCTTCGCTGATCGATTTCGCCGGCCAGGGCAAAAAGGTGCTGCGGCTGAAGGGCGGCGATCCCTTTATTTTCGGGCGCGGCGGCGAAGAGGCGGAGGCGCTTGTCCATGCCGGCATTCCGTTTCGCATATTGCCGGGCATGACCTCGTCGTTCACGGCGCTTGCTTCCGCTCGCATCCCCGCCACCATGCGCGGCATCAGCCGCGCCGTGACGCTGGCCACGGGCCACGCTGCGGGCACCGAAGAGGATCTGGACTGGCTGGCGCTGGCGAAAACACGCGAACCCATCGTCGTTTATATGGGGCTGAAGAATATCGGCACGATCGCCAGCCTTTTGATACAGGGCGGCCGTTCCGGCGAAACGCCGGTCGCCGTCATCATGTCGGCAACGACGGCGCAGGAGCGGATTTTCATCGGTACGCTGAAAAGCATAGCTGACGATGCAAAACGAGAAAATTTCGAAGCGCCGGCTTTGATCGTCATCGGCGAGATTGTTTCGATGCGGGCGCGCCTTGGAGTTTCCGACTCATGACGGTGCGGGCGATCATCATTGGTGCGCCGCGCTCGGGTTCCGGCAAGACCAGCGTGACCATCGGCTTGCTCCGGGCCTTTGCCCGACGCGGTATCAAGGTGCGCGGCATCAAGACGGGTCCTGACTACATCGATCCCGGTTTCCATGCCTTTGCCACCGGCACATTGGGTCTTAATCTGGATAGCTGGGCCATGCGGCCGGAATTGCTGCGGCATCTGTTTTCGCAGCAGACCGAGGATGCGGAACTCGTTCTGATTGAAAGCGCCATGGGCCTGTTCGACGGTATTCCGGTTGCTGAAAATCGCACGGGTTCGGCGGCGGATCTGGCGCGGCTGTTCGGAATTCCGGTGCTGCTGGTGCTGGATGTGTCCGGCCAGTCGCAGACGGCTGCTGCCGTCGCCCATGGTTTTGCTCACTACGATCCGGCCGTTACCATGGCGGCGGTGGTGCTAAATCGGGCGGGCAGCGAAAGACACCGGACGCTGTGCACGGAAGCCATCGAAAAAATCGGCCTTCCCGTTGCCGGCTGCGTGTTGCGTGATCCTTCGCTCATCCTGCCCGAACGGCATCTGGGGCTGGTGCAGGCCAGCGAACATCCGGAGATCGATGCGCATATCGAACGGCTGGCGGATGCGATGGAAAAATCCATCGATCTCGATGCCCTGCTTTCACTCGCCGCGCCGGTGAATGTGCCTTCCGGCTCAGTGGATGCGGCGATTGCGCCGCCCGGCCAGCGCATTGCGCTGGCGGAGGATGCGGCGTTCACTTTCCTTTATCCGCATCTCAGGAAGCATTGGCAGGCGGCCGGGGCCGAGATCGTGCCGTTTTCCCCGCTCGCGGACGAGGCGCCCGACGGGAACTGCGATATTTGCTGGCTGCCGGGTGGGTATCCCGAGCTTTTTGCCGGAAAGCTTGCGGATGCGGCTGGTTTCAAGGCGGGTATTGCCCGCTTTGCTGCGACAAAGCCCGTTCATGGCGAGTGCGGCGGTTACATGGTGCTCGGAGAGGCGCTGGAAGATGCGGATGGCGTGACCCATGCCATGACCGGGCTTCTGTCCCATGCCACCAGCTTTGCGACCCGCAAGATGAATCTCGGCTACCGGCAGGCAACAATCGCGGCAAGCGGACCGCTCGGCATGGCGGGGGATGTTCTGCGCGGCCATGAATTCCATTATGCGCGGGTTACCGATCCCGGCCGCGATGAGCCCTTCGCCCAGATTGCTGACGGGCAGGGTCGTCCGCTCGGGCCATCGGGCGGCAGGAGAGGTTTTGTCTCGGGCACCTTTTTCCACGCGATCGCCAGAGGCGGTTGATCGTTTCCGGGTGTTGTCCGTGGACCTGCGGCAAAGTGGACCAAGCTGCGAAAGTTTGTAGGCCTGGATCACGGGAAAGTGCTATAGATTCTTTATAGGGCATGGAAGAGCGGAGTTATCTCCCGTGATCCATGTTCGGTGAAGCGCAGCAGGACCGAAAGCCGCTTCATATGTCCCGGTCCGAACCTGCTCTCGCGCATTTATATCGAGCGTGCCTACCGATGATGAAACCCGGATTTTTTGTCTCCGCTGCTCTTGCCGCATCCATTCTGCTGGCCCCCTTGGGCACCGGTGTCGATGGTATGGCTGCCCACGGCGGTGAAGACTATGCGACGCTGGAAAAGCTCGGTGCGGCACTGTTCGACGATCCCAGTCTTTCGATGAACCGCACCATGGCCTGTTCCACCTGCCATATGCAGGCCGCCGGTTTTTCCGATGCGCGGGAGAGCGATAAGGTCGGGCGGGATGTATCGCTTGGCGATGACGGCATTTCACTGGGCGACCGCAACGCGCCGACTGCAGCTTATGCCCGCTTCACGCCGCCTTTCAGCAGGAATGCGGCGGGAGAGTATGTCGGCGGGCAGTTCTGGGATGGCCGCGCCTCCCTGCTTGAAGATCAGGCGGGCGGTCCGCCGCTCAATCCCCTCGAAATGGGCATGCCGGACAAGGCCTCGGTCGTCAAACGGCTCAGGGAAAACCCGGATTATGTCGCGGCTTTCGGCACGCAGTTCGGCAAGGATGTTTTTGCGAGCGACGACACCGCCTATGCCGCGATGACGAAGGCGCTGGCGAGCTTTGAGCGCTCGGATGAGTTCTCCACCTTCGATTCCAAATATGACCGCTTCCTGCGCGGCAAGGAGAAGCTGACCGATCAGGAAGAGCTGGGTCGGGTTCTGATCTCCTCGACGCAATTCACCAATTGCAATACCTGCCATGAAATCCGTGGCGCCAAGGGCCTGGAAGACGGCCTCTTCACCAACCACAAATATTTCAATATCGGCGTTCCCGCCAATATATCGGTTCGGGCCGTGAACGGTTCCAAGCCGGGCGCGGTCGATCTGGGGCTGGCGCAAAATCCTGAAGTTGCCGGCGATGCCGCCCAGCGTGGCAAGTTCAAAGTGCCGACGTTGCGCAATGTCGCCGTCACCGGTCCTTACATGCACAATGGCGTGTTCAAGGATTTGCGCACGGTGGTGCTGTTTTACGTGAAATATAAAAGCAAGAAGCCGAGCCGCCAGATCAATCCGGAAACAGGCAAGACGTGGGATGCGCCGGAAGTGCCTGAAAATATCGCCATGGCGGAACTGACATCCGCGCCGGCGCTGGACGACAAGCGTGTGGACGCCATCGTCGCCTTTCTGAAGACGCTGACTGACAAAAGATACGAGCATCTTCTGCCGAAGGAAGATGGGCAGGCAAAGGTGCCGCCTGCCCAGCCGGTTTCGTCGAGCGTTACGCCGAAAGCGCCTTGAATTCGGCGAGAACCGCATCACCCATTTCGGAGGTTCCGACCTGGCGGCTGCCCTCGGCCATGATGTCGGCCGTGCGGATGCCCTTGTCGAGCACGTTTGCGATCGCTGCTTCGAGCTTCGTTGCCTCATCCACCATGTTGAACGAGTAACGCAGGCACATGGCGAAGGACGCGATCATGGCGATGGGGTTGGCGATGCCCTTGCCGGCAATGTCAGGAGCCGAACCGTGCACCGGCTCATACATGGCCTTGCGCTTGCCGGTCTTGGCGTCAGGTGCGCCAAGCGAAGCGGAGGGCAGCATACCGAGTGAGCCGGTGAGCATGGCGGCGACGTCGGAGAGCATGTCGCCGAAGAGATTGTCGGTGACGATCACGTCGAACTGCTTGGGCTTGCGCACCAGCTGCATGCCGCCGGCATCGGCCAGCATATGTTCCAGCTGAACATCCCTAAACTTGGCGGCGTGGGTTTCGGTGACCACCTGGTTCCACAAAACGCCTGACTTCATCACGTTGCGCTTTTCCATCGAGCAGACGCGGTTGTCGCGGGTGCGGGCCAGTTCGAAAGCGACGCTGGCAATGCGCTCGATTTCGAAAGTGTCGTAGATCTGCGTGTCGATGCCGCGCTTCTGGCCGTTGCCGAGATCGATGATCTGCTTCGGCTCACCGAAATAAACGCCGCCCGTCAGCTCGCGGACGATGAGGATATCGAGGCCTTCGACCAGTTCCGGCTTCAGCGAAGAGGCTGCGGCAAGTGCCGGGTAGCAGATGGCCGGGCGCAGATTGGCGAAAAGCTCGAGATCCTTGCGCAGGCGAAGCAGGCCCGCTTCCGGGCGGTGCTCGTAGGGCACGCCATCCCATTTCGGGCCGCCGACGGCGCCGAACAGGATCGCATCGGCAGCAAGCGCCTTTTCCATATCCGCATCGGAAATCGCCACGCCATGGGCGTCATAGGCAGAGCCGCCGACCAGACCTTCCGAGACGGTGAAACCGGCATTGTGCGCGCTGTTCATATAATCGATCAGCTTGCGAACTTCGGCCATGGCTTCGGGGCCGATACCGTCACCGGGCAGCAGGAAAAGCGAACGGACTGTCATGAGAAACCCTCCTTGGGCGGCGCGCCGAAAAACATCCTGAAGGGTTTTCGATTGCGGCGAGCGCGGCGTCAAACTCATTCCGTCCTGCACATGGCAAATCGTGTCGCAGCCGGACGGGATGGGAGGTCTCTTATCTCCGCCTCAAGGGCTTTTCAAGCAAAGCAAAAGCCGATCTGGTACGGTTTGGTACGGGATCGGCTTTTTTGAAGAGCAGAAATGTGGTCAGGCCCAGGGGCGGACCGAGGCGTTTGCCTTTTCGAACGTGTCGATAGCGCCCGAATGTTCGAGCGTCAGGCCGATATCGTCCAGACCGTTCAGCATGCAGTGACGCTTGAATTCATCGATCTCGAAGGTGATCGTGCCGCCATCGGGGCCGCTGATTTCCTGACTTTCCAGATCGACGGAGAGAACGGCATTCGATCCGCGCGACGCATCGTCCAGCAACTTTTCGAGGTTCTCGGGGCTGACGACGATCGGCAGGATGCCGTTCTTGAAACAGTTATTGTAGAAGATGTCGGCGAAGCTGGTGGAGATCACGCAGCGGATGCCGAAATCGAGAAGCGCCCATGGCGCATGTTCGCGCGAAGAGCCGCAACCGAAATTGTCACCCGCGACAAGAATCTGGGCGTTCTGGTAGGCGGGCTTGTTCAGTACGAAATCCGGATTGGGCGAACCATCCTCGAGATAACGCGACTCGGCGAAGAGGCCCTTGCCGAGGCCGGTGCGCTTGATGGTCTTCAGATAGTCTTTCGGAATGATCATATCGGTGTCGATATTGACCACCGGCATGGGCGCGGCAACGCCCGTCAGCTTGGTGAATTTTTCCATCTGTCGCTTCCCGTGTTTCCCTTCAACAAAATCCGGGGCTGGTTAAAGCTCACCGGACGTGTTCTGCCGGGAAATACTGCAAAACTCATCACTTTAGAAGCGCAAACCCGCATTCTTCAGTACGCCGTGCGCGGCGCTCTGGCATTTTTGCCGACTTGAGACGATCTCAGAGATCGATAATCGTGCCCTTACCGTCGTTCCAGACGCGCATATCGCGCTGGTTACGGGGCTTGACCGGAATGGGGGCCGGCTTCAGACGCGCGGAAAGCAGGCGAGCAGCACTGAGAACCGCGAGCACGCCGATGAAAGCGACCGTGAGCGACGCGGTGAACAGGGCGACTATCGCCAGAATTGCAATGCCGGATGCGGCGATGAAAAACGAACGTATGCCTTGCATGATCCAAACCTTTCTATCCAGACGAATGTGGGCCTTCTTCTTCCGGCTTGCAAGAGGATTCAGTGGATTGTCAGCTTGCAGATGTCACAAAAGCTTGACACAAGTGCGGCATGGTCAACTTTTCCGAAAATATTCTTGTGAGACCACGTCGTTCGTTGCTCTCCGTGCCGGCCATCAATGTCCGGGCACTGGAAAAAATCCGCGATCTCGATTGTGACGGGGTGATCCTCGATCTGGAGGATTCGGTCGCACCCGGGATGAAGGACGAGGCGCGGGACAATCTGCAAAAGCTGTTTTCGGAAGCGCCTTTTGCAGCGGGCGAGACCATTATCCGCATCAACCCGCTTTCCACGCCGGATGGGAAGGCGGATTTGCAGCTTGCGCTTTCCTGCCGGCCGGATGCAATTCTTTTGCCGAAGGTGGAGCAGCCGGCCGATATTCACGAGGTGGCTGATCTTCTGGCCGAGGCGGATGTGCCGGAGCACCTGAAAATCTGGGCGATGATCGAAACGCCGCTTGGTGTCCTGAATGCCGCCTCAATTGCTGACGCTGCCCATACGCCGGATGCGCGGCTTTCGGCTTTTCTCATCGGGCTCAACGACCTGCGCAAGGAAACGCGGGTTCCAGCCCTTCCCGGACGCACTTATCTCGTACCCTGGATGATGCAGGTGGTGCTTGCCGCCCGTGCCTATGGTCTGGATGTCATCGACAGCGTCTCGAACGATTTCCGCGATATCGCCGCTTTCGAAGCCGAATGTGAGCAGGGTCGCGCCATGGGTTTCGATGGCAAGATGCTGATCCATCCGGCCCAGATCGAGCCGGCCAATCGGCGCTTTGCCCCGGACGATGCCGCTGTTGCGGAAGCCCGCGAGATCATTGCCGCTTTCGCAAAACCGGAATCTGTGGAATTGAACGTCATCAACATGAACGGTCGGATGATCGAACGGCTGCATGTGGGGCAGGCCGAGAGGCTGGTCGCCATGGCCGATATCATCGCACAAAGAGAGGCAAATAAGACGTGAAGGTCTATCGTTTCATAACCGGTCCCGACGACGCGAAATTCTGTCACCGGGTCACCGAGGCGTTGAACAAGGGTTGGGAACTGGCCGGCTCACCGAGCTATGCCTTCAATGCCGCAAGCGGCATCATGCATTGCGGCCAGGCCGTGACCAAGGTGGTCGAGGGCAAGGAATACCATCCGGATATGAAGCTCGGCGAGCAGTGAGCGGTGCTAGCCGCCCCGATCAGCGATCGGCGGCGGCCTCGTCGGCGCTTTCTTCGATCCGCTCCATGTCGTCGTCCGACAGGCCGAAATGGTGGCCGATTTCGTGGATGAGGACATGGGTGATGATATCGCCCAGCGTCTCCTCGTTCTCGGCCCAGTAGTCGAGAATCGGACGGCGATAAAGCGTGATGCGGTTCACCATCTCGCCCGTTTCCATGGTGAAACGTTCGGAGATGCCGCGTCCTTCGAACAGTCCGAGAAGATCGAAGGGTGTTTCGAGCGCCATGTCTTCGAACACGTCATCGGTCGGAAAATCGGCGATCTCGATGATGAGATCTTTCGTCAGCGCGCGAAATTCTTCCGGCAGGTGGCCATATGCCTCGATCGCAAGCGACTCGAAGGCGGAAAGTGTCGGCGCATGGCGGTCCCGCCAATCGTCGGTCTGGTCTATGCGGGCCATTTCTGCTCCTTGTTGGAAGGCCCATATAAACACTTGCTGGACAAATTTCGAGACCCGACTGCTTCACCCGCCGAAAAAGCATGAAATTCTTGGCGTTACAGTTACTTTTCAAGCCGTCGTCATCTTGACATAAACGGGCGTCTCGCGTAATCGGCACCCAAATTGATGGCGTAGTGCGCCTTCTGTTTATTCCGCCCTTCAAAAGGCGGCTTCACCGGCAGACATTCAAAGGGGCATTCAGTCCTGACGGATTTCCGCTACTCCGACTGATAAAAAGACGGCCAGCTTGCATTTGCGGGCAGAGCCGGAACGAACATGAAAGGATAAAAAATGTTCGCAGTCATCAAGACCGGCGGTAAGCAGTACCGCGTAGCGGCCGACGCCGTGCTGACCATCGAAAAGCTGGAAGCAGAGGCAGGCGCAACTGTAGAATTCACCGAAGTTCTCGTTGTTGGCGAAGGCGCCGACGCCAAGTTCGGTGCTCCCTTCGTGAAGGGCGCCATCGTCAAGGCTGAAGTTGTCGAGCACAATCGCGGCAAGAAGGTCATCGCCTTCAAGAAGCGTCGTCGTCAGAACTCCAAGCGTTCGCGCGGCCATCGTCAGCATCACACTGTCGTCCGCATTACGGACATCGTTGCTGCCTGATCGGCGCGACACGGGAAACAAGGTTTAAAGGAGAACTCCAATGGCACACAAAAAAGCTGGCGGTTCCTCGCGTAACGGTCGCGATTCCGAATCCAAGCGCCTTGGCGTAAAGAAGTTCGGCGGCGAAGCTGTCATTCCAGGCAACATTATTCTGCGTCAGCGCGGCACGCAGTGGCATCCGGGCGCCAATGTTGGCATCGGCAAGGACCACACGATTTTCGCACTGACCGCAGGTAACGTGAACTTCCGTACGAAGGCCAATGGCCGCGTATTCGTATCCGTGGCCCCGAAAGCGGAAGCCGCAGAATAAGCCGGTAAGCGTCATATGCAGCCGGTGTCCCATCGACCCGGCTGAGACGTATCAGGTTCAGTCAAGAAAACAGGGGAGATGGGGCACCACCCAACTCCCCTTTTTCTTTAACCCCAAGGAGGGACTGAACCATGCAAGCTGAATTGTTGAGGGTTGACCAATCACGGTCACCCGAGGAACGGCCGAGGCCCGATCGGTCGAGGAGCGATTGCCCCGTTTTACTGTCGCAGAGGCTGGTTTTGCGCAAGCCTCACGAAGAAGACATCGACGCCCTTGCCCATCTTGCCAACAATGCCAATATTGCGACCATGGTGTCGCGTATGCCGCACCCTTACACGGCCAAAGACGCCGCGGATTTTGTGCGACGCTCCAAAGCTGGCGAGATTGGCAAGTGCGTCTATGCGATTACCCGCATGGACAATGGCGAGTTTCTGGGCTGCTGCGCGCTCGAACCCCAGGAAGACGAAAAGACGCTGGAAATCGGTTACTGGCTGGGGGAACCCTACTGGAACCGGGGTTACATGACGGAAGCCGCGCATGCGCTGATCGACATGGCCTTCCGCACGCGTGAAATCGACCAGATCGATGCCCGTTGCCGGGTCACCAACATCGCGTCGCGCCGCGTCATCCAGAAATGCGGTTTCCAGTTCCAGGGCTCCGGCATGGTCGGTTCTCTGGCGCTTGGCGGCATGGTGCCGGTCGAATGGTACAGGCTGGACCGCAAGACCTGGGTTTCGCTGAAGAGCTGGGGGGATATGGGATGAGCACGATAGAGCTTACCCGTCGCCGCGCCGCCACTGCCGTAGCGCCGCCCGGCCCCTGCCCTGTCATCGAGACAAAGCGTCTGGTGCTGCGGCCGCAGCGGCTTTCCGATGCCGGCAGCATTGCGGAATCGCTTGGCGATTTCGCCGTGACCAGAATGTTGGCCCGCGTTCCGGCGCCCTACCACAAGCAGGATGCGCTGGAATGGCTGGTCTTGCGCACCTCCGGCACCCTGCCCGACTGGGATTTCGCCATTACCAGCGGCGACGATACCCTGATCGGTGTCGTCTCGGTGGAATTGCGGCACGGCGAGTGGCATCTCGGCTACTGGCTGAACCGCTTCTACTGGGGCAAGGGTTACATGACCGAGGCGGTGGCCGCCGTGGTCGAGCGGTTCTTCCGCCGTATGCCCGGAGTGGCCCTTCACTCCGGCGTATTTGCGGATAATCCCGCTTCGCTGCGCGTGCAGGAAAAACTCGGCTTCCGGGTGACCGGTTGCCATCAGGTCTACGCCACGGCGCGCGCCGCCATGGTGGCGCATATCGGTACGAAGATCACGGCTGAGGATTTCATTCAGCCGCATCGTACTTGAGGAGCATTGCAAGGCCGGTTTGATCCAAACCGGCCTTGTCTCGCGCATGGGCTTCCCGCACGATAGTCTTTGACCTTGCGGAGAAGCGCTTGTATTCGAAACGACGATATTTTTGTTCGACGCAATGGCAAGATTGTTGCGTCCGCAAACCGACAGAACGGCAGTCCGATGAAATTTCTCGATGAAGCAAAAGTCTATATCAAGTCCGGTGACGGTGGCGCGGGCGCCGTTTCCTTCCGGCGCGAAAAATTCATCGAATTCGGCGGTCCTGACGGTGGCGATGGCGGACGCGGCGGCGATGTCTGGGTTGAGGTGGTCAACGGCCTCAACACGCTGATCGACTTCCGTTTCCAGCAGCATTTCAAGGCCTCCATCGGACAGCACGGCATGGGCAAGACCCGCACCGGCGCCAAGGGTTCGGATGTGGTGCTGAAGGTACCCGTCGGTACGCAGATATTCGAGGAAGACAATGAAACGCTGATCGTCGATCTGACGAAGGAAGGCCAGCGCTTTCGTCTTGCCGCCGGCGGCAATGGCGGTTTCGGCAATGCCTATTTCAAGTCGTCGACCAATCAGGCGCCCACCCATGCCAATCCGGGCCTTGCCGGCGAGGAAAAGACGGTCTGGCTTCGCCTGAAACTGATCGCCGATGCCGGTCTCGTCGGTCTGCCCAATGCGGGTAAATCCACGTTCCTTGCGACGGTCACCCGTGCGCGGCCGAAGATCGCCAACTATCCCTTCACCACCCTTCATCCGAACCTGGGCGTCGCGACCATCGATGGCCGTGAATTCGTGTTGGCCGATATTCCCGGTCTCATCGAAGGCGCGCATGAGGGTGTGGGCATCGGTGACCGTTTCCTTGGCCATGTGGAGCGTACCCGCGTGCTTCTGCATCTCGTTTCCGCGCAGGAGGAGAAAGTCGGCAAGGCCTATAAGACTGTTAAGGCCGAGCTGGACGCCTATGGCGGCGGGCTGACCGACAAGCCGGAAATCGTGGCGCTGTCGCAGATCGACGTGCTGGATGAAAAAGAGCTGAAAAAGAAGGCCAAGGAACTGGAGAAGGCCTGCGGTCGTCCCCCGCTACTTCTCTCCGCTGCTGCCCATATCGGCATGACGGAAGCGCTGCGCGCCCTTCGCGATGTCATCGTCTCGGCGAGCAATGGTGGCGAAACCGCCCTGCCCGACCGGTCGATGCCGCATGAGGACAGCGAGGCCGAGGAAGAGGACGACCGTCTATGAGCCTGACGCGCAAGCCGCTGGCGAGCCATCACCGGATCGTCATCAAGATCGGATCGGCGCTTCTGGTGGACCGGAAGACCGGTCTCAAGAAAGACTGGCTCGACGCCATCTGCGAGGATATCGCCGCGCTGAAGAAAAACGGTGCGGATGTACAGGTTGTGTCTTCGGGCGCCATCGCGCTTGGCCGCACCGTGCTTGGCCTGCCTTCCGGTGCATTGAAGCTGGAAGAAAGCCAGGCGGCGGCGGCTGTCGGCCAGATCGCGCTGGCGCGGGCATGGTCGGAAAGCCTGTCGCAGCATGAGATCGTCGCTGGCCAGATTCTTCTGACGCTCTCCGATACCGAAGAGCGTCGCCGTTATCTCAATGCGCGCGCCACCATCAACCAGTTGCTGAAGATCGGCGCCATCCCGATCATCAATGAAAACGATACCGTGGCGACCACCGAGATCCGTTATGGTGACAATGACCGTCTGGCGGCGCGTGTGGCGACCATGACCGGCGCCGATCTTCTGGTGCTGCTTTCGGATATTGACGGGCTTTACACGGCTCCGCCGCATCTCGATCCCGACGCGAAATTCCTTGAGACGATCGCCGATATTACGCCCGAAATCGAGGCCATGGCAGGCGGTGCGGCATCCGAGCTTTCACGCGGCGGCATGCGCACCAAGATCGATGCGGGCAAGATCGCGACCGCTGCCGGCTGCGGCATGATCATCGCTTCCGGCAAGACGCTTAATCCTTTGAAGGCTATTGAAAACGGCGCGCGCTCCTCATGGTTTGCGCCTTCAGGTACGCCGGTGACGGCGCGCAAGACCTGGATTGCCGGGCAATTGCAGCCGGCCGGCGAAATCCATGTGGATGCCGGTGCGGAAAAGGCTCTTTATGCCGGAAAAAGCCTGCTTCCGGCGGGTGTGCGACTGGTGAAGGGCAATTTCGGCCGTGGTGATGCAATCGCCATTATCGGTGCGGAAGGCCGTGAAGTCGCTCGTGGTCTTGCGGGTTACGATGCTGAAGAGGCGCGTCTTATCATCGGTCACAAGTCCAACGAGATCGAGGCGATCCTTGGTTATGTCGGGCGGGCGGCCATGATTCATCGTGACGATCTGGTGATGACGGGCGCTGCCATCAAAGTTAAAAATGCAAAGAAGGATGAGGTCCATGCCTGAACAGGCCGTGAAGCAGAGCCATGATATTGACGCGTTGATGATGACCATCGGCGCTCAGGCGAAAGCTGCTTCGCGACCGTTGTCCATCGCCGGCACAGACCAGAAGAACCGCGCGCTGCTTGCCATGGCCTCCGCCATCGAGGCATCCAGGGATGCGATCCTTGCCGCCAACAGGAAAGATCTGGTCGCCGCGGAAAGCGCAGGCCTTGCCGTTTCCTTCGTGGACAGATTGACCCTCAACGATGCAAGGATCGCCGGTATTGCCGAAGGCATCCGTTCGGTTGCGGCGCTGCCCGATCCGGTCGGTGAAGTCATCGCCGCCTGGGATCGTCCGAATGGGCTGAAGATCGAGCGCGTGCGCACACCGCTCGGCGTCATCGGCGTGATTTACGAAAGCCGACCGAATGTGACGGCGGATGCCGGCGCTTTGTGCCTCAAGGCGGGCAATGCCGTCATCCTGCGCGGCGGCTCGGATTCGCAACATTCATCGCGTGCTATCCATGCCTGCCTCGTGGAAGGCCTGAAGATCGCCGGTCTTCCCGAGCATGCCATTCAGCTGGTGCCGGTGACCGATCGCGCCGCTGTCGGCGCGCTTCTGAGTGGATTGAACGGCACGGTTGACGTCATCGTGCCGCGCGGCGGCAAAAGCCTCGTGGCGCGGGTACAGTCGGAAGCCCGTGTGCCGGTCTTCGCGCATCTGGAAGGCATTTGTCATGTCTACATCGACAAATCGGCCGATGTCGACATGGCGAAACGTATCGTCGTCAATGCCAAGATGCGCCGCACCGGTATTTGTGGGGCGGCCGAAACGTTGCTGGTGGATGCCGCTGCCGTTTCCACGCATCTTACGCCGCTCGTCAAAGCCTTGATCGAAGCCGGCTGCGAAGTACGCGGTTCGCAGGCCGTTTGCGATGTGGTGGCGGGTCTCACGCCAGCAACGGAAGAGGACTGGCGCACCGAATATCTCGATGCGATCATTTCCGTCGCCGTGGTGGAGGGTATTTCGGGCGCGATCGAACATATCGGCACCTATTCGTCCAACCACACCGAGGCGGTGATCGCCGAGGATCCCGATGTGGTCGCGCGTTTCTTCAACGAACTCGATTCGGCTATTCTACTGCATAATGCCTCGACGCAGTTCGCGGACGGCGGCGAATTCGGCATGGGTGCTGAAATCGGCATTGCCACGGGCAAGATGCATGCGCGGGGCCCGGTCGGCGTCGAGCAGCTTACCTCGTTCAAATACCGGGTGCATGGCACCGGCCAGACACGGACCTGATATTTGCCGGCTGACAAGCGCCTCGACAGACGTTATCTCACCATGCCGCATGTGGAGCGCGGCATGGTCGTCGGCCTGTTCGGTGGTTCTTTCAATCCGCCGCATGCGGGTCACGCGCTTGTGGCCGAGATTGCGCTGCGCAGGCTCGGTCTCGACCAGCTCTGGTGGATCGTCACACCGGGCAACCCGCTGAAAAGCCGTTCGGAGCTGGCGTCTCTGGAAGATCGTATCGCCGCCTGCGAAAAGCTGGTCCACGACCCGCGCATCAAGGTGACGGCCTTCGAAAAATCACTGGGGATGAGCTATACGGCCAATACGCTTGCCAAGGTGAAGGCGAAGAATCCGCATGTCCGTTTCGTCTGGATCATGGGAGCGGACAATCTGAAAAGCTTCCATCGGTGGCAGAAATGGCGGCGGATCGCCGAGACATTCCCGATTGCCGTGATCGATCGGCCAGGCTCCACGCTCTCTTATCTTTCCTCCACCATGGCGCAGGCCTTCAGCCATGCACGGGTGGATGAGGACGATGCTGGCGTTTTGTGGAAAAAAGCGGCCCCTGCCTGGGTTTTCATTCACGGTCCGCGCTCCACGCTCAGCTCCACGGCGCTTCGCAACGGTCGTAAATGACGCCTTCGATCACAAATGATGTATGTGCCGGGTGTCGAAGGGTCCATATCTTGAAAAGTTAATGCTTTGATGCCACCTTCATTATGTGACGCAGAGAATCGCGTCGCCAGTACCTGTTTTGTCATTCTTGGAAAGGAAAACCTCTGACAACAGTACACGCCAAGGGAAGAGCATTTGTTGCTATCCCGAAGGGCCAGGACAGTGGCGCCGATGCCGCCGGCCATGCCCTCGAAACCGTCCTCGCGAGCCTCGAGGACTCCAAGGCTGAAGATATCGTCTCTCTCAACATTGCCGGAAAATCGGCGCTTGCGGACTACATGGTCGTGGTCTCCGGGCGGTCGAACAGGCATGTTTCGGCGATTTGCGAGCATCTTCTCAAGGACATGAAGGATGAAGGGTTCGGAAACGCCCGCGTCGAAGGTCTCGAGACCGGAGACTGGGTGCTGATCGATACCGGCGACATCATCGTTCACGTGTTCCGCCCGGAAATCCGCGCCTTCTACAACATTGAAAAAATGTGGGCGACGCCGGACATGCCGGAAGAGACGCTGCATTGATGCGGTGAGCCTTTGAGCGAGTGCATCGCTTTTGCCGAAGATCATATCTGACTTCGGAAACGGTGCCTCTGGCCGGAAATCAGACCGGCCGCATAGGAATCCGCAGGCTATGCTGTTAAGAGCGTGATCCTGTTGGGTCACGACGAATGCAGGTTTGCGATGCGGATTTCAATTTTTGCGGTGGGACGGCTGAAATCCGGCCCCGAAAAGGATCTTGCGGCCCGTTATATCGAGCGCCTGGCAAAGACCGGCCCGGCGATCGGGTTGGAGTTTTCGCGGGTGATCGAGGTTGCCGAAAGCCGCGCTTCCAATGCGGAGACCCGCAAGCGCGAAGAAGCCGCGATGCTGGAGAAACATCTGGCCGATGGTGCTGCCCTCGTGCTGCTGGACGAGCGCGGAAAGGCGCTTGATAGTCCTGCCTTCGCTTCATTTTTTGGCGATCTGCGCGATAGCGGCAAGCGAGACCTCGTGATCGCCATAGGCGGAGCCGATGGGCTCGATCCCGCGCTTTACGACAAGGCGACGGCCGTTCTCAATCTCGGCAAGCTGACATGGCCGCATCAGATCGTTCGTATCCTGATCGCCGAGCAGCTTTACCGCGCTGTCACGATCCTCTCCGGTCATCCCTATCATCGCGTTTGATCGGGTTTCGATTCGGATAATTGTCTCAATTTCAACATGAAGCTCCGCGACACCGCTGACAGCGCACGGCTTTGGCGGCGGCCTTTCCAGGGCCTCTTGGAAGATCGCGGCAAAATCCCTAATATCGGCGCTTCTGCTTCGGCATCAAAGAAAGTTCACATGGACAACAGGCCTCAACGAAAACGGCACGCTGCCCTTGCGGGCGCGGTTATTGCTGCTTTCGTCATGGGCATCGGTCCGACCTATTCGCGGGACGATGCGGGCGCCGTTCCGGCCGCAGGCGATGATTCGTCGCCGGATGCGCTGCAAACGCTGGAGAAGCGCCGCGACCAGAACCGGCAGGATCTGGAGGAGCTGGTCGACAGCATCGGTCTTTCGGAAGACAAGACAAGGAAGCTTGAGGAAAGCATCGCCTCCCTCAATCAGGACAGCGCCCGCATCCGGGAAGAGCTGATCGCATCGGCTGCCCGGCGTAAGGCGCTGGAAACCAAGATCAGCGACGGTGAGGATCGCCTGGCCAAGCTTTCGGTGCGCGAGGATGGCGTCAAGGCGTCGCTGCGTGAGAGGCGCGGCGTGCTGGCGGAGGTTCTGGCGGCGTTGCAGCGCATGGGCCGAAACCCGCCCCCCGCCCTTCTCGTCTCGCCGGAGGATGCGCTGGCGTCCGTGCGAAGCGCCATTCTTCTCGGCGCTGTCGTGCCCGGCATTCGCGGTGAAACCGACAAGCTGGTCGCCGCTCTCAAAGAATTGACTGATCTGAGGCAGGCAATCGCTCGCGAAAAGGACGATCTTACGGGTATGATGACGGCAAGTCTGGAAGAGGAAAAACGTCTCGACCTGCTGATTGTCGAAAACGATCGCAAGAATACCCAGACGGCGACAGAGCTGGAGGCGGAACGCAAGCGATCCGAAGAGCTTGCGAGCAAGGCGACGAGCCTCGAGGGGCTGGTCAGTTCGCTTGAAGGCGAGATTACCTCGGTGCGGGAGGCGATGGAAAAGGCGCGGGCGGAAGAGCAGCGTCTGGCCCGTCTTTCGGAGGCGGAACGCGAAAAGGAGCGGGCCGCGGCCGAGGCTGGAATGCCTGATAAAAACCGTATTGCGCCCGCATATCCCTTCGCGAGTTTGAAGGGAAAGCTGGAGGTTCCGGTTGCGGGCGAGGTGCTGCGGCGCTTCGGCGATGCGGATGGAACGGGCCACTTTTCCAAGGGAATTGTCGTCGCGAGCGGACCGGAAGCCATCGTGACGGCGCCTGCAGACGGCTTCGTGGTGTTTGCCGGAGATTTTCGCAGTTATGGCCGGATGATTATCCTCAATACGGGTGATGGATATCATGTGGTGATGACGGGCATGGACAATGTGAGGACGCGGCAGGGAATGTTCGTGTTCTCCGGAGAGCCCATCGCCTCCATGGGTGCAAAAAGAGTAGCGAGTGCAGCAGCATTGGCGCTGGAAACCGACAGGCCAACGCTCTACATTGAGTTCAGGAAAGATGGTGTACCGGTTGATTCTCAACCGTGGTGGACCGCAAAAAATACCGGAAGGGCGCACAATGATTCGTAAGGTTTCGCTTCTCCTTATCGGTGGGCTTATGGGCGCCACGGCGATGAGCGTGATTTATTCGGCGAGCATGCCGGCACAGGCGGCCGGGCCTTCGACCTATAAGGAACTGTCGATCTTTGGCGATGTGTTCGAGCGCGTGCGCGCACAATATGTGACGCCGCCGGATGACGAGAAGCTGGTGGAAAACGCCATCAACGGCATGCTGAGTTCGCTCGATCCGCATTCGAGCTTCATGAATGCCAAGGATGCCAACGACATGCGCACCCAGACCAAGGGTGAATTCGGCGGTCTCGGCATCGAAGTGACCATGGAGAACGAGCTCGTCAAGGTCATTACGCCGATTGACGATACACCGGCTTCCCGCGCAGGCATTCTCGCCGGCGACTTCATTTCGGAAATCGACGGTACGCCGGTTCGTGGCCTGAAGCTGGAGCAGGCGGTAGAAAAGATGCGCGGCGCGGTCAAGACGCCGATCAAGCTGACGATCATCCGCCAGGGCGCCGACAAGCCGCTCGAATTCACCGTCATGCGCGATGTCATTGCCGTTCGCGCGGTGAAGTCCCGCGTCGAGGGCGACAATGTCGGTTATCTGCGCGTCATCTCCTTTACCGAGAAGACCTATGACGATCTCGAAAAGGCGATCAAGAAGATCAAGGCGGACGTGCCGGCCGACAAGCTGAAGGGTTATGTGCTCGACCTTCGCCTCAATCCGGGCGGTCTGCTCGATCAGGCGATCAATGTCTCCGACGCCTTCCTCGAACGTGGCGAGGTCGTTTCGACCCGTGGCCGTAACCCCGACGAGACCCGCCGCTTCAACGCGACGGCAGGCGATCTGACCGATGGCAAGCCGGTAATCGTGTCGTCAACGGCGGTTCGGCTTCGGCTTCGGAAATCGTTGCCGGCGCCCTGCAGGATCTGCGCCGTGCCACCGTGGTCGGCACGCGTTCCTTCGGCAAGGGTTCGGTCCAGACGATCATTCCGCTCGGCGAGGCGGGCGCGCTGCGCCTGACCACGGCGCTCTATTACACGCCGTCGGGTAAATCGATCCAGGGTACGGGCATTGAGCCTGACATCAAGGTGGAGCAGCCATTGCCGCCCGAGCTGCAGGGCAAGGTGACCACCGAAGGTGAATCCGGTCTTTCCGGCCACATCAAGGGCCAGAGCGAAACCGACGAAGGTTCGGGTTCCTCCGCTTATGTTCCGCCGGAAGCCAAGGACGACATCCAGCTCAACTATGCTCTGGACCTGTTGCGCGGCACCAAGACGGATCCGTCTTTCCCGCCGAACCCGGAAAAGGCTGTGGTCAACAAGCAGTAAGATAGTGCGCCGGTCAGCCGGCGCATTCCATCTATTGCCCAACCGTTTGGACGGATCGTTCATTGCCTTCGGACCTGCGAAAACCACTTCTGGGTCGTCAGAAAAAAGGCGCCGGTATCAACCGGCGCTTTTCCGTCATTATGGCTCTGTCGGTGCTTGCGGTTTTCTCAATCGGCGGCCTGTCCGTCTATACGGCGCTTTCGCCCGGCAATTTGCAGAAGACGGCGAGCGGGCCGGATGCACAGCCTCAGCTTGCCGAAAAGACACCTGAAACCCCAGCGGCCAAGGCAACGGCGCCCGCTGACGCTGCCGCTCTGCAGCCGCAAAGCGGGCGCTCCGGCGCCAACATTAATCGTGAGACAATGCCTGATGGCAATGTCGTATCGGTTTACTCTCCCCGCCCTCGCGAGGGTGATGGGCCGGTGCTGATGAGCGGCCAGACCTATGGTCAGGATCCGCGCATGGCGACGCGACCCAATGAGGAACTGCTGGAAGAAACTGCATTCGGCAGATTGCCGGTTGTCGGTGCGGACGGTTTGCTGCCGATGGAGCAATATGCGCGGCCCTGGTCTGGCGCACGCGGCACCCGGGTGGCGATCGTGGTCGGCGGGCTGGGTCTCAGCCAGACGGGGTCGCAAAAAGCGATCCGGGAGCTGCCGCCGGAGGTGACGCTCGGTTTTGCCGCCAGCGGCAACAGCCTGCAGCGCTGGATGCAGGAAGCGCGCCGACAGGGACATGAAATCCTTCTGCAGATACCGCTTGAGCCTTTCGGTTACCCCGGCACCAATCCCGGCCCGGACACCCTGCTGGCGGGTGATCCCGCCAAGGTCAACATCGACCGGCTGCATCGCTCCATGGCGAAGATCACCAATTACACCGGCATCATGAATTATCTCGGCGGGCGTTTCCTTGCCGAGCAGGCGGCGCTGGAGCCGGTAATGCGCGACATCGGCAAGCGTGGCCTGCTGTTTCTGGATGACGGCTCTTCGGCGCAGTCGCTGAGCGGCGGCATTGCCAAGGCGATTTCCGCGCCACAGGGTTTTGCCGATATTCTGCTCGACGGCGAAGTCACCGAAGCTGCCATTCTGCGCAAGCTGGACGAACTGGAACGAATTGCACGGCGGAACGGCCAGGCGATCGGCGTTGCTTCGGCTTTCGATGAAAGCGTTGCCGCGATCTCCAAATGGTCGCGCGAGGCTGGTGGGCGCGGCATCGAGATTGTCGGTGTTTCTGCGCTTGTTTCCGGGCAGGCAGGGCAGTAAACCTTGCGTGCGGCCATTTCTGGCGCTCAGACAGTGCGGGTTTCCCATGACAATCAAAGCAGAAGATTTGCCTTATCGTCCCTGTGCGGGAATTATGGTGTTGAATGCCGAAGGGCTTGTCTGGGCAGGCAGGCGCATCAAGGAAGGCAATTCCGAATATGATGGCTCACCGCATCTGTGGCAGATGCCGCAGGGCGGCATCGATGACGGTGAGCGGCCTTTGACGGCCGCCATTCGCGAACTCTACGAAGAAACAGGCATGAAAACGGTGAGCCTGCTTGCGGAGGCGAGCGACTGGATTCACTATGACCTGCCACCTGAACTGATCGGTATCGGCCTCAGGGGCAAATATCGCGGGCAGGCGCAGCGCTGGTTTGCGTTCCGTTTCGAAGGCGACGAAAGCGAGATCCAGATCGATCCGCCGCCGACCGGGCACACCGCCGAATTCGACGCATGGGACTGGAAGCCGATGGAAAGCCTGCCGGAGCTCATCGTGCCGTTCAAGCGCGCGGTATACGAGCAGGTCGTGGCGGAGTTCCAGCACCTTTCCGGCAAATAAAAAAGGCGGCCAAGGCCGCCTTTTCTGTCCTGTCGCCAGTGCTTATTCCGCTTCGTTGGCGGAATCGGCGTTGAGCTGGCCGTATTTTTCCTCGCCGATCTTGCCGAGCAGTTCGAGCTGGGTTTCGAGAAAGTCGATATGGCCTTCCTCGTCGATCAGCAGTTCTTCGAAAAGCTTCATGGAGACGTAGTCTCCGGCCTCATAACAGATATCACGCGATTTCTTGTAGGAGGTGCGGGCGTCATATTCGCCGGCGAGGTCGGATTCCAGAACTTCCTTGACATTCTGGCCGATGCGCAGGGGCGCGACGGTCTGAAGGTTGGGATGGCCTTCAAGGAAGATGATGCGTGCGACCAGCTTGTCGGCGTGCTGCATTTCCTCGATGGATTCAGCACGTTCCTTTTTGGCGAGCTTCGTGTAGCCCCAGTCTTCCAGCAAACGATAGTGAAGCCAGTACTGGTTTACCGCACCGAGTTCGAGAAAAAGGGCCTCGTTAAGCCGCTCGATGACTTTTTTGTCGCCTTTCAATGTCCGCTCTCCTGTTCTCTTCATGGAATTGTTTCAGGCGGGACATAAAATCAAAAACATCGGCCTCAGTCGAGTGGCGACGGGCATGATATTCTTCGGTGGTTTTGATGATCAGGTCGACAACGGTGGGGAAACAGCCGCAACAGCGACCGCGTTTTTCCATGGCGTGATACACTTTTGCAGGAACGATGAGCTGCCAACAGTCCTCGTCGAGGAGCTCGTTGATGACGTCCCGGATATCGTGATCGGTGATGTAATTGCAGCTGCAAACCAGCATGATGGACTGCCTGTATGACGCAACACGTTGTTTTCGTTCTTAAACCAAAACAGGACAGCAAATGTCAAGAAAAACCTCTTAATGAGTCGCCAAGGATTTTCTAGACTCATTCTAAACTATACAAAAACTATCGTATTTTCATTAGTTTAGGATGCGCGTCATTCCAGTGTTTCATCTTCAAGTTTTTGTGCGCGGCAAAATTATCGAAGCTGCGATCACGGAAAGTTTACTGAGTTCAGGCGGCCAGGAAGGCAGGATCAACGGCCTCAGGCGAAATATTGTCCGCCATTGGCCGTCATGGTCGAACCGGTGATGAAACCCGCCTCGTCGGAAACCAGAAACAGAACGCAGCGCGCGATTTCTTCCGGCTCACCCAGCCGTCCAACGGGAATTTGCGGCACGATCCGCTCAGCCAGAACCTTCTCCGGTATAGCTCTCACCATCTCCGTGCCGATATAACCGGGGCAGATGGCGTTGACGGTGATATTGCGGCTGGCGCCTTCCTGGGCGAGCGCCTTGGTGAAGCCGATATCGCCCGCTTTCGAGGCGGAATAATTGGCCTGTCCCGCCTGACCTTTCTGGCCATTGATGGAGGAGATGTTGACGATGCGGCCAAAGCCGCGGTCGCGCATGCCCGGCCATACGGGGTGGGTCATGTTGAACACGCCGGTGAGGTTGGTGTCGATCACCTCGCGCCATTGCTGCGGCGACATTTTATGGAACATCGCATCGCGGGTGATGCCGGCATTGTTGACGAGCACCTCGACGGGACCGAAGGTCTCTTCTACCCTGGCTATGCCATTGACGCAGGCGTCATAGTCGCGCACGTCCCACTGAAAAGCGGGGATGCCGGTTTCTTTCTGGAATGCTTCCGCCCTGTCCGTCGTGAAGGCGTAATTGACGGCCACCCGGTAGCCGGCCGCCTGCAGGGCGCGGGCGATTGCGGCGCCTATGCCGCTCGTCCCGCCGGAAATCAACGCAACCCGGCTCATATCGGCCTCCATGACCTGTCATTGAAGCGCCTGCATATGCGAGGATGCTTCCATATCTTGCAGAACTTGTTCGTCGTGCTCACCGGCCACAGAAATGCGGCCAATGGGAGACCGCTTCTACCCTATTGCGCGCTGAACCGGAATTGCTTTTTGGCAAGTCGTGTGGCGGTTTCAGAGTGCTTCGATGCACATGGCGACGCCCATGCCGCCGCCGATGCAGAGCGTTGCAAGACCCTTGGACACGTTACGGCGGCGCATTTCGAAAATCAGGGTGTTGAGGACGCGCGCGCCGGAGGCGCCGATCGGATGGCCGATGGCAATCGCCCCGCCATTGACATTGACGATGGCAGGATCAAGGCCAAGTTCGCGCACCACGGCGCAGGACTGGGCCGCAAAGGCTTCGTTGGCTTCCACAAGACCAATATCGCTGATCGACCAGCCGGCTTTGGCCAGGGCCTTGCGGGAGGCGGGGATGGGACCGGTGCCCATGATCTGCGGATCGACACCCGCCGTCGCCCAGGAGGCGATACGGGCGAGCGGCCTGATACCGCGCTTTCCTGCTTCCTGTTCCGACATCAAAAGCGTGGCGGCGGCGCCATCGTTCAGACCGGAGGCGTTGCCGGCCGTGACCGTCCCTTCCTTGTCAAAGGCGGGGCGCAGCTTGGCCATGGTTTCCAGCGAAGCCCCGGCGCGGATATGCTCATCTGTATCAATGACGATATCGGCCTTACGGCCCTTCACCGTGAAAGCCACGATCTCATCTGCAAAACGGCCGGCGCTTTGCGCGGCTTCGGCCTTGTTTTGCGATGCGACGGCGAATTGGTCCTGCTCGTCGCGGGAAAGCTGCCATTGGCGGGCGATGTTTTCAGCGGTGATGCCCATGTGGTAGCCATAGAAGGCGTCGGTAAGGCCATCTTTCAGCATGGTGTCGATCATCTTGAAATCGCCCATCTTCACGCCGCCGCGCAAATGGGCGCAGTGGGGAGCCATGGACATGGATTCCTGCCCGCCGGCAATGACGATGTTTGCGTCGCCGGTCACGATCTGCTGCATGCCGAGGGCCACGGCGCGCAGGCCAGAGCCGCAAAGCTGATTGAGGCCGAAGGCGGTCGCTTCCTGTGGAATGCCGGCCTTCATGGCAGCCTGCCGCGCCGGGTTCTGTCCCTCGCCTGCCGTCAGGACCTGACCGAGAATGACTTCATCGATTTCGTTTGCCGCGACACCGGCGCGCTCCAGCACGGCGCTGATGACGGTCGCCCCGAGTTCATGGGCTGGCGTATTGGCGAAGTGGCCGTTGAAAGAGCCGACGGCTGTGCGCGCGGCGCTGGCAATCACGATTGAAGGCAGGGTCATCAGTTTTCTCCTCACTTGCGGGCGGAGACTGGCAAAGCTTTCAATACAAGTCAAATGGCGAAAGTTGCTTTAAAAGATGTTGCTAAATCACGCCGAAATCTTGCGGAAAATTGCTGCGCAAAAAACAAACTGTTGCGATGCACAAAACATTTGTCAGAGGGCTCGTTTTGCGCATACACTTTGCGGCGGGAAGAGCAATAACACCAAAAAACAAGAAAATACCATCATCGCGAGGAGGCGGGCATGGCGAAACACGACGGCGAAACAATCATTAAAAAATACGCCAACCGGCGGCTCTACAATACCGGTACCAGCACCTATGTGACGCTCGATGATCTGGCGCAGATGGTCAAGCGCGGCGAGGACTTCAAGGTTCAGGATGCCAAGTCCTCCGAAGACATCACGCATGCGGTGCTGACGCAGATCATCGTCGAACAGGAGGCCAAAACCGGCAATACGTTGCTGCCGACGGCGTTTCTGCGGCAATTAATCTCCTATTACGGCGACCAGATGCAGATGGTCGTGCCGACATTTCTCGAACATTCGATGAAGACCTTCTCCGACCAGCAGAGCCAGATGCAGGAGCATATGGCCAAGGCTTTCGGCGATGGTTCGCTTGCCCGCAATTTTCAGGCGCCGCTGCAAATGATGGAAGAGCAGATCCGCCGCAATACGGAACTGTTCCGGCAGGCGATGCAGGGTTTCACACCTTTCGCAATGCCGCAGGCGCCCAAGGAAACCCGCAAGCCGAATGCATCCGAAATCGATGAGCTGAAGGCGCAGTTGCGCGCATTGCAGCAAAAGCTCGATCAGCTCTGATCCTGTCGGGCCGATGCCCGGTTTCAGCAAACCGCATCGGCTTTTGCTTCAGACTTTCAGCCTGCCGTTCTTTCCGGCACGCGCAGCAACAGCAGGAACCCGGATCCCAGAAATACGATGAGCGTCGCCATGCCGATATGGGCGGAGCCGCTTATCGTGGTTGCTATGGAAAACGACAGCGTCGCCATGAAGCTGGTGGCGCGTCCGGAGAGCGCATAAATACCGAAATAACGACCCGCCTCGGCGACAGTGATGTTGCGGGCAAGATAAGATCGTGACGAGGCCTGAACCGGGCCGAAGGCAAGGCCGATCAACACACCATAAAGCAGATAGGCCTTTTCCGCGCCGGTGGCGAAGATGCCGCCATTATCTGCGGTCGACAATTGTATCCAGCCGAAAAGGGTGGAGCCCTTTTCCGTCGAGACGATTCCGAGCGTGGCCAGCAACAGAAGCACGAGACTGATAAGGATGGTGATGCGCGACCCGAGCTTCTGGTCGACGCGCCCGGCGGCAAAGCAGCCGGCGATGGCAACGATATTGAGCAGGATGCCGAAGAGCCCGATTTCCATCGTCGCCCAGCCGAACATGCCGGCAGCGAAGGCCCCGCCCAGAATGAGCACGCCATTGACGCCGTCCTGATAAAGCATGCGCGCAATCAGAAACCGCAACAGCACGGGGCGGTAGCGCAGCTCGCGCAGCGTGATCTTCAGTTCCCCCATCCCCGAGCGGATCGCGGCTGCGAAGGGTAAGCCCTTTTCAGCATCGGGAGTGAGAAGAAACATCGGCAGAATGAAGATGAGATACCAGACCGCGGCGAGCGGGCCGGTTATTCTGGCATCCTCGCCGGTTGCGGGATCGAGGCCGAAAAGAGGCCTGATACCGGCGATGGTCACCCCGGTTTGTGGATTGGCGGCCAGAAGCGTCACCACGGCAATCAGCACCACCATGCCGCCGAGATAACCGAGCCCCCAGGCGAGATTGGAAATGCGCCCGACATTTTGCGGGCTGGTCAGGCGCGGCATCATGGAATCGTTGAAGACGATGGAAAATTCCGCCGCGATGGACGCGAGGATCATGCAGACGATTGGAAGGATGAGCGGCGAACCGGGTGCGGCAAACCAGAGGAAAAAGAGACTGACAATCTTGATGACGGCAAAGAAGGCGATCCACGGTTTGCGTGCGCCGGACTGGTCGGCGATGGAGCCGAGAATGGGGGAGAATAGGGCGATGATGATCGAAGACACCGTCGCCATGTTGCTCCATGTCGCCTGCGCCGAAATAGGATCATCGGTGAGCCGTGCGACGAAATAAGGCCCGAAAACGAAGGTCGTGACGACCGTAAAGAACGGCTGCGCCGCCCAGTCGAACATCACCCAGCCCCAGATGCCGCGTTTGGCAACCACTGTTTCCGCATTTGGGGAAGGGACAGTCATTCATCGTCCTATCGGAAAATCGGGAAATAAAATGCGCGATGCGGGTGCATCCATCTTGTCTGGCGCCATCCGGGAGGACCCGGATGGCGTTTTTTGAGGCTGCCGATCAGCGTGCCTGGACGATATCGCCAAGCAGCCCGGCCGCGACCGTCAGACGGGCAAGGTTGGTGTCGCCGCTGTCGCTGAGCGCGCCGAGTTCGGAGACGATGCGGTTGACGCGCACGCGATCCGCCGCATACCAGGCCTGAACCGGATCCTTTTCTTTGGCGTATTCGGTCAGCGCGGAGATGACGATCCGGCGTCTCGACGAGGAGATCTGGTCCTGGCTGCGCAGGAGAGCCAGACTCTCGTAATGATCCGCCGGTGTGATGCGCTGGCTTGCATCCAGCAGACGCGCGACGCGGAAGGTCGATGAGACGGTGGCGTAGCTTTCGGCGGCGCGGGCAAGCGTCGTACCGGCGCTTTCGGCGATGCGCATGATCTCCGGCACATAGACGAGCAGGGAAAGCGTATCGAGTTCCTCCAGAAGACCGGAAGGAACGCCGTCGATTTCCGTGACGCCGAGTTCGCGGCGGTACTTCGCCGCTGCCGGCGATAGCGTCTTGATGGCGGTTTTCAGTCGCTCGATTTCGGTCGCCATGTCACCTGCGGCCGCACTCGCGCTCCCGGTTTGCAGGTAAAGCCTGCTCGCATCCGAGAAGATACGCGTGATCATGGCATAAAGCCCGTTCTGGACTTCACCGCCGACCTTGCCGTCAAGCGCGTCGACTTCGCTCCACAGGCGTTTGAGACCGAAACCATCCTCGACGATCACTGCTGCCTTGACGACGTCGGCCGCCAGAAGACCGCTCGCATCGGCAAGTTTCTGCACAAAGCCCGGGCCGCCGCGATTGACGACGGCATTGGCGAGCGCGGTCGCGACGATTTCGCGATGCAGACGATGCGACTTGATATCGTCCGCATAGTTCTTCTGCATCTTGGCCGGGAAATAATCGACCAGAAGATGCTGGAGATAGGGTTCGTCGGGAAGCGTGCTTGCCACCAATGCATCGAACAAAGTGAGCTTGGCATAGGAGAGGAGCACGCCGATTTCCGGCCGGGTCAGCGGTTTGCCGGTGGCGTATCTTTCGCTGAATTCGGCATTGTTGGGCAGGGTTTCGACCTTGCGGTTCAGTTGTCCGGTCGCCTCCAGCGCGCTCATCAGGCGGCCGAGTTCTTCGCGGTTCGAAAGGCCCAGCCGCTCCGTCAGCGAGATCGCCAGCGATTGCAGGTAGTTGTTGCGCAATACCAGCTGCGCCACTTCCGGCGTCATGGAAGCAAGAAGCTGGTTGCGTTTCGGCATCGTCAGGCGACCGCTGTTCACGGCGGAGGCAAGCGCGATCTTGATGTTGACCTCGACGTCCGAGGAGTTCACGCCGGCCGAGTTGTCAATGGCGTCGGAATTGCATCGCCCGCCCGAAAGCGCATAGGCGATGCGCCCCTTCTGGGTGATGCCGAGATTGGCGCCTTCGCCGATGACCTTGGCGCGCAGCTCGGTTGCGTTGACACGAATGGGGTCGTTCGCCCTGTCACCCACCTCGGCATTGGTTTCCACCGCCGCCTTGATGTAGGTGCCGATGCCGCCGAACCAGAGGAGATCGGTTGGTGCCTTCAGGATGGCCGTCATGATCTCGAAGGGCGTGGCGACGGATTTGTCGATGCCGATGGCGGCCACGGCTTCCGGCGTCAGCGTCACCGATTTGTCGGAGCGCGAGATGATCATCGCACCGGCGGAGAGGGCCGAACGATCGTAATCCTGCCAGCTGGAACGCGGCAGTTCGAAAAGCCGCTTGCGTTCGGCAAAGGACTTGTCGGTGTCGGGATCCGGATCGATGAAGATGTCGCGGTGATCGAAGGCGGCGATCAGCCTGATCTTTTCCGACAGCAGCATGCCGTTGCCGAAAACGTCGCCGGACATATCGCCCACGCCCGCCACCGTGAAGGGGGTGGTCTGGATGTCGGTGTCCATTTCACGGAAATGGCGTTTCACCGTTTCCCAGGCGCCACGGGCGGTAATGCCCATCTTCTTGTGGTCGTAACCGGCCGAACCGCCCGATGCGAAGGCGTCGTCCAGCCAGAAACCGGCCTCATGGGCAAGACCGTTCGCCGTATCGGAGAAGGTTGCCGTTCCCTTGTCGGCGGCGACGACGAAATAGGGGTCGTCACCGTCGAGGCGCAGCGTGTCGGCTGGCGGTACGATGGCATCGTCGACGATATTGTCGGTGATGGAGAGCAGGGTGCGGATATAGGTCTTGTAGGCCTCGCGGCCGGCATTGAAGACCTCGTCGCGGGAGCCGCCGGCCGGCAGGTTCTTCGGGAAGAAGCCGCCCTTGGCGCCGACCGGAACGATCACCGCATTCTTGACCTGTTGCGCCTTGACGAGGCCGAGCACTTCCGTGCGGTAATCCTGGCCGCGATCCGACCAGCGCAGACCGCCGCGCGCGACCTTGCCGAAGCGCAGATGCACGCCTTCGACCTCTGTTCCGTAGACGAAGATTTCGCGGAAGGGACGTGGGTCGGGCAGGCCGTCCAGATGTTTCGGATCGAACTTGAAGGCCAACAGGTCACGCGGCGTGCCGTCGGCATTTTTCTGGAAGTAGTTGGTGCGCAGCGTCGCGTCGATGGCGTTGACGTAACGCCTGAGCGTGCGGTCCTCGTCGAGATTGGGAACGCCGCTCAATGCCGCTTCGATTGCCTTGTGTATTTCGGCAAGTTTCTTCAGCCGCTTCTTTTCGTCGACGGACGGATCGAAGCCGGCTTTGAACAGCGCGAAAATATTGCGGGAAATCGCCGGATACTTATAGAGCGTTTCGGAAATATGCTCCTGCGAATAGACGATGCCGGTCTGGCGGAGATAACGGGCATAGGCGCGCAGTACGGAGACTTCGCGCACGGTGAGGCCGCAGGCGAGGATCAGGCGGTTGAAGTTGTCATTGTCGACCTTGCCGGAGAAGGCGGCGAGGAACGCTTCTTCGAGTTTCTGTCCATAGTGCGGCAGATCGAGCGTCGTTCCCTTGGCGACCGACAGTTCCATGTCGTGCAGCACGATGTCGCGCTTTTCGCCGTCCGAAACGACACCGATATCGAAGGTGCGCTCGCTGATGACGTTGAAACCGAGATTTTCGAGCAGCGGTACGCGGCGTGAAAGCGGCAGGTGGCCGTCGCGGTGGAAAATCTTCAGCGACAGCGTCTCCGCCGATTGACCTTCCTGCTGGTAAAATTCGATGCGGACCGGCTCGCCCTTCGCGGCGCCCAGAATATCCGGCATGTCGCCGATCGCTTCTTCCGGCGTGAAGGCTTCCTGATAGGCCTGATCGACCTCCAGCACCGGCGCTCCCGGCTCGGACAGGGCGACGAAATGGTCTATCCAGCGCGCCGCAATGTCGCTGACGGCGTCTTCGAGCTTGTCCTGGGCGATGCGCGGCGTCTTGCCTTCCGTTCGGCCGACGATGAAGTGGACGCGGGCGACGGCGCCTTCGGGGAAGGCGGGGTAATAGGCGGAAATATGCCCGTCATAGACCGTGCTCAGATAGTCGCCGATCTTCTCGCGTACATAGGAATTATACTCCTCGCGCGGAACGAAGATGATGGCCGAAACGAAACGGTCGAAACGGTCGATACGTGCAAGCACGCGCACGCGCGGCCGGTCGCTCAGTTCCATGATCTGCTCGACGAAGCGGATCAGAAGATCGGTTTCGATCTGGAAAAGATCGTCGCGCGGATAGGCTTCCAGCGTGTTCTGCAGGATGCGGCCGGAGTGGCTGTTCGGATCGAAGCCGAAATGCCGCTCGACTTCCGCGACCTTGGCGCGCAGCAGCGGTATCTGCTTGACTGAGCGCGTATAGGCGGTGGCGGTGAAGAGGCCGACGATGCGCAATTCGCCGATGACATTGCCGTCCTCGTCGAAGCGCTTGATGCCGATATAATCCATATAGGCGCGGCGGTGCACGATGGATTTCACATTGGCCTTGGTGACGATGAGGAAATCCGGGCCGTCGAGGAAGGCAAGGATTTCCGGCGTCGTCGTCACGGCATTCTTGCCGAGGCGCAGCACGCGCACATCCGGATCGCTGAGGCTGCCGAGACCGACGCCGTCACCGCGCTCGATCTTCGCGTTCTTTCCCTTGCCGGAATAGGTGTAGTCACGCATGCCGAGGAAGGTGAAATTGTCGTTGCGAAGCCAGTTGAGGAATTCTACGGCTTCCGCACGCTCGGTCTTGCGCCGTGACGAACCGCGCTTGGACAATTCATCCAGCGCCTCGTCGAGTTTCGCCAGCATGGGCCGCCAGTCGCGATAGGCGAACTGAACCTGCGTCAGCACGAAGCGCAGTCTTTCTTCCAGCGCTGCGGCGGCTTGCGGCGTGAGCGGCGCGATATGCAGCTGGATGAGGCTGATATTTTCAGCAGGATCATCCTCGGGTTCCGCAAGACGATAGCCCGCCTGCGCGCTTTCGTCGCGCACCAGGATCGGGTGCACCGCGAGGTAAAGACCGCGATAGCTGCTGGTGACCTCGCCCATGACGGAATCGTAAAGGAAGGGCATATTGCGGCCGATAATGGTCAGGACCGTTACCGGAATATCCCGCGGCGAAACGCCCTCCACCTGGGAGATGCCGATGTACGGAGCGTCTCCGGTCCAGTGCGAAAGCGCCTCGAAACTGTGAGCGGCGCTCGCAGCCAGCATCTCGGCGGAATAATATTCTATATCGTCGGCGCTTGCCCTTCCATAAAGAATACCCGGATCAAGAAATTGGACATTTTCGGCAATTGCCTGCTGGCGCGCTTTTTCGATCTGTTTTTCGCGTTTTGGATTATTTCTGTAGCCCATTTGACGTGGATTCCTCCAAAAATCACACTTTAATATAAAAAAGCATCGCCAATTTGCGGATTTTGCCTTTTCAGTCGAATCGGATATTGGCGTGGAATTACGAAGAGTTTAAGAGGCTTTCGTGTTTCTTCAGTCGGTAAGTGAAATTTTTTTGCTCCTTTTGCCATGAGGGCCTGTCACGAAGCATTTTGACAGTATTTCTGCGGCTAATTTTTAGGCGGTTCTTTGGCTGCCATGTGATGTTGCGGCCACGGTCGAAGCAAATTATTGATTTGCGCCTATTTTTGTGGTACACCAACGACACTGATCCACAGCGTGGCATTTGTGTGCCCAAAAACACCACGAAAGCAACACCTCTTTTGCACGCGGTTTCCGTGACATATCGAGCGTTTACGTTATCGAACCCCGCAAGACGGGAAGGTGTGTTTTTGCGTGCACGGCTGGACCAGTGCGGAGTCACCTGACGGTTCCCCCGTCTCATCAGGGCCTGACCGACCCAACCCCGGCATCCCCGGGTATGTAACAGGGAGTTTTTAGAACGAATGACGACCCAGCAGAAGAAATCTCCAGCACATCACGGTTTCAAGACCGGTGAAGCGATTGTGTATCCCGCTCATGGTGTCGGTACCATTTCTGCCATCGAGGAACAAGAAGTCGCCGGCATGAAGCTTGAGCTTTTTGTCATCGATTTCGAAAAAGACAAGATGCGTCTTAAAGTTCCCGTCGCCAAAGCCGTCAGCATCGGCATGCGCAAGCTTTCCGAAGGCGATTTTGTCGAGCGGGCGCTGAAAGTGGTGCAGGGCAAGGCGCGTGTGAAGCGTACCATGTGGTCGCGCCGCGCGCAGGAATATGATGCGAAGATCAATTCCGGCGATCTCATCGCGATTGCGGAAGTCGTGCGCGATCTCTACCGTGCAGAAAATCAGCCGGAGCAGTCCTATTCCGAGCGTCAGCTTTATGAAGCTGCTCTCGACCGCATGGCGCGCGAAATCGCCGCCGTCAACAAGATGTCTGAAACCGAGGCTGTTCGCCTGGTGGAAGTGAACCTTGCCAAGGGCCCCAAGCGCGGCAAGACCGTCGAAGAGGACGATTCTCAGGACGAAGCCGCTTAATAACCGGCTTTTTCCCTCTAAAAAAACCCGCCTTGATGGCGGGTTTTTTGTTGCCCGATTGCAGGCTGGAATTCACAGGATGCGGATTTTCGTGCCTTTGCGCAGATGCGGCAGGATGCGCCGCATGTCACGGGGATGGAGGGCGACGCAGCCTGCGGTCGGCTCATATCCCGGTCTGATCAGATGCATGAAGATCGCCGAGCCGCGGTTGCGGCTTCTCGAGGTGATATTCCAGTCGAGCACCAGGCAGACGTCGTAGAGGCCGTCCTTCCGCATCATCTCTTCATGGCTCGGGGCGAAGGGCGCCTTGACCAGCCTGTTGTAATTGGGACTACTGGGCTCGTCGCACCACAGCATGGACTTCCGTGTACGCTGCATCGGCAGTGCCGTGGCGATGCCGGGAAGGCGGTCGCCGCGATAAAACCCGTGCAGCAGGCCGATGGTCGAGATGGGAGATTTTCCGTCTCCTTCACGTTTCAGCGCAGTGCGGCCATTGCGTCCGATCGCGGCTGGAAAGGTGAGATGCCCGAGCTGGACGATGGCGCGACTGATTTTCGAGGGGGCCGGCCGAACCATGAGCGTCGATGCGCGTTTACGTTGTCTTACGGGCTGGGTGCTCATGTTTTTCACGAGATTTTGCTTTGCAGGTTATTTAACGTGAAGTCATAGCACTTCGTTATATCATGGCAATGGGTTGACCTTTTATCGGCAAACCGCTGAATTGGCTGATAATTAGAGCGCCGGGCGTCTTTTGGGATGCATAAGGGACGCTCTAACTCTTTTAAACTACGCGTCGTGTCTCTCGAAAATCGAGCCTGATTTTTGGGCCGATGCGCTAAAGTAAGAAAGGCTGAGAATCCGAATGACGGCTCGCACTATCCTTCTGGTGGACGATGACGACGATCTTCGAGAGACGCTGACCGAGCAATTGTCTCCCTATGAGGAATTCTCGCTGCTCAGCGGCGCCAATGCCGCGCAGGCGATGCAGACCGCCAAGACCGCCCAGGTCGATCTTCTGATCATGGATGTCGGCCTTCCGGACATGGACGGCCGTGAGGCGGTAAAGCTGTTGCGCAAGGGCGGTTTCAAGGCGCCGATCATCATGCTGACCGGGCATGATACCGATTCCGATACTATTCTTGGGCTGGAAGCCGGGGCGAACGACTATGTGACAAAACCCTTTCGTTTCGCCGTGCTTCTGGCGCGTATCCGGGCACAGCTGCGTCAATATGAGCAGAGTGAGGATGCGGTTTTCACCGTCGGTCCCTATCAGTTCAAGCCCAGCCAGAAGCTGTTGACGACGGAGGACGGCAAGAAAATCCGCCTGACGGAAAAGGAAGCGGCGATCATCCGTTATCTCTACCGCGCCGGCAGCACCGTCGTTACCCGCGACGTCCTGCTGGAAGAGGTCTGGGGTTACAATTCCGGCGTGACAACGCACACGCTGGAAACGCATGTCTATCGTCTGCGCCAGAAGATCGAACGCGACCCGTCCAACGCTGAAATTCTGGTGACCGAGAACGGCGGATACAAGATCGTTCCCTGAGCAGGGGCTCTTTGCACCTGTCACGTGTCCAAAGCTCACGCCGCGCGTCCGAAAGGGCGCGCGGCGTTCTAACAGCTTGTATTTTGAGGGCCGATATTGGAAAACCGCTATAGTGGTGCAGGCGTTTTTCCGGAGTAACGATCGACATGGCCTTGACGGACGATATCATGCTGCTGGGGCAAGTGCCGTTATTTGCGGGGTTCAGCGATGACCAGTTGCGGCTTATCGCCTTCGGTGCGGAGCGCCGTCGTGTATCGGCCGGGCAGACATTGTTCCGGGAACACTCACCGGCCGAATGCGCTTTTGCGGTGACGGCTGGCCATTTCGAGCTTTTCACGGCAGGGCGGGATGGCAAGCCCGTGCTGCAGGCGACGCCGGGCAAGGGGGCGCTGCTTTCGGAGCTTGCGCTTTTCACGCTCTGCGAACGGAAGTTTACTGCCGTGGCAGCGGAGGATTCCGAAGTCATCCGCATAACGCGCATCCTCTTCCACCGGCTGGTGGAGGAGTTTCCGGAGGTTGCCGATATCGTATCGGCGCGTATTCGCGACAATATCGCGTCGCTGGCGGCGGGTGCGGCCCGTTTGCAGAACCGCTTCGTCTGACGCCAGACAACTCCGCCTGTTCAGAACCGGAAATGGGCGGTGACGGGAACATGGTCGGATGGCCGGTTCCAGCCACGGGCCTCGCGCAATATGTCGATTTTTTCGAGCGAGGAACCGAGATCCTGCGAAGACCAGATGTGGTCGAGGCGGCGGCCGCGATCAGCCGCTTCCCAGTCCTTGGCGCGGTAGCTCCACCAGGTATAGATTTTTTCCGTCTCCGGCACATTCAGACGCATCAGATCGAGCCAGTTGCCCTTCTTCATGATGTCAAGCATGCCTTCGGTTTCGACAGGCGTATGGCTGACGATTTTCAGAAGCTGCTTGTGTGACCAGACGTCATTTTCGAGCGGTGCGATGTTGAGATCGCCGACGAGAATGGACGAGGTCCCAGGCACGCCGTCGGCGCGAAGCGCCTTCATTTCCTCGATGAAATCCAGCTTGTGGCCAAATTTCGGATTGATCGAGCGATCCGGCTCGTCACCGCCTGCCGGCACATAAAAATTATGCAGCCGCACGCGGCGCGATCCGACCTCAAAAATCGCGGAAATGTGGCGTGCGTCGCCGATACCGCAATAGTCCTGTCGATGATCTTCGGTCAGCGGAATCTTCGAGGCGATGGCGACGCCGTGATAGCCCTTCTGGCCATGGATGATGACATGCTCATAACCGAGCGCCTTCAGCGGCTTCATCGGAAACTCGCCATTCGGGCATTTCGTTTCCTGCAGGCAAAGAATGTCGGGTTTGTAACGTACCAGAAACTGCTCAACGATCGGCATTCTGAGCCTGACCGAGTTGATGTTCCAGGTGGTTATCGAAAACGACATGCATGTGCTCCGCTTTTACTGCCGCGAACCGCTTGGCTCGTGACATGTTTCCGGGGCGCAGGCTTATAACATCGCGACGAAAACGGGAATGTATTTTAGCGGTAAAATGAAAAAGGCGACCGCGGGGTCGCCTTTCGAAGAATTTCCTTGGGGCTTAAAGCCTCAGCCGCCTTTACGAACTTCCTCGTAATTGATGTTGAAGACGCGTTCATCGAGGTTTACGCCGGTCTGGACATTGAAGATCATGACGGTCGTGTCCTTGTTCTGGGCGTCTGTCGTGGTCCATTGCCGCAGATCGAAGGTCTTCGGATCGAACATCAGGGTAATGGTGGAATCGCCGAAGACGCTCTTGTCGCCCAGCACGATGGTGGTCAGGTCCGATTCTTCCTTGACGTTGCGAACCTTCTGGTTGCCGAGATCGATCTTGTCGGACAGAAGCAGGCTGAGCGGCGTCTTGGAGAGCGGATAAAGATCCCAGGTCTTGAGCTTCATATTGCCGATGACGACGTTCTTGCCGTCGGCGATGACCCGCATGGGCGAGGGGTCTTCGTAATTGAAGCGGAGTTTGCCGGGGCGTTCGATGTAGAATTTGCCACCGGTCTGTTCACCGCGCGGGCCGAACTGGACGAATTCCCCCATCATGGTTTTGACCGACGAGAAGTGATTGGCGATTTTCTGTGCTGTCGCCGTGTTGCCGGCCGCCTGGGCAAAGGCGTCAAGCGGC
Organism: Agrobacterium sp. LY4; assembly: GCF_001526585.1. Lineage (NCBI taxonomy): Bacteria > Pseudomonadati > Pseudomonadota > Alphaproteobacteria > Hyphomicrobiales > Rhizobiaceae > Agrobacterium > Agrobacterium sp. LY4. Next base: position 244,716 of record NZ_ASYA01000033.1, on the reverse strand, counting down.
GACAGGCCGGCCATGATTGCGGCCATGGAAAATGCCGTCAGCACGCCACGACGCGTCACGCCGTTTTGCGGTGCGTTTGCGTTGGCCGTTTCGCCGGTGGTGAGGTCGTTCATTCTATTCTCCTTCATCGCAGCGATTGTCCGCATAAAAGGCGGCGGCTTCATGACGTTGAAAGCGTGGAATAACGCTTCTTCGCCCCGCTTGGTTGCGGACGTTACCGCTCGATGATGTCTGCTTCCGTCGGTACGAGTATTTCGCGTTTTCCGGCGTGGTTGGCGGGGCCGATAATGCCCTCCTGCTCCATGCGCTCGATCAGCGAGGCGGCGCGGTTATAGCCGATGCCGAGACGCCGCTGCACATAGGATGTGGAGGCTTTGCCATCGCGAAGCACGACGGCCACGGCCTGATCGTACGGGTCCTCGGAATCGGAGAAACTGCCGGCACCGGTCGGGCCGCCGCCATTGCCCTCCTCGTCGTCTTCCTCGGTAATCGCTTCCAGATATTCCGGTGCGCCCTGTGTCTTCAGATAGGCGACGATCTCTTCCACCTCGTTGTCGGAAACGAAAGGACCGTGCACGCGCTGGATGCGCCCGCCGCCTGCCATATAGAGCATGTCGCCCATGCCGAGCAGCTGTTCGGCGCCCTGCTCTCCAAGGATGGTGCGACTGTCGATCTTCGACGTCACCTGGAAGGAGATGCGGGTCGGGAAGTTTGCCTTGATCGTGCCGGTGATGACGTCGACGGAGGGGCGCTGGGTCGCCATGATGACATGGATGCCGGCGGCGCGCGCCATCTGCGCCAGGCGCTGCACCGCGCCTTCGATGTCCTTGCCGGCGACCATCATCAGGTCGGCCATCTCGTCGATGATGACGACGATATAGGGCAGGGGCTTCAGATCGAATTCTTCCGTCTCGTAAATCGCCTCGCCGGTCTGGCGGTCGAAACCGGTCTGCACCGTGCGGGTGAGTATCTCGCCCTTGTCGAGCGCCTGCTGCACGCGGCTGTTGAAGCCGTCGATATTGCGCACGCCGATCTTCGACATCTTTTTGTAGCGCTCTTCCATCTCGCGCACCGTCCACTTCAGCGCCACGACGGCCTTTTTCGGATCGGTAACGACGGGAGAGAGCAGATGCGGAATGCCGTCATAGATCGACAGTTCGAGCATTTTCGGGTCGATCATGATCAGGCGGCACTGTTCCGGCGACATGCGGTAAAGCAGTGACAGGATCATGGTGTTGATGGCGACCGACTTGCCCGAACCGGTGGTGCCGGCAACGAGAAGATGCGGCATCTTGGCAAGATCGGCGATGACAGGTTCGCCGCCGATGGTCTTGCCGAGCGCCATCGCGAGTTTGGCCTTGCTGTTTTCGAAATCGCGGCTGCCGATCAGTTCCCGCAGGAACACGGTTTCGCGCGTCTGGTTCGGCAGTTCGATGCCGATGGCGTTGCGGCCGGGAACGACGGCGACGCGGGCGGCGATCGCGCTCATGGAGCGGGCGATGTCATCGGCAAGGCCGATGACACGAGAGGATTTGATGCCGGGTGCCGGTTCCAGTTCGTAGAGCGTGACGACCGGGCCGGGGCGGACATGAATGATTTCGCCCTTGACGCCGAAATCCTCAAGAACGCCTTCCAGAAGGCGGGCGTTCTGTTCCAGCACTTCCTCGCTCAGCATATTGTCGCGAACGACATTCTTCGGCTCCGCCAGAAGATGGACTGTGGGCAGCTGGAAACCGTCTGCGGCGATGAAAGAGGCCTGCGCCTCCCTTGCCACGCGCTCGCTGGGCTTCGGGCGCGCGGAAGGGGCGGTTATTCTGGGTTGCCCGCGTCCCGGCGCCTGTCGGGCGGTGAATTTCTGGTCGGACTCGTCGTCGGAGAGAATGCCGTTCGGCAGCCGGCGTCCATCCGCGTCGAAGGGGTGTTCGTCATCCATGTCCTCGTCATGATCGAGCGCGATGGAGGGAGGCGACATCTGGCGACGCGATGCGGCGCGTTCTTCGAAAGACGGCTCTGCGCGCTGGTCGAGGCGGTTGATCGCGGTCTTGAGGCGCGACGGTTCGTTCAGCGTGCCGAATTCATATTCGTTGAAGTCGTAAGGATGTTCGAATTCGTCGTGCAGGGATTTAGACTTCAGGCCGAACAGGCGGCGCAGGCGCGCCTGGGTGATGTACCAGTAATGCGCCAGTGCGCCGAAGGCGAGCATATTGGCGAAGAAACCCTCGCCGTCGTCTTCATCATCCTCTTCGGCCTCACGGGCGGCGCGGGCCTTGCTGGTGGCGACGGGAGCGGCTTCTTCGCGTTCCAGCTCGTCATCCAGACCGCCAACGACACCGGCGGCAAACAGCATCAGCCATGCGGCAGGCGCCGCAAATATGACACCCAGTACCGTGGCAATCGTGCCGGTGGGGTAAGCGCCGATGAAAAGGGCGGGAAAGCGCAGGATCATGTCACCGATGACGCCGCCGATGCCGTTCGGCAGCGGCCATGTCACGGGGGCCGGAAAACAGCCGAGCGAGGCGGCGCAGACGATGGCGCCTGCGACCCAGGCCACGAGGCGAACGGGTATGCGGTGGAATTTGCGGCCGGCGATCAGCGCGATCGCCCAGGCGATGACGGGCAGGAGCGAGATGATTGCGGAAAGCCCGAGGAACTGCATCACGATATCGGCGAAAATCGCACCGCCGTAGCCCAGAAGATTGGTGGGCTGGTTTCCTGTCGCGTAGGAAAGGCTCGGATCCGCGACATTCCATGTCGCGAGCGCGGCGATGCCCAGTGCAATCGTGGCCAGCAGAGCGAAACCGGCGAGAGCCATGATCTGACGCACGAAAAACGCCGTCAACACGAAGCGCGTGTGACGACCATCGAATGTCGGAGAATGCATTCTGCCCATGTCCCTGAACCCGTCGTTTTATGGTTTCGGCAAGATCCGGCAGGAGACCTGATCCCGGATTGACAGGGAAAACTAACCGCTTGCTGGTTAATGTCGTGTTAACCATGCGGTTTTTTGAAGCGCTTCGGATTTACGGCAAAGAAAAAGGCCCGCCGGAGCGGGCCTTCTTTTGGGAGAGGGGATGGAGAACCCCTTTTCCCGGATATCAAGAGTGGTAAGCGGCTTCGCCGTGGGTTGCGAGGTCGAGACCTTCGCGTTCGGCTTCGACCGGAACCCGCAGACCGACGATCACGTCGACGATCTTGTAGAGGATCGCGGAGACGATGGCGCACCAGACGATGGTGATGGCGACGGCGACGAACTGCGTCCAGAGCTGCGAGGCGATGGAGAAGTCTTCCTTGCCCGTGCCGCCAAGCAGCGGCGAGGTGAAGATGCCGGTGCCGAGAGCGCCGATGATGCCGCCAATGCCGTGGACGCCGAAGACGTCGGCAGTGTCGTCATAACCGAACTTGTTCTTCACCACGGAGACGAAGAAGTAGCAGATCGGCGAGACGATGAGGCCGAGAACGATGGCGCCCATCGGGCCGACGGAACCGGCGGCGGGGGTGACGGCGACGAGACCGGCGATCATGCCCGAAGCGGCGCCCAGCATGGAGGCCTTGCCGCGGGTGAAGCTTTCAACCAGCGACCAGGAAACGATGGCGGCTGCGGTTGCGAGGAAGGTGTTCATGGTTGCGAGAACCGCACCGCCCGATGCTTCGAGGTTGGAGCCGGCGTTGAAGCCGAACCAGCCGAACCACAGCATGGCTGCACCGACGAGGGTCAGCGTCATCGAGTGGGGGGCCATCATGTCCTTGCCGAAGCCGGTACGCTTGCCGACCATGATCGCACCGATCAGGCCTGCGATACCGGCATTGATGTGAACGACGGTGCCGCCGGCGAAGTCGAGAGCGCCCATGCCGAAGATCAGGCCGTTTGCATCCCAGACCATGTGAGCGATCGGGAAATAGACGAAGGTGGCCCACAGGATGGTGAAGAGGATGACGGCGGAGAATTTGACGCGTTCTGCGAAGGCGCCGATGATCAGCGCCGGCGTGATGGCCGCGAAGGTCATCTGGAAGGCGATGAAGGTATATTCGTAGATCACGACGCCCTCAGAGAAGGTTGCCGAGGTGCTGTCAAGCGAAACGCCCGACAGGAACAGCTTGCCGAAACCGCCGAAATAAGGGCCGGTGCCGCCGCCAAAGGCGAAGGAGTAACCGTAGATTACCCAGACGAGCATCATGACTGCGCCGACGACCGTGCACTGCATGAGAACGGAGAGCATGTTCTTTGTGCGGACGAGACCGCCGTAAAACAGGGCCAGGCCCGGAATGATCATGAAAAGGACGAGGATCGTCGCGACATACATGAATGCGGTGTCGGCTTTTTCCGGAACGGGCGCTGCGGCTGCTGCCGGCGCGGCATCCTGGGCAAAGGCGATGGCCGGAGCCATCAGGGCCGCCGCTGCGGCGCCCAGCTTGCCGAGCGTTGAAAACTTGTTGAGTTGCATAGCTAGAAAACTCCCCTGTCAGCCGTGCTTCAAAGCGCTTCTGTGTTGGTTTCGCCGGTACGGATGCGCACGGCCTGTTCGATAGAGTAGACGAAGATCTTGCCGTCACCGATCTGCCCGGTCTTTGCCGCAGACGCGATCGCTTCGACAGCCTTGTCGACGACGTCGGATGGAACTGCGATCTCGATCTTCAGCTTGGGAAGGAAGCTCACCGCATATTCCGTGCCGCGATAAATCTCGGTATGCCCCTTCTGGCGTCCGTAACCCTTTACCTCGGTCACGGTCAGGCCCTGGATGCCGACGCCGGTGAGCGCTTCGCGCACTTCATCCAGCTTGAACGGCTTGATAATGGCCATCACAATTTTCATCTGGTTTCCCATCCTTTGTTTTGTCCTCGGCACGGAGCCGACTCTCCTGCCGCTGGCAGATCAGTAACAGCGACTGCGGACATACATTCAAAGGGCGTGCCAGTTTTGAGTGTGTATCTAACGTATTGAAATATAAAACTTATATGAAGTGCGTCTGAAAAAGGGGCATTTGTCGCCAAAATTTGCGTCTATTAAATGTGCGATTTTCAGAAAAAGCACATTATTTAATCATTTGCCCTTTTGCGGATCAAACCCTCCTGCGCCACGGAGGCGACCAGTTCACCCTGTCTGGTGAAAATATTGCCACGGGTCAAACCGCGTGCGCCGGAAGCGCTGGGGCTGTCCTGTGTGTAGAGCAGCCAGTCGTCCAGCCGGCAGGGGCGGTGGAACCACATGGCGTGATCGAGGCTCGCCACCTGAATGGACGGATCGAAGATGGTCGTGCCATGGGCGTAGAGCGAGGTGTCGAGCAGGGTCATATCTGAGAGATAGGCGAGAATGGCCGATTGCAGACGCGGATCATCGGGCACATCGCCGACGGCGCGGACCCAGATATCCTGCTGCGGTTCGAGTTTTTCCTTGGAGATGTAGTGGGTCAGCGATACCGGCCGTATCTCTATCGGTCGCTTGTTGCTCCAGTATTTGCGGATAGAAGCGGGCGCCTTTGCAAGAAAGGCTGCCTGCATCTGCTCCTCGCTCATCAGTTTTTCAGGCGGCGTCACGTCAGGCATTTTGATCTGATGGTCGAAACCATCCTCGAAAATCTGAAACGAGGCCGACATGGAAAAAATGGCCTTGCCATGCTGGATGGCGACCACCCGGCGTGTGCAGAAGCTCGCGCCGTCGCGGATGCGCTCCACCTGGTAGACGATAGGCACCAGCGGATCGCCGGGGCGCATGAAATAGGCATGCAGCGAATGCACGAAACGGTCGTTATCCACGGTCCTCTGCGCGGCGATCAGGGCCTGCGCGATGACCTGGCCGCCGAAAACCCGCTGCCAGCCGATCTGCGGGCTTTCGCCCCGGAACAGGTTCTCTTCCAGCTTCTCAAGATCGAGTGTGGCGATGAGATTGACCATCGGGTCTGAGGTTTGCGAGGGATGCGACATTTTTTCGGCCTGCTCCGGCTGTAGGAAGACGTCACATGGTCTATAGTGCGCCGATGATGCGTGCACAAGATTCGAGGAGAAGCGCGATGCTGGACGTAGTGGTGGCAGGCGGCGGATATGTCGGTCTTTCCGTTGCTGTCGCAATCAAGCAGGCGGCCCGGCATCTTGATGTGCAGGTGGTTGAGGCTTCTCCCGAGGATGTCTGGGCGAAGGACGTTCGCGCTTCCGCCATTATTGCGGCAGCCACCCGGATGCTCGATGTTTTCGGCATATGGAACGAAATCGAGCCGGAAGCGCAGCCGATACACAAGATGATCGTCACCGATTCGAAGACCGCCGATCCGGTGCGTCCCGTGTTCCTGACTTTCGACGGCGCCGTGGAAGAAGGCAGGCCGTTTGCCCATATGGTTCCGAACGTCGCTCTGGTGGGCGCATTGCGAGGCCTGTGCGAGCGTCTTGGCATAAAAATCCGTCACGGTCTCAGTGTTTCCGATTTTACCGCGGGTCCGCAGTCGACGGCCATTCGCCTCTCCGATGGGTCGACGCTCGAAGCGCGATTGCTGATTGCCTGTGACGGCGTTCGCTCCGCGCTCAGGGACATGGCCGGTATCAAGACCGTGCACTGGGCTTACGATCAGTCCGGTATTGTGACGACCGTTGAGCATGCGCGGCCGCATGAGGGCTGCGCCGAAGAGCATTTCCTGCCATCCGGTCCCTTCGCCATCCTGCCGCTGAAGGGAAATCGCTCTTCGCTCGTCTGGACCGAACGCACGGCCGATGCCGACAGGCTGGTAGCTTCCGACGATCTGGTGTTCGAGGAAGAACTGGAGCGCCGGTTCGGTCACAAGCTCGGTCCTCTTCGTCCGGTCGGTCCCCGCCGCGCCTTCCCATTGGGTCTGACGCTGGCGCGCTCTTTCGTTGCTCCGCGTTTCGCGCTTGCGGGTGATGCGGCCCATGGCATTCACCCGATTTCCGGGCAGGGCCTCAATCTTGGCTTCAAGGACGTGGCGGCTCTCGCCGAAACCGTGGTCGAGGCCGACCGTCTCGGCCTCGATATCGGCTCACTCAACGTTCTGGAGCGTTACCAGTCCTGGCGGCGCTTCGACACGTTGCGGATGGGCGTGACGACGGATGTGCTGAACCGGCTTTTCTCCAACGATATTGGCCCCATCCGTATCATGCGTGATTTCGGTCTCGGCGTGGTGGATCGTTTGCCGGGTCTCAAATCCTATTTCATCGGTCAGGCCGCCGGCACGACGGATGCGAATGCGCCGCGTCTGCTTGCCGGCGAGGCGCTCTGATCCGACCCCTCATGTATGTTTCTGATCGGCTTTTCCGGGATTGCCGCTTGACAGCCGATTCCGGGATTTTCTGCCCGGCGGCTTTACCGTAAAGTCGAATCCGGCCAAGGACTTATCCGGATTCATAATCTGGTATGGTCTGCGCCCTCGCCAACCAGATATTGCGGAGAACAAAAGCTGAATCCCATCGAGTCAGCGATTCGTATTCGATTCGTTCGCAGACTGTTCCGCAGCCGAATCGATTTCATTTTCGCCGGATTCTTTTTGTTTGTTCAACTAGCTGAATCTGAAAGGAAAATTCCGTCGACTGGTCGCCCTGCGCCACTTTGCGGGTGAGGCCTATTGCCTTTGTCAGCGGGCATTGCCATGTGTGGTGCGTGCGGCCCGTATCGGTGATGCCGGGCGGCACGGCAAGCAGATGAAGTCGATTCGCGGATAGTACGTTGAATTTTCGCCCCATGATCCTGAGCGGCCGCGGTGTCACGGCCGTTCTCGGCCCCACCAATACCGGCAAGACCCATTACGCGATCGAGCGGATGGTCGCGCATGGCAGCGGTGTCATTGGCCTGCCGCTGCGTCTTCTGGCGCGGGAGGTCTATACCCGCCTCGTTGAAAAGGTGGGCGCGCCGAATGTGGCGCTGATTACCGGCGAAGAAAAAATCGCTCCTCCCAAAGCCAAATATTCCGTCTGCACGGTGGAAGCCATGCCGCGCGAGACGACGGCCGCCTTCGTCGCGATAGACGAGGTGCAGCTGGCGGGCGATCTCGAACGCGGGCACATCTTCACCGACCGGGTGCTGCATCTGCGCGGGCGGGAGGAAACGCTGCTGCTTGGCGCCGGCACGATGCGCCCTATCCTCGAAAAACTGCTGCCGGGAATTACCGTTGTGGAACGCCCGCGCCTGTCGCAGCTCTTTTATGCGGGTCAGAAGAAGATAACCCGCCTGCCGCAACGCACGGCGATCGTCGCCTTTTCCGCCGATGAGGTCTATGCCATCGCCGAGCTGGTGCGCCGTCAGCGCGGTGGTGCTGCCGTGGTGCTGGGCGCGCTTTCGCCGCGCACACGCAATGCGCAGGTGGGGCTCTACCAGTCCGGCGATGTCGAATATCTTGTCGCGACTGACGCCATCGGCATGGGTCTCAACCTCGATGTCGACCATGTCGCCTTCGCGCAGGACCGCAAATTCGACGGCTATCAGTTCCGCAATCTCAATCCCGGTGAGATCGGCCAGATCGCCGGCCGCGCCGGCCGCCATCTTCGCGATGGCACATTCGGCGTGACAGGGCGTGTCGATCCGTTCGATGACGAGCTGGTGGAGCGGATCGAAACCCATCAGTTCGATGCGGTGAAGGTTCTGCAGTGGCGAACGAAAAATTTCGATTTTTCCTCCATCGCCAATCTGCGCCTGAGCCTCGATGCCGCGCCGGCGATCCAGGGACTTTCGCGCGCCCTGCCGGCAATCGACCAGCAGGCGCTGGAATATCTGTCGCGTTATCCCGAGATCATCGATGTGACGACGACCGATTCGCGGGTGGAAAAACTATGGGAGGCGTGTGCGCTTCCCGACTATCGCCGCATTGCTCCTGCCCAGCATGCGGATCTGATCTCCACGCTCTATTTCGACCTCGTCAAACGCGGGGCGGTGAACGAGGATTTCATGGCCGAGCAGGTGCGTCGCGCCGACCGCACGGATGGAGAGATCGATACCTTGTCTGCGAGGATTGCGCAGATCAGAACATGGACTTATGTATCGAACCGCCCAGGATGGCTTGCCGATCCGACACACTGGCAAGAAAAGACTCGGGAAATCGAGGATCGATTGTCCGATGCGCTACATGAAAGGTTGACGAAACGCTTTGTTGATCGCAGGACATCTGTGCTCATGAGGCGCCTGAGAGAGAATGCGATGCTTGAAGCTGAAATCAGTGTAAATGGTGATGTCTTCGTAGAAGGTCATCACGTCGGCCAGTTGGCCGGGTTCCGGTTCACGCCGGTGCCGGGAATGGAAGGGCCGGATCAGAAGGCCGTGCAGGCTGCGGCGCAGAAGGCGCTCGCGCTCGAATTCGAGGCGCGTGCCGCGCGTCTGCATGCCAGTGGAAATGGCGATCTCGCTTTGAGCTCCGATGGTCTGGTTCGCTGGTTGGGCGAACCGGTTGCTCGCCTTTCGGCCGGCGACAACATCATGAAGCCGCGGGTGATCCTGCTTGCCGACGAGCAGCTGAACGGCAATGCCCGTGATCACGCGCTGGCGCGCGTCGAGCGTTTCGTCAATCATCAGATTGCGACCGTGCTGAAGCCGTTGGACGATATTTCCCGCGCCGAAGACCTTCAGGGTCTGGCGAAGGGTCTGGCGTTCCAGCTCGTGGAAAATCTTGGCGTACTGTTCCGCCGCGACGTTGCCGAAGACGTGAAGTCTCTGGATCAGGACGCGCGCGCCTCCATGCGGCGCTACGGCGTGCGTTTCGGCGCCTATCACGTTTTCCTGCCTGCGCTTCTCAAGCCCGCCCCGGCGGAGCTTGTGACGCTGCTCTGGGCTTTGAAGAATGACGGTCTCGGCAAGCCGGGTTACGGCGATCTCATTCCGGTGCTGGCCGCCGGCCGTACCTCGGTCGTCACGGATGCCAGCTTCGAGCGCATGTTCTACAAGCTCGCCGGTTTCCGTTTCCTCGGAAAGCGCGCCGTGCGTATCGACATTCTAGAGCGCCTGGCCGATCTCATCCGCCCGCTGCTGCAGTGGAAACCCGGTCAGCAGCCGCGTCCGGAAGGCGCCTATGACGGTCGCCGTTTCACAACCACGACCGCCATGCTTTCCATTCTCGGCGCGACGCTTGACGACATGGAAGAAATTCTGAAGGGCCTCGGTTACCGCGCCGATCAGGTGACGGCGGAAGAGGCGCAGGCCTTCCTCGCCAGCCACGCCGGTGCCTCTGCTCCGGCTGCCGCGGAAGCGGCGACGGCTGAAGAGGAAAGCGTCGAGACCGAGGAACACGAGCCGGCTTCCGAAGAACAGGTGTCCGAGACGGTGGCTGCTGTCGAAGGCGAAGCTTTCGAGGCGCCGGTTGCGGAGGCTGAAGGCGAAGAGGCTGTCGCAGCCGAGGCTGCGCCGGAAAGCGCTGAGGCCGCCGAGCCCAAGCCCGTTCTTCTGTGGCGTCCGGGTGGTCGCAACGAAAATCAGCGTGGCGAAAACCGTCGTCCCGGCAATCGCGGTCAGGGCCGTGGTGAAGGAGCGCGCGAACAGGGCGAGCGTCGTGGCGAAGGCCGTCGCGACAATCGTGACGGTGCAAGTGCCAATCGCAGTGGTGACGGCGAGCGCAAGCGCGATGGCGGCCGTCCGGACCGTGGCAACAACCGCAACAACGATCGTCACGATCGCGGGGAGCGCAAGGACCGGCCGGAACGCAATGACCGTGGCGGAAAGTCACAGGGTCAGCAGCGCTTCGAAGCCAAGCCGCCGCGCAAGGAAAAGCCGCTCGATCCGGATTCGCCCTTCGCAAAGCTCGCTGCCCTCAAGGAGCAGCTGAAGAAGTAGGCCGATGGGAAGCAGCGAACAGCCACTGGAAAGCACGCGTCAGCGTCTGGACAAGTGGCTGTTCTTTGCCCGTATGGCCAAATCCCGTTCGCTTGCCCAGAGCTACATTCAGTCTGGCCACGTCAAGGTCAACGGCATTGCCATTCGCCAGTCCAGCCATGTGGTGAAGGCGGGCGACAGGCTGGAGATCGGCTTCGAGCGGATGGACAAGGTGCTTGTCGTCAAGTCCGGCGGAACACGGCGTGGACCCTATGAGGAAGCCAGACTTCTCTATGACGACGAGACGCCGCCACGGGAACCTTCCGACAGGCTGACACCTCTCGAGCAGGCGTTGCGCCAGCCGGGCAGCGGGCGTCCCACCAAAAAAGAGCGCAGGGCGCTCGACAGGTTTCTGTCTGACAGCGACGGAAGCAAAGATTAGAATAAACCTCCGGGTCGCACCCCTTTTTCAGAATTGTTTATCCTTGCTATCTGTAAGCAAAGGCATTACGTCACTTGCGAAATTGCCCTGTCTGAATTCCGGGCGACGGCTTGTGTTCCGAAGCCCACAGACCCGGCCTGCATATTCTGGAGTTCATCATGACATATGTCGTGACCGACAATTGCATCCGCTGCAAATATACCGATTGCGTTGAGGTCTGCCCCGTCGACTGCTTTTACGAGGGTGAAAATTTCCTCGCGATCAATCCCGATGAATGTATCGATTGCGGTGTCTGCGAACCGGAATGTCCCGCCGAAGCCATCAAGCCCGATACGGAGCAGGGTCTCGATAAATGGCTGAAGCTCAATGCCGAATATGCGGCAATCTGGCCTAATATCACGATCAAGCGCGACCCGATGCCGGAAGCCAAGGAAATGGACGGTGTCGAAGGCAAGCTCGAGCTTTATTTCTCCGCCGAGCCCGGACAGGGCGACTGAGTTTTTACGGCCTGACCGCGAAACCATGATTTAAAAAGCCCTCGCAGCAGCAGCGCGAGGGCTTTTTGCTGGGCCTCATCCGCCGCGGCCGGATTGCAGCGTGGTCGACAGCAATGTCAGAAGGGCCACGCTTTCCTCCAGGCTTTGCCGCTGACGGCTTTGCAGGATAGCGGCCTGCAGGCGGTTCATCTCGCGGGCGATCGCCGCTGGCTGCCAGGTTCGCAGTGCTCTTTCGATGATGGGTTTTCTGCGGAAATGGATGTGGCGTCCAAGTGTCTGCATGACCTGACCGGCCTGCAGTTTTTTCTCATCCATTTCGGCCCGCATCTGGTCGAGCAACTGGAATTGCTTGAGGCACCCCTGAAGCACAAGGAAGATCGGGGTCTTCGAAGAGACGATCTTCTGCGTCGCATGGAAAAAGGCATTTCTGTCGCCTTTCAGAATGGCGTCGACGGCATCGTCTGCGGAAACTGTGCTGGCGTCACCGATGATCGCCAGCACATCGTCTTCCTCGACCACCTCGGCTCCGCGGCAATAGAGCGCCAGCTTGCGGATTTCGTTGCGCGAGGCGATACGGTCACCACCCAGGGATTCGATTAGCCTCTGTCTTGCGGCTGGCGCAATGCGCAGATTATCGGCGGAGAGTTCCTGATCGATCAATGCGTTCAATGAGCGCGCATCGTCGGCATAACAGGGAATCGCAGCGATGGAGCGCGCCGGTTCTGCGATCTTGCGCAGTCCCGTACCCTTCTTGATGTCGCCTGCTTCGATGATGAGGAAGCTCGCTTCCGGCGGTGTCTCGGCAAGAATCTGCAGCGCATCCACCAGCGCCTTTTCCGCCGCAGCACCTTTGACCCAGACGAGTTTTTCGCCGCCGAAAAGGCCGATGGCATTCACCTCGTCGAGCAGACGGCCGGGGTCGCCCTGCAGATCGGATGCGGTCAGTTTCAGCGATGCGAAAGCGTCATCGGGATCGATACCGGTCTTTTTGGCGATGACGCCTGCGCGTTCCGACACGAGACCGCGATCCGGGCCGTAAAGCACGAAAACGCGAAAGCGCTCCGCCGGATTTTCGGCGAAGCGCTCAAATTCATGGGACTTTATCTCCGTCACGGTCGCCGCTCTCAGCGGCCGAGCGTGGCGGCGATATCGGTGCGGATGATTTCAGCCAGTTCCCGGGCCGCACGGTTCTCGGCGTCGCGGATTGCCCGGATCTTGGCGAATTCCTGCTGCGGCAGGTCCACCTGCGCCGTCACACTACGCCGTGCGGAGCGCAGGATTTGACCGTCGGAAACGCGTGTCAGCACATATTGACCGCTCATTACGACACGACCAGGGTAGGGGCCATCGTAATTGTTGTTTGCGCGGGTCGTCAGGTCGTAATTCTGCACTTCCGTTGACGTGGCGCTCGAGCTTACGGAAATCTTGACGTTATATTGCGCCGTGGCCGGTTGGCCTGCGCCGCCGGCCATCAGAAAGATCAGTTGGTTGCGGACTTCCTGCCCGACTCTGCCACCGACGTCGGAGACGCTGACGGCCGCCAGTCTTTCCTTGGTTCCGGAAGCCTCGCCATAGAGCGGGCGCACCTGGCAGCCTGCCAGAAGACCAGCCATCGTCACGACGGAAATTGCTGCCGCGACGCGGCCCCATCTTGAAAAAACGTCAGACAACAATGTTCACAATCCTCTGCGGAACCACGATGACTTTCTTGGGCTCGCCACCGGCAAGAATGGATTTGACGGCATCCAGCGCAAGGGCGGCCGTTCGGACCGCATCTTGATCCGCATCGCGCGCGATTGTCAATTCGCCACGCTTCTTGCCGTTGACCTGCACGGGCATGACCACATCGTTTTCCTCGACCAGCGAAGCGACGAAGGCCGGCCACGGCGTCTGGGCCACGAGGCCCGTATTGCCCAGTGCGGACCAGCATTCTTCCGCCAGATGCGGCGTCATGGGGGCAATGATGCGGATGAGGATTTCGACGGCGTCGCGCGCGGCCGCCTTGACGTCCTCAGGTTTGCCGCCAGAAGCAACATCGGCGAGCGGGCCGGCCAGCGCATTGACCAGTTCGTAGATGCGGGCGATGGCCTTGTTGAAGGCGAGCTTGTCCAGATCTTCCTGAACAGCCTTCAGCGTCTTGTGGGCGGCCTTGGAGGCCGCCAGCCCTTCGCCTTCGGTCGCAGGCTTCGGCTGGACGGTTCTCAGCTCTTCCGCCGCTTCGCCGATGATGCGCCAGACGCGCTGGACGAATCGGTTTGCGCCTTCCACCCCGGCTTCGGACCAGATGACGTCACGATCGGGCGGAGAGTCCGACAGCACGAAGAAGCGTGCGGTATCGGCGCCGTAGGATGCGATGATATCGTCGGGGTCGACCACGTTCTTCTTCGACTTCGACATCTTCTCGATGGAGCCGATTTTCACCTCTTCGCCGGAAGAGAGCAGGAAGGCGCGGCGCGTGCCGTCGTTTTCCTCGATCCTCAGTTCGGCCGGCGGCACCCATTCGCGTGCGGTGCCTTCGCCGCGGCTATAGGTCTCGTGCACCACCATGCCCTGCGTGAACAGGCCCTTGAAGGGTTCCTTGACGCCGACATGGCCTGTCTCGCGCATCGCACGGGTGAAGAAGCGCGAATAGAGCAGATGCAGGATCGCGTGCTCGATGCCGCCGATATACTGATCGACCGGCAGCCAGTGGTTGGCGACCTTCGGATCGGTCGGTGCGTCTTCCCACGGCGCGGTGAAGCGCGTGTAATACCAGCTGGAATCGACGAAAGTATCCATCGTATCGGTTTCGCGGCGCGCGTCATGGCCGCATTGCGGGCAGGAGACATGACGCCAAGTGGGGTGCCGGTCCAGCGGGTTGCCGGGCACATCGAACGTCACGTCGTCGGGCAGCTTGACCGGCAGGTCCTTTTTCGGGACCGGTACGACGCCGCAGACTTCGCAATGGATGACCGGGATCGGGCAACCCCAATAACGCTGGCGGGAAATGCCCCAGTCGCGCAAACGGAAATTGACCTTGCGCTCGGCCTGCGGCGCGTTGCCCAGCGTCTGCGTAGAAAGCTTCTGCGCCATCGCCTCAAAGGCGTCAGCCGTCTTCATACCGTTCAGGAAGCCGGAATTGATCATCACGCCGTCATCGGTGAAGGCGGTATCATCGATGGTGAAGTTTGCAGCATCGGGGCCTTCGGGTGCGACGACGGCCACAACCGGCAGGCCGTATTTGCGGGCGAAATCCAGATCGCGCTGGTCACCCGACGGGCAGCCGAAGATCGCGCCGGTGCCATAGTCCATCAGCACGAAATTGGCGACATAGACCGGCAACTCCCAGCTCGGGTCCAGCGGGTGCACGACCTTGACGCGGGTATCGATACCCTTCTTTTCAGCCGTTTCGAGCGCTGCGAGCGAGGTGCCATGGCGGCGGCATTCGTCGCAGAACTCGGCAATCGCCGGGTTGTTCGCGGACAGTTCTCTCGCCAGCGGGTGGTCGGCGGCGATTGCCAGGAAGGATGCGCCGAACAGGGTGTCCGGGCGTGTCGTATAGACGGTGATGTCGGAGAAACCTTCCGGCGCCGTGTCGGCGACCGTCTGCCAGCGCAGTGACAGGCCTTCGGAGCGGCCGATCCAGTTCTTCTGCATCAGGCGCACTTTTTCCGGCCATTGGTCGAGCGTATCCAGCTCGTCCAGCAGGTCCTGGCTGAAATCGGTGATGCGGAAGAACCATTGCGTCAACTCGCGTGTTCGACCAGCGCGCCGGAGCGCCAGCCGCGACCGTCGATCACCTGCTCGTTGGCGAGAACCGTATGGTCGACCGGGTCCCAGTTGACCTTGGACTGCTTGCGATAGACCAGACCCTTTTCCATGAAATCGACGAAAAGCGCCTGCTGGCGGTGGTAATATTCCACGTCGCAGGTCGCGAATTCGCGGGTCCAGTCCAGCGACAGACCCATGGATTTCAGCTGGCCGCGCATGGTGGCGATGTTCTGGTAGGTCCAGTCCTTCGGGTGAACCTTGTTCTGCATGGCGGCGTTTTCGGCAGGCATGCCGAAGGCGTCCCAGCCCATTGGGTGCAGGACGTTGAAACCGCGGGCGCGCTTGTAGCGGGCGACCACGTCGCCCATGGCATAGTTGCGGACATGGCCCATGTGAATGCGTCCCGACGGATAGGGAAACATCTCCAGAACGTAATATTTCTCGCGCGGATCGCTGTTGTCGGTGACGAAAACCTTGTCTTCGTTCCATTTCTGCTGCCAGCGCGGCTCGGCGTCGCGAGGATTGTAACGTTCGATGGCCATTGTTTAGAATTCCGGGTATCGAGGGGAAAAATTTGCGCTGACCTTCACCATGAAACGACCGGGGCGTCAAGTTTGGCGGGGCATTCGGGCGTTCAATCTTGGCCAGCGTGCCTCAAATGGTGCTAAACCCGCTTGGCATCAAGGCAATCGGCGTCTAGTTAGCGTTGCGAATGGTTCAAATGAAGGTCTTGTGATGGAAATCGAAGCACGTCTTGAGGATGTCAGGCAGCGCATTGCCGATGTTGCGGAAAAATCCGGACGCAAGGCGGCGGATGTTGCCCTCGTCGCGGTCTCGAAGACCTTCGAGGCGGAGGCGATTCAGCCGGTCATCGATGCGGGCCAGCGCGTGTTCGGCGAGAACCGCGTGCAGGAGGCGCAGGGCAAGTGGCCAGGCCTTAAAGAGAAGACGCCTGATATCGAGTTGCATCTGATTGGCCCGCTACAGTCCAACAAGGCGGCGGATGCCGTGGCGCTGTTTGATGTGGTGCAGAGCGTCGACCGCGAAAAGATCGCCCGCGCACTTGCCGAGGAATGCGGTAAACAGGGTCGCAGCCTTCGTTTTTATGTGCAGGTCAATACCGGGCTTGAGCCGCAAAAGGCGGGCATCGATCCGCGTGAGACCGTGGCTTTCGTCGGCTTTTGTCGGGATGAGCTGAAATTGCAGATCGAAGGACTGATGTGCATTCCGCCGGCGGATGAAAATCCGGGTCCGCATTTTGCGCTTCTGGCGAAGCTTGCCAAACAATGTGGGCTTGAGAAGCTTTCCATGGGCATGTCGGGCGATTTCGAAACCGCCGTGGAATTCGGCGCGACGAGTGTCCGTGTAGGCTCGGCGATCTTCGGTACGCGATAAGGCTGCAAATAAAAAACCCGGCGCTGAGGCCGGGTTTTCAAACTCTAAAAGACGTTCGATCAGTAGTGATCGTCCTCGTCTTCGTCCTTCTGCGTAGACTTCAGCGAGCTGAGCTTCTTGAAGACCGCATCGGCGTCGATCTGCTCGTCTTCCTCGCGCTGGAAGCTGTAGTCCAGACCTTCCGTCGCCGTTGCCGGCTGCAGCGTATTGTCGAGTTCTTCCGCGGTCGGAAGCGGACGGCCGCGCGAGGCGCGTTCGACTTCAAGGTCGAGATCGATCTGGCTGCAGAGGCCGAGCGTCACCGGGTCCATCGGCGTCAGGTTGGCCGAGTTCCAGTGGGTACGGTCGCGAATCTGCTCGATCGTCGACTTCGTGGTGCCGACGAGACGCGAAATCTGCGCATCCTTTAGTTCCGGGTGGTTGCGAACGAGCCAGAGAATGGCGTTCGGACGATCCTGACGCTTGGAAACCGGGGTGTAGCGCGGGCCGCGGCGCTTGGATTCCGGCACGCGGACCTTCGGTTCGGAAAGCTTGAGCTTGTGGTTGGGATTGGCTTCGGCGCGGGCGATTTCGTCGCGGGAGAGCTGTCCGGTTGCAATCGGATCGAGACCCTTGATGCCCTGTGCGGCTTCACCGTCGGCAATCGCTTTGACTTCGAGCGGATGCAGTTTGCAGAACGTGGCGATCTGATCGAACGACAGCGCGGTGTTGTCAACCAGCCATACAGCCGTAGCCTTTGGCATGAGCAATTGTTGAGCCATAGATACAGTCCTTCTGTCCGTCCGCGCCGGTGTCGCGGGCCGTGGGTATCAACCACTAATTTCCGGGATATGGGGGCTCTATAGCTGCATTGCATCAGAATTGCAATTCTTTGCGAAACAAATGACCTTTGTCTAATTGCCGTGCGAATTTGAACTGCTATGAATTCAACACATGCCTGAGGTGGGAGTCTCGGGCCACGTTAAAAGCCATATCGGTTCCAGGAGGAGTTCATGTCTGCCAAAATCTACCCGGTTCTCAAATCGGCGAAGGCCCGCACGCTCATCGACAATGAGCGTTACCAGAAATGGTATCAGGAGAGCGTCGAGGATCCGGAAAAGTTCTGGGACAAGCACGGCCGGCGGATCGACTGGTTCAAGCCCTATACCAAGGTCAAGAACACGTCTTTCAAGGGCAGGGTGCCGATCAAGTGGTTCGAGGACGGCCTGACGAACGTTTCCTATAACTGTATCGACCGGCATCTGAAGACGCATGGAGAGCGCACGGCGATCATCTGGGAAGGCGACAATCCCTATATCGACAAGAAGATCACCTATAACCAGCTCTATGACTATGTCTGCCGTCTGGCGAATGTGCTGAAGAAGCACGGCGTCAAGAAGGGTGACCGCGTCACCATCTATATGCCGATGATACCCGAGGCGGCTTACGCGATGCTCGCCTGCGCCCGCATCGGCGCCATCCATTCCGTCGTGTTCGGCGGGTTCTCGCCGGAAGCGCTGGCGGGCCGCATCGTCGATTGCCAGTCTACCTTCGTGATCACCTGCGATGAGGGCGTGCGCGGCGGCAAGCCGATCCCGCTCAAGGAAAATACCGACAAGGCGATCGATATCGCCGCCAAACAATATGTCATCGTCAACAAGGTTCTGGTAGTGCGCCGCACCGGCGGCAAGACCGGCTGGGCGCCAGGCCGCGATATCTGGTACCATCAGGAAATCGCCACCGTGAAGCCGGATTGCCCGCCGGTGAAGATGCGTGCGGAAGACCCGCTATTCATCCTCTATACGTCCGGCTCCACCGGCAAGCCGAAGGGCGTGTTGCACACGACGGGCGGCTACCTCGTCTATACGTCGATGACGCATGAATATGTCTTCGACTACAAGGATGGTGAGGTTTTCTGGTGTACGGCCGATGTCGGCTGGGTCACGGGCCATTCCTATATCGTCTACGGGCCGCTTGCGAACTGCGCGACGACGCTGATGTTCGAAGGTGTTCCCAATTTCCCGGATCAGGGCCGCTTCTGGGAAGTCATCGACAAGCACAAGGTCAATATTTTCTACACCGCGCCGACGGCGCTCAGATCGCTGATGGGGGCCGGCGACCAGTTCGTCCAGCGCTCCTCGCGCGAGAGTCTGCGGCTTCTCGGCACGGTCGGCGAACCGATCAATCCGGAAGCCTGGGAGTGGTATTACCATGTGGTCGGCGAGGATAAGAGCCCGATCGTCGACACCTGGTGGCAGACGGAAACCGGAGGCATTCTCATTTCGCCGCTGCCGGGCGCGACCGATCTGAAACCCGGTTCGGCCACACGGCCGTTCTTCGGCGTGCAGCCGCAGCTTGTCGATGCCGAGGGCAATGTGCTGGAAGGACCCGCTGACGGCAATCTTTGCATCATCGATAGCTGGCCGGGCCAGTCGCGCTCCGTCTATGGCGATCATCAGCGCTTCATCGATACGTATTTCTCGACCTACAAGGGCAAGTACTTCACCGGCGACGGTTGCCGGCGTGACGAGGACGGCTATTACTGGATCACCGGCCGCGTCGATGACGTGCTGAACGTTTCCGGCCACCGCCTCGGCACGGCCGAGGTGGAGTCGGCGCTGGTGTCGCATCACCTCGTTTCGGAAGCGGCTGTGGTGGGCTACCCGCATGCCATCAAGGGCCAGGGCATTTATTGTTATGTCACGCTGATGGCGGGCCAGAATGGCGACTATGCGCTGCGCGAGGAGCTGGTAAAGCACGTGCGCAACGAGATCGGACCGGTTGCGACACCTGACAAGATCCAGTTCGCGCCGGGTCTGCCCAAGACCCGATCCGGCAAGATCATGCGGCGCATCCTGCGCAAGATCGCCGAGGACGACTTTGGTGCGCTGGGGGATACGTCGACGCTCGCCGATCCGGCGGTGGTCGAAGACCTCATCGCCAACCGGCAGAACCGCACCGCGTCCTGATCTTCTGGGAAGGCTGCTTCGGCAGCCTTTTTCCATCTGCGATTTTCACAAACAAAAACACCCGGAGGCGGAACCTCCGGGTGTTTTCAATTGTATCCGGTAAGGATTACTGGCCGCGGATCTTCTTCAGGTCCGCCAGAACGGCGTCGACGACGTCTGCGCCGATTTCAGCCTTGTGCTTTTCGTAGACGACCATCGACTTTTCGCGGATACGGGTCTGCTCTTCTGCAGACAGCGTGTTCACTTCGAGGCCGGCAGCCTTGATCTTCTCCAGCGACTTCTGGTTCAGGTCGCGGATGACCTTGCGCTCTTCGTCGCGGCCGACGACTGCGCATTCACGCAGGGCGGCCTGTTCTTCGGGCGTGTAGCTGTCGAAGATCGGCTTGGAGAAGAGGAAGAGGAACGGCGTGTAGGCGTGGTTCGTCTCGGTGATGTACTTCTGCACCTCGTAGAACTTGGAGGTGTCGATCGTCACATAGGGGTTTTCCTGCGCGTCGATCGCGTTGGTTTCCAGCGCCGAGAAGACTTCGCCGAAGGCCATCGGCGTTGCATTGGCGCCGAGGTTCTGGAAGGTGTCGAGGAAGATGTTGTTCTGCATCACGCGGACCTTGAGGCCCGAGAAGTCTTCCCACTTGTTCACGGCATGCTTGGAGTTCGACAGGTTGCGGAAGCCGTTTTCCCAGTAGGCCAGGTTTACGAGGCCCTGTTCTTCCAGCTTCTTGTTCATCATGTCGCCGAAGGCGCCGTCCATGACGGCATCGGCTTCCTTGGCGTTGGCGAAGAGGAATGGCAGGTCGAAGACGCCGAGCGACGGGATGAGACCGACGAGCGGCGACGAGGACGTCACGACCGCTTCCTGAACGCCGGAGCGCAGAGCCTGCGTCGCCTGAAGGTCACCGCCGAGAGCGCCGCCCCAGAATGCCGTCAGCTTCAGCTTGCCGCCGGACTTGTCGTCGAGGCAGGCCTGCATGGCCTTGATGCCGTCGCCGACCGGATGATCCTGGTTGATGCCGTTCGAAACGCGGATATTGCGGCTGTTGAACTCGGCCATTGCCGGAGCGGCGGCGCCAACTGCGAAAGCGATGGCCGTGGTGGTCAGAAGAAGCTTTCTCATAATATCCTCCCTTGGATTGTTTGCGAGAAGCAGGTTGAATTAACGAAGATACTGCAGCGGTACGAGGACGATGTCCGGGAAAATCACCAGCAGCGCCAGTACGATGGTTTCAGCAACGAGGAACGGCCAGACGCCGACCGTGACCTTGCCGAGCGGGATGCGGCCGACGCCGCTGACGACGTTCAGCACCACGCCAACCGGAGGGGTAATCAGGCCGATGGCGTTGTTGATGATGAAGAGAACGCCGAAGTAGACCGGGTCGATGCCCGCCTGTTTGACGATAGGCATCAGAACAGGCGTCAGGATCAGGATGGTCGGCGTCAGGTCGAGTGCGGTTCCGACAATGAAGACCAGCACCATCATCGCGGCCATCAGAAGCATCGGGCGGTCGATCAGCGGCTCGATATAGCCTGCGACTTCGTTCGGAATGTTCGCTGCCGTGATGAGCCATGCGGAGACGAGCGCCGCGCAAACCAGGAACATGATGATGGAAGTGCTCTTGGCGGCGCGCAGAAGCACGTGGAACAGATCGGCCGGTTTCAGTTCGCGGTAGATCACCATGCCGACGAAAAGCGCGTAAACAGCCGCAACGACGGCAGCTTCCGTCGGCGTCATGATGCCGGCCTTGATGCCGCCGAGAATGATGACAGGCATGCCGAGCGCCCAGCCGGCGCGAGCAGTGGCGGTCAGACGTTCCTTGGCGGAGGTCTTCGGCAGCGGCTTGACGTTATCCTTACGGACCACGATCAACCAGGCGATAATGAGCGATGCACCCATCAGAATGCCGGGAACGATACCCGCAAGGAAAAGCTGGGTGATCGAGACGTTGGCGGCAACACCGAAAACGATGAAGGCCATGGATGGCGGGATGACCGGCGCGATGATGCCGCCTGCGGCGATGAGACCGCCGGAGCGCGGAATATTGTAACCGGCCTTCGCCATCATCGGGATGAGGATTGCGGCAAGGGCTGCGGTATCGGCTGCGGCCGAACCGGAAATGCTGGCCATGATGATGGCTGCAACGATGGCCACGATGCCGAGACCGCCACGGATATGACCGACGAGTGCGATTGCAAAGTCGATGATGCGGCGAGACAGACCGCCGGAATTCATCAGTTCGCCAGCCAGAATGAAGAAGGGGATGGCGAGCAGCGTGAAGGTGTCCGCGCCCGAAATCATGTTCTGGGCGATGATGGCGGTGTTGAACATGCCCATGTACCACATGAGCACGACGCCGCAGAACATCAGCGAGAACGCGACGGGAACGCCAATCGCCATGGCTCCCAGCAGAGAGCCGACAAAAACGAGAAGTGTCATGGTATCAGCGCTCCGAAAGCTGTTCGATCGTCAGATTCTCGCCCGCGAACTGGGCGATTTCGTCTTCTGTCACGCCGCCCGTCAAGTAACGGTACAGGCGCTCCAGTGCGATGATGAACATCAGGCCTCCGGTGAACATGCCAACGCCATAGACCCAGATCATCGAAAGCTTGGTGACGGGCGCATGCATGCTGGCATTGATGCCGGACTGCTTCCAGGTGCCCCAGAAGAAGATGGCGGAACAGGCCAGAATGATGATGTTCGACACGATCATGCAGACGATGCGGGCGCGACGGGACAGGAACATCACGAGCGTTTCGATGCCCATGTGGCTGTTCTCACGGAAGGTCAACACGGCGCCGATGAAGGTCAGCCACACGAAGAAATAACGCGACAGTTCTTCCGAGACGTTGATGCCGGAGTTCATCGTATAACGCATGACGACGTTGACGAAGACCATGATCGACATGCCGGCGAGCAGCAGGACGAGAATGATTTCGAGAATCCGGTAAAACAGATTGATGGTCTTTTGCATTTTCCCCTCCCGAAGAAATATCTAGAGCAGCCCTCGTTTCGCCAGGTTGCGCATCAGGGCCGCGGTGCCGAATGTCCATTCCGGGCATTCGTCGGTCGTGGTGACCCAGTTGATCAGCTTACCGAGCTTGGGCGTGGAGATTTCGACACGGTCACCCTTTGAATGGGTGAAACCGAGGCCTGGGCCATGGCGATCCTTCACCGGCGCGAACATCGTGCCAAGGAAAAAGACGGCGCCGTCAGGATACTGATGGTTACGGTTCAAGAGCTGCGAAGCGAGGTTCTCCGGCGTGCGGCTGATCGCTTCCATGGGGCTGACGCCCGTCATGGTGAAACCGTCTTCGCCCTCGACCAGAAGCGATATCTGCGACTTCTTCACATCTTCAATGGTGAAGTTGCCGTCAAACAGGCGGATAAAGGGACCGATCGCGCAGGACGCATTGTTGTCCTTCGCCTTGCTGAGCAGCAGGGCGGAACGACCTTCGAAATCGCGCAGATTGACGTCGTTGCCGAGCGTTGCGCCAACAATGCGGCCGTCGGAAGCGATGGCCAGCACCACTTCCGGCTCCGGGTTGTTCCACTGCGATTTCGGGTGAACGCCGATCAGCGCGCCGCAGCCGACGGAAGCCATGGCCTGCGCCTTGGAGAATATCTCCGCATCCGGGCCGATGCCCACTTCCAGATATTGCGACCAGAGGCCCATTTCCTGCAGCAGTTTTTTCACTTCGGCAGCTTTTTCGGAGCCGGCCTCAAGTCCCTTGAGATTGTCGCCGAGAACCGGCGCCAGCCGTCCGCGAATTTCCTGCGCACGCAGCGGATCGCCCTTTGCCTGCTCCTCGATCACGCGTTCCAGCATGCTGTCGGCGAAGGTGACGCCGGCGGCCTTCACGGCCTGAATGTCGTTGGGGGCAAGGAGTTCGCCGGCGGAACCGTCCAGAAAAGCTTCCAGTGCGCCGAGTGCGACGAAAGTGCCGGTGTCGGCGAGCTGCTCTACTAGGTCGGTCTTCTCCAGAAGTTCGGACATGGTTGGGGAAATCGAAGTGAGGTCATAAAGCACGCCGCCCTTCAGCAGGACGGGGCAGGGGCCGCCTTCGCTTTTCGACCAGACGCGGCCGACGAGCAGCGCGTTTTCGAAATCTTCAGGCAAAATTGCGATAGCGTCGATGGACCTTGTACCGGTCATGTAGTCCTCCCCTTCAGCACCCGACAGGCCGCCTCCTGCGGTCTTATTGTCTGGATGTCTGACAACTTAATCCCATTCTTCTTAGTATGACTTTTGTTACGAGTCTAGCGGCCTCGCCGACAAAATTATCGTCTTTCGCGTCTCAATTCCCGGAAAGCCGTAAACCTGTCCTATAGCTTTACCGGCGTGCTCATTTGCTGCTCAGAAGATATCCAGTTCGAGATTGACCCGGCTGGCTGCGCCGATCAGGTGCTTGCGCATGGCGTTCTTGGCGGCAGTGGCATCGGCCTTCTCGACGGCTTCGTAGATTGCCACATGTTCGGCGATCGTCACCTCGAGAATTTCACCAAAAACCGCACGCGAAAAAGCAATGTTGATGGCGGAGCTGATGCGTTCCGCGATGAAGCCGAGGAACATCAGGAAATATTCGTTCTCAGTCGCTTCCGCCAGAATGCGGTGGAAGTCGAGATCGGCGGCAACGCCTTCCGTCGACCAGTCATCGGCGGTTTTCATCTTTTCCAAAGCTGCCGCCAGCCGCGTCAGCTGCTGCGGGCTGCGGTGCAGTGCAGCCAGCCCCGCCGCCTCTATTTCCAGCGGCATGCGAAGCTGGAAAAGATCGCGGAAATTTTCCGGATCGTTCAGCCGCGACCGCTCGATGCGGATGGACAGTCTTTGCCGGGGATCGGTGACGAATGCGCCCACACCCTGCCGGGTTTCGACAAAGCCTTCGTTGCGCAATTGTGCAATCGCTTCGCGGATGACCGAACGGCTGACCCCGAAGGTTTTTGCCAGAACATGTTCGGTCGGCAGCCTGTCACCCGGTCCGAGCTTCGAATCATTGATTTCGCGCGCAATCTCCGCGGCGATACGGCCGGGCAGATGGTCGTTGCGATGTATCTGATTGAACTCCAGCGTCATGGTTGCTCCCGTTCCACAGAAACGATTGGTTCGTTTTCCCGCGGCAGGCGACTTCCTCCTTCGCCGTCAGCGGGGTTTTCAAAGGCGGCGTTTTCAGCCGCCTTTGCCGTTCCTCGATTAGCTATCCGGTTGCAGGGTTATCTGGCAACCGGGATTCATCCGCAAATCAGGGTCGAAGGTGTTTTTCAGGCCGGTGATCATCCGGCGCTGTACGTCGGATAGCCGGCTTTCGAAATCGGAGCGTTTCAGGCGGCCGATGCCGTGCTCGGCGCTGATGCTGCCGACGTAACGGTCAAGGACCTCGTTAACGAGTGTCTTGGACTTGTAAATGAAGGTGTCGCGCTCTTCCGGCGTCGAACCGTTCGGCGGCAGCACGTTGAGGTGGACGTTGCCGTCCCCAACATGGCCATAGGAAACCGCGAGGCATTCCGGCAGTTTTTCCGCCAGTTCCGCCTCGGCTTCGGCCACGAAAGCGGCGAGTTTCGACAAAGGTACGGAAATGTCGGTACGCATATGCGCGCCGCGCAACGC
Source organism: Agrobacterium sp. LY4 (assembly GCF_001526585.1). Taxonomy (NCBI): domain Bacteria; kingdom Pseudomonadati; phylum Pseudomonadota; class Alphaproteobacteria; order Hyphomicrobiales; family Rhizobiaceae; genus Agrobacterium; species Agrobacterium sp. LY4. Next base: position 219,358 of record NZ_ASYA01000033.1, on the reverse strand, counting down.
CTGACCCTCGTTCATGCCTTCGCGGAACAGCCAGAGCGATTGCGCTTGTGCCCGTGAAGAAGCGATGACGCCGTCCAGCACCAGCCCGTCTTCCATCACGCCCTCTAGGAAGCGTCCCATAAGGTCGGCCGTGTCCACCAGACCGGAGCCTGAAATTTCCATCAGCACATAGGCCGGATAGTCGCCGGCAATCGGCATTTTCAGGTCGGGTATAGCTTCGATAGCCAGCGTGAAGGCGACAGGCGGCATGAATTCGAAGGCGGACATCAGGTCGCAGCATTCGCGACGGGCGCGGCGGTAAAGCTTGATGGCGTCATCAAGCGAATTGAGGCCGAGCAGCGCCGTCTCGACATGTTCGGGATTGGGGTAAAGCTTGACGGCAACGGCGGTGATGATGCCGAGCGTTCCTTCGGCGCCGATGAAGAGCTGCTTCAGATCGATGCCGCGATTGTCCTTGCGCAGCGTCGACAGGCCATTCCAGATGGTGCCGTCCGGCAATACGACTTCGAGACCCAGCACCAGTTCGCGGGTCATACCGTAGCGCAGGACATTGATGCCGCCGGCATTGGTGGAGACGTTGCCGCCGATGCGGCAGCTGCCCTGCGCGCCGAGCGACAGCGGGAAAAACATGCCTTTGTCCTGAACCGCATCCTTGAATTCCGAGAGAATGCAGCCGGCTTCCACGACGGCGGAAAAATCGTCGCTATCGATGGTGCGGATGGCGTTCATGCGCTCGAGGCTCAATACGACCTGATGTTTGGGGGCATCGGGAATGCCACCGAGCACCAGACCGGTGTTGCCGCCTTGGGGGATGATGGCAAGGCCAAGTTCCGCGCAGGCGCGAACGGTGTCGGAGACTTCCTTGGTCGACCGGGGGCGGATGACGGCCACGGCCGAGCTGGTGACATCGCCGTGCCAGTCGCGGCAATAGCGCAGCATGTCTTCCTGCGATGTCAGCAGCAAAGCCTCGCCGAGCCTGTTCTTCAACGAGAACCGCAATTCCTCGATATCGGTTTCGCTTACGATCGTCATTCCACCCTCTCCGTCCAATCCGCCCTAAGTTTCCGGACAGGGCTCTTTCGCCCTTGCTTTTGCCGGTTTGTGAAAAAATACTATTTTCAATCCGATCATATAAGGTTATCAGACAACCTTACAAGCTAATTTATCGGTCGATTGGCCGATGGTGTTTTTTCGGTCCCGGGAGAATGGCCGGGACAAAGAGGAGGAAGACATGCATATCGCAATCATCGGCGCCGCAGGCATGGTTGGCCGCAAGCTAACGCAGCGCCTCGTCAAGGATGGATCGCTTGGCGGCAAGCCAATCGACAAGTTCACGCTTATCGACGTGTTCCAGCCCGAAGCGCCCGCCGGTTTTTCCGGTAAGGTCGATGCGCGTGCCGCCGATCTCTCCGCGCCGGGTGAGGCCGAAAAGTTGGTTGAAGCCCGTCCCGATGCCATTTTTCACCTCGCTGCCATCGTCTCCGGTGAAGCCGAACTCGATTTCGACAAGGGCTACCGCATCAATCTCGACGGTACGCGTTATCTTTTCGATGCCATCCGCATTGCCAATGGCAAGGATGGTTACAAGCCGCGCGTGGTCTTCACCTCGTCTATCGCCGTTTTCGGTGCGCCGCTTCCCTACCCGATCCCGGACGAGTTCCACACCACGCCGCTGACCAGCTACGGTACGCAAAAGGCGATCTGCGAATTGCTGCTGTCCGACTACAGCCGTCGCGGTTTCTTTGACGGCATCGGTATTCGCCTGCCGACCATCTGCATTCGTCCCGGCAAACCGAATGCGGCCGCTTCCGGCTTCTTCTCCAATATTCTGCGGGAGCCGCTGGTCGGGCAGGAAGCGGTTCTGCCGGTTCCGGAAAGCATTCGCCACTGGCACGCCTCGCCACGTTCCGCCGTCGGCTTCCTCATCCATGGCGCAACGATTGACGTCGAAAAGGTCGGCCCGCGCCGCAACCTGTCGATGCCGGGCCTCAGCGCCACCGTCGGCGAGCAGATCGAGGCGCTGCGCAAGGTGGCGGGCGAAAAGGCCGTCGCCCTCATCCGCCGCGAGCCGAACGAGATGATCATGCGCATGTGCGAAGGCTGGGCCCCCGGTTTCGAAGCCAAGCGCGCCCGCGAACTGGGCTTTACGGCTGAAAGCTCCTTCGAAGAAATCATTCAGGTTCATATCGAGGACGAACTGGGAGGTTCACTGAAATGAGTGTCGACGGGGAGGAGAAGAAGCGGTCCGTTGCCTTTATCGGCATGGGCCTGATGGGCGGGCCGATGGCCCGGCGCCTGCTGGGTGCCGGCTTTTCGGTCACCGTCTGGAACCGTAGCGTCGATAAGGCCGAGGCGCTTGTTGCCGATGGCGCGGTCGTCGCGGCATCGCCGGCGGAGGCCGCCAAGGGTGCCGATATCGTCATCACCATGCTGAGCGACGGCAAGGCCGTGGGAGAAGTGCTGTTTGAGGCCGGCGTGGCCGAAGCGCTGAAAAAGGGCGCGGTCGTCATCGACAGCAGTTCGATTGCGCCGCCGATTGCGCGGGAACATTCCTCCCGGCTTGAGGCGCTTGGCATTCATCATGTCGACGCGCCGGTTTCCGGCGGTGTGCCGGGCGCGACGGCCGGTACGCTCGCCATCATGGCCGGTGGGGACGAGACGCTGATTTCGGGTCTTGCCGATGTTTTCGCGCCGATGGGCCGGCTTACCTATGTCGGTCCCTCGGGTGCGGGCCAGCTCTGCAAGCTTGCCAATCAGCAGATTGTCGCCATCACCATCGGCGCGGTTGCCGAGGCGATGATGCTGGTGGAAGCGGGCGGTGCATCCCGTGAAGGGTTCCGCAACGCCATACGCGGCGGTTTTGCCGAAAGCCGAATCCTGGAACTGCATGGCGACCGCATGGTGAAGCGCAATTTCGTGCCGGGCGGTCCCTCCAAGTTCCAGCTCAAGGACCTGAATGGCGTGCTGGCGACGGCGAAGGATCTGTCTCTCAACCTGCCGCTTACCCAGCAGGTGACGCGGGAATTTGACGATTTCGTCGGTGACGGCGGTGCCGATATCGACCATAGCGGCATCCTGCTTTACCTCGAAAAACTGAACAACCGGGAACAGGGCTGAGGCAGGCTTATGAGCGACGACAAGAGACCGATGCGCCGCCTGCGGTCGCAGGACTGGTTCGACAATCCCGACCATCTCGACATGACGGCGCTCTATCTGGAGCGCTTCATGAATTACGGCGTGACGCCGGAAGAGCTTCGCTCCGGCAAGCCGGTCATCGGCATCGCCCAGAGCGGCAGCGACCTGACGCCTTGTAACCGCGTCCATGTGGAACTGGTCAAGCGGGTGCGGGACGGCATCCGCGATGCGGGCGGCATTCCCATCGAGTTTCCGACCCATCCAATGTTCGAAAACTGCAAGCGCCCGACGGCTGCGCTCGACCGTAATCTCGCCTATCTCAGCCTTGTGGAAGTGCTTTACGGTTATCCGCTCGACGGTGTCGTTCTGACCACGGGCTGCGACAAGACCACGCCTTCGGCGTTGATGGCGGCAAGCACGGTGGATATTCCGGCCATCGTCTTGTCCGGTGGGCCGATGCTCGACGGCTATCATGACGGCGATCTGGTCGGTTCCGGCACGGTCATCTGGCGCATGCGCCGTAAATACGGTGCCGGCGAAATCACCCGCGAGGAATTCTTGCAGGCGGCGCTCGAATCCGCACCTTCCGTCGGCCATTGCAACACCATGGGCACAGCATCGACCATGAACGCCATGGCGGAGGCGCTCGGCATGTCGCTCACCGGCTGCGGTGCGATCCCTGCCGCTTACCGCGAACGCGGCCAGATGGCCTATCGCACTGGCCGCCGCGCCGTCGAGCTGGTTGTCGAGAACATCAAGCCCTCCGACATCATGACGCGCGAGGCGTTTTTGAACGCGATCCGCGTTAATTCCGCAATCGGCGGTTCCACCAATGCCCAGCCTCACCTGGCAGCGATGGCGAAACATGCGGGCGTCGAGCTTCGCGAGGAAGACTGGCAGGTCCACGGTTACGACATTCCGCTTATCGCCAATGTCCAGCCTGCCGGCAAATGGCTGGGTGAGAAATATCACCGCGCCGGCGGCACGCCCGCCATCATGTGGGAGCTTCTGCAGGCCGGCAAGCTCGACGGAAGCTGTCCGACCGTAACCGGCAAGACCATGGCGGAAAATCTGGAAGGGCGGGAATCGACCGACCGCGACGTGATCCTGCCTTACGATAAGCCGTTGAAGGAACGGGCGGGTTTCCTCGTCCTCAAGGGCAATCTGTTCGATTTCGCCATCATGAAGACGAGCGTGATCTCGGCGGAATTCCGCCAGCGTTATCTGAGCGAGCCGGGCCGCGAGGGGATTTTCGAGGGCAAATGCGTGGTGTTTGATGGTTCGGAAGACTATCACGCCCGTATCAACGATCCGTCCCTCGATATCGATGAGCGCACCATTCTCGTTATTCGCGGTGCGGGGCCGCTCGGCTGGCCGGGTTCGGCTGAGGTCGTCAACATGCAGCCGCCGGATGCGCTGTTGAAGAAGGGCATCACCAGCCTGCCGACGATCGGCGACGGCCGGCAGTCGGGAACGGCAGACAGCCCCTCCATCCTCAACGCCTCGCCGGAAAGTGCGGCCGGCGGTGGGCTGGCATGGCTCCGTACGGGGGATGTGATCCGCATCGATTTCAATGAGGGCGAGTGCAATGCGCTGGTGCCGGATGAGGAGCTCGCCACCCGCAAAGCCGATGGCATTCCCGCCGTTCCTGCGGATGCGACGCCTTGGCAGCGCATCTATCGTCAATCAGTGACCCAGCTTTCGGATGGCGCGGTTCTGGAAGGGGCCGCGGATTTCCGCCGGATCGCCGAGAAGATGCCCCGGCACAATCATTGATCACATACGATAAAATCCCCGACCACGTCCGGGGATTTTTCTTTTCCGGTCGGTTTCGCAATTGATTGCGACCTCTTAATGTACCCGCAAATCCGCATCACAGGGGCACGACATGACAGATATTTCGATGATAGAAGCCGCGCGTGGGCGCATCGGCAACCATGCGGTTCGCACGCCGCTTCTCTCATCGCCTTTTCTGGACGAGATTGCTGGGCGGAAGCTGTTCGTAAAGGCCGAATGCCTCCAGAGAACGGGTTCCTTCAAGTTTCGTGGCGGCTGGTCGGCCGTCTCCGGCCTTCCGGCGGAGGTGCGCGCCAAGGGCGTGATCGCCTTTTCCTCCGGCAACCATGCGCAGGGCGTGGCGCTTGCCGCCCGCCTGCACAATGTTCCCGCCGTCATCATCATGCCGTCGGATGCGCCGAAGATCAAAATCGACAATACCCGCGCTTATGGCGCAGAGGTCGTGCTCTATGACCGGGCAAACGAGGACCGTGACGCCATCGGCGACCGCCTGTCGCGCGAGCGCGGGCTGACGCTGATCAAGCCATTCGACGAACCGCTGGTCATTGCCGGGCAGGGCACGGTGGGGCTGGAGATTGCCGAACAGGGCGCGGAGCTTGGCGTCGGTGCGGCCGAGGTTCTGGTGCCGTGCGGCGGCGGCGGTCTCACCTCCGGCATTTCGCTCGCGCTCGCCGCAAAGGCTCCAAATTACAAAGTCAGGACTGCCGAGCCCGAAAATTTCGATGACGTGGCGCGCTCGCTCGCCTCGGGCAAGATAGAGCGTAATGCTTCGACATCCGGTTCCGTCTGCGATGCGATCATCACGCCGCAACCCGGCAACATTACCTTCCCGATCATGGCGGGGCTTTGCGGGAGAGGCGTTGCCGTGACCGAGGAGGAAGCGTTGCGGGCTATGGTTCTCGCCTTCAACCGGCTGAAGATCGTTGTCGAACCCGGTGGTGCGGTGGCGCTGGCGGCGGCTCTCTTCCACGGCGATGAACTGGAAAGCGAAACGGTGATCGCAGTCGCTTCCGGCGGCAATGTCGATCCGGAGATCATGGCCGGCGCCCTGTCCCGTTTCGGCTGAGGTTAAGGTTAGGCGTCTAGCCGTGCGGCGACCTCATCGGCGATAGCCAGCGAGGCGGTGAGGCCGGGGCTTTCTATGCCGAAAAGATTGACGAGGCCGGCAACGCCGTGGGTTTCCGGCCCATCGGTGCGGAAGTCCATGGCCGGTTCGTCCGGGCCGGAAATCTTCGGCCGGATTCCGGAATAGGCCGGGATCAGCCCGTCATCGGGAAGGCTTGGCCAATAGCGCCGTATCGCATCGCCAAACCCCTCCATGCGGCGGGGATCGACCGCATAGTCGATGGTGTCCACCCACTCCACATCCGGCCCGAAACGGGCCTGGCCGGCGAGATCGAGCGTGAGATGCACGCCGAGGCCATGGGTGTGCGGTGCGGGGTAGATCAGCCGTGAAAAGGGCGACTTGCCGGCCAGCGAAAAATAGCTGCCCTTGGCGAAACGCGCCTGTGGGATTCCATCCTCCGGCAATCCTTCGATCTTTCTCGCCACCATGGGTGCAACAAGCCCGGCGGAGTTGATGAGCAGCCGACATGTCAGGCTGGTGGGTTCCGCTCCGCCGACATGAACGCGGAAACCATTGCCCATCGCCTCTGCCTTTTCGAAGGGTGCGTTCAGGGCAAGGGCCGCGCCATGATCCTGCGCGTCTCCAAGCAGCGCCAGCATATAGCCGTGGCTATCGATGATACCGGTCGAGGGCGATATCAGGGCTGCGACGCAGGCGAGCGCGGGTTCGAGCAGGCGCGCCTGTCGCTCGTCGATCAGCTCAAGGTCGTTGCAGCCATTGGCTTTGCCTTTCTCGTACAGCGTGGCGAGCATGGCCGTTTCTTCATCGCGCGTGGCGACGATGAGCTTGCCGCAGCGGCGATGTGCCACGCCATGGCTTTGGCAGAAGGCGTAGAGCCGCTCCTTGCCCTCCACGCAAAGTCGGGCCTTGAGGCTTCCGGCCGGATAATAGAGCCCGGCGTGGATGACTTCGCTGTTGCGGGAGGAGGTGGCAGAGCCGAATTCCTTCCCGCTTTCGAGGATGATGACGGAGAGGTCACGCATCGCCAGTTCACGCGCTGTCGCGAGCCCTATCACCCCGGCTCCGATGATGATGGCGTCGATATCCGTCATGGTCTTTTCCGTGCCCGCCACCGGTTTTGAACGGAAATGCCCTCCACCGCGTTGATCCTGCGCAATGGGTAGATTGATGCTTGCCGGTGGGCAAGTCGCAATCGGTATTTTTCCCGATGCGCCAATCTTATGGAATTTTATCTCTACTGAAACAGTGGGGAATAAAGCTATTCTATAAGTGAAATAAGCAATGCCCGCTTTGAAGGGCCGAGCAGGAAGGGAGTGTACAATGTCTTATTCCAAGGCAGGAAAAGTAAAAGACTTTGTCTCGCAGCCCCAGTCGCCGCGCAACTGGAAAGATTCGGTCCATGCGGCTCTTGTCGGCGTCTGCGTGGCTTTTGTCGCTGCCGTCATTTTCGGTCTCGTTCCCTGATCCTCCCGATTTTCTCGTCAGGTAATTTGAGAATAAAAGGCCGGTCGCTCCTCCGACCGGCCTTTTTCATGCCCATTCAGGCCTTCAGGTAATCTTCCGCCAGATCGACCCAGAAAGCGGTTCCGATCGGCAGGATATCGTCGTTGAAATCGAATTTCGGATGGTGCAGCGGCGGGTCATTCTCCGTGCGCGCGGTGCCGAGGAAGAAATAACAGCCGGGCCGTTTCTCCAGCATATAGGCGAAGTCTTCCGCACCCATCGACGGGCGCTGCATCTCGACCACCTTTTCAGGTCCGGCAAAACGCCGGGCGAGATCGGCGACATAATCCGTTTCCGCCTTGTGGTTGACGGTTGCATTATAACCGCGCTCGTAATCGATGGTGACGCTCATGCCGTAGCTGGCCGCCTGGCCTTCGGCTATCGCCCGGATGCGCTTTTCCAGCTCGTCGCGCACGCCCGGATCGAAGGAGCGGATGGTCAGCAGCATTTCCGCCGTTTCGGGAATGACGTTGCTGGCAGCACCGGCATGGAACGCGCCAACCGTGACGACCGCCGATAATTGCGGATGGATGTTGCGGGAGACCACGGTCTGCAGCGCCATGATGATGCTTGCGCCGGCAACGATGGGATCGGCCGCATCCTGCGGTTCGGCGCCGTGGCCGCCATATCCGTTGACCGTGATTTTGCACTCATCGACGGCGGCAAGGATCGGCCCGTCGCGTAGCACGAATTGCCCGAAGGGCACGCCGGGGTCGTTATGAAGGGCAAAAACCGCATCGCAGGGAAAACGCTCGAACAGGCCGTCCTCGATCATGATGCGGGCGCCGCCGAAATTCTCTTCCGCCGGCTGGAAGATCAGATGCAGGGTTCCGTCGAAATTTTTGCGCTCGGCAATGATCTTTGCCGCACCAAGCAGCATGGCGGTGTGGCCGTCATGACCGCAGGCATGCATCACGCCCTGATTGGCGCTCGCATAATCCGCCCCGGTTTCCTCATGGATCGGCAGGGCGTCGATATCGGCGCGGATGCCGAGCGTGCGGGTGCTGTCGCCATTGCTGAGCGTGGCGACGACACCGGTTCCGGCCAGGCCCCGCGTAACCTCATAGCCCATTGCCTCCAACTGTTCGGCGATAAAATCCGACGTCTTGAACTCCGAAAGGCCGATTTCGGGATTGCGGTGCAGGTGGCGGCGAATGGCCACTACATCCGGCATATGGTTGGCAAAGGATGCGAGATTTGCGGTCTGTCTGGTCATTTTTAAAGTCCCGGGTTCGGCCGTTTTTTCCGGCGCCTTTTGTAAATGACATAGCAGCATATGCAGCCATGCGTAAGGGGCGTAGCCTGCCCGGAAATGCCCCGAAATTCAGCGCTTGCATCGTGCCGCGACAGGTGGCATGGAACTATTGACGTCCTGGGGCATTAGCTTCTTTCGGATGTAGCGCGGGCCTCTCGGTTCGTGTTGCCCTTCAGGTTGTCAACGGGGGATTATCGGACGTTGCGCGAACAATTTTCGCCATCGGGGAGGGTGCGAAATCCGGTCGGAACGGCATTGCCGGGCCGAACGACGCCATTTTCTTCCCGTCATCGAAAACGCTCTGTCCGCGCCGATCTCCAACTTCGCAGATATTCCGGAATAATGACGCTGCAGCATGACGCGCCTGCGGATATTCTGCACTTGACGATCCGTTCCGCACAGCGTCCGGTCCGGTTCACCGAAGGTTCAGGATAAGTCATAAATATAGCGTGGCCCGATTTTCGTGTGTGTTCCCGCCACGGACGAAATGCCGGTCAAGTCGAACAGGTTTCCATAAAGTTCAGAATACGAGCCCGATGTCATTTCATATTACCCCGACCGCCGCCGCCCGTGATTCCGAGACGAAGCAGATCGATCACAACGATTCGATCCGCGCGTCCTATATGACGGTGGAGGAACTGCATGATGCGGGCGCCGCGCTTTCGCGCGATGGCGCCGACAGCCTTCCCGGCTTCATGGAGTTCGATTTCTTCGAGCGTCATCGCGAGAACGAGAAGGAAATCCTCAGGGTCTATCGCACGACGGCCGTCGATGCGGAAAATGGCGCGACGATAACGCCGGCGGCGGAATGGCTGCTCGACAATCACTACGTTATCGAAGAGGCGATCCAGGAAGTCCGCCGCGATTTTCCGCGCAAGTTCTATCGCCAGCTGCCGACGATGACGGTGGGCGGCGTGACGATCCCGCGGGTCATGGCGCTCGGCTGGCTTTATGTCGCCCATACCCACAGCACGGTTTCGCGCGAGAACATGACGGCGCTGGTGGATGGCTACCAGACGTCGAAGACGCTGCAGATCGGCGAATTGTGGGCTTTGCCGTCGATCATCCGTTTCGTTCTCATCGAAAATCTTCGCCGTATCTCCATCCGCGTGGAGCGTTCGCGCCGCATGCGCCAGAAGGCGAATGAGGTCGTCGATGAAATCATCCGTCTGAACGATGCGGAAGCCTCGGCAGCGCTTCTCAAGCAGGTCGATTCGCTGGTCGACGACCCGACTTTTGCGACGCAGTTCCTTTATCGTCTGAGAAACGGTTCGCAGACCTCCGGTTTTGCCGTTGCCTGGCTAGAAGAGCGTCTTCACGCTGCCGGCACCGATGCCGAAAACGTCATGATGTCGGAACATAATCGCCTGGCATCCGGCAATGTGACGATGGGCAACATCGTCAAGAGCCTGCGCGAAATCGACGATACCGAATGGTCGGTGTGGTTCGAGGAAGTCAGCCATATCGACAAGGTTCTGCGCGAAGAGACCGACTACGAGGTTCTCGATTTCGGTTCGCGCAACACCTACCGCAACACGATCGAACTTCTGGCGCGCCGTTCTCCCAAGACCGAAGTCGAGGTTGCGCGCGCCGCTGTCGAAATGGCGCGTTCGGAGACGCCGGCCGGTGCGGATGAAACCCATCGCGTCAATGTCGGCTCCGTGCTTGTCGGCCAGCGCCGCTTCGAGCTTGAAAAGGCTTTGGGTTACCGGCCGCTGGTGTCGCAGCGCATCGTGCGCTCGATGCGCAAGTTCAACTGGCTGGCAATCGCCGCGCCGGTGCTGCTGATCACTGCGCTCGCCATGCTTGCTGTCGGCTGGTTCCTGGCGCAGGCCGGCATGCCCTGGTATGTCGTGACCGCGTTTCTGCTGATGTTCGCATTGCCGGCATCCGAAGGCGCGACTGGCCTCTTCAACACCCTCGTCACCTTCTTCGTGAAACCGTTCCGGCTGGTCGGATACGAGTTCAAGAACGGCATTCCGCAGGATGCCCGCACATTGGTCGCCGTGCCCTGCATGTTGACCAGCCGCGACAGCGTCGACGAGATGATGCGCAATATCGAGGTGCATTATCTCGCCAATCCGCATGGCGAGATCTACTTCTCGCTGGTCAGCGACTGGCGTGATGCGCAGTATGAACAGTCCGACGACGACCTCGAGATTCTCGACTATGCCAAGCGCGAACTTGCGGCGCTGAACAGCCGTTATGCCTTTGATGGCAAGACGCGCTTTTACCTGCTGCACCGTCGCCGCATCTACAATTCGGCCGAAGGCTGCTGGATGGGCTGGGAGCGCAAGCGCGGCAAGCTGCATGAGCTGAACATGCTGCTGCGCGGCGACAAGGATACGACCTTCCTCGGCGGCGCGAACGTCGTGCCGGCCGATGTCAAATATGTCATGACGCTGGATGCCGATACGCGTTTGATGCGCGATGCGGTGACCAAGCTCGTCGGCAAGATGCACCACCCGATCAACCGTCCGGTCATCGATCCGGTATCCGGACGGGTTGTCGAAGGCTATGGCCTGTTGCAGCCGCGCGTAACACCCTCGCTAACGACCGGCAAGGACGCTTCCGTCTTCCAGCGGGTCTTCTCGATCAACCGTGGTATCGATCCTTACGTCTTTACTGTTTCCGACGTCTATCAGGATCTGACCTCCGAAGGCACCTTCACCGGTAAGGGTCTTTACGATGTGGATGCCTTCGAGGCGGCGCTGAAGGGCCGTATCGAGGAAAACTCCATTCTCAGCCACGATCTGCTTGAGGGCTCCTTTGCGCGCTGTGCGCTGGTGACCGATGTGGAGCTGGTGGAAGACTTCCCGACCCGCTATGAGGTGGAAGTGTCGCGCCAGCATCGCTGGGCGCGTGGCGACTGGCAGCTTCTGCCCTTTATCCTCGATCGTGCCCGTGGCGTTACCGCCATCGGCCGCTGGAAGATGGTCGACAATCTGCGTCGCTCGCTGACGCCGATCGCCTGGTTCTTCGCCTCGATCCTTGGCTGGTATTTCATGGATCCGCTCGGTGCGTTGATCTGGCAGATCCTGCTGATCTTCTCGCTGTTCGTCGCGCCCACGCTTTCCCTGCTGTCCGGTCTCGTGCCGCGCTCCACCGATATCGTGCCGCAGGCGCATTTCCATACCATCTGGTCGGAAATCCGCGCCACCAATGCGCAGGTTGCGCTGCGCATCGTCTTCATCGCCGATGCCGCCTGCATGATGACGGATGCGATTGCCCGTTCGCTTTACCGCCTGCTCGTCAGCCACAAGCTGATGCTGGAATGGCGTACCGCCGCCAGCATGCAGTCGAGCGCGCAGGGCAGCATCATCGATTATTACCGCCAGATGTGGCATGCGCCCGTGGTGGCGATGCTTGGCCTGCTGTTTGCGGCGCTGCCGGGCGACAACGCTTTCCTGATCGGCATTCCCTTCACGCTGCTCTGGGTTCTGTCCCCCGCCGTTGCCTGGTATGTCAGCCAGTCGGCTGAAACCGAAGACCGGCTGTTCGTTTCGGAACACGTCTCCTTCGAGCTTCGCAAGATCGCACGCCGCACCTGGCGTTATTACGAGGCCTTCGTGACGCCGCAGGAAAACCACCTGCCGCCGGATAACTTCCAGGAAACGCCGGAGCCGATCGTTGCTTCGCGTACTTCGCCCACCAATATCGGCGTCTATCTGCTTTCCATCATTTCGGCGCGCCAGTTCGGCTGGATCAGCTTTGCCGATACGCTGGAGCGGATCGAGAACACGATCCAGACCGTCGAGAAGATGGAGAAGCATCGCGGCCATCTCTACAACTGGTATCATACCGACACCTTGCAGACGCTTGGCCCCCGCTATGTTTCGGCGGTGGACAGCGGCAATCTCGCCGGTCACCTGATCGCGGTTTCGTCCGCCTGCCGTGATTGGGCAGAAGCGCCATCCGCGCATCTTCAGGGCAATCTTGACGGTATTGGCGATGTTGCCGGCATTCTGCGTGAAACGCTGAAGGCGCTGCCCGACGACCGCAAGAACCTGCGTCCGCTGCATCGTCGCCTTGAAGAGCGCATCATCGGCTTCTCGAACGCTCTGGCCTCCGTCAAGCGCGAGCATGAATTTGCTTCCATCCGTGTCATCAATCTCGCGGTTCTTGCGCGCGACATCCAGAAACTCGCCACCAATGTCGATCACGAGGTGAAGTCCGCGCAGAGCGCGGAAGTGACGCGCTGGGCGCAATTGCTCGTCGATTGCTGCGAGGCGCATATTTCCGACAGCGCCATCGACCTCACCAACATGGAGCCGCTGCGCCAGCGCCTCGCATCGCTGCGCGACCGCAGCCGCAACCTCGCCTTCTCGATGGATTTCACCTTCCTTTATCGCAAGGATCGCCGTCTTCTGTCGATCGGCTATCGCGTCGAAAGCAAGGAGCTGGACGAGGCCTGCTACGACCTTCTGGCTTCCGAATGCCGCCTGACCAGCCTGTTCGCCATCGCCAAGGGCGATCTGCCGACCGAACACTGGTACCGTCTCGGCCGCCAGGTCGTGCCGATTGGCGCGCAGGGTGCGCTGGTCTCCTGGTCCGGCTCGATGTTCGAATATCTGATGCCGCCGCTTGTCATGCAGGAGCGTCAGGGCGGCATTCTCAACCAGACCAACAATCTGATCGTCAAGGAACAGATGAACCACGGCCGTCGCCTCGGCACGCCATGGGGCATTTCCGAAGCGGCGTTCAACGCCCGCGATCACAACATGAACTATCAGTACACCAACTTCGGTGTGCCGACCCTTGGCCTCAAGCGTGGCCTTGGCCAGAATGCGGTGATCGCGCCTTATGCATCGATCCTCGCCAGCCAGTATGATCCCGATGGTGCGCTTGAGAACCTCGACAAGCTGCGCAAGCTTGGCGCTCTCGGCCAGTACGGTTTCCATGATGCGGTGGATTTCACGCCGACACGTGTGCCGGATGGCAAGGTCTGCGCGGTGGTCTACAACTATTATGCCCACCATCACGGTATGTCGATTGCGGCCGTCGCCAACGTCGCTTTCGACGGCGTGCTGCGCGAACTCTTCCATTCCGATCCTGTGATCGAGGCGGCCGAACTGCTGCTGCAGGAAAAGGCACCGCGTGAAGTGCCGGTCATGAGCGCCAAATACGAGCCGGAAACTCCCGGCAAAGAACAGGCTGATCTGTTGCGTGCGGAAGTGCGTTCCATTGCCGATCCGGCGGTGCGCGACCGCGAAGTGGTGTTCCTGTCGAATGGCCACTACTCGACCATGCTCACCTCGACGGGTGCCGGCTATTCGAAGTGGAACGGCCAGGCGATTTCCCGCTGGAAGGCCGACCCGACCGAAGATCGCTGGGGAACCTTCATCTTCCTGCGCGACACCACCAATGGACAATGGTGGAGCGCAACGGCCGAGCCGCGCGTTATCGAAGGTGAAAAGACCAAGACGATCTTCACCGATGACAAGGCCGAGTTCCACAAGACCACCGGCGATCTGCAGAGCGTGGTCGAATGTATCGTCGCCACCGAGCACGATGCCGAAGGCCGCCGCGTCACCCTGCTCAATGTCGGTTCCGAGGATCGCTATATCGAAGTGACCTCCTATATGGAGCCGGTCATTGCGTCGGAGGATGACGACAACGCCCATCCGCTGTTCTCGCGCATGTTCGTGCAGACGGAGATCGGCCGCCGCGGCGACGTTATCCGCGCCTGGCGCAACCGCCGCAGCCCGAATGAGCCGGGCACCGTCATCGCGCATCTTGCCGCCGACAATGCCGGCCCGTCGCGCCCGACGGAATTCGAGACGGATCGCGCCAAGTTCATCGGTCGCGGACGTTCGCTGCGCGAAGCGGCGGCTTTCGATGCCGGTGCGACGCTTTCCAGCACCGATGGCTTCACGCTTGATCCGATCCTGTCGCTACGCCGCACCGTGCGCGTGCCGGCGGGCAAGAAGGTGAGCGTGATCTTCTGGACGATCGCCGCGCCGAGCCGCGAGGAAGTCGACAAGGCAATCGACCGTTATCGTCATCCGGATGCCTTCGCGCATGAACTCGTGCATGCCTGGACGCGTACGCAGGTACAGATGCGCCATGTCGGCGTCACCTCGCAGCAGGCGGCGGCCTTCCAGCATCTCGGCCGTTATCTGACCTATCCCGACATGCATCTGCGGGCGGATTCGGAAACCCTTAAAACGGGTCTCGCTTCGCAGCGCGCTTTGTGGCCGCTTGCGATTTCGGGCGATTTCCCGATCTTCAGCCTGCGCATCAACGACGATATGGACATGGATATCGCCCGTGAGGCGCTCAGCGCCCATGAATATCTGCGCTCGCGCGGCGTGATCTTCGATCTCGTCATCGTCAACGAACGGGCCGCGTCCTATGCACAGGACATGCAGCATGCGCTGGATCATATTTCCGAGGCGCAGCGCCGCATCAATCCCGCCGATGGCGGACGTCCGCACGTCTTCTCGGTGCGCCGCGACCTGATGGATGAAGAGACGTGGAGCGCGCTTCTTGCCGCTTCCCGCGTCGTTCTCCATGTGCGCAACGGCAAGATCGTCGACCAGATCAACCGCGCGGTATCGCTGTTTGCGGCCCATCGCGGTCCTGACGGCACGAGCGATGCTGCACAGGCCCGTCTGCCTGTGCCGGTCTTCCCTGTTGCGGAGCCGGTGGAGGATGCGGGCGATCTCGATTTCTGGAACGGTTTCGGCGGTTTTGCCAGAAGCGGTCAGGAATATGTCGTGCGCCTCAATGGCGGGCAGTCCACGCCACATCCGTGGATCAACGTCATCTCGAACGAGAATTTCGGCTTCCATATTTCGGCCGAAGGCGCCGGTTTCAGCTGGAGCCGCAATTCGCGCGACTATCAGCTGACACCCTGGAGCAACGATCCGGTCATCAACCGGCCGGGTGAGGCCTTCTATGTGGCCGATGTGGAGACAGGAAAGCTCTATACGCCATGTGCCGCGCTGTCGCGCGATCCCGAAGCCATGTTCGAAACCCGCCATGGTCTCGGTTACTCCGTGCTGACGGGCGTGGCCGATACGCTGGAGGTGGAGCTGACGCAGACCGTAGACCGTGAAAAACCGGTCAAGTTCTCGCAGGTCATCGTTCGCAACAAGGGTTCGAAAAGCCGCCGCCTGAAGGTCTATGCCTATGTGGAATGGGTGCTCGGCAATAACGGCCAGAAATCCGCGCCGTTCATTCTGAGCAGGCACGATGCCGGCAACAACGCGATCTTCGCGTCGAACCCCTACAGCATCGACTATAGCGCCCGCACCGCTTTCCTGACGCTCGACAGCGAGGCGAGCGGGTTTACCACCAGCCGCCGGGAATTCATCGGCCGCTTCGGGTCGGCACAGGCGCCGCAGGGCATCGTGTCCGGCGCCGCACTCAGCGGCAGCACCGAGGTCGACGGCGATCCCTGTGCCGCACTGATGCAGGAAATCCACCTGAAGCCCGGCGAAGAGCGGCACATGACCTTCATTCTCGGCGATGCCGACAATGCGGAAGAGGCCGAAGCGCTGGTGAAAGATGTTCGCCAGACGGACTTCCAGACGGTGCTGGATGAGAGCAAGGCGTTCTGGACGGGCTTTACCGGGCAGTTGCAGGTTTCCACGCCGGATGCCGGCTTCAACCACATGGTCAATAACTGGCTGCCCTATCAGGCGCTTGCCTGCCGCATTCTGGCGCGCACGGCCTTTTATCAGTCGAGCGGTGCCTTCGGTTTCCGCGACCAGCTTCAGGATACGCTGGCCTTCCTGCTCTACCAGCCGGATCTCGCCCGCAAGCAGATTCTGCGCGCGGCAGGCCGCCAGTTCCCTGAAGGCGATGTGCAGCACTGGTGGCTGCCGCTGACAGGCGCCGGTGTGCGCACCACCATTTCGGACGATGTGGTTTGGCTTGCTTATGCGATCAACCAATATGTCTCGGCCACGGGTGATGCCGCCATCCTCGATGAGAGCATTCCCTTCCTGAAAGGTCCGGCATTGATGCCTGGCCAGCATGATGCTTTCTTCCAGCCGGAGACGAGCGACAGGTCCGCCACGCTTTACGAACATGCGGCGCTGGCGCTCGATCTCGCCATCCATCGCACCGGCGAAAACGGTCTGCCGCTGATCCTCGGCGGTGACTGGAACGACGGCATGAACCGTGTCGGCGTTGGCGGCAAGGGCACCAGCGTCTGGCTCGGCTGGTTTCTGGCCGGGGCCCTGCGTGATTTCATCGGGATCGCCGAGAAGCGTGGCGATACTGGTCGTGTCGGCAAATGGACGGCGCATCGGGAAAAGCTGCGCAATGTTCTCGAAACGGCGGGTTGGGACGGCAGCTATTATCGGCGTGGTTATTTCGATGACGGCACGCCGCTCGGTTCCGCCGAAAGCGAGGAATGCCGGATCGATTCGCTTGGCCAGAGCTGGAGCGTTCTCTCCGGCGAAGGTGAAGAGGCTCGGTCGCGGCAGGCAATGGATGCCGTCATGGAGCATCTGGTCGATGAGCAGACCGGTATTATCCGGCTGTTCACGCCGCCCTTCTCGCGTGCGCCGCATGATCCGGGCTACATCAAGGGATATCCGCCGGGTGTGCGCGAAAACGGCGGACAATATACCCATGCGGCAACCTGGGTGGTTCTCGCTCTTGCGAAGCAAGGTAGGGCGCAGGAGGCATGGAACTGCTTCAAGCTGCTCAATCCCGTCAATCATGCGCTCGATGCGGCAGCGTCGGAAACCTATCGGGTCGAACCCTATGTGGTGACTGCGGATGTCTACGGTGAAGGCGCTTATGCGGGCCGTGGCGGCTGGAGCTGGTACACGGGTTCCGCCGGCTGGCTCTACCGCGCCGCTGTCGAGGGTATTCTCGGCATCACCCGCACCGACGGCAAGCTGCATATTTCGCCGTCGCTGCCGGAGGACTGGAGCGGTTTCTCGGTGAAGATCACGCTCGACGGCAAGGCCAGGGACATCGTCGTAAGCCGTAAGGCCGACACGGCGGAAGTCTCCGTTTCCGTCGATGGCAAGGCCCTATCGGCAGATGACCGGGTGATCCCCTTCGACTGAGACGATCAGGTCTCCGTTCGCCTTTAAACTCAGGCTCCCGTGGTAACGCGGGGGCCTGAATTTTTGTGGGCTACCCTGGCCTCTGACTCAGTTAATGGGTCGGATCATGGCACGGAACCGGGCTCCTTCGCAGCGTCGGCTGGAAGCTCCCGCAGCACCGAGATAGGGTCATATTGGCGAAGGTTTTGATGGCGCGGTGCCAGACCGTCCGGTGCGGACTGTCGTCAGTCTTTTCGAGAAAAGCAGCAGTCGCCAATAGTCGGTCGATCGGAAGGGAGTTATCTTGCAATTCAGCGCATCTTTCACAGAACTTGCACTGTTGGCGTTGCTCGCCATTCTTTCCCTGGCGTTGTCGTGTTGGTTGGCGCGCTACCCACGCAAAACGAGCGTCGGAATAATGCTTGGTGTGTTGCTTGGAATTTTCCTGACCAATCTCGCAGCAGGTATTGTCGCCTTTCTGGGAAATTTCCTCCCCTTCGGGCAGATCGATTTCTGGCTGGCAAGTTCCTTGACCGGAATTCTTCGATAGACGACCTGTGATCTGGCGGGGCCGTCGGGAAGCGCACAAAGAAAAAGGGCGGACAGCATGCTGTCCGCCCTGTCTTCATTCCGTCAGCCAGACCCTCAGGAGGCAATGGCCTTTGGCCGGGGCTGCTGGTTTTCGTCTTCCGTCAGCAGGCCGCTGGTGCGCAGCAGCGAGGTAAAGCGTCCGCCGCGCTGGCTCAGCTCATCGAAGGTGCCCTTTTCGATGATCCGGCCCTGATCGAGGAAGAGGACGAGATCGGCATCGCGAACCGTGGAAAGGCGGTGGGCGATGATGAAGGTCGTACGGTTCTTTCTCAGCGCGTCGACAGCGGCCTTTACCCGGGCTTCCGTTTCCACATCCAGCGCACTGGTCGCTTCGTCGAGAACCAGAATAGGAGCGTTCTTCAGGATGGCGCGGGCAATGGCGATGCGCTGGCGCTCGCCGCCGGACAGGCGGTTGCCGCGTTCACCCACCTGGGTCAGATAGCCGTTGATGCGGCTGTCGATGAAATCCGTCGCCGCTGCGGCTGCCGCTGCTTCCACCACTTCCGCATCGGTGGCCGATTCACGGCCGAGGCGGATATTTTCGCGAATGGAGCGGTTCAGCAGGCCGGCATCCTGAAACACCGTGGCGATGGAGTTGCGGAGCGAATTTTTCGTCACCGTCGAAATATCGGTCCCATCGATCAGGATCTGGCCGGAATCGGGATCGTAGACCCGCTGCAGAAGGTTGATGAGCGTGGTCTTGCCGGCACCTGTCGGCCCGACGATAGCGACTGTCTCGCCGGCCTTGGCCGTGAACGAAACGTCGTGAACGCCCTGCTTGGTGTTGGCGAAACCGAAATTGATGTTGCGGAACTCCACCGTGCCGGAGACATTCGACAATTCGCGCGCATCGCCCGGTTCTTCCCGTTCCTTGACGGAATCTTCCAGCACGAAGAAGTCCTCGAGCTTGGCGCGGGCTTCGAAAATCTGCGTCACGAATTGGCGCATCTGGTCCAGACGGCCGATCAGGAGATTGGCGAAACCGATGAAGGCGATGACATCGCCAACGCGCAACTCGCCGTTCTTCACCAGCACGGTGCCGATGACGAGGATGATCATCATCGAAACGGTGGAGGCCGTGCGGTTCAGAGCACTGGCGAAGGCCCACCAGTCGAGCACCGGATATTGCGCGCTCAGCAGCTTTTCGGTGAAAGATTTCAGCGCCTTCGTTTCAGCCTCGATGCGGTTGTAGCTGTGCAGCACCGACACGTTGCTGATGGAATCGCTAACATGGGCAAAAACGCTGTGATAGTGCTCCTCTACCGAAGCCTGGCCATCCTTGGTGCGGCCCATCACCCACTTGCCGATGAACCAGTAGACGATGCCGAGGCCAATCAGTACGAAACTGAGGCGCATGTCCATGGACATGGCGGTCGGCACAAGCAGCACCAGCGCGACGAAAGTGGCCAGATGCGTGCGCATGAATTCGAGCCAGAGGCCAAACAGCGTTTCGCTGGCGCGCAGCAGCGTGTGGAGGGCGTTCGACGTGCCGCGCTGATGGTGCCAGGAGAGCGGCATCGAGATGATGCGCCCAAAGGCTTCCGTCAGCAGCGAAGCGCGCCGGCCATGGGCCAGCCGGTCGGCCTCGCGGGCGACAGCCACATAAGCGACGGTGTTGAAGACACCGAACCCGGCCCAAAGAATGAGAATGGGCGTGACATTGGTGCCGGAAGAGATGGCGTCGATGATCCGGCCGAACAGCACCGGTTCGGCGATGGTGATCGCTGCAAGAATGACGTTGGCGATGACGACCACCGTCACCCGCCATTTATGTACGGTCAGATAGCGCAGAGCGCGTGTGTAAACCTGAAACAAGGTCAAATTTTCAATCCAGTCCGAGCGTCTTTTTCGAGCGGTTGTTTGTTCGGCCTCAAGGCAAGTTATTTTAGCAAGGTTGCATGAGACGGCGAAATTTGTGTAATTATCGCTCTTTCTGTCTGAATGGCGGCTTAACAGATTGACCGCGCGTGCGAACCGAAAAAAACCGAACCCGATGTTTCCCGGGGCCTGCCGTCACAAGATTTCGCATCTTCGTTTCAGGGATTGCTAACGACGATATGTTCAATCTCAACCGACCGGCGCCCGAGTAACATGACGTCATCGCGGGACCACGTCCTTCGTGTCATTCCCTTCAAGCCAAGCTCCGGACCACGTGTCTTTATGCATGATATTCTTCACTTCATCTCTGCGTGTTACCAGGCGGGAAGCGCCGACCGCGTTCGTTCCGAATTTGCAACGCTCATTCGCGAATACGGTTTCGAATATTTTCTCGTCAGCAGGCGGATGACCGGGGAGCTCGCCTCCACCGGACACATCCTTGCGCAACATCTGCCCGAAGGCTGGCTGGAGGTCTACAGGGCCAAGAAATACAATCTCGTCGATCCCGTCCGCAAGGTGATCGGCATGGTGCACAAGCCGTTTCAGTGGAAGGAAGCGCTGGAGGGTCTGCCGCGTGCGATGCATCGCAAAAGGGCGAGCGTCTTTTTCCACGATGCCGGCCGGTACGGCCTGCAGGGCGGTTACGCCTTTCCCGTACATGGCCGTGCGGGCTTCATCGGTGCGGTCTTCATCGGCGGCCAGGATCGGCAATTGCCCTCTTTGCAGGTGGAACTGCTGGATGCGGCCACGCGTGCCGTGTTCTGGCGCCTGCTCGATCTTTCCGGGCAGGCCCATGGCTTCAGCAATGCCCCTGACGTTGCCGCTCTCGAGCTTACGAGGCGCGAAATGGAGGTGCTGACGCTGATGGCGGACGGCATGACCTCCACCGAAATTGGACGCCAACTATCGATCTCCAACCACACGGTCGACTGGTATATCAACGGAATCCAGCGCCGTTTCAGCGCCAAGAACCGGCAGCATACCGTAGCGCTTGCTTTTCGCCATGGTTTGCTGAGCTAGCGCAAACAGGACAGTTCTCGCCGGAATTGCCCTTTCCAAGACCGGGTTTTGCTGCTTAATTCCGCAGTGCAGCAGAAATTTTGTTTTGGCGTGTGGGGAGACCGTCTTGAAAATATCGAAAATACTTGTTGCCAACCGATCCGAAATTGCGATCCGCGTTTTCCGGGCAGCGAACGAGCTTGGGATTAAAACCGTTGCGATTTGGGCGGAAGAGGACAAGCTGTCTTTGCACCGCTTCAAGGCGGACGAATCCTATCAGGTCGGCAGGGGGCCGCATCTCGCCAAGGATATGGGACCGATCGAGAGCTATCTTTCGATCGAGGAGGTTATTCGCGTAGCCAAGCTCTCCGGAGCGGACGCGATTCATCCCGGTTACGGCCTTCTGTCTGAAAGCCCTGAATTCGTGGAGGCCTGCAACAAGGCCGGCATCACCTTCATCGGACCGACGGCGGATACGATGCGCCAGCTCGGCAACAAGGTGGCTGCGCGCAATCTGGCGATCTCGGTCAACGTCCCCGTTGTTCCCGCTACCGATCCGCTGCCCGACGATATGGCGGAAGTGGAGCGCATGGCCGAGGAAATCGGCTATCCGGTCATGCTGAAAGCCTCCTGGGGCGGCGGCGGACGCGGCATGCGCGCCATCCGCAGACGAGAGGATCTCGCCCGCGAGGTGACGGAAGCCAAGCGCGAGGCGAAGGCTGCTTTCGGCAAGGACGAGGTCTATCTGGAAAAGCTGGTCGAGCGTGCTCGCCACGTCGAAAGCCAGATTCTCGGCGACACACACGGCAATGTCGTGCATCTGTTCGAGCGTGATTGTTCGATCCAGCGCCGCAATCAAAAGGTGGTCGAGCGTGCGCCCGCGCCCTATCTCACCGAAGCGCAGCGTCAGGAACTTGCTGCCTACTCCCTGAAGATCGCCGCCGCGACCAGTTATATCGGTGCCGGCACGGTCGAATATCTGATGGATGCCGATACCGGCAAATTCTACTTCATCGAGGTCAATCCGCGCATCCAGGTGGAGCATACCGTTACCGAAGTCGTGACCGGTATCGATATCGTCAAGGCGCAGATCCATATTCTCGAAGGCGCCGCCATCGGCACTGCGGAATCCGGCGTGCCGCGCCAGGAGGATATCCGTCTCAACGGCCATGCGCTGCAGTGCCGTATCACGACGGAAGACCCGGAACATAACTTCATTCCGGATTACGGCCGTATCACCGCCTACCGTTCCGCTTCTGGCTTCGGCATTCGTCTGGATGGCGGTACTTCCTATACCGGCGCTGTCATCACCCGCTATTACGATCCGCTGCTCGTCAAGGTAACGGCCTGGGCGCCGCAACCGGATGAGGCGATCAACCGCATGGACCGCGCGCTGCGCGAATTCCGTATCCGCGGCGTTGCGACCAACCTCACCTTCCTCGAAGCCATCATCGGTCACGACAGTTTCCGCAACAATACCTATACGACCCGCTTCATCGATTCGACGCCGGAACTGTTTGCGCAGGTCAAGCGTCAGGACCGTGCCACAAGCTCCTGACCTATCTTGCCGACGTGACCGTCAACGGCCACCCGGAAACCAAGGGTCGCGCCAGGCCGTCCGAAAAGGCGGCAAAACCCGTCGTGCCTTATATCGATGCGCCGACGCCCGATGGCACCAAGCAGTTGCTGGACAAGCTTGGCCCGAAGGGCTTTGCGGACTGGATGCGCAATGAAAAACGTGTTCTGGTCACCGACACGACCATGCGTGACGGGCACCAGTCGCTGCTGGCCACCCGCGTTCGCACTCATGATATTGCCCGCGTCGCCAGCGTTTACGCCAAGGCGCTGCCGCAGCTTCTCTCGCTGGAATGCTGGGGCGGGGCGACGTTCGACGTTTCCATGCGCTTCCTGACGGAAGACCCATGGGAGCGTCTTGCGCTGATCCGCGAAGGCGCGCCGAACCTGCTGCTGCAGATGCTTCTGCGCGGCGCTAACGGCGTCGGATACAAGAATTATCCCGACAATGTCGTCAAATACTTCGTCCGTCAGGCCGCAAGGGGCGGGGTCGATCTTTTCCGCGTCTTCGACTGCCTGAACTGGGTGGAGAATATGCGCGTCTCGATGGATGCGATTGCCGAGGAGAACAAGCTCTGCGAGGCGACCATCTGCTATACCGGCGATCTGTTGAATTCGGCTCGTCCGAAATACGATCTCAAATATTATACCAACCTTGCCGCCGAGCTTGAAAAGGCGGGAGCTCATATCATCGCCGTCAAGGATATGGCGGGCCTGCTGAAACCGGCCGCCGCCAGGGTTCTGTTCAAGGCGCTGCGTGAGGCGACCGGTCTACCGATCCACTTCCATACCCACGATACCTCGGGCATTTCCGCCGCGACCGTTCTTGCGGCCGTGGATGCCGGTGTCGACGCCGTCGATGCTGCAATGGATGCCTTCTCCGGCAATACGTCGCAGCCATGCCTCGGCTCGATCGTGGAGGCGCTGGCGGGATCGGAACGCGATACGGGTCTTGATACCGAATGGATCCGCCGCATTTCCTTCTACTGGGAAGCTGTGCGCAACCAGTATGCCGCCTTCGAGAGCGATCTCAAGGGACCGGCCTCGGAAGTTTATCTGCACGAAATGCCGGGCGGCCAGTTCACCAACCTCAAGGAACAGGCGCGTTCGCTGGGTCTCGAAAGCCGCTGGCACGAGGTGGCGCAGGCCTATGCCGACGCCAACCGCATGTTCGGCGATATCGTCAAGGTGACGCCGTCCTCCAAGGTCGTCGGTGATATGGCGCTGATGATGGTCAGTCAGGATCTGACGGTGGCCGACGTTGAAAACCCCGATCGTGAAGTGTCTTTCCCGGAATCGGTGGTGTCGATGTTGAAGGGCGATCTTGGACAGTCGCCTGGCGGCTGGCCGGCAGCCCTGCAGAAAAAGGCGCTGAAGGGCGAAGCACCCTATACGGTTCGTCCGGGTTCGCTGCTGGAAGATGCTGATCTCGATGCCGAACGGAAGGTGATCGAGACCAAGCTGGAGCGCAAGGTCGACGATTTCGAGTTCGCGTCCTATCTGATGTATCCGAAGGTGTTCACGGATTTCGCGCTGACAGCCGAGACCTATGGCCCGGTTTCCGTGCTGCCCACCCATGCCTATTTCTACGGCATGGAGGATGGCGAGGAACTGTTTGCCGATATCGAACGCGGCAAGACGCTTGTCATCGTCAATCAGGCCTCGTCCGGCACGGATGACAAGGGCATGGTGACGGTGTTCTTCGAGATCAACGGCCAGCCGCGCCGCATCAAGGTGCCGGATCGTGCCCATGGTGCTTCCGGCTCCGCCGTGCGCCGCAAGGCCGAGCCCGGCAATGCCGTCCATATCGGCGCGCCGATGCCAGGCGTGATCAGCCGCGTCTTCGTCAACCAGGGCCAGGACGTCAAGGCCGGCGACGTGCTGCTTTCCATCGAGGCCATGAAGATGGAAACCGCGCTTCACGCCGAACGCGACGGCAAGATCGCAGAAGTTCTGGTGCGCCCCGGCGATCAGATCGATGCGAAGGATCTGTTGATCGCTTACGGGGAATAAAGCCGTATCCGATCATTGATGAGTGTCAGACGCCCGCCTCTCCGGCGGGCGTTTTTTGTTGCGCAGCCGTAAAAACTCGAATATGCATGTTCGTGCACGTTTATTCCTGTTTATGCATGAGTTCCGATGAGCGATCATTTTGTCAGCGAGCGGCAGGCGCTCATCCTTGCGCAGTTACGGCAAAGCGGCCGGGTGCTGGCGCAGGATCTCGCGCAGAATTTCGGCGTTTCCGAAGACACCGTGCGCCGCGACCTGCGTGAGATGGCAGCCCGGGGAGAATGCCTGCGGGTTTATGGCGGGGCGTTGCTTTCCGACAGCAAAACGGTGCCGCTGAAGACGCGCATTGCCGAGGATGCCGACCGCAAGGCCTTGCTGGCGCGCGCCGTTGTCCCGCTTCTCGAACCGGGCATGGTCGTCTTCATCGATGCCGGGTCCACCAATCTCGCCATTGCAAGGGCGCTTCCCGCCGGGCTCAACCTGACGGTGGTGACGAATACGCCCGCCATTGCCGCTGAACTGACGGGGAGGGCCGATATCGATCTGGTGCTGATCGGCGGTAAGGTCGATCCGGCCGTAGGTGCTGCGATTGACGCCATGGCGCTTCGGCAGCTCGAACTGATGCGGCCCGATCTCTGCATTCTCGGTGTCTGCGGCGTTGCGGCCGAGACGGGTCTGTCGGCGGATGTTTTTGAGGATGCGGTGTTCAAGCGGCTTGCCTGCAGCGCCAGCCAGCGGATTGTCGCCGCCATCACCACGGAAAAGCTCGGCCACAGGGCAGCTTTCCATGTGCATGATTTTTCTCCACCTCTTTCCCTCGTGCTGGAACAGGATGCCGACCGCGCATTCGTCGAGGCGCTGTCGGCAAAGGGCGTACAGATTTATTGCGGCGATGATGACGTCGCTCAGTTTTCTCATGGTCAAGTCTGAAGGATATTGCCGATGAATGGCCCCACGACATTTTCGCCGACAGGCATACGCTCGTCCTATCTGACGCGGCACAGGCTGGGTGTTTCCCTGCTGTTCTTGATGAACGGTTTCATGATGGGGTCATGGGCGCCCAAGATTCCGGAATTTGCGGCGCGCCTGTCCCTCAGTGAGAGCGCGCTCGGCCTGATCATCCTGGTTTTCGGCATCGGTTCGCTGGTTTTCATGCCGATTGCCGGTTCGCAGATCGCCCGTTTCGGCTCGCGTACGGTCAGTCTCGTCACTGCGGCGATCTTTTTGCCGACCCTGCTTTTCATTTCCTGGGCGGGCACGGTGTGGGCCGGGGTGATTGCGGTGTTTCTGTTCGGCGGGCTGACGGGGGCGATGGATGTCGCCATGAACGCCAATGCGGTGGCGGTGGAACGGGATATGCGCCGCGCCATCATGTCGTCTTGCCACGCCTTCTGGAGCCTTGGCGGCCTGATCGGCGCCGGTCTTGGCGGTTATCTCATCACGGCCATCGGTGTGCAGGGGCACGCCATTGCGTTGACGGTCATCGCACTCGTGTTGCTGGTCATCGCGTGGCCGCGCGTCCTTGCGGATCGTCCGCATCCGGAGGAGGAACGCCCGAAAGGCGGCCTGCCGCTGACGCCGCTGCCGTGGATCATCGGCCTGATGGCGCTGTTCTCGATGATTCCTGAAGGCGCTATCCTCGACTGGGGCGCACTTTATCTGCGCAATGAACTCGGTGCTTCGGTATCGCAGTCCGGTTTCGCCTTCGCGGCCTTCTCCATGACCATGGCGGCGATGCGGTTTGCCGGCGATCTGGTGCGTGACCGCTTCGGCGCCGTGACGACCCTGCGCTTCTGCTCGGCCATGTCGATTATCGGTCTTATGATTGCCGGTCTTGCGGGAAATTCCACTATCGCGATCATCGGTTTCGCGATTGCCGGCATCGGCATTTCCAACATGGTGCCGATTGCCTTTTCCGCCGCCGGTAACATGCCGGGACTGGCGCCCGGCATTGGTCTCTCGGTCGTCACCACCATGGGTTATTCCGGTATTCTGGTGGCGCCATCGGCCATCGGCTTTATTGCCGAGCATACCGGCCTTGCCAGCGTCTTCATCGCCCTGCCGCTCTTGCATGTGGTGGTTCTGCTGCTTTCGCGGCTCGCCCGCCATGCGGATGGCGCGGGCAAGGAATAGGCGTCTCGAATTTTGCCATGATTGCGGTAAAGTAGAAGCTCTCATGCGTTGGGTGTTGACAAGCAGGCCCCCTTGTTTCACCTCAATTGCCAGACCTTGCCGCAAGCTCCAGAGACCGCCATGACGTCACATGCCGATTACGATCCCAAGCCCCGCCGCGCATCCGTCGCCGTAGACGTGGGCGGTGTCATCGTCGGTGGCGGCGCGCCCGTCGTCGTGCAGTCGATGACCAACACCGATACGGCGGATATCGACGCCACCGTCAGCCAAGTGGCGGCGCTCTTCCGGGCCGGTTCGGAAATCGTGCGCATCACCGTCGACCGCGACGAGAGCGCGGCCGCCGTGCCGAAAATCCGCGAACGGCTGCTGCGTCTTGGGCTTGATGTGCCGCTTGTCGGCGATTTCCATTATATCGGCCACAAGCTTCTGGCCGATCATCCGGCCTGCGCCGAAGCTCTGGCGAAATACCGCATCAATCCGGGCAATGTCGGCTTCAAGGACAAGAAGGACAAGCAGTTCGGCGAGATCGTCGAAATGGCGATCCGCTACGACAAGCCTGTGCGAATCGGCGTCAACTGGGGGTCGCTCGATCAGGAACTTCTGACCACGCTGATGGACAAAAACAAGGAGCAGGGTTTCCCTCTCTCCGCCCGTCAGGTCACGCGTGAGGCCATTGTTCAGTCGGCGCTGATTTCCGCCGAGCTTGCCGAAGAGATCGGCCTGCCGCGCAACCGCATCATCCTCTCAGCCAAGGTCAGTCAGGTGCAGGACCTGATCGCCGTTTATTCCATGCTGTCGGAACGCTCCGATCACGCCCTGCATCTCGGCCTCACCGAAGCGGGCATGGGCTCCAAGGGCATCGTCGCCTCGTCCGCCGCCATGGGTTATGTGCTGCAGCACGGCATCGGCGATACGATCCGCGTCTCGCTGACGCCGGAGCCGAATGGCGACCGCACCCGCGAAGTGCAGGTGGCGCAGGAACTGCTGCAGGTCATGGGTTTCCGCCAGTTCATTCCGGTCGTTGCGGCATGTCCCGGCTGCGGACGCACCACGTCCACCGTCTTTCAGGAACTTGCCCAGAACATCCAGAATGATATTCGCAAGAACATGCCGATCTGGCGTGAGAAATATCCGGGTGTCGAGGCGCTCAATGTCGCTGTCATGGGCTGTATCGTCAACGGTCCCGGTGAAAGCAAACATGCCGATATCGGCATTTCCCTGCCCGGAACTGGCGAAAGTCCGGCAGCGCCCGTCTTTATCGACGGTGAAAAGGCGCTGACCCTGCGTGGTCCCAATATCGCCGCCGATTTTGAAGCGCTTGTGATCGATTACATCGAAAAGCGTTTTGGCCGGAAAGATGCGGCGGAGTAAAGAGTACCGTGAAAAGGCCGGAATTCCACTGTCATACCTCCTGAACCTCTCGGAGCATCAAAACACATGATCAAAAAAATCGCGATCGTCGCCCTTTGCGGGGCCTATCTTTCCGCCTGCACCACCACCGATCCCTATACGGGTGAGCAGAAGATGTCGAACACGGCGGGCGGCGCCGGCATCGGCGCCGTGGTCGGTGCTCTGGGTGGTCTGGCTGTCGGCGGTTCGCCGACCGGTCGCCGCAATGCCGCGCTTATCGGTGCGGGCATCGGCGCGCTCGCCGGCGGCGCTATCGGCAATTACATGGATGGCCAGGAAGCCGAGCTTCGCGCCCAGCTTCAGGGGACGGGCGTTTCGGTTACCCGCCGTGGCGACAGCATCGTTCTCAACATGCCGTCGAACATCACCTTCGCGACGGACCAGGATCAGGTCATCCCGCCATTCTATCAGACGCTCGATTCCGTCGCCATCGTGCTGAACAAGTTCAACCGCACGCTCATCGACATCAACGGCCATACCGATTCCACCGGCAGCGCCGGTTACAATCAGGGCCTTTCGGAGCGTCGTGCCGCATCGGTCGCCAATTATCTCGGCGCGCGCGGCG
The DNA here is from genome assembly GCF_001526585.1 of Agrobacterium sp. LY4. Classification (NCBI taxonomy): domain Bacteria; kingdom Pseudomonadati; phylum Pseudomonadota; class Alphaproteobacteria; order Hyphomicrobiales; family Rhizobiaceae; genus Agrobacterium; species Agrobacterium sp. LY4. Next base: position 190,409 of record NZ_ASYA01000033.1, on the reverse strand, counting down.
TCGACCAGCGCCGTATTTCGACACTCGGCTTCGGCCCGTCGCAGCCGATTGCCTCAAATGCAACGCCGGATGGCCGCGCTCAGAACCGTCGCGTCGAAGTGCTGATCTCGCCGCTCAAGGGCTGATCGGGTAATGAAAAGCTGAGTGGAAGCCGCTCAGCTTTTTCGTTCAGCGATGAATCTGGCGGCCGCGATGAGAATCGCGGCCTTTTCTCCATAAGGGGTCAGCAGTTCGCTGGCTTCCGCCACTTGCTCCCGCAGCTGGCTGCGCGCCCAGTCCTCGCCGCGCAGCGCCACAAGCGTTCCCTTGCCGCGCGCGGCGTCCTTGCCGGTTGCCTTGCCCATGGTGGCGGCATCGGCCGTCAAATCCAGAAGGTCGTCGGCAAGCTGAAAGGCGAGGCCGATCTTTTCGCCGAAGAGACGCAACCTTTGCCTCTCGGAAACATCGCTGCCGGCGATGATTGCGCCTGCTTCGCAGGCAAAACGCAGCAGTGCACCGGTTTTCATAGCCTGCAATGTAATGACGCCGGCTTCATCGGGTGCTTTCTTTTCCGCAGCTAGATCGAGGGCCTGGCCGCCGGCCATGCCGCCAATGCCCGCCGCGCGGGCAAGCGAAAGTACGAGCGCGGCCTTGCGCTCGGCCGCAAGCGGATTTTCATCCGATGCGATGATATCGAAGGCAAGCGTCAGCAGGCTGTCGCCGGCGAGAATAGCGGTTGCCTCATCGAATTTGCGATGCACGGTCGGCTGGCCGCGGCGCAGGTCGTCATCGTCCATGGCCGGCAGATCGTCATGAACAAGCGAATAACAATGGAGGCATTCCAGTGCCGCGCCGACATAAAGGGCGGCTTCGGCATTCCCGCCTGCAAGGGCGGCACTTTCGATGACGAGGAAGGGCCGCAGGCGTTTGCCGCCGTTCAGCACGCCATGGCGCATGGCGTCGAGCAGGTTTTGCGGGCGGGTGATCTCATCCGCGCGGGCTTCGCCGGAAAGCAGGCGGCCAAGCAAGGCTTCGGTTTTTGTCGCGTTTTCGCGCAGCTTCGTTTCGAAATTTGTCATCGCAGCGTCCATGCCGCGCTCTTTGGCATGCCGCGCGAATGCAGGCAAACCTTTTCGTGATTCCAGAGGTGCAACTATTTGAGCGGACTCGCCTTGAAGGCGGCAATGGACTATGAAAGGCTTCAATTGGTGCGGGGCTTTGACGAATATTGAGCAGTACGCCTGAAAGCGACGCAGATTACGCCGTGCTGGCGGAAGACCGGAGCAGTCCGAAGGTGGATTTTCGCACGTTGGCAAAGCGTATCGTCATGACCTTGCTGGCTTTGCTGATCCTGCCCTATCTGCTGATTCCGGTTTATGCGCTGCCGTTTATCCGGCCGGTCTCGACGCTGATGCTCGCCGATCTGGTGACCCTGCAGGGATATGACCGGCGCTGGGTGCCGCTTGAGGATATTTCGCCGCGCCTTGTGCAATCCGTGATGATGTCCGAGGACGGTCAATTCTGTTTCCATGGCGGCGTGGACTGGAACCAGATGCAGTCCGTGGTCAGCAATGCGCTCGACGGGGCCGCGACGCGTGGGGCGAGCACCATTCCGATGCAGACGGCCAAGAACCTGTTTTTATGGAACGGACGTTCGTTTTTGCGCAAAGGGCTGGAACTGCCGCTCGCGATTGCCGCCGATTTCGTCTGGTCCAAAAAACGGATGATGGAGATTTATCTCAACGTTGCCGAATGGGGACCGGGCATTTATGGAATCGAGGCTGCCGCCCAGCACCATTTCAAGGTGCCTGCCGCAAAACTCAGCTCACGTCAGGCGGCGCTGCTGGCTGTGTCATTACCCAATCCAATCGACCGCGTCGCCAGCAAGCCGGGACGCGGGCTGCAACGGCTTGCCGGCCTTATCGAACGGCGCGCCCGCGCCTCTGGCGGCTATGTCGGCTGCGTGCTGGATTGACCCCGGCGCGCCGCGTCAGCCTTTCTTGAAAATATAGTCGGTTTCCTGACGCAGGGTTTCACCCGGCCGCAGGATGGCGTGCGGGAAATCCGGGTGGTTGACGGCGTCCGGCCAAATCTGCGTTTCCAGGCAGAAACCGGCAAAGGGGCCGTAGTGACGGCCATCGAGGCCCGGAACCGGGACATCCAGTTTGAAGGCCGAATAAAACTGCACACCGGGTTCGGTGGTGTGAACCTCAAGTGCGATATCGGAGGCCGGCGAATAGGCGCGGGCGACCTTGCGTTTTGCGCGGCGCTCGGGTGACAGGCAGAAATTATGGTCGTAGAGAACCTGCTCGCCATTTTCCTTGCGCCGCATCGGTGTCGGGTGGCGCAGGTCGAAGACGGTGCCTTCGACGGAGCGGATTTCGCCCGTCGGTATCTGCTTGTCATTGGTGGGCAGGTAAAAATCAGCCGCGATGCTGATCTCATGCCCAAGCGCGGTGTCTGCGCCATCGAGATTGAAATAGGAATGCTGGCAGACATTGGCGATGGTCGGCTTGTCGGTCACCGTTTCATAGACCACCGAAAGCACGCCGCCGTCGAGGATCGTATAGGTGGCCGTGACCGTGCAATTGCCGGGATAACCGGCGCGGCCATCGGGGTCGATGATCTGCAGAACCGCATGGCTTTCGCCATGTTCCATCAGCATCCAGTTGCGCTTGCCCATGCCGTCGCTGCCGCCATGCAGGTGGGTTACGCCCTTTTCATTGAGCTCCAGCTGGTATTCGTGCCCATCGATCGAGAACCGGCCATCGCCGATACGGTTGGCGTTGCGGCCGGGGGTGGCGCCGAAATAGGAGGAATATTTGTAGTCCTCGAACCTGTCGAAGCCGAGAACGAGCGGCGGCTGGTGCCCCTCGAGGCGCAGATCCTGAATGACCGCGCCCCAGGTGATGACCTTGGCCGTCAAACCGCCTTTCGAGATGGTGACGCGTTCGACCTTTTCGCCGGTCGCCGTGAAACCGAAATTCTCCCGCGCCGCCGCGTCGCTCATCTCGTCATTCTCCCTGGTGTTGCGAATTGCCGGGCGGACGTTGCGTCATTTTCCGGCAATTCGCAATCCCGCAATTCAAAGCATGTCTCCCAAAAGTGTGCCGCGGTTTTGGGAAAAAGACATGCTTAAAACAGAACGAAAGCGCGTCGCATGCGTTCGATAAAACGCGACGCGCTTTACGCGGCCAGTTGCCCGATGGCCTCGAGATCATAGGGCGTCGTCTGGTATATCTCGTTGATCCAGTTGCCGAAAAACAGATGGGCATGGCTGCGCCAGCGGTTGAGCGGGGCAAGTTCCGGGTCGTTGTGCGGAAAATAATCATGCGGCAGCTTGATGGGCACGCCGGCATTCGCGTCACGGAAATACTCATCCGAAAGCGATGTCGAATCATATTCGACATGGTTGAACATATAGAGCCTGTTGCCCTCTTTCTCATGCACCAGACAAACGCCCATTTCCTCGGATTCCATCAGGATTTCGAGTTTCGGATGTTTTTCGATATCGGCACGGCGTACTTCCGTCCAGCGCGAGACCGGGACCTGGAAATCATCCGAAAAGCCGTTCAGATAGATCGATGAGGGGCAGAGATTGCGGTGACGATAGACCCCGAAAGCCTTTTCCTTCAACTCGTGCTTCGGCACGCCGTGGAAATGATAGATGGCGGCCATCGCGCCCCAGCAGACATTCAGCGTCGAATGAACGTTGGTCTGCGTCCATTCGAAAATCTTCTGCATTTCATTCCAGTAGGTCACGTCCTCGTAGGCCAGCGTCTCGACGGGCGCGCCGGTAATGATGAAGCCGTCGAACTTGCGGTGGCGTACTTCTTCCCAGGTCTCATAGAAGGACAGAAGATGTTCTTCCGGCGTATTCTTGGCACGATGGCCGCCGATACGTATCAGCGAAAACTCGACCTGCAGGGGAGAGGCGCCAACGAGCCGCGCCATCTGGATTTCCGTCTTGATCTTGTTCGGCATGAGGTTGAGAAGCCCGATCTGGAGCGGGCGGATATCCTGCCGGATGGCCGCCGTTTCGGTCATGACCCGCACGCCCTCATGAACGAGGGTCTCAAAAGCGGGAAGCGTATCGGGAATCTTGATCGGCATGTCGAACTCTCTTTTCCGGATCACGTAAAGAACGTTGCGAAAACAAAAAAACCGGCAGCGAAATCGCGACCGGTCCCAGGAAATTGCCCTTTTCCTCGACCCTTTAGCGACTTCTTTAAAGTGGCTGCAAGCCGGTCGGCAAATCACCACTGAGGCGTTTCATAATCCCGAAGCCGGCGAAAATCAATATAGGCCGATTTCATCGGGTTTCTGCTTTCCATTTTTGGCCGAGGTGCGATAAGGCAGGGCATGAATAAAGAGCGCTTCACCATTCTGCTTGGCGGCGATGTTACGGTAACCGATCGTCTGCAAGAGGCGGTCGCGGATAGCCGTGTGATTGCGGCCGACGGCGGCATGCGCCATGCCGGGCCGCTTGGCCTTGCGCCGGAGTTGTGGGTCGGGGATTTCGATTCCGCCAGCAAAGAGTTGCTGGAGGCCTGGCCCGATGTAGCGCGGCAGCCATATCCGGCCGCAAAGGCGGTGACGGATGGCGAGATCGCGGTATCGGAAGCTCTCTCCCGTGGCGCGCATTCGCTGGTGCTTGTCGGTGCGCTTGGAGGCGCGAGAAGCGACCATGCGCTTCAGCACCTCCTTTACGCGGTGGCGCTCGCCGAACGTGGTATCGACGTTACGCTGACCTCCGGTGAAGAAGAGGCGCGGCCGCTGCTTGCCGGTTCGCTGGATATCGATTTGCCACCCGCCTCGCTGTTTTCGGTTGCCGGATTTACCGCCCTTGAGGGGCTCGATATCGGCAATGTGCGTTATCCGTTGAAGGATTTCGCGCTTGCTTTCGGTTCGTCCCGCACTATTTCCAATGTCGCGAATGGCGGCCCCGTGCATTTCTCGCTGAAAAGCGGAAAAGCCATCGTGCTCGCCCGCCCTTATGATCTGACCGGAGCCTGACGCCTTGGCACCCCCAATTTTGAAACTCGATGACATCAAGCTGACCTTCGGCGTGACCCCGCTGCTCGACGGCGCCAATCTCCAGGTGGAACCGGGCGACCGCATCTGCCTCGTCGGGCGCAACGGTTCCGGCAAGTCCACCCTGATGAAGATCGCCGCGGGTCTCGTCGAGGCGCAGTCGGGCGAGGTTTTCCGGCATCCGGCCGCCACCATCCGTTATCTGGAGCAGGCTCCGGATTTTGCCGGTTACGACACGGTTCAGGCCTATGCCGAAGCGGGGCTCGGCCCCGGTGACGATCCCTATCGCGTCACCTATCTTCTGGAGCATCTTGGCCTCACCGGGCAGGAACACCCTGCAAGCCTTTCCGGTGGTGAAGCGCGACGTGCGGCTCTTGCCCGCGTCATGGCGCCGGAACCCGATATCCTGATGCTGGACGAACCGACCAACCATCTCGATCTGCCCACCATCGAATGGCTTGAAAGCGAGCTGCAGCAGACGCGCAGCGCACTGGTGCTGATTTCGCATGACCGGCGTTTTCTCGAAAAGGTCTCGACTTCGACCGTCTGGCTGGATCGTGGCCAGTCGCGCCGTCTCAATCGCGGTTTTGCTCATTTCGAGGAATGGCGCGACAAGGTGCTGGAAGAGGAAGAACTGGAACAGCACAAGCTCGGTAAGGCCATCGAGCGCGAAGAACACTGGATGCGTTATGGCGTGACCGCAAGGCGCAAGCGCAACATGCGCCGCGTTGGCGAGCTTCAGGCCATGCGTGCGGAATATCGCGGCCACAAGGGGCCGCAGGGCACGGTGCAGGCGACCGTTACCGAAGGGCGTGAATCCGGCAAGCTGGTCATCGAGGCCGAGGCCATCACCAAGGCTTATGGCGAGCGCGTGATCGTCGCGCCGTTTTCGCTGCGCGTCCATCGCGGCGATTGCATCGGTTTCGTCGGCCCGAATGGCGCCGGTAAAACCACGCTTCTGAAGATGCTCACCGGCCAGCTGGAGCCCGATAGCGGCTCGGTGAAGCTCGGCACCAATCTGGAGATTGCGACGCTCGACCAGAAACGCGAGGATCTCAATCCCAACGATACGCTCGCGCATTATCTGACCGATGGTCGTGGTGAAAATCTGCTGGTCAACGGCGAATTGAAGCATGTGACGGGCTATATGAAAGACTTTCTGTTCCAGCCGGAACAGGCCCGCACGCCGATCCGCAACCTTTCCGGGGGCGAGCGCGCGCGCCTTATTCTGGCGCGCATTCTGGCGCGGCCGACCAATCTTCTGATCCTCGACGAGCCGACCAACGATCTGGATATCGAAACGCTCGATCTGTTGCAGGAAATCGTTGCGGGCTTTTCCGGCACCGTTATCCTCGTCAGCCACGACCGCGATTTCCTCGACCGCACCGTCACCTCCACCATCGCGCCCGTCAATCCGGATGAGCCGGACGGACGATGGATCGAATATGCCGGTGGCTACTCGGACATGATGGCGCAGCGCAAGGGCGCGGCGGAAGAAAAACGCAAGGCTGAGAAACAGGAAAAGGCGAAGGCCGCACCTTCGGCCTCTGCATCGCAGGATCCTTCAAAGGCCAAGGGCAAGCTTTCCTTCAAGCAGAAATTCGCGCTCGAAAATCTTCCGAAGGAGATGGAAAAGGCGCAAGGCGAAATCGCAAAACGCGAGCAGCGCATGGCCGATCCGGAACTTTTCACAAAGGACCCGGCGGCCTTCAACACGCTGGCGCAGGAGATGTCAAAGCTGCGCGACAAGCTGGAGGCCATGGAAGAAGAATGGCTGGAACTGGAGATGCTGCGCGAGGAACTGGAGGGCTGAAGGCAATCAGTTCCCCGTTTGACCGGTCCTCCTTCGGCCTTTGACAGAAAAGCAGAATTGCCGTTCTATGCCGGCGTTCGTTTGGAGGAGTTGTGAAAATGCGCATGATTTTCGTCAATCTGCCGGTCAAGAATATCGAGACATCAAGGAACTTCTTCACTGCTCTCGGTTTCAGCTTCAACCCGGAATATTCGGATGACCGCACGCTCTGCATGATCGTGGAAGAGAATATCTTCGTGATGCTTCTCCAGGAGGGACGTTTCCGCGATTTCATCAACGGCGACATTGCCGACGCGACGCGAACCACCGAGGTTCTGACCTGTCTTTCCGCCGGAAGCAGGGAGGAAATCGACCGGATGATCGCCACGGCGCTCGCCTCCGGCGGCAGCGGCTGGAAGCCCGTTCAGGACCATGGCTTCATGTATGCCGGCAGCTTTCAGGATCCCGACGGGCACGTCTGGGAACTGGTGCATATGACGGAACAGGGCTGACCTCGGCCATCTTGCCAATCAGGGACGGCGGGACTACACCATCATCTTGATCTAACGGGGTGTCTTTTGCGCTTGGGTGCAAAAGGCTGAGAGGCTTGCCAACCCGAAGAACCTGATCCGGTTCATACCGGCGGAGGGATTAGACGGCTTTAACGCAGGCGGCTATTTCCCTATCGTTTTTTTGAGGAGATACCCGTGCGCTGTCGTCTTTTCCTGAATTCCTTCGTTGCCGCCTCGCTGTTTCTGCCCGGTCTTGCCGTTGCACAGGATAGACAGGAACTGACTGTCTACACCTATGAAAGCTTCGTTTCCGAATGGGGTCCCGGTCCCAAGGTGAAGGAGGCCTTCGAGAAGGTTTGCAATTGCACGCTCAATTTCGTCGGCGTGGCCGATGGCGTGGCGCTGCTCAATCGTCTGAAGCTTGAAGGGGCGGGGTCCAAGGCGGATGTCGTCGTCGGTCTCGACACCAATCTTGTCGCGGAAGCAAAACAGACCGGTCTGTTCGATGTCAGCGGCATCGATGCATCGGCGGCCAAGGTGCCGGGCGGCTACACGGACGATGTTTTCGTTCCCTATGATTACGGTCATTTCGCTGTCATCTATGATACGCAGACGGTGAAAAACCCGCCGGCGAGCCTGAAAGACCTCGTGGAAGGCGACGCGTCGCAGAAAATCGTCATTCAGGATCCGCGCACCTCCACGCCGGGGCTTGGCCTGCTGCTATGGGTGAAATCGGTTTACGGCGACAAGGCCCCGGAGGCCTGGGAAAAGCTCAGGAAGCGCATTCTCACCGTTACGCCGGGCTGGTCGGAATCCTATGGCCTCTTCACCAAGGGTGAGGTGCCGATGGTGCTCTCCTACACCACCTCGCCCGCCTATCACATGGTCGCTGAAAAAACGGATCGTTATCAGGCCGCCGCCTTTTCCGAAGGGCATTACATCCAGATCGAGGTTTCCGGTCTCCTTAAAAACGCGCCGCACAAGGAGCTGGCAAAGCAGTTCCTCGCTTTCACGCTGACATCCGGTTTTCAGGATGCCATTCCGGAAAACAACTGGATGATGCCGGTCGCGGCGACCTCCAAGCCCTTGCCGGAGGCGTTTTCAAAACTCGTGGTGCCGCAGAAGACTTTCCTGATGGATCCGGAAGAGGTGGCGAAGAACCGCAAGGCATGGATCGATGAATGGCTTGCCGCCATGAGCATGAATTGAGGAAGAGGCACACCCGCGCATGATGCTGCGTCGCGATTACCGGCGGTCGATCATTTTCGGAACGGCGGCTTTTGCCGCCGTTTTCCTGTTCATGGCGCTCGCGGTTGCGGCTCTCCTGTCTTTTGATGCCGGCGCGTCCGCTGCCGGCATCATGGATGCCTATACGCTGCGCATCCTGCGTTTCACGCTTTATCAGGCAACGCTTTCCACCCTTCTTTCCATTGTTCTCGGCCTGCCGGTGGCGCTGGCGCTTTGCCGTCGGCGCGAGTTTCCGGGAAGGATCTGGATCATCAGGCTGATGGCGGTGCCGATGGGTCTGCCGGTGATCGTCGGCGCCTTCGGTATCATCACCATCTGGGGCAGGCAGGGCGTTTTGAATTCGGCACTCGTTTTTGCCGGGGCGGATGAGCCTTTCAGCATTTACGGCCTGTCCGGCATCCTCATTGCCCATGTGTTTTTCAATCTTCCGCTTTCGGTGCGGCTGATGCTGGCCGGGCTGGAGCGCATTCCGGGCGAATATTGGCGCATGGCGGCGAGCCTCGGCATGGGGCCGGTTTCGATTTTTCGGTTTATCGAATGGCCGGCGGTCGCGCGTCTCGTTCCCGGCATTGCCGGGCTTGTCTTCATGCTGTGCGCCACCAGCTTCACGCTCGTTCTTCTGTTGGGCGGCGGGCCCGCGGCAACGACGCTGGAGGTGGCGATCTATCAGGCGCTGCGGTTCGATTTCGATCCGCAGCGGGCGATTGCGCTTTCGGTTTTGCAAATTGCCCTCACCGCAATCCTGCTTGGCCTTCTTGCCTTTTTGCCGTCGCCTGAAGCGGAAATTCCCTCGCTTGGTCGTTCCCTTCGCCGTTTCGACGGAAAGGGCATCGGTGCCCGCCTCTGGGATGGCGCGGCAATCGTGTTCGCTGTTCTGCTGATCGGCCTGCCGCTTGTCGCCATAGCAGTCTCAGGTTTGAGGGCCGATCTGCCGCGCCTTCTGTCCGCGCCGATTTTCCTGCGCGCGGCGGTGACCAGTCTTGCAATCGCCGCACTGTCCGCAGCCCTTGTCGTGCTTTGCTGCATGGCGATCATCGGCGCGCGCCAGGCGATAGGCTCCAGACGGCAGGCGGGGCAACCCCTGCGCTTCCTCGCCGCCATGCTGGGGGCAGGGTCTTCGCTGGTGCTTTTGGTGCCGCCAGTCGTATTGGGAAGCGGATGGTTCCTGTTATTGCGGGTTTTCGGCGATGTCAGCTTTTATGCGCCGATCCTCGTGGCGCTCATCAATATGCTGATGGCTTTGCCGCTTGCCATGCGGGTGCTGGAGCCGGCCTGTACCAGTCATTTCTTGCGAACCGGCCGGCTTTCCGCCAGTCTCGGGCTTCAGGGCCTGACGCGGCTGCGGTTCGCCGATCTTCCGGTTCTGTGGCGGCCGCTGGCCATGGCGTTTTCTTTCGCCATGGCCCTGTCTCTCGGCGATTTAGGCGCGGTTGCCCTGTTCGGATCGGAAAGTTTCGTCACCCTGCCATGGCTGGTTTACAGCAATATGGGCAGCTATCGTACCAATGACGCCGCCGGTTATGCCTTCCTTCTCGGTGTCGTCTGCCTGCTGCTTGCCGCAGGCGGTGTTGCACGGCAATCCCAATCAGCAAGGGCGAGCATATGACAGGCGATGATTTTGCCGTTGAACTGGACAAGGTCAGGCTGCGGCTTGGAACACAGGATTTCGACCTCGATTGCACATTCCCGCAGAGCCGGATAACCGCCGTCGTCGGCGCGTCCGGTTCGGGCAAGTCGACGCTTCTCAACCTCGTCGCCGGTTTCGAGGCGCCGGATTCCGGCCGCGTGATGATCGGCGGGCAGGACATGACGGCGCTCGATCCTTCGGAAAGACCGGTCTCATCGATCTTTCAGGATAATAATCTGTTTGCGCATCTCGATATCTTCACCAATGTCGCTCTCGGTGTCAGCCCCGGGCTGAAATTGCGGGTGGAAGACCGGGAACGGATTGAGGTGGCGCTTGCACGTGTCGGTCTGGCGGGTTTCGACAAACGTTTGCCGGGCACGCTTTCCGGCGGAGAAAGGCAGAGAGCGGCGCTGGCGCGTGCGCTGGTCAGGAAAAAACCAGTCATGCTGCTCGACGAGCCTTTTGCGGCACTCGATCCGGGACTGCGGGCGGGTATGACCTCCTTGCTTCTCGACTTGCATGGAGAAACAAAAAACACGGTGATTATTGTCACCCACCATCCCGAAGACATAAAGAAGCTGGCACAGCAGGTGGTTTTTCTTGATCGCGGCCGGGTTGTCTATGTCGGCTCGACCGCAGATTTCTTCGCCACACAAAATGTGAAGGCGGTGGACAGTTTTCTGAACGGGTGATCGCCTTATTTTCGACGTGTGCCGCTGGCAATCGCTTTAGATGACTTCAATGGCGCTAATTTGCACTTGCCAGTTTCAAGTTGTTGCCCGAGAAAAGATGGGAATTATTGCGTTCTTCAGGAATAATCCGGACTTGATGGATCGTTTTTACCGTTTCGGCATTCATCGCCCGTTGGGGCGAATCTGTTATTCTGGTCTGCAATTAACGGATGATCAGGAACGTTAGGGGCAGGCATAGAGAATGAGAAATAGCATGACTGCACAGTGGAGGCTCTTCTCCCGTTCAGGCCTTCGCCGTTCGGGCAGGATGGCTGCCGCCTGTTCCGTGCTGACCGCGTCTGCGGTGTTCCTGTCGTCGTGCCAGTCTCTTTTCAGCCCGGCCTACCAGTCCACCCTGCGCCCGTCGGATAATCCGCAGACCGTGGAAGAGGTGCAGAAGAATGATCCCCGCGCCCAGATGGGCGCGCGCGAGCATCCGCGCATCGTGGCGAGTTATGGCGGTGAATATCGTGACGCCAAGACGGAGCGGCTTGTCGCGCGTATCGCCGGTGCGCTGACGGCCGTTTCGGAAAATCCGCAACAGTCTTACCGCATCACCATCCTCAACTCACCGGCCATCAATGCCTTTGCGCTGCCGGGCGGATATCTTTACGTGACGCGCGGGCTTCTGGCGCTTGCCAACGATGCTTCGGAAGTGGCCGCCGTGCTTTCGCATGAGATGGGCCATGTCACCGCCAATCACGGCATCGAACGCCAGCGCCGCGAAGAGGCGGAGGTGATTGCCAGCCGCGTGGTTGCCGAAGTGCTGTCGAGCGATCTTGCCGGCAAACAGGCGCTTGCGCGCGGCAAGCTGCGGCTTGCGGCCTTTTCGCGCCAGCAGGAATTGCAGGCGGATGTGATCGGCGTGCGGATGCTGGGTGAGGCCGGTTACGACCCCTTTGCCTCGCCGCGTTTTCTGGATTCCATGGCGGCCTATGCGCGGTTCTCTTCGGCTGATCCCGAAAACGACCAGAGCCTCGACTTCCTTTCCAGCCACCCCAACACGCCGCAGCGCATCGAGCTTGCGCGCCGTCATGCCCGCGCCTTCGGACAGGACGGTCAGGTCGGGGATCGTGGTCGCGACTGGTTTCTGGATGGCATAGACGGCCTGCTTTATGGCGATAGCCCGCAGGAAGGTTATGTCCGCGGCCAGACGTTCCTGCACGGAACGCTCGGCATCCGTTTCGATGTGCCGGAAGGTTTCGTCATCGACAACAAGGTTGAGGCCGTTCTGGCGACGGGACCGGGCGATATGGCGATCCGTTTCGACGGCGTCGCCGATCCGAAACAGACGACCCTTGCCAATTACCTGACCAGCGGCTGGGTTGCCGGTCTGTTGCCGGAAACCGTCAAGGAAACCCAGATCAATGGTCTGGAGGCCGCGACAGCCCGGGCAAGTGCGGATAAATGGGACTTTGACGTGACCGTCATTCGTGTCGGTCAGCAGATATTCCGTTTCCTGACCGCCGTGCCGAAGGGCAATACGCAGCTCGATTCCATCGCCAATACATTGCGCACCAGCTTCCGCAAGATGACGCCGCAGGAAATCGCCTCGCTGAAGCCGCTCAGGGTACGGGTGGTGACGGTGAAGCCCGGTGAAACCGTGGCGACGATGGCGGCGCGGATGATGGGAACCGACCGGAAGCTCGACATGTTCCGCATGATCAATGCCATGAGCGCCACGGCCACCATTCAGCCGGGCCAGCGGGTGAAGATCATTTCGGAATGAGCTGACGGCCTGTCATTCACCAGTTGCCTGAGACAGGTAGGCGTGAACGAGTGCGATCATTTCCCGTCTGACTTTGGGCGACTGCAACTCTCCGCGGCGGGCAGCATTATGAATGATGCCGTCAATGGCATCGGATACGATCAGCGCCGCGGTTCTGCTTTCGCCCTTTGTGCCGGCCGTCATATGTGCCGCGATCGCTGCAGCGTAGAGACCGAGATATTCCTGTTCGAAAACGCTGTTGGGATCGTTCGTCCCTTCGTGGCTGGGCGCATCGTCCAGAAGGACCTTGTGAAGACCGGGATGGATGCTGTGGACCCCGATCATGCCGGTCACGAGCTCTTCCACGAATTTCGCAAGCGATTGCTGCTTTTGCGAGACGCTCTTCATGACGCAGAGACAGTCTTCGAGGTGACGATGGCGCACGGCTTCCACGATTGAAATCTTGTCCGGGAAATATTGATAGAGCGAGCCAATGCTGACGCCGGCCGTTTCGGCAACCCTGTTCGTGGTAAAACCCGCCCAGCCATGATCGCTCAAAATGCGAGCTGCCGCGTGAATGACGGCATCGACCGTGGCGCGGGAACGCTCCTGACGCGGCTCCTTGCGCATCTCGGTCTTCCGCTTTGCAATGCGAGTAGACAAGACACCCTCCATGACGAAAATATAAACATAGTGCTCACATTTTTCAGATGTAAAGGATATTGTGATGAGGGATCTGCTCAGGAGCCTGCTCGGCTATCACCAATGGGCGAACAGGGACTTGTTCGAGAAGCTGAAACACCTCGATCCCGTTCAAAATGCATCCGAACGGCACACGGCAATCCGGCTGATCAATCACTATTACGTCGTCGCGAGGATTTTTTCGGGTCACCTCACCGGAACGGCACATGGCTTTCTCTCGGATAATACCGAGGCAACGCCGCAGCTGGATGATCTTGCGAAGGATGTCGCCGCTCTCGATGGCTGGTATCTCGATTATCTCGAGAAAACATCGCCGGCATCGCTTGGAGAATTTGTCGCCTTCACCTTCACGGATGGGGACAAGGGTTATATGTCCCGCGCTGAGATGATCTCACATATGGTCCTGCATGCGGGCATTCACAGGGGCGAGGTCGCGCGTATTTTGAGCCAGCTCTCCATCACGCCACCCTGGGATACTTTTGCCGTGTTTCTGCACGGCACGCAGCCGCAGCGGCGTTTGCAGGCGCTATAATAAAAAGCCACCCGCCCCTGTGGGGACGGGTGGCTTTCTTGAAACGATGGCCTCAGGAGCTTATTGCCACTCACGTACGTCGACGAAATGACCGGCGATCGCCGCCGCCGCCGCCATGGCGGGGGAGACGAGGTGGGTGCGGCTCTTATAGCCCTGACGGCCCTCGAAATTGCGGTTCGAGGTGGAGGCGCAGCGTTCGCCGGGTTTCAGGCGGTCGTCATTCATGGCAAGGCACATGGAGCAGCCTGGCTCGCGCCATTCGAAACCGGCTTCGAGGAAAATCTTGTCCAGACCTTCCTTTTCCGCCTGTTCCTTCACGAGACCGGAGCCGGGCACGATCATGGCCGAAACGGTGGGAGCGACTTTACGGCCGTCAACGATCTTCGCCGCCGCGCGCAAATCCTCAATGCGGCCGTTGGTGCAGGAGCCGATGAAGACACGGTCGATGGCGATATCGGTGATGCGCGTGCCGGGCTTCAGGCCCATGTAGTCAAGCGCACGCCACTTGGAAGCGCGCTTGTTTTCTTCATCGATATCATCGGGATTGGGAACAATGCCTTCAACGGAGGTCACGTCTTCCGGAGACGAGCCCCAGGAGACGATGGGCGGCAGGTTGGCCGCATCCAGAATGACCACCTTGTCATAATGGGCGCCTTCGTCGGATTTCAGCGTTTTCCAATAGGCGATGGCCTGTTCCAGCATTTCGCCCTTCGGCGAGCGCGGCTTGTCCTTGATGTAATCGAAGGTGATTTCGTCAGGTGCGATGAGACCCGCACGGGCTCCGCCCTCAATGGTCATGTTGCAGACCGTCATGCGGCCTTCCATGGAAAGCGAACGGATCGCCTCGCCGGCAAATTCGATGACGTGGCCGGTGCCGCCAGCCGTACCGATCTCGCCGATAATGGCGAGGATGATGTCCTTGGCGGTAACGCCATCAGGGATTTTGCCGTCGACACGCACCAGCATGTTCTTGGCTTTCTTCTGGATCAGCGTCTGGGTCGCCAGAACGTGCTCCACTTCCGAGGTGCCGATGCCATGCGCCAGTGCGCCAAAGGCGCCGTGGGTCGAGGTGTGGCTGTCACCGCACACGATCGTCATGCCCGGCAGGGTGAAGCCCTGTTCGGGGCCGACGATGTGAACGATGCCCTGGCGCTTGTCGCGCTCGGAATAATATTCGACGCCGAAATCCTTGGCGTTCTGCGCGAGCGCTTCCACCTGAATGCGGCTTTCCTCGTTCTTGATGCCTTCCAGACGGTCGGCCGTGGTCGGAACGTTATGATCGACAACGGCCAGCGTGCGGGCAGGTGAGTGCACAGGGCGACCGGCCATGCGCAGGCCTTCGAAGGCCTGCGGGCTCGTCACCTCATGGACGAGGTGACGGTCGATGTAGAGAAGACAGGTTCCGTCCGGGTCACGATTGACGACGTGGTCGTCCCAGATCTTGTCATATAAGGTGCGGGGTACGCTCATGGCTCTATGCCTTGTCATGGAAAAGGGTAATCAGGGTTCAGGAAGGCGTGGACAGCAGTGCTGTCAGGCGAGCCTAAGTCGGCTGGTGAGCGCCCCGGAAACGCGCGCAAAGAACCGTGCCGGCAGACGCTTGTGGTCCTGCAGCACATAAACATTCTGCGCGAGACATCCGAATTTAGATCCCATGGCAGCCTTCATAGCAGATCGCCGGTTTTACGGCAATATGAATGCGCATAGCCCGGAACGCGACGGCTTGGCATTTTCTATATGCACTGCATCACGGCTGAAGGCCCGTAACGGCCCTGTCCAGCTGGGGTTCTCCAATGGTTATGATGCAATGCAACTTGCGTATTTTGCGATGCACATATAGATGGGTTCCCTTATCATTTGCGTTTCGACGAGAAATCGAAGGGAGGGAAAAGCATATGGTATCCGAAAAAGCCCTTATCTCGAAGATCACCTGGCGGCTGATGCCGTTTCTTGGCCTTCTCTATCTCATCGCTTATATCGACCGCCAGAATGTCAGCTATGCCAAGCTGCAGATGGTGGATGCGCTGAGCCTCAGCGAATATGCCTACGGTCTTGGCGCTTCGCTGTTCTTCATCGGTTACTTCATCTTCGAAGTGCCGAGCAATCTGTTCCTCAACCGTTTCGGCGCCAGCAAATGGTTTGCCCGCATTCTGGTTTCCTGGGGCGCCGTCACCATCGCGCTTGCCTATACGCAGAACGCCACGATGTTTTACATCCTGCGCTTCCTGCTCGGGCTTTGCGAAGCGGGTTTCTTCCCCGGTGTGCTCTTCCTGATGACGCTCTGGTTCCCGCGCGATTATCGCGGCCGCATGATCGGCCTGTTCATGATTTTCAGCGCGCTTGCCAATGCCATCGGCGCGCCGCTCGGCGGCATGCTGCTCGATCTGGATGGGTTCCTCGGTTATGCCGGATGGGAATGGGTATTCCTCGCCACGGGTATCCCGGCCGTGATCGCCGGCATCGTCACCTTCTTTTATCTCGACGACACCCCGGAAAAGGCGAAGTTTCTGACGCAGGATGAGAAAACCTGGTTGAAGAACCGGCTGGCCGAAGAAAACAAGGGCATGGAAGAGCATGCGGAGGACGGCTTCAAGGCGCTGGTCAATCCGCGCGTTCTGTTCATGGCGCTCTGCTATGTCGGCTTTCCGCTGGCGGCCTATGGTCTCAGCTACTGGCTTCCGACCATCGTGAAGAGCTTCGGCGTTTCCAATACCGCCAACGGCTTCATCAACATCATCCCCTGGGTGATCGTGGCCATCGCCCTGTTCGTTGTGCCCCTGGCCGCCGACAAGGCAAAGAACAAGACGCCCTATATCGTCGGTCCTGCCTTCATCGGCGCCTTTTGCCTGTTGATGTCGGCATTGCTGAGCGATCCGGTCTTGCAGTTCGCTTTCCTTTGCATCGCCGCCGCAGGCATCTTTGCCGGCCAGCCGGTGTTCTGGAGCCTGCCCGGCCGCTTCCTCAAGGGAGCAGGGGCGGCCGCCGGCATCGCCGCGATCAATTCCGTCGGCAATCTGGGTGGCTTCGTGGCGCAGAATGTGGTGCCCTGGATCAAGGATGAGACCGGCAGCACCATTGCGCCGATGTTCTTCCTTGCCTTCTGCCTGGCGCTTGCCGGGGTGCTGGTCATCGTCGCAACGCGTAGAATGGGCACTCAGGTCAAGCCTGCCTGACTTTGGAAGATTGCGACGGCTGCCATGAGTGCCGGTGGTCGCCAATGAAAAAAATCGTGGCCCGGATGTTTCCGGGCCACGATTTTTTTAAGCGGCAAATAATGAATTCTCTTCGAGAGAATTACGCCGTGAACCAGTCGCTACCGGTCAGGTGAACACCGGCGACAACGATCTTTTCGCCCTTGTGCTCGCCAGTGACGTTGTAGGTGAGGATGGTGTCGCTATCGTCGATCCTCACCGCCCAGTTGTCGATGGTCGTACCAACCAGTTTCAGCTTGTCCATAGAGGCGTTGAAGCCTTGGATGCTGTCGGTGGCGGAGCTCTTGGCCATGTCGCCGAGATTGAAGACGAAGGTATCGGCGCCACCGCTTGCAATGATGTGGTCGATGCCCTTGCCGCCGGTGACGAGCGATGAAGCGAGGTTCACGCCGCTCAGGTCGATAGAGTCGTTACCTGCACCGGCGTCGATCTTGACGGAGGTGAAGCTGCCGTCGGTGACGCCAGCGCCGCCGTTCACAACGGGGGTATTGGCAGCAAGGCCGCCCGTGCCAGTCGCAGACGTGTCATTCAATGCAGCGCCAGCCTTGATCTTGATCGTGTCGTTGCCTGCACCGGTGTCGATGTTGAAATTGTTGACCCAACCCTTGTCGTTCGAAACGACAGAGACAGTGACCGTGTCGTTGCCGGCGCCAGTCGTAATGTTACCACGCTTGGCATTGAGAACTTCCACGGTGGACGAACCGGTGCCGCCGAGATAAACGTCGACGTGAACGAAATCCTTGAAGGTAAGGTTTTCAGAAGTGTCGGACTGGGCGAGAGCGTTCTTTACCGAATTCCATGCCGACGATACGTCAAATTTGAAGCCGTTCGAGCTGGGGTCATAGCCAACATCGACCGTGCCGCCCGCGCCGGTGCCGGGAACCGATACCGCGCCGACATTGACCACGCCGGAGTCGAGCGAAGAACCGTTTTTGACCTGTGCTGTGGATTCGGTGAGGAGCTTGTAAGCTTCCTGATCGACCAGGTTGGTGAGCGAAGAGACCGAAGCAGCGCCACCATTACCAAAAGTTACTTTTAACGCCATTTTACACTCCCATAAATTTTTGAGAAATCGATGAATTGAAATTAAATTTATAATAAATATTGCGGGTGATATTTAATACGTAAAAAATGATAATACAATATAAGAAATTGTTTTTTTGAATAAAGTGCGTCTTTAACGTGTTGCGGAAATTCCTTTCGCAAAATTATGCAATGGAAACTGTTTATTCCTGTACGAAGGTCTTTTTGAGCCTGTCCTGGAACGGCTTCACAAAATAAGAAAGAACACTCCTTTCGCTGGTTTGTATGAATACTTCGGCCGGCATGCCGGGATATAATTTCCCGCCGGGCAGATGACCCATTCCGGCCTTGTCGGGTTTGATGCGCAGCGCGTAATAAGATGTGCCAGTTCGGGAATCCGTCTGCAGATCGGGGGCGACGACAGCAACTTGCGCGCTCAAATCCGGCGTCGTGCTTTGATTGAATGCCGTAAAACGAATGGTTACCGGCTGGCCGACGTAAATCTGATCGATGTCTCGTGGGGTTATATTGGCCTCGATGGCAAGCTCATCCTGCTCCGGCACCACCAGCATCAGAACTTCACCCGGTTGAATGACGCCGTTTATATTGTGCACCGAGAGCTGGTAGATGCGACCGGCAATCGGCGAGCGGATGTCGAGGCGATCCAGCTGGTCGCGCGTTGCCGCCAGCCGCTCTTCATATTCCGCGACGGTCGCTTCGATCGATGTCAGATCTTTCGTGACTTCCGATTTGCGGTCTTCATCGAGCTGAAGCAATTGCAGGTCCAATTCGCTCAGCTTGCCCACCGTCTGTGCCCGGGCGGCGATGTATTGACCCTGCTGACCTTCGAGATTGGAAAGCTGGCGCTTGAGGAGATTGAGGCGCTGAAGCGTGACAAGCCCTTTTTTGAAGAGCTCGTCCGTCTTGGAAACGTCTTCCTTTACAATGGCAAGCTCATTGTCCGTCGCCTCCACCTGCACCTCGAGGCCGCGTGCCTCGTCAGCGAGTTGGTCCTTGCGTGTTCCCAGCTGCTTTTTCATGCCGATCAAGGCGTTGCGACGGCTGTTGAAAAGGTTCTGTTCGCTATCGATAAAGGTCTTGGCCGCCTTCGAACTCGTCAGTGCCGCCAGATCTTCCTGCACAGTGAAAGATGGCGCCTCGGCAATTTCCGCACGCAGACGCGCTCGACGCGAATAAAGCTGCGCAAGCGTATTTTCGACGATTGAGAGGTTGGCCTGCACGACGGTGGCGTTCAGCCGCAACAGGACCTGACCGGCCTCGACCCTGTCGCCTTCGGCGACATTGATCTCGCTGACGATGCCGCCGGAAAGATGCTGGATTTTCTTGGAGTTGCCTTCAACGACAACCCGGCCGGTGGCCACCACTGCGCCTGCAAGCTTTGCAAAAGCCGCCCAGCCGCCCAATCCGACCAGCAGGCCAAGGGCGAGAACGACCACTGCGGTCGCGTGCCTGAGAATGGACGCATTCGTCATACCGGGTTTTTCCGCCTCAACCATTTTCGCTCACCCGGTTTTCAATCTTGCGCGTTTCTTCCTCTTCAGGCACCTGGCGGATGTTCTGCCGCAGGATTTGCGCGAGGACCTCCTCCTTGGTGCCAAAGCGCAGCATTCGACCGTTGCTCATCACCATCACCAGATTGACGCTTTCGATGGCGCTGGGGCGATGGGCAATGACGACGACAATGCCGCCACGCGCCCTGATGTCGCCAATGGCAGTGCGCAGGGCCGCTTCGCCTTCGCTGTCCAGATTGGAGTTCGGTTCATCGAGAAGGACGAAGAAGGGTTCGCCAAACAGCGCGCGGGCAAGGCCGATGCGCTGTTTCTGACCGCCCGACAAGGCCTCGCCACGGTCGCCAATATAGGTATCGTAACCGTTGGGCAAGTTCAGGATCAGCTCATGCACCTGCGCGGCTTTGGCTGCGGCGACAACCGCTTCCGCTGTCGCATCGCGGTCGAAGCGCGCGATATTCTGCGCCACGGTCCCCGGCATCAGCTCCACCTGCTGGGGCATGTAGCCGATGGATTTGCCGAGAAACTCGAAATCCCACTGGTTGAGCGCGGCCCCATCGAAACGGACGGAGCCGCGTTCATAGGGCCAGATGCCGGTCATCACGCGTGCCAGCGTGGATTTGCCGGAGGCGCTTGGGCCAATGATGCCGAGACCATCGCCTGCGTTCAGCGTGAAGGAAATATCGGCAACCGTATCGCGCGCGCCGTTTGGTGGCCCACCGGTTACACGGTCAACCGCGACGGTATATTGTGGGCGGGGCAGGGAGAGCGGCGGCGACGGTTCGGGCACCAGTTCCAGAAACTCGTTGACGCGTTTCCAGCCCTGTATTGCGGTCATGAAGCTGCGCCAGTTTGCAATCGCATGTTCGACAGGGCCGAGCGCCTTTGCCGAGAGGATCGAGCCTGCGATGATGCTGCCCGCCGATGCATTGCCGTCGATGACAAGAACGGCGCCGATGGCCATGACGCCGGATTGCAGCAACAGCCGGAAGGTTCGCGACATGGCGCCGAGCATGCCGGCCGTATCGGATGTCGACAGGGTGACAGCGCGATATCTGGAGTGCAATTCGTCCCACATGGATGTCACCGCCCCCATCATGCCCATGGTCTTGATGGATTCGATGTTGCGCTGGCTGCTGCCGACGAGGACGTTTCTCTGCCCTCGTGCGGTATAAGCCTGCTTTGTCGCCCTTTCGGTCAGCCAGTTCGTAAGGAGCGTCAGCACGATGAGAACTACGGCTCCGCCGAGCACAGCGAACCCGATCCACGGATGCAGGGCAAAACAGATCAACAGATAGATGGGGAGCCAGGGAATGTCGAAAAAGGCCGCCGGGCCCGGTCCTGAGAGGAACTGGCGGATCTGATCGAGATCGCCGACGATCTGCAGCCCATCGATCTTTCCCGAGGCAAGGAGCGGCGCACTGATCGACGCCCTGAAAAGCTTCTGATTGAGCGCGTCGTCCATATTGTCTGAAATACGCGCCAATATACGGCCTCGCAGCGCGTCGAAACCCATAAGGAACGCGTAGAGAACGATCAGGAGAACGACCAGTGCCACAAGGGATGGAATGCTCTTGCTTGGCAAAATGCGGTCGTAAACTTCCAGCATGAAAAGCGAGCCGGAAAGATTAAGAATGTTCATCAACGCGCTGGCGAGACCAACGGCGAAAAAAGCAGACTTATTTTTTGTTAAAAAAGAATTAAATAAAAACATAATAACACCTGAAACGGCAAGAAAATCGCACAATAAATGCAATTAGGCAATGCTGTTCGAGGATGGGCTAAAACACTCGAGCAAGAAATCAGGCAGGCATTTGTTGCCGGTCGAAATCTGCTGCATCTTTCCGCAAAGGAAATGACTGAAAGAGCTTCGGTATTCTCAGGCCCGCCAATGTTCGCCAAGCGCAGCTTTCAAGCCGCATGCGTGCCTTGCTACGTTATATCGGCGCAACAAAAAAGGCGGCCCGAAGACCGCCTTTTGATCAATCCATCGAAATGGAAATCTTATTCCGCTGCGGTTTCAGCAGCCTTTGCTGCTTCTTCCGCTGCCTTGGCTTCTGCGGCTTCGGCTGCTGCCTTCTCGGCGGCGAGAGCCTGTGCTGCTGCTACCTTTTCGGCTTCCAGACGTGCCTTTTCGTCGGCAAGCGCCTGACGCTCGGACTCGTTCAGCTTGCGGGCGCGCGTACCGGTGTTCTCAACGATACGGGCAGCCTTACCGCGACGGTCGCGCAGGTAGTAGAGCTTCGCGCGGCGAACCTTACCGCGGCGAACGACTTCAACGCCTTCGACCAGCGGGGAGTAGATCGGGAATACGCGCTCGACGCCTTCGCCGTAGGAAATCTTGCGAACGGTGAAGCTTTCGGAAAGACCGCCGCCGGAACGGGCGATGCAAACGCCTTCGTAAGCCTGTACGCGGGTACGGTTACCTTCGGTAACGCGCACGTTGACGCGCAGGGTGTCGCCCGGAGAAAACTCGGGCAGGGTGCGCTTTGCTTCGATCTTGGCGGCCTGTTCGGCTTCCAGCTGCTGAATGATGTTGGTCATGTTAACCTCTGATTTCTTCTGAAACAGCCAGAGCGCTCAACGGTTCGTCTGTCGGTCAATGCCTTCAGACCATGCTTTTCGGCAGGAGCGGGTTCGCCATTCTTTGCTTTCGGTTGGGATATTTCCCATTTCCACGCGGGCACATACACGAGGATGCGCCGTTTGTCATCCCTTTCATGACAATATTTTATCAATTACGCGCCGCGTTCCGGCAGTTGCGAAGCGGCGCGCTGGCGGATATGGCATGGGAACCTTGGGAGGGGCCATGTCCATATTCATTATTCTCATGCTGTTCGCCACCGGCTTTCTGTCGGGTGTCGTCAATGCGATTGCCGGCGGCGGCACCTTCCTGACCTTCGGGGCGATGACGCTGGCCGGCCTGCCACCCATCGTCGCCAACGCCACATCGGCCATCGTGCAGTTTCCGGGCTACATCACCTCCGTGATCGCCTATGGGCCGGAAATCCGCGCCCATTGGCGCGAGGCGATCCTTCTGTCTGGCGTTTCAGTCGTCGGCGGGCTGGCGGGATCGCTTCTGCTTTTGTCGCTCGACAATCCTTCCTTCCGCCAGCTCGTGCCATGGCTGCTTCTTGCTGCAACCGCCGTTTTCGCTGCCGGCCCGTGGCTGCGGCCGAAGGCGAGCGCCGAACGTTCGCCCGGTAATCTGACGAGCCTCGTCTTTCAGGGTCTCGCTTCCGTCTATGGTGGGTTTTTCGGTGCCGGCATGGGCATCATGATGCTGGCTATCCTCGGAATAACCTCGGGCGGCAGCTACCATCATCTGAACGCGCTGAAGAACCTCTTGTCAGTCGTGATTGCCGTCATCGCAATCACGATCTTCGTCAGCGGCGGTGTCGTTTCCTGGTGGGCGGCGCTCATCATGTTCCCCGCGGCCGCGCTTGGCGGCTATGCGGGCGTCCATACGGCACGGCGGGTGCCGCAATGGATCATTCGCTGGCTGGTGATCGCCGTCGGGCTGGTGCTGACGGCCTATTATTTCGTTTCGGCCTGAGCCTTTACCAGAAGGTCCGGACGTCTTTCCTGCGTCAGCTTCAGCGCCTGTTCATGGCGCCACCTGTCGATGACAGCGTGGTTGCCGGAGGTGAGAACGGCTGGAATGTCACGGCCTTCCCAGACCTGCGGGCGGGTATAGTGCGGATGCTCCAGCAGTCCGCCTTCGAAGCTCTCATGCACACCGGAAAGATCGTTGCCCATGACGCCCGGCAGGATGCGGACGATGGCATCAAGAAGCGTCAGCGCCGCCGGCTCGCCGCCGGAGAGGATGTAATCGCCGATCGACACTTCCTCCAGCCCGCGCGCCTCTATCACCCGCTGGTCGACACCTTCGAAACGTCCGCAGACGATAATCGCGCCTTCTCCGGCTGCCAGTTCGCGCACACGGTTTTGCGACAGCGGCTTGCCGCGCGGGCTCATCAGCAGCCGCGGCCGTGTATCGCCATCCGAAACATGGTCGATGGCCGCAGCCAGAACATCGGGTTTCAGTACCATGCCGGCGCCGCCGCCTGCCGGTGTGTCATCGACGCTTCTGTGTTTGTCGGTGGCAAATTCGCGGATCTGTACGGCGTCCAGCGACCATTGCCCCCGCTCCAGCGCCTTGCCCGCCAGCGAATATCCGAGATGCCCCGGAAACATTTCCGGGTAGAGCGTCAGAACGGTAGCCTTGAAGGTCATTGTTTATTTCTTGCCGAAAGGCGATACGCCGGTTTCGTCCTTGTCGTCGGGATTGTCGATCAGTCCGGCAGCCATCGGATCGATGAGAATACGACCGGCTTCGAGGTCGATTTCCAGCACGGCCGCTTCCGAAAAGGGAATGAGGGCAGGGCGACGGCCTGCGCCTTTCAGCTCCAGCAGGTCACCAGCGCCGAAATCATAGACGGCGCTGACGGCGCCATAACTTTTGCCATCGGCATCGACGGCTTCCAGCCCTTCGAGGTCGGCATAATAAAACTCGTCATCGTCAAGCTCGTCGTCAGGCAGATTGTCGCGCTCGATGAACAGTTCCAGACCGTTCAGGCTCTCCGCCGCATTGCGGTCGTTGATGCCTCTGAAACGAACGACGACGACGTTCTTGCCCTCGCGCACTTCCAGAATTTCGAAAACACGGCCATCGGCGGTAACCAGATTGCCATAATCGCCGAGCGCCATCGGATCGGCCGTATAGGTGCTGACACGGACTTCGCCGCGCAGGCCCTGTGCGCCGCCGATCTTTGCCATGAGTACCGGGTTTTCCAGCTTTGCCATCGGGCCGTCCGTCTTCTGGTGTTGGTTGCGTCAGCTTTAAGGTTTGTTGACGCCAAAATAAACAAAAAACGGGCGGCATGGAAAACCACGCCACCCGTTCTTCAAAAGTTTCCGCGCAGATTATTCTGCAGCAGAGGCTTCCGCAGCAGCAGCGGCTGCATCTTCAGCCTTCTGCTTCTTTTCAGCGATACGCTCGAGAGCGCGCTTGCCCGGCTTTGCCTTTTCCGGGTTGCTGCGAGCGGCGCGCTCGGCAAGGCCGGCTTCTGCGAGGAAGCGCAGAACGCGGTCGGTCGGCTGTGCGCCCTTGGCGATCCATTCCTTGATGAGGTCAGCCTTCAGCTCAACGCGCTGCGGGTTGTCCTTGCCGAGCATCGGGTTCCAGGAACCGACCTTCTCGAGGAAACGGCCGTCGCGGGGCGAACGGGCGTCAGCAACGACGATCTGGTAGTACGGGCGCTTCTTGGAGCCACCGCGTGCGAGACGAATTTTCAGTGCCATGTTATTTACTCCTTAGGATGGCTTGTCCGCCGTTCAGGCGGTCTTTTCGGTGCCGCCATGTTCGGCGGCGATTGCTTCATGATGCCGGATGACTTCCTTGATGATGAAGTTCAAGAACTTCTCGGCGAAATCCGGGTCCAGATTGGCATCCTTCGCCAGACGGCGAAGGCGTTCGATCTGGTATTCCTCGCGCGCCGGGTCGGCCGGCGGCAAATTGTACTTTGCCTTCAGCACGCCCACCGCCTTGGTACAGCGGAAACGTTCGGCAAGAATGTGAACCAGTGCGGCATCGATATTGTCGATCGACTGGCGGTATTCGGAAAGCTGGGCTTTCACCTCTGCATTGTTCACTGGTGTCCCCCTCACTTCTTTTTCGGAAAGCCGGGCAGGCCCGGCATGCCGCCAAGACCAGGCAGCTTGGCGCCACCCAGACCCGGCAATCCGCCCGGCAGACCGCCAAGACCGGGCATTGCGCCCGGCTTGCCGAGACCGGCGGCTTCTGCCTGCTTCTGGAGCGCCTCGAGCTGCTTCGGATCGATGTTCGACAGATCAGGCATGCCGCCGCCAAGGCCACCGAGGCCCATCTTGCCGGCAAGGCCGCCCATCATCTGCTTCATGATGCCGCCTTTGCCCTTGCCGCCCATGGCCTTCATCATGTCGGCCATGCCGCGGTGCATCTTCAGAAGCTTGTTGATTTCAGCGGCGTCGGTGCCGGAACCGGCGGCGATGCGCTTCTTGCGGCTATGCTTCAGAATATCGGGATTGGCGCGCTCGGCCTTGGTCATGGAGGAGATGATGGCGATCTGGCGGTCGAACATCTTGTCGTTCAGACCGGCCGAAGCCATCTTGTCCTTCATGCCGGCCATGCCGGGCATCAGCCCCATGATGCCGCCCATGCCGCCCATCTTCTTCATCTGGGCAAGCTGGTCGGAGAGATCGTTGAGGTCGAACTTGCCCTTGGCCATCTTCTCGGCCATGGCGCGGGCTTTTTCCGCATCGATGTTTTCGGCGGCCTTTTCGACCAGCGAGACGATGTCGCCCATGCCGAGAATACGGTCGGCGATACGGCGCGGATGGAACTCGTCGAGTTCGTTCATGCGCTCGCCGATACCGATCAGCTTGATCGGCTTGCCGGTGACGGCGCGCATGGAGAGGGCCGCACCGCCGCGTCCATCGCCATCCATACGGGTCAGCACGAGGCCGGTGATGCCGACGCGCTCATCGAAATTGCGCGCGAGATTAACGGCGTCCTGACCGGTCAGCGAATCCGCGACCAGCAGGATTTCATGCGGGTTGGACTTCTTCTTGATGTCGGCCATTTCCAGCATCAAGGGTTCGTCGATATGGGTACGGCCGGCGGTGTCGAGAATGACGACGTCATGGCCGCCGAGTTTTGCAGCCTGCACTGCACGCGCGGCGATATCGGTCGGCGACTGGCCGGCGATAATGGGCAGCGTGTCGACGCCGGTCTGGACGCCGAGCTGGCGAAGCTGTTCCTGGGCGGCGGGACGGCGCGTGTCGAGAGATGCCATCAGCACCTTCTTCTTATCGCGGTCGGTCAGGCGCTTGGCGATCTTGCCGGTGGTCGTGGTCTTGCCCGAGCCCTGCAGACCCACCATCATGATGACGACGGGGGCAGGGGCGTTGAGATCGATGGAGACGCCTTCGGTGCCGAGCATCTGACAAGCTCGTCATGCACGATCTTGACGACCATCTGGCCGGGCTTGATGGATTTCAGGACGGCTGCGCCGACAGCCTTTTCACGCACCCTGTCGGTGAAGGAACGCACGACTTCCAGTGCAACGTCCGCTTCCAAAAGCGCACGGCGAACCTCGCGTAGCGCGGCAGCAACATCGGCTTCCGTCAGCGCGCCACGGCCGGTCAGTCCATTCAGAATGGAACCAAGGCGGTCCTGGAGGTTTTCAAACATCGTTTCTTCCTTCTTCGTTCCGGGGTCTCCGAAACGTCGGTGCTTTCGCTGGCAAAAACAAGACGCAAAGCCAAAAAGCACCCGAGGGCGCATCGCGCTGTCGGGTGTTGACCTCCGGGATCTCTTTATACCTTTGCGGGTCCCGGTCGGCGGCTTGGAGTCGTGAAACTGCCAGCTGATGGGCGGGATAAACAGGAAAGTGCAGGAAAAGTCAAGGCGGCGCGGGTTTGTGGCCGAAAAGGCCCGCATTTCATCTTTGCGTGATTGGCCGCAAGCCGCGATTGGCGCCGCTTGAACGGCGCCATTCCGCTCCCTATACCTTTAGCATGAACCGTCGAAACTTCTTTCGCTTTTCCACGCTTGGACTGCTCGCTCTGGCGGGCGGTACTCTCTATGCCCGTCGTTCGAGCGCCAGCGCCTATTATAGCGGCCCGATCTCCGATCATTTCGACGGGGTTCGCTTCTTCAACCCCGGCGGTTCGCCGCCGGGCAATTTCATGGGCCTGCTGAAGTGGCGCTTCAATGGCGAGCGTGCCACCTGGCCGGAAAGCTATCCAAGCCCATTTCCCTTTGCGAAGCCGGAAACCCGGGTTGAGGGCAAGGGCATCCGTGTCACCTTCATTGGCCACGCTTCCTTCCTCATCCAGACGGCGGGGCTGAATATACTCATCGATCCGGTTTGGTCGCAGCGGACCAGCCCCTTCAGTTTCGCCGGTCCCAAACGGGTCAATCCTCCCGGCATCCGTTTCGAGGATCTGCCGCCCATCGACCTGGTGCTGGTGACGCATAATCACTACGACCATCTGGACATGGAAACGCTGAAGCGCCTGCATGTGGCGCACAAGCCGCTCTTCATCACACCGCTCGGCAACGATGCCATCATCCGCACCGGTGTCGAAGCGGCGCGTATAGAAGTGGGTGACTGGGACGATGTGATTGAGGTGGGCGCAGTGAAAATTCACTTCGAGCCTTGCCACCATTGGTCAGCCCGCGGTCTGAACGACCGGCGCATGGCACTATGGGCAGCCTTCGTCATCGAAACGCCCGGCGGCAAAATCTACCATATCGGTGATACCGGCTTCCATGAAGGCCGCAATTATCACGCCGCGCGCAAGAAGCACGGCGATTTCCGCCTCGCCAACCTACCCTTCGGTGCTTATGAACCGCGCTGGTTCATGAAGGGCCAGCACCAGAACCCGGCCGAAGCCGTGGAGGGCATGAAGCTTTGTGGTGCGGCGCATGTCTGCGGCCATCACTGGGGCACCGTGCAGCTGACCGATGAGGCGGTGGACGCCCCGCTCGTGGCGCTCAAGGCGGCACTGAAGGAGCAGGGGGTGGATGAGAGCCGTTTTCAGCCCATGCGCCCCGGCGAAGTCTTCGACGCGCCTTCCGCCTGATCGCTGCCGCGTTTGCGCCGTAACAGTCTGGTAATTTGCTGTCCTTTCCGCCATATAGGGCGAAAGCGCGGGGAAAATCCCTATGCAATCCGATTTTCAGACAGTTTTCAGGTTTAGGGCAATGGCGGATACGGTCGAATTTGCGAAGATGAACGGGCTTGGCAACAAGATCCTGGTTATCGATATGCGCGGCCGTAAAGATATGGTCACGCCGGGGGCGGCGATTGCGCTGAACGCCGATGCTGCTACACAGTTCGACCAAATCATGGCCATCCACGATCCGCGTGTCAGTGGCACGGATGCCTTTATCGATATTCTCAATTGCGATGGTACGAAGGCGCAAGCCTGCGGCAATGGCACACGCTGCGTGGTGCAGGCGCTGTCCTCCGAAACGGGCAAGACCAGTTTCACCTTTCAGACGGTGGCGGGCATTCTGAATGCCGTCGAACATGAAGACGGCATGATTTCCGTCGATATGGGGCTGCCGCGTTTCCGCTGGAGCGATATTCCGCTTTCGGAAGAGTTCCACGATACGAGCCGCATCGAATTGCAGATCGGGCCGATCGACGCACCGATCCTGCATTCGCCGGCCGCCATGTCCATGGGCAATCCGCATGCGATTTTCTGGGTGGATCGCGATCCGATGGAGTTCGATCTCGAACGTTTCGGGCCTCTGCTCGAAAACCATCCGATGTTTCCGGAAAAGGCCAATATCACGCTGGCGCAGGTAATTTCCGACAGCGCGCTGCGCACCCGTACCTGGGAACGGGGCGCCGGGCTGACACTCGCCTGCGGTTCGGCCGCCTGCGCCTCAGCCGTTTCCGCTGCCCGCACCGGTCGCACCGGCCGGAAGGTCACCATCGATGTCGCTTCCAGCCCCATTCGCGTGCCGCTGACCATTGAGTGGCGCGAGGACAATCATGTCATCATGACAGGCCCGGCCGAATGGGAATGGTCGGGTTCCGTCGATCCCGTCACCGGCGCGTGGTCGCGGGATGTTGCGGCGGAGCAGGGGGCCGTATGAGCGGCGTCGAGGTCATCACCTTCGGCTGTCGTCTCAACACCTATGAATCGGAAGTGATGCGGGCGGAGGCCGAAAAGGCCGGGCTCAACAATGCCGTGCTGGTCAATACCTGCGCCGTGACGGGCGAGGCCGTACGTCAGGCGCGCCAGGCCATCCGCCGGGCAAGACGCGACAATCCGCACGCGCGTATCATCGTTACCGGCTGCGCCGCCCAGACCGAGAAGCAGACCTTTGCCGAGATGCCCGAGGTGGATGCCGTGCTGGGCAATGAGGAGAAGCTGAAAAGCGCCTCCTATCGCGCGCTGCCCGATTTCGGCGTCTCGGCGGAAGAAAAGTTGCGCGTCAACGACATCATGAGCATCAAGGCGACTGCGCCGCAGATGGTCAAGCATATTGACGGGCATGTGCGCGCCTTCATTCAGGTGCAGAACGGCTGCGATCATCGCTGCACCTTCTGCATCATTCCTTATGGGCGCGGCAATTCCCGCTCCGTGCCGATGGGTGCCGTGGTGGATCAGGCGCGCAGGCTGACGGAAAGCGGCTATTGCGAGATCGTTCTGACGGGGGTGGACGCGACGAGCTATGGCGCGGACCTGCCGGGCGAGCCTTCCCTTGGTTATCTCGCCAAGACATTGCTCAAGCAGGTGCCGGACATTCTGCGGCTGCGGCTTTCCTCCATCGACAGTATCGAGGCCGACCGCCATCTGATGGATCTCATTGCCGATGAGCCGCGTTTCATGCCGCATCTGCACCTGTCCCTCCAGCATGGCGATGACATGATCCTGAAACGCATGAAACGCCGCCATTTGCGGGCTGATGCCGTTCGTTTCTGTCACGAGGTGCGGTCATTGCGGCCGGACATCGCCTTCGGGGCGGATATGATCGCCGGTTTTCCGACCGAGACGGAAGAGATGTTCGAAAACGCCGCGACCCTTGCGGAAGAATGCGGCATTTCCAGCCTGCATGTCTTTCCCTATAGCCCACGTGCGGGCACGCCGGCGGCGCGCATGCCGCAGCTTGACCGGGCTTTGGTGAAGGAGCGGGCGGCGAGGCTTCGGGAGCGCGGCGAGGCGCTGAAGCTGGCGCATCTGCAAAATATGGTGGGGTCGGTGCAGACGATCCTCGTTGAAAACAACGGTTTTGCCCATACCGACAATTTCACGCTGGTGGAGGCACCGCATCTTGCCCCGCGCACTCTTGCGCAGGTTGCGATTACCGGCCACAACGGCAAACATCTGAACATGAAGCTTCTGGCGGCGGATGCGGCCTGAGGCGGCACAAGAGAAAAGACACGGGAACGACCATGGCCCTCGGCTTCATCAAAAAAGTCTTTTCGTTCGGCAAGGACAAGGCCGAAACGGACGACCGGCCGCAAGAGGACGCCGCGCCTGAGCGCGGCAATGAAAACGCCTCCTTCGAAGCAGCGCTGAGCGACGCCGAAGCGCATGGCCCTGTCGACAAGGACCCGGTTTCCGAACTGGAGATGGAGACGGCCGGCGGACCAGCCCCGGACGAGGCGACGGACGTGGTCCTTTCCGACGATGACGAGGAAAAGGACGCACCGCTTCTGCCTGGTGCCGAGCTTTCCGGCGATATGGGCGTGGTGCCGCTGTCGTTGCTACAGGCGGAAGCAGCGGCCGAAGAGCAGGTTGAATCTGCCCCCGAAGCAGCGGATGTCGTGCTGGATGCGGATGCGATGGATGCGCTGCTTGACGAGGCCGAAGCTGCGACCGCCGCTATACCGCCAGCTCTACCAAAGGGTTTTTCGTCCGCCAGTGAGCGGCAGGAGCCTGCCCCTGCCGCACCGCAGGTAAAACTGACATGGTTTCAGCGCCTGCGGGCCGGGCTTGCCCGCACGTCGTCGCAGCTGACCACACAGATTTCGGCGCTTTTCACCAAGCGCAAGCTGGATGAGGATACGCTCGACGAGCTGGAGGATCTTCTCATCCAGTCGGATCTCGGCGTTGAGACCGCCATGCGCATCACCGGCGCCCTGTCTTCCGAGCGTTACGGCAAGGATGTGAGCGGCGAGGATGTGGCGCGCATCATGGCGGGCGAGATCACCAAGGTCCTGAAGCCTGTCGCCAAGCCGCTGGAGCTTGATCTTTCACACAAGCCGCATGTCATTCTCGTTGTCGGTGTGAACGGTACGGGCAAGACGACGACCATCGGCAAGCTTGCCGCCAAGCTTTCCGGTTCGGGCCTCAAGGTTATGCTGGCGGCGGGCGATACGTTCCGCGCGGCGGCCATCGAGCAGCTCAAAATCTGGGCGGACCGTACCGGTTCGCAATTCATCGGCACCAAGCTTGGCGCAGATGCGGCCGGGCTTGCCTATGACGCCTATGAGCAGGCGCGGGCGCAGAAAAGCGACGTTCTCATCATCGATACGGCCGGTCGCCTGCAGAACAAGACGGAGCTGATGGCGGAGCTGGAAAAGATCGTACGCGTGCTCGGCAAGCTCGATCCCGACGCGCCGCACACCGTGCTGCAGACGCTGGATGCGACAACCGGCCAGAACGCTATGAACCAGGTGGAAATATTCCGCAATGTCGCGGGTGTTTCGGGCCTGATTATGACAAAATTGGATGGCACGGCGCGGGGCGGTATCCTCGTTGCCATCGCTGCCAAACACAAGCTGCCGGTTTATTTCATCGGTGTGGGTGAAGGTGTTGATGATCTGGAGCCCTTCGAGGCGGAAGATTTCGCCAAGGCCATTGCGGGAGTTTGAGTATGGATATTGAAAGCAATTCCAAGGAAAGCGAAAAGATGGTGGCGGAAATCAGCCCGCTCCTGAAATTCGTGCTCGAGCTTGGCCCGCTCATGGTCTTCTTCTTCGCCAATTCCCGCGGCGAATGGCTGGCCTCCACCTTCCCCGTGCTGACGGAATTCGGCGGACCGATCTTCATCGCCACCGGCCTGTTCATGATCGCAACGGCTCTGGCGCTTTCCGTCTCATGGGTGCTGACGCGCAAGTTGCCGATCATGCCGCTGATATCGGGCATCGTGGTGTTCGTGTTCGGCGCGCTGACGCTTTGGTTGCAGAACGATACCTTCATCAAGATGAAGCCCACCATCGTCAACACGCTGTTCGGTGTCATTCTGCTCGGCGGCCTGTTCTTCGGGCAATCGCTGCTCGGTTATGTCTTCAATTCCGCCTTCAGGCTGACGGATGAGGGCTGGCGCAAGCTGACGCTGCGCTGGGGCGTATTCTTCCTCTTTCTTGCGGTGCTGAATGAGGTGGTGTGGCGCATGTTCACCACCGACACCTGGGTTGCCTTCAAGGTGTGGGGCACGATGCCGATCACCATCATCTTCACCATGGCCCAGATGCCGCTCGTCATGCGCCATTCGCTGGAACCGCTTAACAAGGACGAAAAATGACCGTTGCAGAGATGTCGGCTTCCCGTTCGCGCTCGCTCAAATGGTTCGGCGTGGCCGCCGGGCTGCTTCTCCTGCAGATCGTCATCCTTTATTTCATGGGCCGCATTCCGATCTGCGAATGCGGTTACGTGAAGCTGTTCGAACCGGGTGTGAACACGCCGGGCAATTCCCAGCATCTGGCCGACTGGTATACGCCCTCACATATCATTCACGGCTTCCTGTTCTACTGGTTCGCCTGGCTGCTGTTCCGCAACAGGCCGCTTTCCATGCGGCTTTCGCTTGCTGTTCTGGTGGAAGCGGCATGGGAAATCCTCGAAAACTCGCCTCTCATCATCGATCGTTACCGCACCGCGACGATGGCGCTGGGTTACACCGGCGACAGCATCCTGAACTCGGCGATGGATACCGTCTTCATGGTGCTGGGTTTCCTGTTCGCCGCCCGGGTGCCGGTGTGGCTGACGGTGGCGATCGCCATCTTCTTCGAGATATTCACCGGCTGGCTGATCCGTGACAACCTGACGCTGAACGTGGTGATGCTGCTCTGGCCCGTGGACGCGATCAAGGAATGGCAGAACGCGCTCCCGCAAATGTGAACGGGTTTTCCTGGGCCGCGGGCCGAAAGGCGGGGAAGCCGCGCAATATATGCAGGTTTTCTTAATGGCATTGCGGTAGTGTCAGGCAAAGGCTCGTCTCTCCCTCCGGCAGAACCCATTGCAAGACAACTTCGCCTATCTTCTCCCCTTCATCATGCTGACATTCGGCGTGGTGTTCCTGTTCCTGCAAAGGATCGGCCACGCTTCCGCCCGCTATTGGGGTATAGGATATCTTTCGGCGGCCTTCGGTTTTGCGACACCTCTGGTGCTCGGCGGCCTGCCTTTCGAAATACAGGCGATTGTTTCGAACCTGTTGTTCTTCTCCGCCTTCTTCCTCTATGGCCATGCTCTGCTCGTCCATTTCGGGCGGCCGCTTTATATCGCGGCCAGGCTGCCGATCGTGGTTGCCGCGGTTTTGCTGGTCTCTTTCCATGTCTTCGTCACGCCGGATCTGAAACGCGAGCTCGTCATCGGCGATCTCGTCTGTGCCCTTTTGCTCGCGATCCCGGTCTGGATCGTGCGGAAGCGGCCGGTGGCGCTTGCCGACAGGCTGATGGTGGGAATTGCCTGTCTTGTGGTGCTGGAGACGCTGGTGCGCATCGGCATGCTGCTGGTGATGACGCCGAGCGGCTCGATGATCGAACTCAGCGAATTCTTCGAATCCGACTATGCTTTTTACATGCAGCTTGCCGCCAGCATCTTCGGTTTCCTGCTGGCGCTCTCCGTGCTCGCGAGTCAGATTTCCGTCACCGTCGACCGGCATCTGCATGCGGCAGAGCATGATCCGCTGACGGATGTGCTGAACCGGCGCGGCTTCGACCGCCGTGTTCCCGATTTTCGCAGCGATACCCCTGAGGGTGCGGTCATCGTCTGCGACATAGACCACTTCAAGCGTATCAACGATGTTTACGGTCATGCGGCCGGAGATATCGTTCTTATCGGCCTCTCCGATCTTCTCAGGCGAAATGCGCCCGAGGATGCGCTGGTGGCGCGCTTTGGCGGTGAGGAATTCGTGGTCTTCCTGCCCGGCCAGACAGCCGCCGCAGCCGGCCAGCTGGCCAATGGCATGCGGACAGGTCTTTCGTCGCTCGATTGGCGCAACCGGGGTGTAACCAGCCAGATTACCGCGAGCTTCGGTGTTTCGGCCGTCGCGAGGGGAGATCATTCCATTCATGACGCCATCAAGCGGGCCGATGACAGTCTCTATGCCGCAAAACGTGGCGGTCGCGATCAGGTCGTTCTGGAAGGCATACGTCTGCCGGCTGAAGGCCCTTCGCTGCGGGTCGTTACCAAGGGGTGACGCCTTGCGGAGCGGGTTATTTCCCGGCAGCGGCCGCGATGGCTGGCAGCAGGTCGCGCTCGACGCTGCGGGCGTCGAAGGGGCCGACCTTTTTATAAAGGATCGTGCCGTCCGCGCCGACCAGATAACTTTCCGGAATGCCATAGACGCCCCAGTCTATCGCGGCCTTGCCGTTCGGATCGACGCCTATCGCTGCAAAGGGATTGCCGAGTTCGCCGAGGAAGCGCAGCGCATTATCCTGCTTGTCCTTGTAATTGATGCCGACGACGGTAATGCGGCCGTCTTTCGCCAATTCCTGAAGCAGCGGATGCTCCTGCCGGCAGGGAATGCACCAGGAGGCGAAGACGTTCACCAAAGTCAGCTTGCCCTTGATGGCGGCATCGGTCAGCGCCGGCAGGTTGGAGCCCTCCAGCGGCGGTAGCGACAGGGTCGGCGCCCTGGTGCCGATCAGCGCCGAGGGAATGGCGCTGATATCCAGGCCGTTCACGTCCTGATCGTAGAGCATCTTGCCGGCGACGAGGGCGAAACCGCCGAACAGCAGCAACGGCAGAAGCGCAAGCGCATAGCGTGCACGGCCTGTCGTTTTGGCCTTGGTGTCGCGGTCAGCCTGCGTCATTGCGCGTCACCTGCGGAACCGGCTCTCGCTCTGCGGCGTATGCCGGATGCCTCTAGTTCCTTCAATTCCCGTTTGCGTGCCTGACCGTCCACGACGACCCAGGCGATGAGACAGAGAACGACAAGGCTGGTCGCCGCATAGGACATGCCGATATAAAAGGCGTGCGTCATCACTTCAGCCCTCCCGGTTCGCCATGCGCGCCGCGAGACGCCGCTGCGCGGCTACGCGCCGACGCCAGATTTCGTTGCGCATCGCGGCGATATGCAGGGTGAAGAACAGCAGCGTGAAACCCACGGCCATGGTCAGCAGCGGCCAGAGAAATTCCGCATCGATGGCGGAGCCGCCCATGCGGATGACGCTTGCCGGCTGGTGCAGCGTATTCCACCACTCGACCGAAAACTTGATGATGGGGATATTCACGAAACCGACGAGGATCAGCACGGCGCTGACGCGGGCGGCTCTCGACGGATCGTCCATGGCGCGGTTGAGCGCGATCAGCCCCAGATACATCAGGAAGAGGACGAAAACGGAGGTCAGCCGCGCATCCCAGACCCACCAGGTTCCCCACATGGG
Source organism: Agrobacterium sp. LY4 (assembly GCF_001526585.1). NCBI lineage: Bacteria > Pseudomonadati > Pseudomonadota > Alphaproteobacteria > Hyphomicrobiales > Rhizobiaceae > Agrobacterium > Agrobacterium sp. LY4. The sequence continues at coordinate 154,662 of NZ_ASYA01000033.1, read as the reverse complement.
TTTACCCCAGAGCGAGCCGGTGACGAGCGCAATCAGCGTGAAGGCCGCGCCGATGGGGGCAGCGGCCTTGTGGCTGACATCCGCCAGCGGGTGACGCCAGACGAGGGTGCCGATAGCGGAGACCGCCATGACCGAATAACACATCATGGCAAGCCAGGCTGAGGGCACATGCACATACATGATGCGTACGGTATAACCCTGCTGGTAATCGCCTTCGGTGGTGAAGGACAGATAAAGACCGGCGGCCAGCACCAGCGCCGTCAAGGCAGCGAGCCATGGCAGAATGCGTGCCGCCAGCGCCAGAAACCGGGTGGGATTGGCGAGATCACTGAATTTGGTGATGGTGAAGGTCTGCTCGTTCATGCCGTTTGTGTAACCCGAGAATGGCCGCCCCGCAATTGATCCCTGTCAATCGGGGATCGTCTGGCGTGGTTTCATCAATCCATAACATTGCGCAGCGCCAAAGCGGCGAAGAAAGGTCCGGTCACGGCTGAAAATAACGTGATCGCACACAAAATGAGAAATGGCGGCATGAAGGGCGCCGGGTCCTGTACCGCCGCATAGGAGGCGCTGACGCCGAAGATCAGCACGGGAATGGCGAGCGGCAGGACGAGGATGGAAACCAGAAGCCCTCCGCGCGGCAGGGCAACGGCAACCGCCGCCCCCACTGCGCCGATGAAGGTGATGGCGGGCGAGCCGACGAGAAGGGTAAGCATCACGGCGCCGATCGCCATCTCGTCCATGTTCATGAAGAGGCCAAGCAGAGGGGAGGCAAGCACCAGCGGCAGACCGGTCGTGACCCAGTGTGCCAGGCATTTCACGAACACGGTCAGGACCAGCGGGGTTTCCTGCATCAGGATCAAATCGAGGGAGCCGTCATCCCGCTCGGCCTGAAACAGCCGGTCGAGGCCGAGAAGGGCGGAGAGCAGCGCGCCGATCCAGACGATGGCCGGGCCGATGCGCGCGAGCAGGTTGAGATCGGGGCCGACGCCGAAGGGAATGACGGCAACCACTGTCATGAAGAACAGCACGCCGATCAGCGCGCCGCCGCCGGCGCGGATGGAGAGTTTGATGTCGCGGAGGAGGAGGGCGATCATTGGGACGCCCTCGTGTTCGCGGCGTTACCCCCCTCTGCCCTGCCGGGCATCTCCCCCTCAGGGGGGGAGATCGGCAAGACGCTCTTCCACCACTCCATTATCAAGCGTTGAGATGGGCGAGACCTTGCCGTGAGTCGATCCCCCCCCTTGTGGGGGAGATGCCCGGCAGGGCAGAGGGGGGTATGCCCCGCGCACATCGTCCTCATGCCCAAGCCTCCACACCCGCAAACCCCGTCATCCGCAATTCCCGCGCATTCTCCAGCCCCAAAGGCTGATGCGTCGCGGCCAGAACGATACCGCCTTTCCCGAGGTGGTTTTTCACGAGATCGGTAAACATCCCGTCCGCTGCCTTGTCGAGCGCCGCCGTCGGCTCATCGAGAATCCACACCGGCCGCCATGCAATCAAAAGTTTCGCCATGGCAAAACGCCGCTGCTGGCCGGCGGAGAGATAACCGAAGGGCAGGTGGGTAATGCCGGCGAGGCCGACGATCTCCGCCGCCTCATCGATCGCCACGCCCGCACCGCCGGAAAAATCGCCGAGGAAGTCTTTCCAGAACCGGAGATTCTCCGAAACGGTCAGTTCGGTTTTCATCGCATTGCGATGGCCGAGATAATGGCAGGCCTCAGACGGGCGCATGTCAGCGTCTATTTCTTTGCCGGCTATCTTTATTCGTCCCTGTTCGGGCCGCAGCAGGCCGGCCACCGTGCGCAGCAGAGTGGATTTTCCTGAACCGTTGCGACCGGTCAGCACAAGAGCCTCACCGTCGCTTAACTTGAAGGAAATATTCATGAATATGAAATCTTCGCCGCGTCGCACGCCAAGATTTTCCGCCGTCAAATCCATGCTGCGGTTCCGATTACGATTTCGTCGTCTCGATCATAAAAAAATCGATTAGGTTCGTTGAATGGTCTGGCACGTTTTAGAGAAATTATCTATATGGGTGTCAACACGCCAGCGGCCGGCGTGAACATCATCTTGCGCCGGACTTGACGATTGCGAGGAGCAATTTTCACGTGCGGACAGCGGAAATGGTCGTACCCGCATCCTGATGTGCATGAGTGCATAGGTGTCCGCACGCACGTGTTGGCTATCAGAGTAAGCGGGGTTTTTATCCATGCCCAAATCACTCGACAGTTTCCAATGTCGTTCCGTCCTTACCGTTGACGGTAAGGAATACGTCTATTTCAGCCTTCCCAAGGCTGAAGCCAATGGCCTGAAGGGCGTTTCCAAGCTGCCCTATTCCATGAAGGTTCTGCTCGAAAACCTGCTGCGTTTCGAGGACGGCCAGTCCGTCACCAAGGAACACATTCTGGCGGTCTCCGAATGGCTGAACAACAAGGGCCTGACCGAAACCGAAATCGCCTATCGCCCCGCCCGCGTTCTGATGCAGGACTTTACCGGCGTTCCCGCCGTTGTCGACCTTGCCGCCATGCGTGACGGCATCAAGGCCCTTGGCGGCGATCCGGAAAAGATCAACCCGCTGGTTCCCGTCGATCTCGTCATCGACCACTCGGTCATCGTCGACGAATTCGGCACGCCGAGCGCCTTTGCCCGCAACGTTGAGCTGGAATATGAGCGCAACGGCGAGCGTTACCGCTTCCTGAAGTGGGGCCAGCAGGCGTTCGAGAATTTCCGTGTGGTTCCGCCCGGCACCGGCATCTGTCACCAGGTCAACCTCGAATATCTCGGCCAGACCGTCTGGACGAAGGAAGAGGATGGCGAGACGATTGCTTATCCGGATACCTGCGTCGGCACCGATTCGCACACGACCATGATCAATGGTCTCGGCGTTCTCGGCTGGGGCGTTGGCGGTATCGAGGCTGAAGCGGCCATGCTCGGCCAGCCGGTCTCCATGCTTTTGCCCGAGGTTATCGGCTTCAAGCTGACCGGCAAGGTGAAGGAAGGTGTGACCGCGACCGACCTCGTGCTGACCGTGGTTCAGATGCTGCGTAAGAAGGGCGTTGTCTCCAAATTCGTCGAATTCTTCGGCCCCGGCCTCGACTCGATGTCTCTGGCCGACCGCGCCACCATCGGCAATATGGGCCCGGAATATGGCGCGACCTGCGGCTTCTTCCCGGTCGATAGCGAGACCATCAATTACCTGACCATGTCCGGCCGTGCCAAGGACCGCATCGCGCTCGTCGAAGCCTATTCGAAGGCGCAGGACATGTGGCGCACAGGCGACGGTTCAGACCTCGTCTTCACCGACACGCTGGAACTCGACCTCGGCGACGTCGTGCCTTCCATGGCCGGCCCCAAGCGTCCGGAAGGCCGCCTGCCGCTCGAAACCATCGCGCCGAATTTCGCGACGGCTCTTGAAAACGACTATAAGAAGCCCGGCCAGCTTTCGAGCCGTTATGCGGTCGAAGGTGAGGCTTTCGATCTCGGTCACGGCGATGTAGCGATTGCCGCCATCACCTCCTGCACCAATACTTCCAACCCCTCGGTTCTCATCGCTGCCGGCCTTCTCGCCCGCAACGCCGTCGCCAAGGGGCTGAAGTCCAAGCCGTGGGTGAAGACGTCGCTGGCACCGGGATCGCAGGTCGTTGCCGAATATCTCGACAAGTCCGGTCTGCAGAAGGATCTCGACGCGATCGGCTTTAACCTCGTCGGCTTCGGCTGCACGACCTGCATCGGTAACTCCGGTCCGCTGCCGCCGGCGATCTCCAAGACGATCAACGACAAGGGCCTGATCACCGCCGGTGTTCTCTCGGGCAACCGCAACTTCGAGGGTCGTATTTCGCCGGATGTTCAGGCGAACTATCTGGCCTCGCCGCCGCTCGTCGTGGCCTATGCCCTTGCAGGCACGGTCCAGAAGGATCTGACGAAGGAGCCGATCGGCGACGATCGGAACGGCAATCCGGTCTACCTCAAGGATATCTGGCCGACCTCCAAGGAAATCCAGGAATTCATCCTGAAATACGTCACCCGTGAGCTTTACGAAACAAAGTATGCCGACGTGTTCAAGGGCGATGCGAACTGGCAGGCGGTTCAGGTTCCTCCGGGCCAGACCTATGCCTGGGACGACCAGTCGACCTATGTTCAGAACCCGCCCTATTTCGTCGGCATGGGCAAAAAGGGCTCGGGCCTCAAGAACATCAAGGGGGCGCGTGTCCTCGGTCTCTTCGGCGACAAGATCACCACCGACCATATTTCTCCGGCCGGTTCGATCAAGGCTGCTTCGCCTGCCGGTGCCTATCTGACGGAACATGGCGTCGCCGTTGCCGACTTCAACCAGTACGGCACGCGTCGCGGCAACCATGAAGTGATGATGCGCGGCACCTTCGCCAATATCCGCATCCGCAACCACATGCTCGGCCCGAACGGCAAGGAAGGTGGCTACACCATTCACTATCCGTCCAAGGAAGAGATGTCGATCTATGACGCGGCCATGAAATACAAGGCGGAAGGCGTCCCGCTCGTCATCTTCGCCGGTGTCGAATATGGTAACGGCTCGTCCCGCGACTGGGCGGCGAAGGGCACCAACCTGCTCGGCGTCAAGGCTGTCATCGCGCAGTCTTTCGAACGTATCCACCGTTCGAACCTCGTCGGCATGGGCGTCGTTCCCTTTGTCTTCGAGGAAGGCACGACCTGGGCGAGCCTCGATCTCAAAGGTGATGAAATCGTCGAGATCGACGGGCTCGAAGGCGAAATCAAGCCGCGTGAAAAGAAGATCGCCAAGATCACCTATAGCGACGGTTCGGTGAAGGAAGTTCCGCTTCTTTGCCGCATCGATACGCTGGATGAAGTGATCTACATGAGCAACGGCGGCATTTTGCAGACCGTTCTTCGCGATCTGGCCGCATAAAGCTTCAACAATCGAAGACGCCGGGAGAAATCCCGGCGTCTTTCCATTTCATCGTCTCTTTTTTTGTGATTGTCGCTCACCCCTTCGTGACTTTCTATTGAAGGGCAATAGACGTTATTTTCCGGTTTGCATCCCGGCAGGATTGATCGCATCAATTCGTCTGGATCTCTTCCGGACAAAGGTTTTTGTAATGCCGCTGAAATTCCCCCTGTCGATATGTCTTCTCGGCACGTTCCTCGTCACCTCCGCGCAGGCGCAGGAGGCCGTGAAGGGCGTCGTCGAATTGTTCACGTCGCAGGGATGCTCATCCTGCCCGCCGGCCGATGAAGCCCTGCGCAAGATGATCCAGAAGGGCGATGTCGTCGGTCTTTCCTACCATGTCGATTACTGGAACTATCTCGGCTGGACGGATTCGCTGGCGTCTAAGGAAAATACCGACCGGCAATATGGTTATATGCGCGCGCTCGGCCGTAACGGGGTCTATACGCCGCAGGCCATTCTGAACGGCCGCGACCATGTCAAGGGTGCCGATGTTCGCGGCATCTATGACAGGCTTGATGCGTTCAAGCGCGAGGGCAAGGGACTGAACGTGCCGGTCTCGTCGAAATTTGCCGGTGACGAGGTGGAGATCGATATTGGCGCCGGCAGCGGCAAGGCCGATGTCGTCGTTGCCTATTTCACGCGCGAACAGACCGTGGATGTGCAGAAGGGCGAAAACCAGGGGAAAAAAATGTCCTACTGGCACAGCGTCTATGATGTGCAGACAGTCGGCATGTGGGATGGTTCGCCGATGACGGTGAAGCTTCCGGCGAGCGTGGTGGCCAAGGTGAAAAAGGGCGGCTGCGCCGTGCTGTTGCAGACGGCCAATGCCGGCGGCGATCCCGCGGCAATCGTCGGCGCAAGTATTCTGCTTGGAAATGAAAACCCCTGATCGCCTGTCGGGCGATGGAAGATCCGGTCCGGGCATTGGGGGCTGGGGGTAAAGGGTCAATGCACCGGACCGGGTCATCTTGGTGCCTAGGCATCAATTGACAATAGGACTATTCCACCCAATTCGGGCCATGGTTTGACCGAAATACGGCAGCCCATGTGAAAATGGCTGCCTAAATGGTTACCATTTTTAACCCCTGCTTTTGCCGTTGGCAGCGCTTGTCGGAGAATCGGCGGGCGCAATTCTGTGCTGCCGTCTTCCGGTTCCGCTGCGCATCGAAGGCTTGTCAAACCTTTCCCGGAATTCCCTGTCCTGTGCGCCATGCCGGTGCAAAGACTTGCAATTTCGCCCTCTCAGGCTCACACTGCACGGATGATTTGGGTGGAATCGGAGGTATTGGATGACCGATCAACCGGATGTGCAGCAGGTGCAGACCGCTTCACGTGACAATTCCACCGTTATCGATCTCCGCGAATATAAAAAAAACAAGGACCCTTTGCCGGTCACCTTTCACCGCCGCGAGCTGGATGCGATCCTGCGCATCTATGGCCGCATGGTGGGCGAGGGCGAGTGGCGTGACTACGCCATCGATCACCTCAAGGAAAAGGCGGTGTTTTCCGTCTTCAAGCGTTCAGGTGAAATGCCGCTTTTCAGGATCGAGAAAAACCCCAAGCTGGCTGCGAAACAGGGCGCCTACTGCGTGGTGAATACGGATGGCCGCATTCTCAAACGTGGGCATGAGTTGCCGCAGGTTCTGAAGGTCTTCGACAAGGTTTTGAAGCTCATCGAGTGAGCTTTCGCAAAAGCGGACTGTCCGCCTCTGGCGGATAAGGGTGAAGAATCTTCCCAAATAAAAAGGCGGCCGAAGGGCCGCCTTTCGTATGTCTGGCAATCGAACTCTTAACCTTAGTCGTCGCGGTTTCCGAGAAACTGCAGGAGGAAGGTGAAGAGGTTGATGAAGTCGAGATACAGCGTCAGTGCGCCCATGATGGCCTTGCGGCCGGCCACGGCAACATCGTCAGCATCGAAATACATTTCCTTGATCTTCTGGGTGTCGTAGGCGGTCAGGCCTGCGAAGATCAGCACGCCGATCGCGGAAATCGCGAACTGCAGGGCGGAGGATGCAAGGAAGATATTGACGATGGAAGCGATGATGAGGCCGAACAGACCCATGATCAGGAACGAACCGAAACCGGAAAGGTCCTTCTTCGTCGTATAACCGTAAAGCGAGAGCGCGCCGAACGAGGCAGCGGTCACGAAGAACGTCTGCACGATGCTCTGGCCGGTGAAGACCAGGAAGATCGCCGACAGCGAGACGCCCATCAGCGCCGCATAGATCCAGAATGTCGTCTGGGCGGCGGAAACGCTCATGTTCTGGATACGGAAGCTAAGGAAGAAAACCAGTGCGAGCGGAGCCAGCATGACGACCCAGCGCAGCGGCGACGCATAGAGCAGCTGGGCGAAAGCCGGGTTGGAAGCGGCAAGCGTATAGGTGCCGAACGCTGCAACGCCGGTGATGACCAGAGCCAGCGCCATCAGGTTATAAACCTTGAGCATATAGGCGCGAAGACCTTCATCGATCATCGCACCAGTCTGTGCACGGGTCTGCGCCATGCGGTTCTGGTAGTTATTGAAGTCAGCCATTGTTTCCTCTTTTGAGCTCCGTGATTGCTACGGTGTCGGGATACCTCCCGGGCGCCGCTGCGGAGCTTCAGCAAGCCTGATCAAGAATATGATGGCAGAACGTGTTCTATACAAGGCCTTTTCCCGTCGAAAAGACACCATATGCGCGAAAAGCGCTCACGTTTTGGCGATCATTACAAAGAATTAATCGTTAAAGTTAAGCGGCGCACAACCGACGATCATTCACCTGCCTGCCGGAGAACCGGGGCCGCTTTCTGCCCGAGAATCCGCCATGTGCCGATGAGGCCGATGCCCACCGTCATGACGAGGGCGACGACGAGGGTGCCGATCGCCACATCCGGCAGGAAGCTGGAGGGCAGCTTCATGATGCGGGCGATCACGAACCATGCGGAGACGCCGCCGGCGAAAAGTGCGAAGACGGCGGTGGCGAGGCCGAGCATCATATATTCGTAAGAGAAGGCGCGGATGAGCAGGTTTCGTGTGCCGCCCAGCGTTTTCAGGATGACCGCGTCATGGGTACGGGCGCGGTTTCCGGCGGCAAGAGCGCCGGCGAGAACCAGGACGGAGGCGATGAGGGCAACGGCTGCGGCGGCGCGAATGGCGGTGGCAAGCTGGCCGACAAGCCGGTTGACGACGTCGAGCGCATCTTTCACGCGTACGCTCGTGATTGTCGGATAGGCGTTGGTGACGGCGCGCAGGATACGGCCTTCGTCGGCGGCGGTTGCGGAAGGGTCGGCGAGTGTCGCCAGCCATGCATGCGGCGCGCCGCGGAAGGTGTTTGGCGAAAACACCATGACGAAATTGATCGACAGGGATTCCCATTCGACATTGCGCAGATTGGCGATCCTTGCCGTTATGCTGCGGCCGAGCACGTTGACGGTCACCGTGTCGCCAATCTTGAGACCCAGTTCCCCGGCTTCCTCGGCCGCGAAGGAGACCAGCGGCTCGCCGCTATAGTCCGGTCCCCACCAGCTTCCTTCTGTGAGAGTCGCATTTTCGGGAATATCCTGCGAATAGGTGATACCCCGGTCGCCGCGCAGCACCCAGCGTCCGGCCGGAGGTACCTCCATCTTCGTGACGTCCTCGCCGTTGAGCGCCAGGATGCGCCCGCGCAGCATCGGCACTTCGGTCAGCGCGCCTTCCGGCGCTTCCCGCTTCAGAAGGTCGCGGAAGCCCTGAAGTTCGCTGCCCTGAATATCCACGAAGAAGAAATTCGGTGCGCGGTCCGGCAGGCTGTCCGTCAGTTCGCGGCGCAGATTGCCGTCGATCAGCGTGAGCGTCACGAGCAGGGTCAGGCCGAGGCCGAGCGAAAGGACGACGGAGGGGGTGAGCGCGCCTGGCCGGTGAATATTACCGATCGCCAGTCTGAGCGCAGCCGAATGAACGCGCGGACTGCGCTTGGCGATGGCTTTCACACCGGAGGCAACGAGCCGCAGCACCACGAAGGCAAAAGCGATGGCGGCAAGGAAGACCGAGGCGATGAAGCGGTCTTCCGCCGAGAAGATGGCCAGCGCGGCGAGCGCCGCCAGCAGCAGGCCGGTTGCGGCCAGGTAGGGCCAGGATGGCCAGCTGCCCTCCTCGAAACCCTGTTCGCGGAAAAGCGCCGTTGCCGGCACTTCGCGCGCCTGGCCAAGCGGCACGATGGCGAAAGCGAGCGTCGTCAGGAGGCCGAACAGGGCGGCGAGGCCGAGCGCGCCGGGATAGAAGGCAAGCTCCTCCGGCACAGGCAATACGCCCTCCAGAAACCGCATGGCGATGAGGGGCGCGACGGCGCCGACGACAAGGCCGATGACGATGCCGACGGCGGCGATGAAGGCGATCTGGAAGAGATAGGTCATGGTGACCACCGAGGCCGGTGCGCCTAAGCATTTCAACGAAGCGATGGTGGTGCGCTTGGAATCCAGAAACGCGCGAACGGCATTGGCAACGCCGACACCGCCGACGATGAGGGCGGTGAGGCCCACCAGCGTCAGGAATTGCGAGAAGCGATTGACGTTTTCGGTGAGCGATGGGGCCGCCCGGTCACTGGTGCGGATGGACCAGCCGGCATCGGGAAAGGCCTTGTTGGCCGCATCGGTCATCGTTGACCGTGCCGAAGGATCGTTCAGCCTGATCTTGTAGGCGTGTTCGACCAGACTGCCGTTCTGAACGAGGCCCGAGGCGAAAAGGGCGTCGCGACTGACCATCAGTCGTGGCGCAAAACCGAAACCATCGGAGAGAGCATCCGGCTCGTCGACCACGGTGCCGGTCAGTTTCAGCTTCACATTGCCGAGCAGGATTTCATCGCCGACCTTGATGCCGAGCCGTTCCAGCAGAAGCGGTGCGGCAATGGCGCCATAGGTGTCGCCGTTCCCGACCAGAAGCTCGCTCAGCGGTCGGTTGGGTTCGGCTACGAAGGCGCCATAGAGCGGGTAAGCGCCATCGATAGCCTTCACTTCCGTCAGGGTCTGTTCAGACCCGTCGGCAAGGCGGGCCATGGAGCGCAGCCCGGTGGAAACTGCGACGGTGCCGAGGCTGTCTAGATAGGCCCGTTCTTCTTGTGTCGCTTCCCTGTTGCGCAGTTCGAAACGCACATCGCCTGCCAATATTGACTGACCTTCGGTGGCGATGGCGCTGGTGACCGCGCGCGAGACGGAATTGACGGCGGCGATGGCGCCGGTTCCAAGCGCGATGCAGGCGAGGAAAATGTAAAAGCCGCGTAACCCGCCGCGAATTTCGCGCCGCGCGAGCCTTGCGGCGTTTCTGATATTGGCAAGAGACGGGATAATGGGTCCGGTCATGCCGACACCGCCCGCGCCATATGGGAGGTGGCGCTGTCGCCCTCTATCTCGCCGGAGCGCACCTTGATCTGGCGTGAGCACCGGGCGGCAAGCGACGGATCGTGGGTGACAAGGATCATCGTCATGCCGCGTTCGGCCTGTTTGGCAAAGAGAAGATCGGCGATCTGCCTGCCGGTATCGGTATCGAGATTGCCGGTCGGTTCGTCAGCAATCAGCACGGCCGGTGAGGGGGCAAGCGCGCGGGCGATGGCGACACGCTGCTGTTCGCCGCCGGAGAGCTGGCCGGGATAGTGGTTGAGGCGTTCGCCGAGACCGACGGCGACGAGCTCGCGTCTGGCGATCTCGAAAGGGTTCGGGGTGTTTGCCAGTTCGAGCGGAACCGCAACGTTTTCCAGGGCCGTCATATTGGCGATGAGATGGAAGGACTGGAAAACAATGCCGATATTCCGGCCACGAAAATCCGCCAGCGCGTCCTCGCCGAGCTTGTGCAGTTCCGTATCCGCGATGATGATTTCACCGCTATCGAGCCTCTCGAGACCGGCAAGCACCATCAGAAGTGTCGACTTTCCCGACCCAGAGGGGCCGACGATACCAACCGCCTCGCTCTCTCCGATTGAAAGATCGATGTTCTTGAGAACGTGAACGGAGGCGGCGGCATTGCCGAGCGTGAGGTCGGCTTTCTTCAGCTCTATGATGCTTTTCGTCACAATTCTCGTTCCTATATAGGGTGATGAAAACGGTCTGGCGGTCGATGCGGTCGGTATTTCAGACAATGGGAACCAAGTTAGGAAAGCCGTGATGAGATTTAAAGCTGCCCTGTTTCACTTCATCGTCATTTTTGCCGCCGCCTTTTCCGCAACTGTTGTCCTGGCTCAGGAGCGGACATTGCAGTTGGTCGGACTCGGCGACAGCCTGATGGCCGGCTATCAGCTTCCCCCCAACGACAGCTACACCGCACAGCTTGAGGCTGCATTAAAGGGCAAGGGCGCCAATGTCGCCATCGCCAATGCCGGTGTGTCCGGCGATACCTCTTCCGGTGGTCTGGCGCGGGCGGAATGGTCGGTTCCCGACGGTACGGATGGGGTTATCCTGGAACTCGGCGCCAATGACGCTCTGCGCGGAATTCCCCCGGAACAGACCGAAAAGAACCTCGACACCATCATTTCCGGTTTTCAGAAGCGCAACATAGCCGTGTTGCTGGTCGGCATTATGGCGCCGCCGAATATGGGCGATGATTATGCCAGCCGCTTCAATCCGATCTTCCCGAAGCTCGCCGGAAAATACAACCTGCCGCTTTATCCTTTCTTTCTGGATGGCGTGGTGACGGACGATGCGCTGAAGCTGGATGACAAGATGCACCCCAATACCAGGGGTGTGGCGATGATGGTCGAAAAATCTTTGCCGGCTGTTGAAAGCTTCATCACGACAATCGGTGCGCAAAAAAAATAAGCACTTGCGCCCGCCTGCATTGCGTGATTCGCTATGCTTGTTCTGCCAAGAGATTCGGGGAGCTCGCCATGCCGAGACTGTTTACCGCCCTCGAAATTCCGCGCAATGCGGCTATGAGCCTCTCATTGTTGCGCGGTGGTCTGCCGGGAGCCCGGTGGATCGATGTGGAGAATTATCACATAACCCTGCGTTTTATCGGTGACATCGACGGGCGGACCGCCGATGAGGTCGTGGACAGGCTGGACCGGATCGAAAGGCCGGAATTCCAGCTCAGTCTCACCGGTATGGGGTCCTTCGGTTCCAAGAAACCGCATTCCATCTGGGCCGGGGTTTCTCCCTCTCCGGAAATGCATGCGCTTCAGGCGGAAATCGAGCGGATCTGCCAAAGGATCGGTCTCCCACCCGATCCGCGCAAGTTCATGCCGCATGTCACGCTGGCGCGGTTGCGCTCCTCCCGCGTCGACGATGTGGTGCAGTATCTTTCCGGACGCGGCAACTTCCGCACCTCGCCCTTCACGGTCGGCCGTTTCGTGCTGATGTCGTCGAAGGAATCGGTGGGCGGCGGACCCTATATCGTTGAAGAGGCGTTTCCGCTTCACGAGGCGCGGTCCAGCTCCATCTTTTCGAGCAACGATCTGCATCCTGCCAAGAGCATGTTGTAGACCTTGAGGAACCCATCCTCGGCCCCGTAATAGGGATCGGGGACGTTCTCGCGGCGGCCAGTGGCATAGTCCATGAAGAGATGGATCTTGTGCCGCTGCCTTTCCGGGCTCGATTGCAGCAGGTTCGCCAGATTGTTTTCGTCCATGGCGAGTATCAGGTCGAAGGTCTCGAAATCCGCAGGGGTGACCTGTCTCGCCCGCTGCCGGGAAATATCGACGCCATGCCGTCGCGCCATGGCGATGGATCGGGGATCGGGCGCATCACCCGCGTGCCAGCCGCCAGTGCCGGCGGAATCGACGGTAAGCCGATCAGACATGGCCGCGCCGTCGGCAAGGTGTCTCAAAACCCCTTCGGCCAGCGGTGAACGGCAGATATTGCCCATGCAGACAAAAAGAATAGCTGTATGTTTCATGGAATATGCGTCGATCCGGTCGTTGAAGCGTTAATGGGTCTCAAGCGGAGGCAAGTTCATGAAATATCCCAGACTCGAGCCGGACGCCATCCGGCAGGCCCTGTCGAAACTCGAGGGCTGGTCCCTGCGCGAAGATGGGGCGGCAATCGTCCGTTCCTTCAAGTTTTCAAGTTTTGCGGAAGCCTTCGGTTTCATGGCCGAATCCGCACTTGTCGCGGAAAGGCTCAATCACCATCCCGAATGGTCCAATGTCTATTCGCGGGTCAAGGTCTGCCTTACCACCCATGATTCGCAGGGTGTGACGGAGCGGGATTTTCTTCTGGCCGAGGCCATGCAGAAGGCGGCTGCGGGTCGAAGCAATTGAACGGCGGACCTTAAATCCCATATAATAGCCGTGACCGGAGGACCGTCGATCATGGATGATGTGAAAATCGGTGAAATTCTTCTGCCGGGTGAAACCGACAGGCAGCAGGAGCGCGAGACTGTGGTGCGGGCGAAATTCTGGCCCAAGCTGAAGCGCGTTATGTCGAAGGTGCCTTTCGCACGCGATGCGGCGGCTGCCTATTATTGCGCGATCGACCGCGATACGCCGCTGCGCGCCAAGGGTATCATTCTGGCGGCGCTCGCCTATTTCATCATGCCGATGGATGCGATGCCGGATGTGCTGGCCGTTATCGGATTCACCGATGATATTGCCGTCATCACGGCGGCGCTCGCCATGATCCGCGCCCATATCAAGATGGAGCATTACGAGGCGGCTGACGCCATGCTGAAACGGCAGCAGGAAGCCGGGTAACGCCTCTGTGATCTGCCTGTTCGGGTGAGCCAGACGGGCGACAAATTCTTGCCTGAATTTATGTGTCATACACACGGAGGAAGGGTGTTTCGCGCCCTTCTCCTCAGGGCGTCGGGAGTCGCCAATCTGTAACACCGCAAGACGTTTCCGGCATTTTATGCGTGTTGTTGACGGTTTGGTAACCGCTTCCCGACCACAATGAGAAAAGACGATCCGCACCTGAACGTGGCCGATCCAGAAACTGGGCTCGCCGATGCTTCGGGCCAATGGAAGACAATAACCCGGCAGGAAATTCTATGTTTGTAAGAAGTGTAGCAACCGCAGCGGCCATTTTGCTGACCAGCGTCGGCGTAGCATCTGCACAGTCGCCCACGCGCATCCAGCAGTTCAATGCATGGGGTGCCTATTCGTACAAATCGGGCAACAGCACCGTCTGCTACGTTCTTTCCATTCCGACCGCCAAGGAACCGGCAAGCGTCGATCACGGCGATATCTTCTTCATCGTCTCGCAGCGTCCGGGCCAGAACATTTCCTATGAGCCGCAGGCCATGGTGGGTTATCCGCTGAAGCAGGGCTCCAAGGTCAATGTGACGATCGACAACAAGAACTTCGTCATGTTCACCAAGGACAAGGCCGCCTGGGTTGAAAACGCCGCTGAAGAACCGGCGCTCGTTGCCGCCATGAAGGGCGGCAAGTCGATGACCGTCAAGGCAGTTTCCGGCCGTGGCACCGCGACCTCCTATTCCTATTCGCTGTCGGGTATTTCGGCGGCTCTCAAGCAGATCGAGAGCTGCAAGTAACCCTTACGCTTTATTGCATTCAACGATGGCCGGTCATTGACCGGCCATTTGCGTTTTTGCTTGTTTGATGCTAAAGGCGCGGCAACATTGACAGGCGGATGCGCGAAAAGTGCTCCGCCTTTGATTTTCTCGACATGCAGACGATTTTCCGCCTATCCGAAAGGCTGGTCGTGCGATGCATGGAATGGTGGGATAGCGTAATGTCCGTAATGCAAGCCCCTGCCGGCCTGGCAGTCAAAACCCCGCTGATCGCCAATAGCGATCTGATGTCCGGCAAGCCGTCGCTGATCGGCCTGACGCGTGAGGACATGGGCGAGGCGCTGGCCGAAATCGGCGTGCCGCAGAAGCAGGTGAAGATGCGCGTCAGCCAGTTGTGGAACTGGCTTTATGTGCGCGGCGTCTCCGATTTCGATAATATGACCAATGTCGCCAAGGAGCTTCGCGAGAAGCTGAAGGCGGCCTTCACCATTGCCCGCCCGGAAATCGTCGAAGAGCAGATCTCCAATGACGGTACCCGCAAATGGCTGATGCGGTTCCCGCCGCGCGGTGCGGGACGTCCGGTCGAAATCGAGACGGTCTATATTCCCGAAGAGGGTCGCGGCACGCTGTGCATTTCGAGCCAGGTGGGCTGTTCGCTGACCTGTTCCTTCTGTCACACCGGCACCCAGCGCCTCGTGCGCAACCTGACGGCTGAGGAAATTCTCTCCCAGCTTCTGCTGGCCCGTGATCGGCTCGGTGATTTTCCCGATGGTTCGACGCCGGTTGGCGCTTATGTGCCGAGCGAAGGCCGCAAGGTTTCCAACATCGTGATGATGGGCATGGGCGAGCCGCTCTATAATTTCGAGCATGTGAAGACCGCACTTCTGATTGCCACCGATGGCGATGGCCTGTCGCTCTCCAAGCGTCGCGTCACGCTCTCTACCTCGGGTGTTGTGCCGGAAATCTTCCGCACCGGCGATGAGATCGGCGTCATGCTGGCGATTTCGCTGCATGCGGTGCGTGACGAGTTGCGCGACATGCTGGTGCCGATCAACAAGAAATATCCGCTGAAGGAACTGATCGAGGCCTGCCGTAAATATCCGGGCCTCTCCAACGCCCGCCGCATTACCTTCGAATATGTGATGCTGAAGGATGTGAATGACAGTCTGGAAGACGCCAAGATGCTGGTGCAGCTTCTGAAGGGCGTTCCGGCCAAGATCAACCTCATTCCGTTCAACCCATGGCCGGGCACGAACTATCAGTGCTCGGACTGGGCGCAGATCGAGAAGTTCGCCGATTTCATCAATCAGGCGGGTTATGCTTCGCCGATCCGCACGCCGCGCGGTCGCGATATTCTCGCTGCCTGCGGCCAGCTGAAGTCGGAATCGGAGCGCATGCGCAAGACCGAAAGGTTGGCTTTCGAGGCGATGATGATCGCCAACCATGGCGCGGATGACTGAATAAGCCGCAATTGCCGCCTGAAAGCTTGTTTTGCAGCGGTCTCCGATTGATTTCGGGCTGTCTTGTTCCTAAGAAGACGAAAACAGGGAACCAACAGGAGGATATCCATGCGCGCATTCGTTCTGGCTCTCGCTGCCGCGAGCGCCCTCGTTCTGCCGGCCAAGGCTGAAAACGTCACCGTTGCCGTCACCGCCATCGTCGAACATCCGGCGCTCGATGCTGCCCGTGATGGCGTCAAGGCCGCGCTTGCCGAAGCCGGTTACAAGGAAGGCGAGAACCTCAAGTTCCTTTATGAGTCCGCGCAGGGCAATCCCGGCACCGCGGCGCAGATCGCGCGCCAGTTCGTGGGCGATGCGCCGAACGTCATCGTGCCGATCTCGACGCCGTCCGCCCAGGCCGTCGTTGCCGCCACGCGCGACATTCCGGTCGTCTTCACGGCGGTTTCCGATCCGGTCGGCGCACAGCTCGTCAAGGACATGCAAAAGCCCGGCCGCAACGTGACCGGCCTTTCCGACATGCTGCCGGTTGGCGAACATCTGGCGCTCATCAAGGAAATCTCCCCGAACGCCAAGTCCATCGGCTTCATCTACAATTCGGCCGAGGCCAACTCCGTTTCGACGCTGGCCCTCTTAAAGGCCGAAGCCGAGAAGGCGGGTCTCAAGGTTGTTGAATCCGTCGCCACCAAGTCCGCAGAAGTGCAGGGCGCAACCCGCGCGCTGGTCGGCAAGGCCGATGTGATCTACGTTCCGACCGACAACACCATCGTTTCCGCCTTCGAAGCGGCTGCCGGCGTTGCATCCGAGGCCAAGATCCCGCTTTACGCCGCCGATACGGATTCCGTCGCCCGCGGTGCGGTTGCTGCCCTCGGCTTCAACTATTTCGACGTTGGCAAGCAGACCGGCGCCGTCGTCGTCCGCATCCTCAAGGGTGAAAAGCCGGGCGATATTCCGGCAACCGTTGCTGTCGGCACTGATCTGGTGATCAACAAGAAGGCCGCCGAAAAAGCTGGCGTTACCTTCCCGGAAAGCATCACCAAGCGCGCCACCAAGGTCATCGACTGAACCGAAACCAGACTGAATAACGGGCGGCGGCAAATTCGCCGCCCGTTTTACGTGGCACGAGACGGTGCCCGTCTCCGCCTGATGGCGGCAATAACAAGGACATTACCGTGAGCCAAATCGCCTTCTGGGGTGCCGTGGAGCTGGGACTGGTCTTCGCTTTCGTGGCGATCGGCGTTTATCTCGCTTTCCGGGTGCTTGATTTTCCTGACCTGACCGTGGACGGTTCGTTTCCGCTCGGCGCCGCCGTGGCTGCCGTGCTGATCATCGCCGGTCTGAATGCCTGGGTTGCGACAGCGATTGCGATGGTGGCCGGTGCCGCCGCCGGCATCGTGACCGCGACGCTCAACGTTCGTTTCAAGATCCTCAACCTGCTTGCCTCGATCCTGACGATGATCGCGTTGTTTTCCGTCAATCTGCGCGTGATGGGAAAGCCGAATGTGGCGCTGCTCAATCAGGATACGATGATCTCGCCGTTTTACGGCCTCGGCTTGTCGGAATATCTGGTGCGGCCGCTTTTCGTCGGCGCGCTGGTGCTGATCGCGGTCATCCTCGTCTGGCGTTTCCTTGAAAGCGATGCGGGCCTTGCCATGCGCGCGACGGGTGCGAATGCCCGGATGGCGCGGGCGCAGGGCGTGAAGACCGGCAACCAGATCTACCTCGGCATGGCGCTTTCGAATGCGCTGGTCGCTCTCGGCGGCGCGCTGTTTGCGCAGACCAACGGCTTTGCAGATGTGACCTCCGGTGTCGGCACCATCGTCGTCGGCCTTGCCGCCGTCATCATCGGCGAAACTCTGTTCGGCGCGCGTGGCATTCTGATTGCGCTGATCGGCTGTGTCTTCGGCTCCATCGCCTATCGTCTCGCCATCCAGCTCGCTTTGTCGAGCGATGTGCTGGGCCTCAAGGCGTCCGATCTCAATTTCGTAACGGCGGTATTGGTGGCAATCGCATTGATCCTGCCCCGACTCCGTCGCGGGGGAGCAACATCGTGATTTCTCTTTCCGATATCCAGGTCGTCTTCGGGCGCGGCACGCCGCTGCAGAAGCAGGCGCTCTCCAAGATCGATCTCACCATCGACGATGGCTCCTTCGTCACCGTCATCGGTTCCAATGGCGCCGGTAAATCGACGCTGCTCGGCGTTCTGGCGGGCGATGTCCTGCCGACGGCGGGCAAGGTGATGATCGGCGGCGCTGATGTTACCCGCAAACCGACCGCCAGCCGGGCGGGACGGGTGGCGCGCGTGTTTCAGGACCCGCTGGCGGGCAGCTGCGGCGCGCTCACCATCGAGGAAAATCTGGCGCTGGCGGCGTCGCGCGGCGAGCGTCGCGGCCTTCTGCCGGCGCTTGGACGCGGCCGTCGGGATTTCTTCAAGGAGCGCATCGCCTCGCTCAATCTCGGGCTGGAAAATCGTCTGAAGGACCGCATGGACCTTCTGTCCGGCGGCCAGAGGCAGGCGGTCTCGCTCGTCATGGCGACGCTGTCCGGCTCGGACGTGCTGCTGCTCGACGAACATACGGCGGCGCTCGATCCCGGCATGGCGGAATTCGTGATGGAGCTGACCCGCAAGGTGGTGGCTGAGCGCAAGCTGACGACGCTGATGGTCACCCATTCCATGCGTCAGGCGCTGGATTACGGCACCCGCACAATCATGCTGCATGCCGGCGAAATCGTGCTCGACGTCTCCGGTGACAGCCGTAAGGATCTCGAGGTCGAGGACCTGATCGACATGTTCCGCAAGATACGCGGCCAGAAGCTCGACGATGATGAGTTGCTGATCGGTTGATAACGTCTCCTCCGTTCATGCTCGGGCTTGTCCCGAGCATCTGCAACCGATTGATTTTGCGATACGTGATTAGATCCTCGGGACAGGCCCGAGGATGACGTCGCGTCTCTGTGGCGGTTTATCAGCAAACGGCATGCTTTTTTATTTGCCGTCAGCGCGCCTGCGTGAAGAAAATCTTGACGGCGAAAAGCGAAAAGACGCCGGCGATCGTATAATCCAGTCCGCGCAGAATTTTCCGGTTGCGTTGCAGCCAGGCTGAAAGAACATCTGCGGCGATCACGATGCCAATGCCGATCGGCAGCGCGACGATGATCGACCATATGCCGAGGAAGATCAGCTTGCCGGTTACATGCGGGTCGGATGCACTGACGAATTGCGGCAGGAAGGTCATGAAAAAGATGATGATCTTCGGGTTCAGCAGGTTGACCCAGATGCCGTTCAACAGCGCCGATTTCAGGGAGGACTGCGCTTTTTCGCCGGTGCTTTTCACCATCACGAAATCCGAGCCCTTGCGGATCGCCTGAATAGCGAGCCAGACCAGATAGGCGGCCCCGCCGGTCTTCAGGATCATGAAAGCGGTCGGCGAAGCGACGATGAGGGCGGCAACGCCGAAGGCGACGAGCATCGTGTGCACGGTAATGCCGATATTGGTTCCCAGAAGCGTCATGAAACCCGCCGTCCGGCCCTCGCGCAGAGAGCGGCTGATCCACAGCGTCATGTCAGGCCCCGGCGTCACCGCCAGAAGCAGAATGGCGATGGTGAAGGCGATCAATGTTGGCAGGCCTGGAACGAAATCCATCGCGGCACCCGTAAAATCTGGAGGTTGCCGTGCTTAACGCGATTTCGCGCTTCTGCCAATGTTTTTGAGCGCTGGCGCGAAAAGCCGCCGCAATGCTCACATCGCGGCGGCCCCGAACATTCAGTTTTTCAGGAAGCTGGTGAAGGCGGCGGAATATTCCGTGTGCCAGCGCGACAGCGGAGGGCGGTTCTGGACGATGTCATAGGCCGCCCAGAGAATGCGCTTTTCATCCGTCGGGCGATCCACCTCGCCATCCGGGCAGAGAATGTAGAAATCGCCCCGGCCGATGCTTTCGACCATGAAGTCGACGGTCTGTTCGCCGGTCCATGCGCCTTCCGGCTTTTCCGTTCTGCCATGGGCGGTGAGGCCGGTGAAAACGTAACCGGGGATCAGCAGATGGGCGGAAACCGAGCCGTTCGGAATATTGCGCAATTCGTGCTGAAGCGCTTCCGTGAAGGTTTTGACGCCGGACTTCGAGACGTTGTAGGCGGGATCGCCGGGAGGTGTGGTGATACCCTGTTTCGAGCCGGTATTGATGATGAGCGCCGGCTCGCCATGGGCGATCATGCCCTGGCCGAAAACACGGCTGCCGTTCACGACGCCCATCAGATTGACGTTGATGATTTTTTCCCAATTGGCCTGCGGGCCGAAAATGGCGCTGCCGGGCTGGATGCCGGCATTGTTCATCAGGACGTGAACGCGTCCGAAACGCTGGATCACGGCGCGCTCCAGCGCCTCCAGTTCATCGAGTTTGGATATGTCGGTCGGGATGGCGACGATCTGCGCTTCGCCGTCCTTGGCGACGGCCAGAATATCCGCATGGGCTGCGGCAAGCCTGTCGCCGTCGAGATCGACGAGCACGACACTCATGCCGAAACCGGCGAATTTGCGGGCGGCGGCAAGTCCGATGCCGGATGCCGCACCGGTGATGACAGCGACATTATCTTCCTTGAATGCGGGGTGGATGGTCGTCATAGGTTTCTCCTTCGCGTCGTTTCGGCTGTTTCCAGCGGTTTGCAACGTTGCCTGAACCTGAGTGGCTTCATTCACGGTCTTCAAGTCGATCGCGCCGCTTATGATAAAGCGCGAATTTTCATAATGCATGTGACAATTGCTTCGTTCCCATCGATGCGCCCGGTCATCGCCCGCTGTCGTACCCGCCCATCAATTGTTTTGTCGCTTATCTCACGGAAAAGCGCTTCACACATTTCGGGTTGCACTGTAAAAGTGCCGAAATCCCAAGGAAATGGCGGTGTCCCAATGCCGTCATCATGCAGATGGACATCACTATGGCACTTCCGAAAGACGTTAAGAAAGTCGTTCTCGCCTATTCCGGCGGCCTCGACACCTCGATCATCCTGAAATGGCTTCAGACGGAACTCGGCGCGGAGGTCGTGACCTTCACCGCCGATCTCGGCCAGGGCGAAGAACTTGAGCCGGCGCGCAAGAAGGCCGAGATGCTGGGCATCAAGGAAATCTTCATCGAGGACGTCCGCGAAGAGTTCGTGCGTGATTTCGTATTCCCGATGTTCCGCGCCAACGCCGTTTATGAAGGCGTCTATCTGCTCGGCACTTCCATTGCCCGTCCGCTTATTTCCAAGCACCTGATCGAAATCGCCAAGAAGACCGGCGCCGACGCCATTGCCCATGGCGCCACCGGCAAGGGCAACGACCAGGTCCGTTTCGAGCTTTCGGCCTATGCGCTGAACCCGGATATCAAGATCATCGCTCCCTGGCGCGACTGGACGTTCAAGAGCCGTACCGACCTCTTGAACTTCGCCGAACAGCACCAGATTCCGGTTGCCAAGGACAAGAAGGGCGAGGCGCCTTTCTCGGTCGACGCCAACCTGCTGCATTCCTCCTCCGAGGGCAAGGTTCTGGAAGACCCGGCACTGGAAGCACCGGAATATGTGCATATGCGCACCATTTCCCCGGAAGCCGCTCCAGACAAGGCAACCGTCATCAAGGTCGGTTTCCGCAAGGGCGATGCCTGCTCCATCAACGGCGTCGAAATGTCGCCGGCGACGCTTCTTGCGACGTTGAACAACTATGGCCGCGAAAACGGCATCGGCCGTCTCGATCTGGTCGAGAACCGCTTCGTCGGCATGAAGTCGCGCGGCGTTTACGAGACGCCCGGCGGCACCATCCTGCTTGCCGCGCACCGCGCCATCGAATCCATCACGCTTGACCGGGGTGCAGCCCACCTCAAGGACGAGCTGATGCCGCGTTACGCCGAGCTCATCTATTACGGCTTCTGGTTCTCGCCAGAGCGCGAAATGCTGCAGGCGCTGATCGACAAGAGCCAGGAACATGTGGAAGGCGAAGTGACGCTGAAGCTCTACAAGGGCAATGTCATGGTAACCGGCCGCGAGAGCGCCAAGTCGCTCTATTCCGACGCGCTGGTTACCTTCGAGGACGACCACGGCGCTTATGACCAGAAGGATGCGGCAGGCTTCATCAAGCTCAACGCGCTGCGTCTTCGCACGCTCGCAAAGCGCAATATCAGCAAGTAATTCTGCCGGAATGAAAATAATGAAACCCGCTGGCGGCGACGCCGGCGGGTTTTTTCATGTCTCTCGTCTGGAGACGATGCGGAAGCCGATGTAGCTGGCGATTGCGGTGAGTTCCATCACGGGGATGATGATGCCGAAGCCGGTCAAAGGCGAACCGATAAGCGAGGCTGCGGAACCGCCTGCAAAACCCGACCCCATCTGAATGAACCCCATCATCGCCGATGCCGAGCCGGCAATATGCGGGAATGGTGCGAGGGCCGCCGTCACCATGGATGGCGTCAATAAGGCGATGCCGACTGTTGCCACCGCCACGGGTCCCATAATCGAAAGAAAGGATGGCGGTATCAGGAACACCGACAGCAGGATGAGGAGACCGCCCGTTCCCGAAAAACAGAGGCCGAGGACAACCGAACGGCGGTCACCCAGCCGCGGTGCGATATAACGCAGGGCGATGGAGCCGAAGAAATAAGCGCCGGTCTGCATCAGCATGCCGATGCCGAAGGCGGTGGGTGTCATGCCGACCTTGTTGATGAGGATGAAGGTCAGCATGGTCGCCTGCGCATAAAGCGCGCCGATGGAACCGCCGAGCACCAGTGCGGCCAGAAGAAAACGCGGCTCGGTGAGCAATGTCCCATAGGCCGACAGGAGGCGGCGCGGGCGGATCAGGTTTTTGTCCGGGATCGTCGTCTCGCGCAGGAAGACCACGACGGAGAAGATGGCGATGGCCCCGAGGCCGGCCATGAGGAAAAATACCGATTGCCACCCGAAAGCCGCAAGCGAAAGCCCGCCGATGGTCGGGCCCATGGCTGGGCCGACGGCCAGCATGATGCCAATGAGGTTCATGATGCTGGAGGCTTCGGCGCCCGTGAATTGATCGCGTACGATGGCGCGCGCCACCGTCATGCCGACGGAGGCGCCAATGCCCTGAACAAGCCGGGCGAAGAGCAGCACTTCAATTGTTGGGGCGAAGATCGCCAGCAGTCCGCCGCCCAGAAAGATGGAGAGGAAAACGAGACTCGCCTTTCGCCGACCGAAGGCGTCGGATGCCGGGCCCGCGAGCAGTTGGGCGATGGCGAAACCGGCGAAATAAAGCGAGAGGCTGAGTTTGACGGCAGATTCCGTGGTGGAGAAAACCCGCGTCAGTTCCGGCATGGCCGGTGTGTAGATCGCCATGGAAATCGGCGCCAGCGCCGTCAGCAACGCACCGAGTATGGCCGTGCGCTTTCTGGACATGATCGTTTCTGGCGACATTGCGATCAGCAGCTCTGGCCCGGCTGTTCCGGCTGGAGATTGTTGCGAAGCGTCTGCAGGAAGCTGCGGAAAAGCGCGACCTCCTCTTCATTCAGGCCCTGCGTGGCATGCCGCACGAGTTCATCGATTTCCTGGCGCACGGCTTCCAGCATGTCGGTGGAGTTTTTTGTCAGCACGATGCGCTTGGAGCGCCTGTCCTGCGGGTCCTGCTGGCGTTCGATGAGATCGAGAGATTGCAGCTTGTCGAGATAGGCGCAGATCGTCATGGGCTCGATGCCGAGCCGGGCGGCGATATCCGACTGTTTGCTGCCATCAACGACGGCAACCGTCAGCAATGCGCGCGCTTCCCCGGGCGTCAGGCCCAGTCCGGCTTCAGAAATTCGGCGCTCAAACGCGCTGTTAGCAGGCGTGCGCCGCTGTTCAGTAAAAATGCCAACGAGTCTTTTTCGCGTTTAGTGCCCATGCTTCGCCTTTTCGTAAGTCAGCCTTACTAAAATCCCGGCGATAATCAATGGCGCATAAATCATATTGTTGAAAATCGAGTAAAGTATGTGTCAGTTCGATTGCGTTACGGTCGGCAACATAATCGATGATTGTTACGCCAAAGCAAAGAAGATCGGACATCCCGCGTTTTATTTCATCTGCCATGCCGGTCCGTATCGTCGGTCAAGTCCCTTACATAGGTCACCTGCCATCGGTATCCGGCGTCTGTGCCGGCAGTCGGGGCAAAAGCAAAAATCAGGTCGTAGCCAATCTTCCTTACACCAAAGTCCGGCATTGAATTGCCGGTGGAGGCGTGCCCATATGGGCTTAAACCGGAATTGTACAAGGAAGATGAAATGCCATCCAAGACCGCGCTTTATCCCGCACTCGTTGACTGGAACGGCCACAATGGTCTGCCGAAATTCGATGCGGTCAGGGATGAGGATTTCGCTCCGGCCTTCGATGCCGCCCTTCTGTCCCACGAACAGGAAATCGATGCGATTGCCGGCAATGCTGAGACCCCGAGCTTCGAAAACACCGTGACCGCGCTCGAAATCGCCGGAGACGATCTTTCGCGCATTTCGGCGCTGTTCTGGAACAGGGCGGGCGCCAATACCAATGGTGTGATCCAGGCGCTGGAGCGGGAGATCGCACCGAAACTGTCGCGGCACTATTCGAAGATCGGCATGAACGAAGCGTTGTTCAAGCGCATCGATACATTGTGGGAAAAGCGCGGAACGCTTGGGCTGACGGGTGAGGAGAGCCGCGTTCTCGAGCGGCACTGGAAGGGTTTCGTGCGCTCCGGCGCCAAGCTGCCGAAGGACCGGCAGGAACGGCTGGCGGCGATCAATGAGGAACTTGCCGGTCTCGGCGCGAGATTCGGGCAGAATGTGCTGGCGGATGAAAAGAACTGGAAGCTTCTGCTTTCCACGGAAGAGGAACTTGCCGGTGTTCCCGGTTTTCTTCGCGACGCGATGGCGGGTGCGGCCCGTGAGCATGGCGAGGACGGCAAATTTGCCGTCACCCTTTCCCGTTCCATCATCGAGCCTTTCCTCACCTTTTCCGAACGCCGCGATCTGCGCGAGCAGGCCTTCAGGGCCTGGGTGGCGCGCGGCGAAAATGGCGGCGAGACCGACAATCGCGAGATCGTCCACCGCACGCTCGAACTGCGTGAGGAGAAGGCAAAGCTTCTCGGCTACGCGAATTTCGCCGCCTACAAGCTTGATGACACGATGGCGAAGACGCCGGATGCCGTGAACGGCCTTCTGGGGCAGGTCTGGGAAAAGGCCGTGCGCCGTGCGGGCGAGGAAGAGGCCGAACTGGCCGCCATCATCGCCGAGGAGGGCAGGAATCACGAAGTGCTGCCCTGGGACTGGCGGCATTATGCCGAAAAGTTGCGGGCACGGAAATTCAGCTTCTCCGAGGCGGAGTTGAAGCCCTATCTGCAGCTCGAAAAGATCATCGAGGCCTGCTTCGATGTGGCCGGGCGGTTGTTTGGGATTCGGGCGGTCGAAGTCAAAGGCATTGCCGCCTATCACCCGGATGTGCGGGTTTTCGAAATCCGCGATGAAAAGGGCGATTTGAAAGCCATGTTCCTCGGCGATTATTTCGCCCGTCCCTCCAAGCGCTCCGGCGCGTGGATGAGCTCTTTCCAGTCGCAGCACAAGCTGCCCTTGAAGAACGGCACGGTCGGAGAAATCCCGATCATCTACAATGTCTGCAATTTCGCCAAACCGGCTGAAGGCAAACCGGCGCTGCTTTCGCTCGACGATGCGCGCACGCTGTTTCACGAATTCGGCCACGCGCTGCATGGCATGTTGTCGAATGTCACTTACCCTTCCGTTTCCGGAACGGGCGTCTCGCGCGATTTCGTCGAATTGCCGTCGCAGCTTTACGAACATTGGCTGACCGTGCCGGAAATTCTGGAAAAATACGCCCTGCATTATGACACAGGCGCGCCGATGCCGAAGGCGCTGCTGGACAAGGTTCTGGCCGCGCAGACCTTCAATGCCGGGTTCAGCACGGTGGAATTCACCTCGTCGGCGATTGTCGACATGGCGTTCCACACGCGGGAAAACGTGAGCGATCCAATGGTCGTGCAGGGTGAGGTGCTCTCCACCCTGAACATGCCGAAGTCTATCGTCATGCGGCATGCGACCCCGCATTTCCAGCACGTTTTCTCCGGTGACGGATATTCAGCCGGCTATTATTCCTACATGTGGTCGGAAGTGCTGGATGCCGATGCCTTTTCGGCCTTCGAGGAAACTGGCAACCCCTTCGATGGCGAGATGGCGCGCAAGTTGAAAGACAATATCTATTCCGTCGGCGGTTCCATCGATCCGGAGGAGGCCTATCTTGCTTTTCGTGGCAAGATGCCAAGCCCGGATGCCATGCTTTTGAAGCGTGGCCTCGTGTAAGAGTTCGGTATAAAAGACTGTCATATTTCTGAGCTAGAACCTGAGTGCAGGGGGCTTATGACAAGGCCCCCCTTTCGCATTTGCAAAAAAAAGGTTATGAGCGCGCCAAACTAAATTGGCGTTTCTCATCAATATAGCGCCCAACCTCAGAGATTTTGAACAATGGCACTTCGCAACATCGCGATCATCGCGCACGTTGACCATGGAAAAACGACGCTCGTGGACGAGCTTCTGAAGCAGTCCGGCTCGTTCCGCGACAACCAGCGTGTCGCCGAGCGCGTGATGGATAGCAACGATCTCGAAAAGGAACGTGGCATCACCATTCTCGCCAAGGCGACTTCGGTGGAGTGGAAGGGTGTCCGCATCAACATCGTCGACACCCCCGGCCACGCCGACTTCGGCGGTGAAGTCGAGCGTATCCTGTCGATGGTGGATGGCGCAATCGTTCTGGTCGACTCCTCGGAAGGCCCGATGCCGCAGACCAAGTTCGTGGTCAGCAAGGCGCTGAAGGTCGGTCTTCGCCCGATCGTCGCGATCAACAAGATCGACCGTCCGGATGGCCGCCACGAAGAAGTCATCAACGAAGTCTTCGACCTCTTCGCAAACCTCGATGCCACCGATGAGCAGCTCGACTTCCCGATCCTCTACGGTTCCGGTCGTGACGGCTGGATGAACGTCAACCCGGAAGGCCCGAAGGATCAGGGTCTTGCGCCGCTGCTCGATCTGGTTCTCGAACATGTTCCGGAGCCCAAGGTTGAAGAAGGTCCGTTCCGCCTGATCGGCACCATCCTTGAAGCCAACAACTTCCTCGGCCGCATCATCACCGGTCGCATCGCTTCCGGCTCCATCAAGCCTAACCAGGCCGTGAAGGTTCTCGGCCAGGACGGCAAGGTTATTGAAAACGGCCGTATTTCCAAGATCCTCGCATTCCGCGGCATTGAGCGCACGTCGATCGAAGAAGCCCATGCGGGCGACATCGTCGCCATTGCAGGCCTCTCCAAGGGAACTGTTGCCGACACCTTCTGTGACCCCTCCGTCACCGAGGCGATGACCGCGCAGCCGATCGACCCGCCGACCGTTACCATGTCGTTCATCGTCAACGACAGCCCGCTGGCTGGCACTGAAGGCGACAAGGTCACGAGCCGCGTTATCCGTGACCGCCTGTTCAAGGAAGCCGAAGGCAACGTTGCGCTGAAGATCGAAGAAGCCGAAGGCAAGGATTCGTTCTTCGTTTCCGGCCGTGGCGAATTGCAGCTGGCGGTTCTGATCGAAACCATGCGTCGCGAAGGCTTCGAGCTTGCCGTTTCGCGTCCGCGCGTCGTGATGCACAAGGATGAGAACGGCACCCTGCTCGAGCCGATCGAAGAAGTCGTGATCGACGTTGATGAAGAACATTCCGGCGTCGTCGTCCAGAAGATGTCCGAGCGCAAGGCTGAAATGGCCGAGCTTCGTCCTTCCGGCGGCAATCGCGTTCGTCTGAAGTTCTATGCGCCGACCCGTGGCCTGATCGGTTACCAGTCGGAGCTTTTGACCGACACCCGCGGTACGGCGATCATGAACCGTCTCTTCCACGATTATCAGCCCTTCAAGGGCCAGATTGCCGGCCGCGTGAACGGCGTTCTGCTGTCGAACGGTTCGGGTGAAGCTGTCGCTTATGCCATGTTCAACCTGGAAGATCGCGGCCCGATGATCATCGAGCCGGGTGAGAAGGTCTATGCCGGTATGATCATCGGTATTCACTCTCGCGATAACGATCTCGAAGTGAACGTGCTGAAGGGCAAGCAGCTGACCAACATCCGCGCTGCCGGCAAGGATGAAGCCGTGAAGCTGACGCCGCCGATCCGCATGACGCTCGATCGCGCGCTCTCCTGGATTCAGGACGATGAGCTGATGGAAGTGACGCCGAAGTCCATCCGTCTGCGCAAGATGTTCCTGGACGCCAACGATCGCAAGCGTTTTGAAAAGGCCAAGCTCGCTGTCTGATTGCGGCTTGTCGTTACGAATTTGAAAGAACCCGGCCTCGAGCCGGGTTTTTTTATGCGTTCGTTTTTATGTGTGCATGAGTCGAAAGG
This sequence comes from Agrobacterium sp. LY4, assembly GCF_001526585.1. Taxonomy (NCBI): domain Bacteria; kingdom Pseudomonadati; phylum Pseudomonadota; class Alphaproteobacteria; order Hyphomicrobiales; family Rhizobiaceae; genus Agrobacterium; species Agrobacterium sp. LY4. The sequence goes on along the minus strand of NZ_ASYA01000033.1, from coordinate 126,465 downwards.
CGCTTTGCCAAAGGTTAAGGATGCGTTAATTTTTATCGGTCGTCCACATGAATAGGCTGTGGGTAAGCTTGCCGGCGTTAACCTTTATGACTGGTAAGTTTGCGTGGCCGGGGCCAGAATCGCGTTATGAAAACGTTATCCATCGATGTTCGCCGTGCTGAACCGCATGATGCGCGCGCCATCTCCGAGGCGCACCGTCTGTCGTGGCAACAGGCCTATGCTGGGCTTATCCCGCATCGGCCGTTGACGCAGATGCTCGAGCGTCGTGGAGAAGTCTGGTGGAAAAAGGCAACCAAAGGCTCCGCAACCATGCTGGTGGTGGAGGTGGCCGGTGTGGTCGCCGGATATGCGACACTGGGCCTCAGCCGGGCACGCGGGCTGCCGCAGGACGGCGAGATATACGAACTGTATCTCCGGCCGGAATATCAGGGCATCGGGCTTGGCTCGCTGCTGTTTACGGAAGCGCGCAGACTGCTGACCTCGCTTGGCTGCAACGGCATCGTTGTCTGGTGCCTTGAAGACAGCGATGTGGCCAACCGCTTTTTCCGCTCTCACGGTGGCCGCGATATCGCCGAAGGCATGGAAGATTTCGACGGCAAGTCGCTTCGCAAGGTCGGTTTCGTCTGGAACTGACAAACAATGCCGGGTGATTTGGCCTTGGGTTCATTCTCCCGGCCGGCCATGCGCAAATGCGATAGCCTCAAATCCCGCATTCTGCCTTATCCGCCCAAAGCCATGTTGCAATGCGGCGACTTTCCCAGTATCGAAAACCAAATCCAACCCGTCGAATGAGGGAAGCGAATGCGTATCGATGCAATTTCCGTAGGCAAGAATCCGCCGGATGACGTGAATGTCATCGTTGAAGTGCCGGTCGGTGGACACCCGATCAAGTACGAGATGGACAAGGATGCCGGTGCGCTGATCGTCGATCGCTTCCTCTACACGCCGATGACCTATCCGGGTAACTATGGTTTCGTGCCGCACACCCTGTCCGACGATGGCGATCCGATCGACGTTCTCATCTGCAACACCCGCCCGCTGGTTCCGGGCTGCGTCATCAATGTCCGCCCCATCGGTGTGATGATCATGGAAGATGACGGCGGCAAGGACGAGAAGATCCTCGCCGTGCCGGTTCCGAAGCTGACGCGCCGTTACGACAAGGTCCACAACTACACCGACCTGCCGGAAATCACGCTGAAGCAGATCGAGCACTTCTTCGAGCACTACAAGGATCTGGAGCCCGGCAAGTGGGTGAAGATGGGCGGCTGGCAGGATGTCGACGTCGCCAAGAAGCTGATCGTCGAAGCCATCGAGCGCTACAAGGCGCAGGGCTGATCTAAAGCATGTCTCCCAAAAGTGTGCAGCGGTTTTGGGACTAAGACATGCTTAAAAACAAAGATCTAAAGCGCGTCGCATGAATCAGATTAGACGCGATGCGCTTTAGTTTTCGAGCTTCTTGAATAGCTCTTCGAAATCCTCCGGGTCGGTGTCGATCCGGAGGATTTTTTTGCGCGCCGTTTCGCCTGAAACGAAGCTGATGGAGGATTTCGGCAGGCCGAGTTTTTTCGCCAGCAAAACAATCAGGGCCTTGTTGGCCTTGCCGCCTTCCGGCACGGCGCTGACGCGGGCTCTGAGATGCGCGTTTCCCTCCGCATCCTTTTCCACGCCGTCGATGGCGTCCCGCCCGCCATTCGGTGTGAGGCGGACGGTCAGGCGGACATGGTCGCTATGCTTCTGCCAGCAGCCGCTCAAGCGACCATCGGGTAAAGCGTGTTCCACATGAAGGAGCGGATGAAGAAGATGATCAAGAGCACGATGATCGGCGAAATGTCGATGCCGCCGAGATTGGGCAGAATGCGGCGGATGGGGCGCAGAACCGGTTCCGTGACATTGAACAGAAAGCTGCCGATGGCGTTCACGAACTGGTTGCGGGAATTGATGACGTTGAAGGCGTAAAGCCAGGAAAAAATAGCGCTGGCGATCAGCACCCACGTATAGAGGTTCAAGGCCAGATCGATGGTCTGAAACAGGGCAAGCATCAATATCTCCGTATCTTGGTTGCAAGACATTTAGACATTGAACCGTGAACCGGCAAGTGTCGCGCCGGATCGTAATGATCTTTGGTCTGATCGGCCGGCGATCATCGCAATCTGGTTCATGGCTTTGTAGAGGGATTTCAGACGAAAACCGCTCACACTTTTCGTCATCCCGCTGGTGAGGGCTGGCGATTCCCGTGATATCGCTCTATTGCAAAGCTCTCATATTGTCTCGCGAGCACCCAGCCGATGTCCCTCCCTTCCGCCGAAAACCGTTTCGGTGCATTCCGGCATAGTTCCTATCGCCGCTTTTTCAGTGCCCGGTTTTTTTCCGCTTTCGCCATCCAGATCGTCAGCGTCTCGGTCGGCTGGCAGATGTATGAGGTGACCGGCAACGCCTTTTATCTCGGCCTGATCGGTCTTTTCCAGTTTCTGCCGTCCCTGCTTCTGATCCTCGTCACCGGAACGGTCGCCGACCGGCACAATCGTCGGCGCATCATGGCCATATGCCTGCTGATTGCGGCGCTGTGCGCTGCCGCTCTTCTGGGTCTTACGCTGACGCACAGCTTTTCCCCCTGGCCGGTCTTCGCCATTCTTGTCGTCTTCGGCATAGAGCGCGCCTTTATGGGACCGGCGGTTCAGTCGCTGGCGCCCAATCTCGTGCCGGTGGAGGATTTGCCGAACGCCATCGCCTGGAATTCCTCTTCGTGGCAGATGGCGTCCATTCTCGGTCCCGTTGCCGGCGGCCTGCTTTATGGCCTCGGTGCTTCCGTCGCCTATAGCGTGGCGCTCGTGCTTTTCATCGTGTCCGCAGCGCTTGCGGTGACGATCCGCAAGCCGGAACAACGCGGCCCGGCAAAAGCCATCAGTCTCGAAACCATGCTCGCCGGGTTCAAATTCATCGCGCAGGAAAAAATCGTTCTCGGTGCGATCTCGCTCGATCTTTTCGCGGTGCTGCTGGGCGGCGCGGTGGCGCTGATGCCGATTTTTGCCAAGGAAGTGCTGACGCTCGGGCCATGGGGTCTCGGGCTTCTGCGGGCAGCACCCGGCATCGGGGCCATCACCGTTGCGGTCATTCTGGCGTTCAAGCCCATTCGTCACCATGCCGGTCTGCTGATGTTTACCGGCGTCGGCCTCTTCGGCATCTCCACCGTGGTCTTCGGGCTTTCGCAAACCGCGTGGCTGTCTATCGCCGCGTTGGTGGTCATGGGCGCATCCGACATGGTGTCGGTTTATGTGCGCGAGACCCTGATCGCGCTGTGGACGCCGGATGAGGTGCGCGGGCGCGTGAATGCCGTGAACATGGTGTTCGTCGGCGCATCGAACGAGTTGGGTGAGTTCCGCGCCGGCACCATGGCGCATGTCGTCGGGGCCGTGCCGGCCGTTGTCATCGGCGGGGCGGGCACGCTTGCTGTGGCGGTTATCTGGGCGCTCAGCTTTTCAAAGCTGCGCAGAATCGACAATCTGGACGCGCCGAACTGATGGCGATGGGCATTAGGTCATGATGATTTTAGGTCGAATCGACCCAAAATCATCATGATCTAAATCAAAAAGTTGAGACGCGGGATTTCAGGCGAAAACCGCTTACACTTTTCGCCATCCCGCGCTAGCGCTGCGCCTTGCCTTCAAAAACCAGATCGAGGAAATTGCCGAGCCATGCCCTGAGCGGCGTGTCGAACAGCATGCGGCCTTCCAGATGCTGGCTGCCCACCTGCGCATTGGGCATGCCGAAGCGCTGCGCGCCGCGCACCACCCAGCTATGCATCATGGCGCGGGTCAGTTCGGCGTGAAACTGCAGGCCCCAGGCATTCTTTCCATAGCGATAGGCCTGATTGGGATAGGTCTCGCCCGAGGCCAGAAGTTCGGCTCCGCGGGGCAGCTCGAACCCTTCCTTGTGGAAATGATAGACCATCTTCGGCCAATGCGGCATCAGAAGGCGCCCATGTTCGGTGGCATGAAGCGGATACCAGCCGATCTCCACCTTGCCTTCCCTGTCGGCCTCCACCTTGCCGCCGAGATGTTTGGACAGCATCTGCGCGCCGAGACAGATGCCGAGAAAGGGCTTGTTTTCCTTCAGTGGCACCTTCAGCCAGTCTATTTCGGCTTTGACGTAGTCATGAGAATCGTTGGCGCTCATCGGGCCGCCGAAGATGATGGCGCCTGCGTGTTTCTCCAGCGTTTGCGGCAGGTCGTCGCCGAGTGCAGGGCGCCTTATATCCAGACGATACCCTTTTTCCACCAGCATCTGGCCGACGCGGCCGGGCGTGGAACGTTCCTGATGCAGGACGATGAGCAGCGATGGTTGTTTTCTCTGTTGCCTGGAAGGGTCAAACAGCATCGTCTTCGTTTTCGCTTTCTTCAGCGGGCCCGGACCTCGTGGCGGCCTGCTGACGTTGCAGAACCCTGTCGCGCACGGATACACCAAGCAGGTCGGCGACTCGCCAGATCACATGGTCTTCCATTTCGCTTCGTTCGCCGTCAGCGTAAACAATATCCCATAATATGCCAATAAGCTCCACGCGCTGATCTTCATCGAGATGGCGGCGTATATCGGTGGTGAAGCGGTAATAATCGACGGCTTCCTTGCCGGCCTCCTGGCCGGCGGCGAGAAGCGCGTCCAGCTTGCCGGCATCGAGATGGTAATAGTCCTGCAGGATTTCGCGCAGGCGGTCGCGCTCGCTTTTCGAGACGGTGCCATCCGCTTCCATGACCTGGAAACAGAGGGCGGCCACCGCCACCCTCAGATCGTCCGGGCTAAAATCATCCCCATGCGGGCCGACGAGGTTCTGAATAAACGACTGTATTTGCTGGAACATCGATATCCTGTTCGTCAGAAGAGTTTGAGCCGGGTCTTGGGTTCGGCTTCCACGCCGGGTTTCTTGACGCCCGGATCATCCGGCGCGCCGCCGAAAAACGGCACGGCTTCCGCCTTTTCATCCGTAACATCGGTTTCCACTGGCGCTTCGATTGTGACCGGCTTTTTCTCCTGCGGGACCGATACGGCCGGCTTGACCTCGATCGGTGCGACCGGGGCGGGTTTCGGTTCGGCGCGTGTCTCCGGCGCGGCTTCGACAATGATCGTTTTCGCGGCCGGTTCGGCCCGTGCGGGCGCTGCGGCAATCGCGTTTTCGATTGTCAGGTCTTCGACGGGCGCTTCGAGCTGGCCGAAAGGCGCTTTCCATTCGAAAGCATCGAGACGGCCGGTGACCGGCGAGACCGGCAGCCATTTTTCCGAAACGACGCCGTCTGCCACCCAGGCGGGGTCGCGCGGCGCGCGCAGCGCCTGCGCCATCCAGTAGCGCACACGGCCCTGATCGCCGGTTTCGGCCTCCTCTATATCGGCCATCAGCAAGAAGATGCTCTCGCGCGGTTCGATCCGGGCGGCGGCTTCGGCCTTGGCCCGCGCCTTGGCGAATTCCTTGGCGTCGAGCGCTGCCTGCGCCACGGCGAACAGGGATTCGATGTTGTTGGGCTTCAGGCTCTCAAGCCGCTCAGCCCGTTTCAGCCGGTCTATGGCGGTATCGCCGCTGCGTGCGCGGACATAAAGTTCGGCGATCTGCGGGTGCGGATCGTTCTTCCAGACGGGCTCCAGAACCGTGGCTGCCTTGCGCAGATTGTCTTCCCGGAGATAGGATTTCGCCGCGATCAGCGCTGCCGGAACGAGGCTCTTGGCAAGCTTGAGAGCGTGCTTGGCATCCTCGCGCGCGCCAACCGGATCGCTTTCCAGCTTTTCGCCGGCCTTGGCGGTAAGAAGCACTGCTTTCAGACGTTCCGCCTCGCCGCGTTCGATGACGCCGGCCGCCTTCTGCTGGTCGAGCAGGCGGATGGCATCGTCCCACTGTCCGTTGCGGCAGCGGTTTTCCAGCGTCGCCTGCGCGGCCCAGGGCAGATAGGGAGCCTTCTCCGCTGCATCCTCGGCATATTGCTGGGCGGCTTCATAGGCGCCCTGACGGCGGGCCTCGATATAAAGGCCGCGAAGGCCAAGTTCGCGTGTCTCGGGATCGCGGGCCATGGCTTCGAATTTGCGCCGTGCCTCGTCATATTTGCCTTCGATGAGATCGGCCTGCGCATCGAGCAGATGGATCAGCGGCTCCTGATCGGCGCTGAGCAACCCTTGAGTGCGGGCCGTCATCTTGCGGGCGAGGATCGCATTGCCGGCCCCGGCAGCGATGAGCCCGGTGGAGAGCGCCTGATAACCACGGTCGCGCTTGCGGGCACGAAAATAACGCCGGGCGGCATTGGGCGAGGTCCAGATGGCATTGACGATCCACCAGACCAACATGACGGTGGCGACCAGCGCCGCGATGATGGAGGCGGCGACCATCAAGCTCATTTCGATCAGCTGGCCCTGCCAGACGATGGAGAGCACACCCGGCCTGTCGGCCAGCCAGGAGAAACCGAAGCCGAGAGCCAGAACGATAACGGCGAAAGTCAGAATTCTGGTCATGCCCTTACCCCTGCCTGCCGGTGCTGGTGATGGCGCGGTTCAACGTGCCGCCCACCAGATTCTCGACCTCGATGCGCGCATCCAGCGATTTCTTGTAATCGGCGGATGCCGTCTTGGCGGCATCGGGAAGCCCGTTCCACTCAAGCGCCGCGCCCTGCAGATCGCCGTTGCGCAGCTTGTTTTCCATGCGCGCGATCTGGGCTTCTGGGGTCTCGCCCTCGATATTTCCGACAGGGCGCACCTTCACCAGCGAAAAGGCGCTTTCGGTCAGGCGTTCCATGATGCCCTGATTGGGGTCTGGCTGGTTGATCGCGGAAAGCATCGCATTGGCGACGTCAGGGAATTTCTGCATCAGTTCCGAACGTGACAGCACACCGGTTGCGGCGAAGGATTGCAGCGATGTGATGGCCGGATCGTCGGGCGTTACCTTGGATAGCGTGTCGAGTTCTGTCAGGAATGGCCCCCCGCGATCGATCGCGGCCTTCAGCGCGGCGGAAGCGATGGCGCGGGCGACTTCAATATCGTCGCGCGGCTCGTTGATCTTGGCTTCCGCATCCGCAAGACGGCGTGTCAGTTCCGCCGTCGCCGATGCCTGTGCGGATCGCTCCGACTGGAAGGTGGATTCCAGCGCGGCGATTTTTTCCGACAGCCCATCCACCTGCGGGGCCTCACCCTTTGCGCCTTCGAGGGTTGCGATACGCTGTTCCAGCGCCGAGGTGTCGGCGGCTGGCGCGTTGGCAAGCTGCTGCCGCAAGCTGCCGAGATCGGTTTTCAGTGCGGCGATTTCCTCACTTCCCGCCCTGCCTGCATTGAAGGAGGGCAGGATCCCGGCATATTGCATGCTGCCGGCGGCGGCGAGCGCCACAAGGCCGCCGACGATACCTGCCGCGATCAGGCCGGAGGTCGCCGCCTGTTTGCGCTCCGCCTGCTGCGGTGTGGAGGGCTTTGCCGGTCCTGAGGAGGAGGTCGCCGTCGATGGTTTTGCAGCGGTGGCGCCGCTGGATGCGCTGGAGGACGCTGTGGAGCCGAAGGCCGGCTTCGTAGCAGCTGCTGCAGCCGCAGCCGCGCTCGTGTCAGTGGTGCCCGTCGACGGTTTTGTATCGGCTTTGGGCGAAACGGGGGCCGGCGAGACGGGCTCTTTCTGCGTGTCTGCGGGGCTCTCAGTCTTCGGTGCCGTGGCTACGGATTCCGCTTTGCCGACATTGGGTTCGGGCTCGATAGGGGTTTTCTTGGGCTGGTCCCAGATGGGGGCGGGGTTACCCGTTGCGGCTGCTTCGGGCTTTGTCTCCGAAACACCCGACTCTGCGGTGGCCTCAGGTGTTTTGTCACCGGGCTTTTCGTCCGTCTTGGCAGCGTCCACGTCGGCGGAAATTGCTTTCACGTCTTTGGCGTCCAGGTCGATGGTGACCGGTTCGGCTTTGGACTTGGAGTGGCGTGGCGGCTTTCCCGATACCATGACAACCTCATTTCTGCCTGCAGTAATCTAAACCTAGTCAGTGACGGCGGCAAAGGAAAGAGGCGAGCTCGAATTAGGTTCCAGAGTTATGGTGTAGAAGTTCAAACATCGCGGCCTCGCTCGGTTCTTCGGCGGCCTTGGCGTTTGCGCGGAAGATTTCCGGAACGAGAGAAAACACGTTGCGGCTGATGCAGATGAATTGTGTCGTTGCCAGCGCCGCCACGTATTTTTCCGTCGATACGTGATGAAAAAAGGACCGCGCCGCTTCCGATGAATAGAGCAGGACCACATCGGCAGCGCTTTCGACAAGCGCCGTCTCTAGCATCGTCTCCGAAATGTCGGAGGGCAGCATCTCGTAACAATCCACCGTTCTGAAGGGAATGCCGGCGGCGGCAAGGCCTTCCGCGAAGACGGCGCCACGGGGCCTGCCAGCGAGATAGAGCAGGGGCTCTTCTTCGGAAAATAGAGTCCGGTGCTCAGTCACCAGCGCGGTCAGACTCACGGCGTCGCCGGAGGCGGTGAAAATCTGTTCGAAGCCGGTTTTTTCCGCCGCTTCCGCCGTTGCTCCGCCGACGGCGAAAAGCGGTTTTGACAGATAGGGAGCCAGCCCGTCCCGTGATGTTTCCAGCGCCCGCAGCGCCTCGGCGCTGGTCACCGCGATGGCCGCCAGCGGGGCGGATAGCGCAGAGACGGCGCGTTCGCCATGATGGGCGGGATAAAACAGCGGAAGAAGCACCGGCGCATGGCCAAGCGCTTCAAGCTTTGCGGCCGTCCTTTCGCCCGAACGCTGCGGCCGGGTGACGACGATCCGCATCGGCTCAGCTCCAGCCTTCGAAGAAATTGCTGCCGGCCTTGGCGCGCACGTCTTCGCCGGCCTGCCGGCCGAGCTTTGCCGCATCGCGGCGGTTGCCGGAGGCTTCGATGCCGTGGCTCGTCTGGCCATCGGGGGTGAGGATCAGGCCGGAAAAATGCAATTCCTGGCCATCGCAGGTGGCGTAGCCGGCAATCGGCGTGCGACAGGAACCATCGAGTGCTGCCAGAAAGGCGCGCTCGCAGGTCACGGCATCATGAGTGGGCCTGTCGTTTATGGGAGCGAGCAGTTCGTCCATGCGCGTATCGCCGATGCGGCTTTCCACGCCGATTGCGCCCTGGGCTGGAGCAGGAGGGAATTCCTTCGGGTCGAGAATTTCCGTCGGAACATTGTCCTTACCAAGTCTCTTCAGACCGGCAAAGGCGAGAAGCGTCGCATCCGCCTGGCCTTCCTCCAGCTTACGCAGGCGGGTATCGACCTGACCGCGAAAAATGATGACGCTCAGATCCGGCCGCAGGCGGCGGATCAGCGCCTGGCGGCGCAGGGATGCGGAACCGACCACGGCGCCCTGCGGCAACTCCAGCAGCTTCGGTGCGGTGCGGCCGATGAAGGCGTCGCGTATGTCTTCGCGCGGCAGGAAAGCGGACAGATAGAGGCCTTCGGGCAGAACGGTCGGCATGTCCTTGGAGGAATGCACGGCCATATCGAGTTCGCCGGACAAAAGCTGGCTTTCCAGCTCCTCTGTGAAGAGGCCCTTGCCGCCGATTTCCGACAAAGCGCGGTCGGTTATCCGGTCGCCCTTGGTGGACAGCACGACGATTTCGAACATTTCTTCCGGCAGGCCATGCGCCGCCATCAGCCGGTTGCGCGTCTCGTAAGCCTGCGCGAGCGCCAGCGGGCTGCCGCGCGTGCCGATTCGGAAAGGTTTTGTTTGCATCCGCGTCTATCCATTGTTACCGGAGTTGTCTTAGACCAACTCAGCGCATGATCGCAATGAACGAACAGATTTGATGACCCCCTTTCTTCGTATCCTCGGCATAGAGACAAGCTGTGACGAAACCGCCGCATCCATTGTGGTTCGGCATGCGGACGGCCATGGCGAGATCGTCTCCGACGTCGTTTTGTCGCAGCTTGAGGAACACAGCGCCTATGGCGGCGTAGTGCCGGAAATTGCCGCGCGCGCCCATGTCGAGGCGCTGGATACGCTGGTGGAAGAAGCACTGGAGCAGGCGGGCGTGACCCTTGCCGATGTCGACGCCATCGCCGCCACCTCCGGCCCCGGCCTTATAGGCGGCCTGCTGGTGGGTTTGATGACGGGCAAGGCCATCGCCAAGGCGGCCGGCAAGCCGCTTTATGCCATCAACCATCTGGAAGGCCACGCGCTGACGGCGCGCCTTACCGACGGCCTGTCTTTTCCCTATCTGATGTTGCTCGTCTCCGGCGGCCATACCCAGCTGGTGCTGGTGCGTGGCGTGGGCGATTATGAGCGTTGGGGCACCACCATCGATGACGCGCTGGGGGAGGCCTTCGACAAGACAGCGAAACTTCTGGGCCTGCCCTATCCCGGCGGGCCTGCGGTCGAGAAGGCGGCGGCGAAGGGTGATCCGAACCGCTTTCCGCTTCCGCGCCCTATGGTCGGCGAAGCACGGCTCGACTTTTCCTTCTCCGGATTGAAGACGGCGGTGCGGCAGGCGGCTACCGCCATCGCGCCGCTTTCCGAGCAGGATATCGCCGATATCTGCGCCTCGTTCCAGAAAGCGGTGTCGCGCACGCTCAAGGATCGGATCGGCCGTGGCCTTGCCCGTTTCAGCCAAGAATTTCCGCATACAGAAATCGAGCCTGCTCTGGTCGTCGCCGGCGGCGTCGCCGCCAATCAGGAAATCCGCCAGACGCTGCAATCGCTTTGCGATACCCATGGCTTCCGCTTCGTCGCGCCGCCGCACCGGCTCTGCACCGATAATGCCGCGATGATCGCCTGGGCGGGGTTGGAGCGCATGGCGGACGGCCGGGACCCCGATCCGCTCGAAATCCCGCCGCGCTCGCGCTGGCCCCTGGATGGCAGCGCGGAGACATTGATCGGTTTCGGTAAAAGGGGAGCCAAGGCCTGATGCAGCGGGAGAAAATCGTCGTCATCGGCGCCGGCGCCTTCGGAACCGCGCTTGCTGTGGTCATCGCGCTGGAAAATCGGCATGACGTGACCTTGCTCGGCCGCGACCCATCGCTGATGGCCGACCTCAGGAGCGACGGCGTGCACGAGGCGGCCCTGCCGGGCGTCGATCTGCCGGATGCGCTTGAATTTTCCGCCGAGCCCGATGTGCTGGCCGGCGCCGGCATCGTCCTCTTCGCCATGCCCTCGCAGGCTCATGCCGATGCGGCCCGTCACTACGGCCCTTACCTGGCTAATGACTCAATCATTGTCACCTGCGCCAAGGGTATCGACCGCAGTTCCGGCCGGCTGCTGACGGAACTTCTGGAAGCGGAACTGCCGCATCACCCGATTGCGGTTCTGTCCGGTCCGGGCTTTGCAGCCGACATAGCGCGTGGTTTGCCGACGGCCATGGCGATTGCGGCGGAAGATGCGGTGATAGCCGAGCGGCTTGCGACCACGATTTCCGGCAAGACCTTCCGGCTTTATGCCTCGACCGACCGCATCGGCGTGCAGCTTGGCGGGGCGCTGAAGAATGTTCTCGCCATTGCCGCCGGCATCGTCGAAGGCGCGGGTCTTGGCGATTCCGCCCGGGCGGCGCTGATTTCGCGCGGGCTTGCCGAAATGTCGCGTCTCATCGTCGCGATGGGCGGGAAGGCGGACACGGTGCGCGGCCTCTCGGGCCTTGGCGATCTGGTGCTGACAGCCACCAGCCACCAGTCTCGAAACCTGCGTTTCGGCATCGCGCTCGGCCGGGGTGAAGGCAAGAATATGTCCGGCGGGCTGGTGGAGGGCGCTTTCGCGGCAGCCGTCGCTGCCCGGCTCGGGGAAAGTCACGCTGTCGACATGCCGGTTACCGAAGCGGTGGCCGCTATCATTGACGGCAATCTGGATGTGGCGAGCGCCATGCAACAATTGATGACACGGCCCATCACCACCGAATGAGGGCGGGTCTTCGCTCCAAACCGCTGACGCGTTTGGAAGACATGTTTTAACGAGGAGACGAAAATGCTGTTTGCCTTTATCTGCAAGGACAAGCCCGGCCATCTGAATGTGCGCATGGAAACGCGCCCGGCGCATCTGGAGCACCTGAACAAGCTGAATGCCGAGGGCACGCTGAAGATCGCCGGTCCGTTTCTGGATGCCGAAGGCAAGCCGAATGGCAGCCTCGTAATCGTTGACGCCGCCGATATCGACGCCGCGAAGGCTCTCGCCGATGCCGATCCCTACGCCAAGGCCGGCCTGTTCGAAAGCGTTGACGTGAAGCCCTATAATTGGGTCTTCAACAATCCGGGAGCATGACCGGACATGGCGAACTACTGGCTTTACAAGTCCGAGCCGTTCAAATGGTCCTGGGAAATGCAGAAGGCCAAGGGCGAGGCGGGCGAAGAGTGGACCGGCGTGCGCAATTATCAGGCGCGCAACAACATGCGCGCGATGAAGATCGGCGACAAGGGTTTCTTCTATCACTCCAATGAGGGGCTGGATGTCGTCGGCATCGTCGAAGTCTGCGCATTATCGCATCCGGACTCGACCGCCGAAGGCGATCTGAAATGGGATTGCGTGGATATCCGCGCCGTGTGCGACATGCCGCAGCCCGTTTCGCTGAAGGATGTGAAAGCCAATCCGAAGCTGGCGAAGATGTCGCTTGTCACTTCCATGCGGCTTTCCGTGCAGCCGGTGACGGAAGAGGAATATCTCGAGGTCTGCCGCATGGGCGGTCTGGCCAATCCACCGAAGTCACCGGATTGATGCTTCGGTGAGGACCGACCCCGAACGCTTCATTCTCGACAATACCACCATCATGCATCCGCCGCATGTGCCGGAGTTGCGCCTTCATCTCGCCACCGAAGCCCATGAGCTGTGGCTGAAGACGGAGGAGGAGCTGGAAGCGATCGGCCTGCCGCCGCCCTTCTGGGCCTTCGCCTGGGCCGGCGGGCAGGGGCTTGCCCGCTACGTTCTCGATCATCCTGAAAGCGTTTCCGGCAGGCGCGTGCTGGATTTCGCCAGCGGCTCCGGTCTGGTCGCCATCGCTGCGGCAAAGGCGGGCGCGGGTGCTGTTCTGGCGGCCGATATCGATCCGTGGACAGAGACCGCCATTCGGCTGAATGCGGCTATCAATGAGGTGGACATTGCTTTCACCGGGCTTGATCTGGTTGGGAAAGCGGTCGAAGCGGATGTTCTGCTGGCCGGCGACGTGTTTTACGACCGCGCCTTTGCCGAACTTCTCGTACCGTGGTTTCTGGAGCTGACGGAAAAAGGCGTGACCATCCTCGTCGGCGATCCCGGACGCGCTTATTTGCCCAAAGAGCGGCTTCGCCCGGAGGCGACCTATCAGGTGCCGGTGACGCGGGCGCTGGAAGACAGCGAAGTGAAGAAAACCACGGTGTGGCGTTTCATCTGATCAGCGCATTGCGCATTTCCAGTAAACCGCTTCATGCTTTTGCCGAAAATGCTTCAGGGCCGGATAATGCAGACGCCATGTTCATAGGCGCAGGCGTCGCCAGCGGTTTCAGCACGGACATTGATGATTTTCGCCTTTGGCGCAAGTTGCACGCCCGTCGCAACCGCTGCGCCTTTCCGTGAAAGCCCGCCGCCAATTGCGAAATAATTGCCGTTGCCGCGAACGCGTAGCGCCGATATCGCACCGACGTAAGTACCGCCGGAGAGGGTGGATGGCAGCCCGTCCGTGGAGAAACTCTCCTGCGATTGACGATGTTGATAGTTGTGCTGATAATCACGGCGGCCATAAGAATTCTCTGCCGCCGCTGAAGGCACCACGGTGAAAATGACGCCTGCGACCATCATGGTCAAAGCGGCGATTCGGCGCTGTAACATGAGCCTCATTCTCCGGATTTTCTTGGTTGACCAAAGGTAAATTACACGATTCATGAATTACGTAAAGGTAAATATTTTAGGGGCGTAAATCTTGGAAACGCTCGATTTTTTATTTTGACGCAAAAAAATTCCAAAAAAAATTCGTGAACCAATCGATTAAATTGGAATCGGCCATGAAATGTGCTTGTCGTGATGCTCCCATGTGATTAAACGTCGCGGTTGGTGCAATGCACATTCTTTCGTCATGTGCTGTTGCTTGGGGGCGTCCTGTCTGATGGGCGCACGGGAAAACGCCGCGAGGTTCTGATGGCGAATGCGACTAATAACCGGCCTCTGTCGCCGCATCTTCAAGTTTACAAGCTGATTCCGACGATGGTTGCATCCATCGTGCACCGCATCACGGGCGGCGCTCTTTATTTCGGAACGCTTCTGGTTGCCTGGTGGCTGATCGCTATCGCCTCGGGTCCGGCCTATTACGACTGGGTCAACTGGGCGATGGGTACGATCATCGGCAGGCTCATCCTGATCGGATACACCTGGGCTTTGGTTCATCACATGCTTGGCGGCCTTCGCCATTTCATGTGGGATTTGGGCTACGGCTTCGAAAAGCACTTTACCACCAAGCTGGCAAAGGCCTCGTGGGTGGTGTCGATCTGTCTGACCGCGCTGATCTGGGTCATTGCCCTGATCGTGCGCTGAGGAGATTTTTCATGGATATGCGTACACCTCTCGGAAAGGTTCGCGGCCTCGGCTCCGCCAAGGAAGGCACCGACCATTTCTGGCGTCAGCGCGTGACTGCGGTCGCCAACGTTCCGTTGCTCATCTTCTTTGTCGTCTTCCTCATCAGATATGCCGGCGCACCCTATCCTGAGGTCGTTGCGGCGCTGTCGAACCCGCTCGTTGCGGTCATCATGGCTCTGGTTTTGGTTTCCGGCCTCATCCACATGAAGCTCGGCATGCAGGTCATCATCGAAGACTATATTCACGCCGAGGTTTCGAAGCTCGTTCTTCTGATGCTCAATATGTTTTTCGCGGTTCTCATTGGCGGTCTTTGCATCTTCGCCATTCTGAAAATCGCATTCGCAGGATAATCCCGCCATGGCATCGATCAGTTCACCTTCCCAGAATGGCAAGGCTTACACCTATGTCGATCACTCCTATGACGTGATCGTGGTGGGCGCCGGCGGCGCGGGTCTGCGCGCAACGCTCGGCATGGCGGAACAGGGTTTCCGCACGGCCTGCATCACCAAGGTTTTCCCGACGCGCTCCCACACGGTTGCGGCGCAGGGTGGCATTGCCGCATCGCTCACCAATATGACGCCCGACTGTTGGCAGTGGCACCTTTACGACACCGTAAAGGGCTCCGACTGGCTCGGCGACGTCGATGCGATGCAATATCTCGCCATGGAAGCGCCGAAGGCGGTCTATGAGCTGGAACATTACGGCGTGCCTTTCTCGCGCAACGAAGAAGGCAAGATCTATCAGCGCCCGTTCGGCGGTCACATGCAGAACTACGGCGAAGGCCCGCCGGTACAGCGCACCTGCGCCGCCGCCGACCGTACCGGCCACGCCATTCTGCACACGCTTTATGGCCAGTCGCTGCGCAACAATGCGGAATTCTTCATCGAATATTTCGCGCTCGACCTCATCATGTCTCCGGACGGCCGCTGCACCGGCGTCGTTGCCTGGAACCTCGATGACGGCACCATCCATCGCTTTGCCGCCAAGATGGTGGTTCTGGCGACCGGCGGTTACGGTCGCGCCTATTTCTCGGCGACCTCGGCCCATACCTGCACCGGCGACGGTGGCGGCATGATCGCACGCGCTGGCCTGCCGCTTCAGGATATGGAATTCGTTCAGTTCCACCCGACCGGTATTTATGGCGCAGGCTGCCTGATCACCGAAGGTGCACGCGGCGAAGGCGGTTATCTCGTCAACTCCGAAGGCGAGCGCTTCATGGAGCGTTATGCGCCTTCCGCGAAGGACCTTGCCTCGCGTGACGTTGTCTCGCGCTGCATGACGATGGAAATCCGTGAAGGCCGCGGCGTCGGCAAGAACAAGGACCACATCTTCCTGCATCTCGATCACCTCGATCCGGCGATCTTGCATGAGCGTCTTCCAGGCATTTCCGAAAGCGCGAAGATTTTCGCCGGTGTCGATGTGACCCGCGAGCCGATCCCGGTCCTGCCGACGGTTCACTACAATATGGGCGGCATTCCGACCAATTATTGGGGTGAAGTGCTGAATGCCGATGCCAACAACCCGGAGCGCATCGCGCCCGGCCTGATGGCTGTTGGCGAAGCCGGCTGCGCCTCGGTTCACGGCGCCAACCGCCTCGGTTCCAACTCGCTGATCGACCTCGTGGTCTTCGGCCGTGCTGCGGCGATCCGCGCCGCTCAGGTCATCAATCGTGACGAGGCTGTTCCCGCTCTCGATACGGCTGCCTGCGACAAGATCATGGAGCGCTTCAACGGCCTGCGTTACGCCAACGGCTCGACGCCGACGGCGGTGCTGCGCGACAAGATGCAGCGCGCCATGCAGGACGATGCGGCCGTGTTCCGCACGCAGGAATCGCTGGAAAGCGGTTGCCAGCGTCTTTCCGCCATCTGGAAGGAACTGCCTGACGTCAAGGTCACCGACCGTTCGATGGTCTGGAACTCCGATCTGGTCGAGACGCTCGAGCTGCACAACCTCATGGCCAATGCGATCACCACGGTCTATGGCGCGGAAGCGCGCAAGGAAAGCCGCGGTTCGCACGCCCGCGAGGATTTCGTCGACGGTCCGTTCGCCGGTCGCGACGATGTGAACTGGCGCAAGCACACGCTTGCCTGGGTCAGCCCGGAGGGCGACGTCAAGCTCGACTACCGCCCTGTTCACACCGACCTCATCGCCGACGGCATCGATCCCAAAAAGATCGAGCCGAAGGCGCGCGTCTACTGATTTGAGGAACTGGATATGGTTGAACTCGCTCTCCCCAAGAATTCCCAGATCAGCGAAGGCAAGGTCTGGCCGAAGCCGGACGGCGCCAAGAATGTGCGCGAATACCGCATCTATCGCTGGAACCCGGATGACGGCCAGAACCCGCGCATCGATACCTATTATATCGATGTCGACGATTGCGGGCCGATGGTTCTCGATGCGCTTCTCTACATCAAGAACAATATCGACCCGACGCTGACGCTGCGCCGCTCCTGCCGCGAAGGCATTTGCGGCTCCTGCGCCATGAACATCGACGGGACCAACACGCTCGCCTGTACCAAGGGCATGGAAGAGATTAACGGCACGGTGAAGGTTTATCCGCTGCCGCACATGCCTGTCGTGAAGGACCTCGTTCCCGATCTGTCGAACTTCTACGCCCAGCATCGCTCCATCGAGCCCTGGCTGAAGACGGTTTCGCCGACGCCCGCCAAGGAGTGGAAGCAGAGCCATGAGGACCGCCTGAAGCTGGACGGTCTTTATGAGTGCATTCTCTGCGCCTGCTGCTCCACCTCCTGTCCCAGCTACTGGTGGAATGGCGACCGTTATCTTGGTCCGGCTGTTCTGCTGCAGGCCTATCGCTGGCTGATCGACAGCCGCGATGAGGCAACCGGCGAGCGTCTCGACAATCTCGAGGACCCGTTCCGCCTTTACCGCTGCCATACCATCATGAACTGCGCGCAGGCCTGCCCGAAGGGTCTGAACCCGGCCAAGGCTATCGCGGAAATCAAGAAGATGATGGTCGAACGCCGCGTTTAAAGGCGATTCGCTGACGACAGAAAATCTAGCGGGCCGCGGTCTCGACCGTGGCCCTTTTTACAACCCGGCGTGGGAAAATTCGGTAAAAATCGACCGAAATGGTAATTATCCCGGCCATCGCTTGCGCAAGATAAGGCTTTGGTAATAATTCAGCCTTCTTGTTTGATCATGATCTTTCCGGAAGCGAGAGAATCGGGAGCTTGATATGCAATTCAGATATGTGGTGACGGGCCTTGCGGTTGTGATGACTCTCGCCGGTTGCCAACGTACCTCCTACGATTACAACAACAACGCCAGCAACAATCCCGGTTATACGCCGCCTTTGCAGGCGCAGCCGGTGCCCTCGGTCCAGTCCGGCGCCCTGCCGCCGCCCGGTGGCGCCACGGGCAGCCAGTTCCCGTCGGCACCTGCCTCGGCCGCCCCTGGCGGAACCAATGTCGCTTCTGCCGCTCCGCCGGCGGCCGCACTTGACGTTACCAAGGAATCCATGGTCGGCAATTGGCGCGTTTCCAATGGCGGCGCCAATTGCGACATGTTCCTGACGCTCACCAACCTCGGCAGCGGCTCGCGTGGCGGCACGCGTGGTTGCGCGGGCGAGCTGACGGCGATGGGGTCCTGGGAAGTGTCCGGCAAGATGGTTCTCTTCAAGAACCGTTCGGGTGACACGATTGGCCGCGTCTACAAGAGTGCCGATGCGCGCTTCGATGGCACAACCAATAGCGGCCAGCCGCTCAGCCTCAGCCGATGAGGCTTTCCGGTGCAGCCGGAACGCTCTTTTCGCTCTAAGCCTGTCCATTCGTCGCGGGTGCCTTTGTGCGCCCGCGTCCGAGGCGTTTATCCATGAAGCCCTTGCCTGATTACAATCATAGTGTCGTTGAACAGCTCAACGCATTGACGGCAGCTGGCACCTTGCAGGCCGATGCCGCCCAGCTTGGCGTGGCGGCGCATCTCGACCGTATCCTTGCCGACCTGAAGGCACGCAAGCCCGCCAAAAAGAAGAGCGCGCTCGGCTGGATGTTTGCGCGCAAGTCCGGGCCTGCCGCCGCCGTCAAGGGGCTGTATGTGTATGGCAGTGTCGGCCGCGGCAAGACGATGCTGATGGACATGTTCTATGAGATGGCGCCCGTTTCCTCCAAACGGCGCTGCCATTTTCACGAGTTCATGGCGGATGTGCATAATCGTGTGCATGCGCATCGGCAGAAGCTGAAGAATGGCGAAACCAAACAGGCCGATCCGATTCCGCCCGTCGCCGCCCAGCTCCTGGCGGAAGCGGAGCTTTTATGTTTCGACGAATTCACGGTCACGGATATTGCCGATGCGATGATCCTTGCGCGGCTGTTCAGCGAGCTGTTCGCCAATGGCTGTACATTGGTGACGACCTCCAACGTCGTGCCGGATAATCTCTACAAGGATGGTCTCAATCGCGGCCTGTTCCTGCCCTTCGTCGATCTCCTGAAGAAGCATGTGGAGGTGGTGACGCTGGACAGCCCCACCGATTACCGGATGGAGAAGCTGGAAAGCCTGCCCGTCTATGTCACGCCGCTCGACGGTTCGGCGGATCAGGCGATGGATATGGCATGGCGGCACATGATTGCCGGTCACCTCGTTGCACCGACCGAGATACCGATGAAGGGCCGTTCCATTCTGGTGCCGCGCGCCAGCGGCCGGGTTGCCCGTTTTTCCTTTTCCGATCTTTGCGAAAAGCCGCTTGGGGCTTCCGACTTCCTTGCCATTGCCAATCGTTTCGATACGGTCTTCATCGATCACATTCCGTTCTTGAACGCGGACAAGCGCAACGAGACCAAGCGTTTCATCATCCTCATCGATGCGCTTTACGACCACAGCGTCCGGCTTTTTGCCTCCGCTGCCGCCATGCCGGAAGACCTGCTCGGCAAGCGCAAGGGGACCGAAGGTTTCGAGTTCGATCGCACCGCCTCGCGCCTGTTTGAAATGCGCAGTGCGGATTATCTCGCGCTGCACCACGAAAAACGCCAGAAAGTTTGACACTTTCGTGACGTATTTTCTTACGTTTACGTAAGAAAATAATGATCTAAACGATTGAAAATATTCACCGGAAAAGAATCTGTTGCCTATTTTAGCCAATGGGGCTAATCGGAGTGCGACAATTTGGCTGCCGGTTTGGCGCGGTGAAATTGAATTGAAGCTCAAGAGGAAGCATTCGATGGCTCGCAAAAAAATTGCACTTATTGGTTCTGGCATGATCGGCGGCACGCTGGCGCATCTCGCCAGCCTGAAGGAACTGGGCGATATCGTCCTCTTCGATATTGCTGACGGCATCCCGCAGGGCAAGGGTCTGGATATTGCCCAGTCCGGCCCGGTTGAAGGCTTCAATGCAAAGCTCACCGGCGCTTCCGATTACGCCGCCATCGAAGGTGCTGACGTTTGCATCGTCACCGCTGGCGTTGCCCGCAAGCCGGGCATGAGCCGCGACGATCTTCTCGGCATCAACCTCAAGGTCATGGAGCAGGTCGGCGCCGGCATCAAGAAATATGCCCCGAACGCTTTCGTCATCTGCATCACCAACCCGCTCGACGCCATGGTCTGGGCGCTGCAGAAGTTCTCCGGTCTGCCGAAGAACAAGGTCGTCGGCATGGCCGGCGTTCTCGACAGCGCTCGTTTCCGCCTGTTCCTCGCCGAAGAATTCAACGTTTCGGTTGAAGACGTCACCGCCTTCGTTCTCGGCGGCCACGGCGACACCATGGTGCCGCTCGCACGCTACTCCACCGTTGCCGGTGTCCCGCTGACCGATCTCGTCAAGATGGGCTGGCTGACCGCCGAGCGCCTCGAGCAGATCATCCAGCGCACCCGTGACGGCGGCGCGGAAATCGTCGGCCTGCTGAAGACCGGTTCGGCCTATTACGCGCCGGCCGCTTCGGCAATCGAAATGGCTGAATCCTATCTCAAGGACAAGAAGCGCGTTCTGCCCGCCGCTGCCCACCTCTCGGGCCAGTATGGTGTCGACGACATGTATGTCGGCGTGCCGACCATCATCGGCGCCGGTGGTATCGAGCGCATCATCGAGATCGAACTCAACAAGGAAGAAGAAGCCGCCTTCCAGAAATCCGTCGGCGCTGTCGCTGGTCTTTGCGAAGCCTGCGTCAACATCGCTCCGTCGCTGAAGTAATAGCCTAGCGGCTCCAAACAGGGATTATTCCATGAATATTCACGAATATCAGGCCAAGGCTCTTCTGAAGGGCTACGGCGCGCCGGTTGCTGAAGGCGTCGCCATTCTCAAGGTCGAAGAAGCCGAAGCTGCCGCCAAGCAGCTTCCCGGCCCGCTCTACGTCGTCAAGAGCCAGATCCACGCTGGCGGCCGCGGCAAGGGCAAGTTCAAGGAACTCGGCCCGGACGCCAAGGGCGGCGTTCGTCTGGCGAAGTCCATCGACGAAGTCGTTTCCCACGCCAAGGACATGCTCGGCAACACGCTGGTAACGGCGCAGACCGGTGAAGCCGGCAAGCAGGTCAACCGTCTCTACATCGAAGACGGTGCCGACATTGCCCGCGAACTCTACTGCTCGCTGCTGGTTGACCGTTCCGTCGGCCAGGTTGCTTTCGTGGTTTCCACGGAAGGCGGCATGGACATCGAAGCTGTCGCCCACGACACGCCCGAGAAGATCCACACCATCGCCATCAACCCGGAAAAGGGTGTGAGCGACGCCGACGTTGCTGCGATCTCCAAGGCTCTCGCGCTTGACGGCGTTGCTGCCGAAGATGCCAAGGCGCTCTTCCCGATCCTCTACAAGGCCTTCAATGAGAAGGACATGGCTCTCCTCGAAGTCAACCCGCTGATCGTCATGGAAAATGGCCATCTGCGCGTTCTCGACGCCAAGATGTCCTTCGACGGCAACGCGCTGTTCCGCCATGACGACGTCAAGGCGCTGCGCGACGAGACCGAAGAAGACGCCAAGGAAATCGAAGCCTCCAAGTGGGACCTCGCTTACGTGGCCCTCGACGGCAACATCGGCTGCATGGTCAACGGCGCCGGTCTCGCCATGGCGACGATGGACATCATCAAGCTTTACGGCAAAGAGCCGGCTAACTTCTGCGACGTCGGCGGCGGCGCCGGCAAGGAGAAGGTTGCGGCAGCCTTCAAGATCATCACGGCAGACCCGAAGGTCGAGGGCATCCTCGTCAACATCTTCGGCGGCATCATGAAGTGCGACGTCATCGCCGAAGGCGTAATCGCCGCGGTGAAGGAAGTCGGTTTGCAGGTTCCGCTCGTCGTTCGCCTCGAAGGCACCAACGTCGAACTTGGCAAGAAGCTTCTCAACGAATCTGGCCTTGCGATTACGGCTGCTGACGATCTGGACGACGCAGCCAAGAAGATCGTCGCGGCGATCAACGGCTAATTGAGGGACCGGAAATAATGTCTATTCTTGTTAATAAAGACACGAAGATCCTCGTTCAGGGTCTGACCGGCAAGACCGGCACCTTCCACACCGAACAGGCGCTTGCCTATTACGGCACGCAGATGGTTGGCGGTATTCACCCGAAGAAGGGCGGCGAAACCTGGACCGGCTCCAAGGGCGAAAGCCTGCCGATCTTCGCAACGGTTGCCGAAGCCAAGGAAAAGACCGGTGCAGACGCATCCGTGATCTACGTTCCGCCGGCAGGTGCAGCAGACGCCATCATCGAAGCCATCGATGCGGAAATTCCGTTCATCACCTGCATCACCGAAGGTATCCCGGTCATGGACATGGTTCGCGTCAAGGCTCGCCTCGACCGTTCCAAGTCGCGCCTGCTCGGCCCGAACTGCCCGGGTATCCTGACGCCGGAAGAATGCAAGATCGGTATCATGCCGGGCTCCATCTTCCGCAAGGGTTCGGTCGGTATCGTTTCGCGTTCGGGCACGCTCACCTATGAAGCCGTGTTCCAGACCTCCAACGAAGGCCTCGGCCAGACCACTGCTGTCGGTATCGGCGGCGACCCGGTCAAGGGCACCGAGTTCATCGACGTGCTGGAAATGTTCCTCGCCGACGACGCCACGCAGTCGATCATCATGATCGGCGAAATCGGCGGTTCGGCTGAAGAAGATGCGGCGCAGTTCCTGATCGACGAAGCCAAGAAGGGCCGCAAGAAGCCGATGGCCGGCTTCATCGCGGGCCGTACGGCTCCGAAGGGCCGCACCATGGGCCACGCGGGCGCTGTCGTTTCCGGCGGCAAGGGTGACGCAGAGTCCAAGATCGCAGCCATGGAAGCGGCCGGCATCAAGGTGTCGCCTTCCCCGGCGCGCCTTGGCAAGACGCTGGTTGAAGTCCTCAAGGGCTGAGACCACATGACATCGGTAACGGGCGGCGTGGCTTCAATGCCACGCTGCCCGATGCCGCAAGGAACGACAGACAGAACGGCATACCGCCCCGGCGGCAGACAGCAATAATCAAAGCGGCAGGCCGGCGAACGGCCCTAACGGCATCGAGGAGGCGGACGGATAAGTCCGCAAGAACACAATGGCAAGGCAAGAAGCGAACGAGCAGTTTCAGATCACGTCGTTTCTGGACGGCGCGAATGCAGCCTATATCGAGCAGCTCTATGCCCGGTACGAAGAGGACCCCTCTTCCGTGTCGCCGGAGTGGCAGAGCTTCTTCAAGGCGTTGTCCGATAATCCGGAAGACGTGAAGAAGGCGGCCAAGGGCGCCTCCTGGAAGCGCGCCAACTGGCCGATCCCGGCGAATGGCGAACTGGTATCCGCACTCGACGGCAACTGGGCCACGGTCGAAAAGGCCATCGAGAAGAAAGTTCAGGCGAAAGCCGAGGCCAAGAGCGCCGACACCGGCAAGCCGGTCAGCCAGGCGGAAGTTCTGCAGGCGACCCGTGACAGCGTTCGCGCCATCATGATGATCCGCGCCTACCGCATGCGCGGCCACCTTCATGCCAAGCTCGATCCGCTCGGCATCGCCGTTGCGGTTGAGGATTACAACGAGCTGTCGCCGAAGTCCTACGGCTTCGAGGAAAGCGATTACGACCGCAAGATTTTCATCGATAACGTGCTCGGCCTCGAATATGCGACCGTGCGCGAGATGATCGATATTCTGGAGCGTACCTACTGCTCCACCATCGGCGTCGAATTCATGCACATGTCCAGCCCGGAAGAAAAAGGCTGGATTCAGGAGCGCATCGAAGGTCCGGACAAGGGCGTTGCCTTCACGGCGGAAGGCAAGAAGGCCATTCTGTCCAAGCTGGTCGAAGCCGAAGGCTACGAGCAGTTCCTCGACGTGCGCTTCAAGGGCACCAAGCGTTTCGGCCTCGACGGCGGTGAATCGCTGATCCCGGCGCTGGAGCAGATCATCAAGCGCGGCGGCCAGGAAGGTCTGGAAGAAGTCGTTCTCGGCATGGCCCACCGCGGTCGCCTGAACGTTCTGACCAACGTGATGGGCAAGCCGCATCGCGCCGTGTTCCACGAGTTCAAGGGCGGTTCATTCAAGCCTGACGATGTCGAGGGTTCGGGCGACGTGAAGTACCACCTCGGTGCGTCCTCCGACCGCGAATTCGACGGTAACAAGGTTCACCTGTCGCTGACGGCCAACCCGTCGCACCTTGAAATCGTCAACCCCGTTGTCATGGGCAAGGCCCGCGCCAAGCAGGACCAGCTGGCCAAGGTGTGGGACGGCGACATCATTCCGCTGTCGGAACGCGCCAAGGTGCTGCCGCTCCTGCTGCACGGCGATGCCGCCTTTGCGGGTCAGGGCGTGGTTGCGGAAATTCTCGGCCTTTCCGGTCTGCGCGGTCACCGCGTTGCCGGTACCATGCACTTCATCATCAACAATCAGATCGGCTTCACGACGAACCCGGCCTTCTCGCGTTCGTCGCCCTATCCGTCCGACGTCGCCAAGATGATCGAAGCGCCGATCTTCCACGTCAACGGCGACGATCCGGAAGCGGTGACCTATGCGGCCAAGGTTGCGACCGAATACCGTATGAAGTTTCACAAGCCTGTCGTCATCGACATGTTCTGCTACCGCCGCTTCGGCCATAACGAAGGCGATGAGCCGGCGTTCACGCAGCCGAAAATGTACAAGGTTATCCGTGGTCACAAGACAGTCGCGCGCATCTATGCCGACCGCCTGATCGCGGAAGGCCTGATGAACGAAGGCGAATTCGAGAAGATGAAGGCCGACTGGCGCGCTCATCTCGAGCAGGAATTCGAGGCAGGCCAGTCCTACAAGCCGAACAAGGCCGACTGGCTGGACGGTCAGTGGTCGGGTCTGCGCGCCGCCGACAATGCCGATGAGCAGCGTCGCGGCAAGACCGGCGTACCGATGAAGCAGCTGAAGGAAATCGGCAAGAAGCTGTCGACCATTCCGGAAGGCTTCAGCGCCCACCGCACGATCCAGCGCTTCATGGAAAACCGCTCGCAGATGGTCGAGACGGGTGAAGGCATCGACTGGGCAATGGCGGAAGCGCTTGCGTTCGGTTCGCTCGTTGCCGACGGCCACAAGATTCGTCTTTCCGGTCAGGATTGCGAACGCGGCACCTTCTCGCAGCGTCACTCGGTCCTCTACGATCAGGAGACCGAAGAGCGTTACATCCCGCTCGCCAACCTTTCGCCGACGCAGGCCCGTTACGAAGTCATCAACTCGATGCTTTCGGAAGAAGCCGTTCTCGGTTTCGAATACGGCTACTCGCTGGCCCGTCCGAACGCGCTGACCCTTTGGGAAGCCCAGTTCGGCGACTTCGCCAACGGCGCGCAGGTGGTGTTCGACCAGTTCATCTCGTCGGGTGAACGCAAGTGGCTGCGCATGTCCGGTCTCGTCTGCCTTCTGCCGCATGGTTACGAAGGTCAGGGCCCGGAACATTCGTCCGCCCGTCTGGAGCGCTGGCTGCAGATGTGCGCCGAAGACAACATGCAGGTTGCCAACTGCACGACGCCGGCCAACTACTTCCACATCCTGCGCCGCCAGGTGAAGCGCGACTTCCGCAAGCCGCTGATCCTGATGACGCCGAAGTCGCTGTTGCGTCACAAGCGCGCCACCTCTTCGCTGGCCGAGCTTGCAGGCGAGTCCTCCTTCCACCGTCTCCTGTGGGACGATGCGGAGGTCATCAAGGACGGTCCGATCAAGCTGCAGAAGGATTCGAAGATCCGCCGCGTCGTCATGTGCACGGGCAAGGTCTACTACGATCTGCTCGAGGAACGCGAAAAGCGCGGTATCGACGATATCTATCTGCTGCGTATCGAACAGCTTTACCCGTTCCCGGCCAAGGCGCTCATCAACGAGCTGTCGCGTTTCCGCAATGCGGAGATGGTCTGGTGCCAGGAAGAGCCGAAGAACATGGGTGCGTGGTCGTTTATCGATCCCTACCTGGAATGGGTCCTGGCGCATATCGACGCCAAGTACCAGAAGGTCCGTTACACGGGCCGTCCGGCTGCCGCCTCTCCGGCGACCGGCCTGATGTCCAAGCACCTGGCGCAGCTTGCTGCGTTCCTGGAAGACGCGCTGGGAGAGTGAAAACTCTCCCGCATCGCCCCGCAAAAAAGACACCTGAATAACGGAACTAGATCATGGCCACTGAAATCCGCGTACCAACCCTCGGCGAATCCGTCAGCGAAGCGACCGTCGGCACCTGGTTCAAGAAGGTCGGCGATACCGTCAAGGCCGACGAACCTCTCGTTGAACTGGAAACCGACAAGGTTACCGTCGAAGTCCCGGCGCCTGCGTCCGGCGTTCTCACCGAAATCGTTGCGCAGAACGGCGAGACCGTCGGTCTCGACGCGCTTCTCGGCCAGATCGCCGAAGGTGCTGCCGGCGCTGCGACCTCCGCACCCGCTGCCGAACCGGCAAAGCCTGCTGCGGCTGCCGCACCGGCACCTGCCGCCGTTGCCGCGCCGGCAACCGGCTCCATGCCGCCCGCACCTGCCGCCGGCAAGCTGCTTGCCGAAAACAACCTGTCCGCCGATCAGGTCGACGGTTCGGGCAAGCGTGGCCAGGTTCTGAAGGGTGACGTTCTCGCCGCCGTCGCCAAGGGCGTTTCGGCACCGGCTGCCGCACCGGCTCCGGCTGCGGCCCCCCGCCCGGTTTCCGCGGAGCAGGATGCCGTTCGTGAAGAGCGCGTGAAGATGACCCGCCTGCGTCAGACGATCGCCCGCCGCCTGAAGGACGCGCAGAACACCGCCGCCATGCTGACCACCTATAACGAGGTGGACATGAGCGCCGTCATGGACCTGCGCAACCGTTACAAGGACGTTTTCGAGAAGAAGCATGGCGTCAAGCTCGGCTTCATGGGCTTCTTCACCAAGGCCGTGACCCACGCGCTGAAGGAACTGCCCGCCGTCAACGCTGAAATCGACGGCACGGACATCATCTACAAGAACTATTGTCACGTCGGCATGGCTGTCGGCACCGACAAGGGTCTCGTCGTTCCGGTCATCCGCGATGCCGACCAGCTCTCCATCGCTGGTGTAGAAAAGGAACTCGGCCGCCTCGCCAAGGCAGCGCGTGACGGTTCGCTCGGCATGGCCGACATGCAGGGTGGCACCTTCACCATCACCAATGGCGGTGTCTACGGTTCGCTGATGTCTTCGCCGATCCTCAATGCACCGCAGTCGGGCATCCTCGGTATGCACAAGATCCAGGAGCGTCCGGTCGCCATCGGCGGTCAGGTCGTCATCCGTCCGATGATGTATCTTGCGCTCTCCTACGATCACCGTATCGTTGACGGCAAGGAAGCCGTGACCTTCCTCGTCCGCGTCAAGGAAAGCCTGGAAGATCCGGAACGTCTGGTTCTCGATCTCTAAGACTGAAACAGGGGAGAAGAGGGATGGAAAACCTGGCCGGCGGGAATGGACCTTTCGTGTTCCTGCTGTCGCTCAGCGTCGTTCTTCTTCTCCTGCATATCTGCCTTCAGGCCATGTCCGCGACGCGGGAACTCGGCCTTGCCTGGAATGCGGGCGCGCGCGATACCCGGCAGGACCTCAAAGGGGTGTTTGCTGGACGTGCGCAGCGCGCGTCGGATAATTTTCGCGAGACCTATCCGGCTTTCGTCGGTCTCACTCTCGCTCTTGCGATTGCCGGTGACGCTTCCGGCTGGGGACTGACGGGCGGCTGGATATGGACCATGGCGCGCATCGTCTACATCCCGCTTTATCTGGCAGGCGTGCCCTATGTACGGTCGATCGCGTGGGTCGTGTCCCTTGGCGGTCTGGTCCTCATGCTTGTCGCGCTGATCTGAGGTCGAGCCTATGCATCAATATCTCATCGAACTTGCATCCCTGATGGCGATCTTCTCCTTTGCGATCGTCTCGCCCGGCGCCGATCTCGCCATGGTGATGCGCCAGGCCATGGTGCACGGTCGCAAACAGGCCATCATCACCAGCTTCGGGGTGGGGACGTCTCTGATGTTCCACGTCACCTATACGATCCTCGGACTTGGCCTCATCATTTCCCAGTCGATCTATCTCTTCAACATCGTCAAATGGCTGGGCGTCGCCTATCTGATCTATATCGGCATCAAGGCGCTGCGCGCCGGCAAGACAGAACTGCCGACGGCTGAAGGTGAGGTCCGGGCCAAAAGCGTCCAGACAGGACTCAAGGCCTTCACGCTCGGTTTTGCTGCCAATGCGCTCAATCCCAAGCCGGTGTTTTTCTTCCTGTCGATCTTTTCGACGGTGGTTCACGCACATACGCCGGTCGCCATCAAGTTCGGATACGGTCTCGTCATGGCGAGTTGCCTTATCCTGTGGTTCGTCGGTGTCAGCCTGTTCATACGACGCCACGCATGCGCGCCGCATTTCAGCGCGCCAGCCAATGGATCGACCGCACCAGCGGCGTGGTCTTCATCGCTCTCGGTATAAAACTCGCAACGGAAAAAGCGGCCTGAGTTGCAGGTCAAACGCAAGCAGGGCAATGATCCAGCATCTTGCCCGACATCAATCAGGAAAACGAACATGGCATATGATGTAGTTGTAATCGGCACGGGCCCCGGCGGTTATGTTTGCGCGGTCAAGGCGGCACAGCTCGGCCTGAAGGTCGCTGTCATCGAAAAGCGCGCGACCTATGGCGGCACCTGCCTCAATGTCGGCTGCATCCCCTCCAAGGCGCTGCTGCACGCGTCCGAAACCTTCGCTCATGTCGCCCATGGCGTCGATACGCTCGGTATCGAAGTTGCCGCTCCGAAGCTGAACCTTGAAAAGATGATGGGCCACAAGGACGGCGTGGTGAAGGCCAATGTCGACGGCGTCGCCTTCCTGTTCAAGAAGAACAAGATCGATGCATTCCAGGGCACCGGCAAGGTGGTTTCCGCCGGCAAGGTTTCCGTCACCAACGACAAGGGTGAGAGCCAAGAAATCGAAGCGAAGAACATCGTCATCGCCACCGGTTCGGATGTTGCCGGCATTCCGGGCGTTCAGGTCGATATCGATGAAAGCGTCATCGTGTCCTCCACCGGTGCGATCGCTCTTTCCAAGGTTCCGGAAAAGCTCATCGTTGTCGGCGGCGGCGTCATCGGCCTCGAGCTAGGTTCGGTCTGGTCGCGTCTCGGCGCCAAGGTTACTGTCGTTGAATATCTCGACAATATTCTCGGCGGCATGGATGGTGAAGTTTCCAAGCAGGCCCAGCGCCTGCTCGCCAAGCAGGGTCTCGATTTCAAGCTCGGCGCGAAGGTGACGGCCGTTGAAAAGACCGCTGCCGGTGCAAAGGTGGTGTTCGAGCCGGTCAAGGGCGGTGCTGCCGAAACGCTGGAAGCGAATGTCGTGCTGATCTCCACCGGCCGCAAGCCCTACACCGAAGGTCTCGGCCTTGCGGAAGCCGGCGTTGTGCTGGACAGCCGCGGCCGCGTTGAAATCGACGGTCACTACAAGACCAATGTCGATGGCATCTATGCGATCGGCGACGTGGTGAAGGGCCCGATGCTGGCGCATAAGGCGGAAGACGAGGGCGTTGCTCTCGCGGAAATCCTCGCCGGCCAGCGCGGCCATGTGAATTACGATGTCATTCCGGCAGTGGTCTATACGCAGCCTGAAATCGCTTCCGTCGGCAAGACCGAGGAAGAACTGAAGGCCGCAGGCATCGCCTACAAGGTCGGCAAGTTCCCCTTCACCGCCAATGGCCGCGCCCGCGCCATGCAGGTGACGGATGGTTTCGTGAAGATCCTTGCCGACAAGGAAACCGACCGGGTTCTTGGCGGCCACATCGTCGGCTTCGGCGCTGGCGAAATGATCCACGAAATCACCGTGCTGATGGAATTCGGCGGTTCTTCGGAAGATCTGGGCCGCACCTGCCATGCGCACCCGACCATGTCGGAAGCCGTGAAGGAAGCGGCGCTGGCGACCTTCTTCAAGCCGATCCACATGTGATCGGTGTTGGAGCCCTCTACTCCAACATTAAATTTCAGTCATCTGCCAAACCCCGGCTTGCCATGTAGGCCGGGGTTTTCCATACTCGCGCCACAGCCTGTCTAACCTTTTGATAAAAGGCAATAAAATGGCGTTTCCAAATCAAGTTTCCTTCACCGTTCCGCAGCGCATCATTCATTGGGCGATGGCGCTTCTGATCTTCTTCAACCTGTTGTTTCCCGATGGGATGGAACATGCCTACCGGCTGATGCGGCGGGGCGAAACACTGACGCCGGAACAGGTATCTTCGGCCAATATTCACGCCTATGTCGGCTTCACCATTCTGTTGCTTGCGGTGCTGCGCCTCTGTCTACGATTCTTCCAGGGCGTGCCGCCGCATCCCGCCGAAGAGCCGAGGCCATTTCAGATTGCGGCGAAGGTGGCGCATTTCACCTTTTATGCCCTGTTCCTCGTCCTGCCCCTGTCCGGTATTGCCGCTTATTACTTCGGCGCTCAGCCGGCCGGGCAGCTGCATTCCGGTCCCTTCAAGGCGCTGATGTGGGTGTTGATCGCCGGTCACGTCGTCGCCGTTCTGGTTCACCAGTTCTACTGGCGCACCAATGTCCTGAAGCGCATGACGCACGGCTGAGCGGCGGTTTGTCGCGTTTCCGGTTTCTCGGAAAAAGAGGAAGGTGACCCCTGCCGCATCGTGCGGCCGGGGTTCGGGAATGCAGGATATCGAAGACATATTGCCGGGCGCAGACTGGCGGGATTGCTATCAGGGAGAGATGGTGACGCCGGAGCCGTCCTCCCTCCATGTGAGCAGGCTCCTTCTCGATCATCCTCCGGCATGGATCCGCAGCCTTATGGCGCTTCGAAACCGCGTGGTGGCGCTTTTCGGTTTAAGAGCGGTCGAAATGGTGGCTGGGACGTCGGCAGGCGGTTTTCCAGTCCTGTCCTCCACGCCACAGCGGACTGTGCTGGGCTTCGACGACTGCCATCTCGATTTCCGGATCGTCGTCGATCTCGAAGAGAAGGAAAACCGCCAGCTGGTGAGTGTCACCACCATCGTCAGGCGCAAGAACCTGTTTGGGCGGCTTTATCTTCTTGTCGTCGGACCGTTTCACCGCCGCATCGTGCCGGCGACGATGCGGCCGTTCTGCGCCAACGTCCGGCCCGTCAGCATCGGGAGTGAGCCGGTCAATCGACCCGCGTGAGGGTGAAGCCTTCCGCGCGCAGCAATTCGACAAGGCCTTCCTCGCCCGGCAAATGCAGTGCGCCCACGGCCATGAAAACATTGCCCCTGGCAAGCTCGGGGGCGGCCCGTTCCGCCATGACGTGGTTGCGGTCGGTGATGATGCGCTGCTCGAAGGCGGCGTAGCCCTGTTCGCTTTCAGCCGCAGCCTTCTTGGGGTCCAGGCTTTTCAGCATGGGCATGGTCATGCCGATATCGCCGGCGACGTAAAGATCGGTCATGGTTGTCATGATGTCATCCATGCGGTCGCCCAGTTCGAGCGTTTCGATCAGCGCCTGAAGATGAAATTCCATCGGCAGCTCGGACATGGCCGTCAGCTGTTCCACCATGGTCTCCAGCCCGACAAGGTGTTTCCCGTCCGCGATGGCATCTTCGGCCAGCTTCTTGTCCAGAAAGGAGAGGCCGGTGGCCTTGCGGGCGAACTCACAGGCGGGAAGGGCGACGAAGCTCGAAAGCATCCATGGCTTCATTCGCGATACGGCGTTCAGCGGAATGCCGCGTTCCTTGAGGCCCTTTTCCAGACGCGCGACATTTTCCGGCGACAGGATGTCGGTGATCGATTTGCCATCCAGAAACATGGTGAGTTCGGGCTTGCTCAGCAGCGAGGCGGCGACCCTCTTGTCATCGACGATTTCGTCCGATTCCACGATCACCGTCGCGGCTTTCTCGAAGGCGGGGCTGGCGGCGGCAGGCATTTCCAGAACACGCGGATCGGTGACATGCATGGTGCCGAGAAGATAGGACGTGGGCGTTCCCGCCTTTTCGATGCGCCAGAAATTGCCCTTGCCGTTCGGGATCGCGGCCGCTTCCTGCTCGATCTTCGCGAGGGCCTGCGGATCGGTCTTGCGCATTTCCACGAGAATGTCGCTGCCGGTGCAGGTGATCTGCTGCGCGGCTTCCGCTTGCCCCAGCGAAAGCAAAGTCATGAGCAGGATTGCGACGGCGGTGACATGCAGGGCGGCAAGCAGCCACAGCAGGGCGTCGCCGGTCTTGCCCATCAGGGTGGCGGTGAGGTTTTGCGGTTTTATCAGGCTGTGCATCGGTCCAATCCGGTTGTCGTTCGCTTATAGAACGGCGGCTTGGATGTCTGGTTAATGATTATGGTTAACCATTTCCTGCTTCATGCGCGAGGATGGGCGTTGTCGTAGATTTCCAGCAGTCTTGCGGTGTCGACCCCGGTATAGACCTGTGTGGTGGAGAGGCTCGCATGGCCGAGCAGTTCCTGAATCGTGCGCAGGTCGCCGCCGCCGGCAAGAAGGTGCGTGGCGAAGGAGTGGCGCAGCGCATGCGGTGTGGCGTTTTCCGGCAGGCCGAAAGCGCCGCGCAGCTTCTGCATTTCCCTCTGGATGATGGCGGGCTGCAGCTTGCCGCCGCGTGCGCCAAGGAACATGGGCTCATCCGCCGACAGGGCATAGGGGCAAAGCTTCCTGTAGGTATCGACAGCTTCCGTCACCACCGCCAGTAGGGGCACAATCCGCGTCTTGTTGCCTTTGCCGGTAATGCGCAGGCTGCGGGCGCCGGGTGGGAAATCGGCCGGGGTAAGGCCAAGCGCCTCGGAAATGCGAAGGCCGCAGCCATAAAGCAGTGAAAGAACCGCGGCATTGCGGGCGGCGATCCATGGTTCGTCGTTCAATTGCGCTTCACTCGTGGTGATTTTCAGCGCCTGCCGGTCGGTCAGCGGTTTCGGTAGCGATTTCGGCTGTTTTGGTGCGCGCATGGCGGTGGCGCCTGCGGCATTCACCAGGCCTTTTTTCTGCAGGTGATGAAGCAGGGAGCGCAGGCCTGCCAGATGCCTGCCCAGCGAACGTGCGCCGGCGCCTTCCTTGCGCCGGTTGGCCAGAAAGGCGCGAAGATCGACCGGACGCAGATCGGCAATATCGGTGATTGAGGCCGGTTTGCCGATGTAACCGGTCAGGAATGTCAGAAATTGCCGGGTATCGCGCTCATAGGCCTCGACGGTATTGTCCGAAAGCCGGCGTTCGCCCGCGAGGGCGGCGAGCCAGGACTGGCGCTCGTTCAAAAGATCGGCTTGGGCAAATGTCAGGATTTCGGTCACGTGGCGTTCCTTTCCATGCTTCGAAACTATGCGCTTATGGTCAGCATTTGGTTAAGAGGTGGACTTTGCAAGGCGCGCCCACTACATCCGGGCGGTTTCCTTTTTCCTGTCGCCGGGGCATGGTCGCCACATCATGGCTAAAGATTCGTCCGATCTGTTTGGGGCTCTGTTCGACCCGCCGTCGCCCACGCGCACGGTGCCCGTTCTCGTGCCCATGCCGGCGCCCGGGCCTTACAGCTATTCGGTGCCCGAGGATATGGTGGTGGAGACCGGTTCCGTCGTGCAGGTGCCGCTTGGCCCCCGGCAGGTCTTTGGCGTGGTGTGGGACGATGCGGGCGAGAACGGCGTCGATCCGAAGAAGCTGCGGCCCATCACCAAAAGTTTCGAGTGCCCGCCGCTGAAGGCGGAAATGCGCCGCTTCGTCGACTGGGTCGCCGCCTATACGCTGTCTCCGCCCGGCCTCGTGGCCCGCATGGCGCTCAGAGCACCTGCCGCCTTCGATCCCGAGCCGATGATCGAGGGGCTGCGGCTGACCGAAGGCCGGCCGGAGCGCCTTACCCCCGCCCGCGAGCGGGTGATGGAACTGGCGGCTGAAGGGCATGGCTGGACGAAGAGCGGGCTTGCCCATGCCGCCGGCGTTTCGACCAGCGTTATCGACGGTCTCGTCAAGCAGGGCGTATTCGAGACGGTGTTTCTGCCGGCGCCGCCTGTCGTGGCCGAACCCGATCCTGACTATGTCGAGCCGCGTCTGGAAGGCCCGCAGAAACAGGCCGCTTCGGAGATACTCGAGGATGTGCGCAAGGGCGGGTTTCATGTTTCGCTGATCGACGGCGTCACAGGTTCTGGCAAAACCGAGGTCTATTTCGAGGCGGTGGCGGAGACGCTCCGGCAGGGCAGGCAGGTTCTCATCCTGTTGCCCGAAATTGCGCTGACGGCGGCCTTCCTTGAACGTTTTCAGGACCGTTTCGGTGCGAAACCGGCGGAATGGCATTCGGACCTGTCGCCGCGGATGCGAGAAAAGGTCTGGCGGCAGGCGGTGACGGGCGAAGTGAAGGTGGTGGCCGGCGCGCGCTCGGCCCTTTTCCTGCCCTTCGACAATCTCGGTCTCATCATCGTCGATGAGGAGCACGACCCGGCCTACAAGCAGGAAGACCGCGTCTATTACAATGCCCGCGACATGGCGGTGGTGAGAGCGCGGATCGCGGAATTCCCTGTCGTGCTGGTGTCGGCCACGCCATCGGTCGAAAGTCAGGTCAACGGTAGTTCGGGGCGTTACAACACCATCCACCTGCACACGCGGTTCGGCGATGCGGCGATGCCCGATCTGCACCTTGTCGATATGCGGCGTCATCCGCCAGAGAGGGGAGGGTTTCTTTCGCCCGTCCTGCTGCGCGGCATCGGCAAGACCATCGAAAAGGGTGAGCAGGCGCTCCTCTTCCTCAATCGTCGCGGTTATGCGCCGTTGACGCTCTGCCGGGTCTGCGGTCACCGTTTCCAATGCCCGCAATGTTCCAGCTGGCTGGTGGAGCACCGGTTCCGCAATCAATTGCAGTGCCACCAGTGCGGCCACAGCGAGCCGACGCCCGATCATTGCCCGGAATGCGGAACCTTCGATCATCTGGTGGCTTGCGGGCCGGGTGTGGAGCGCATCGCCGAGGAGGTGGAGAAACATTTCCCCGAGGCCCGCACCATCGTACTCTCCTCCGATCTCATGGGCGTCAAGCGCCTGCGGCTGGAACTGGAGGCGATCGTCAAGGGCGAGGCCGATATCGTTATCGGCACGCAGCTCGTCGCCAAGGGACATAATTTTCCGCTGATGACACTTGTGGGCATCGTCGATGCCGATCTCGGCCTTGCCAATGGCGATCCGCGTGCGGCGGAGCGAACATTTCAGCTGTTGTCGCAGGTGACGGGGCGCGCCGGGCGCACGGGGTTGAAGAGCCATGGCCTGTTGCAGACCTATCAGCCGCAGCACCCCGTCATGCAGGCCATCGTTTCGGGCGATGCATCGGCCTTCTACGAAAGGGAAATCGTGGAGCGGGAAAAAGCCGTTCTGCCGCCCTTCGGACGGCTTGCCTCGATCATCGTCTCCGCCGATACGCGCGGGGAAGCGGAAACCCATGCCCGGGGCTTGAGGGCCGCAGCCCCGCAGGTTGCCGGCATCATGCTGCTCGGCCCGGCGGAAGCGCCGCTCGCGCTCATCCGTGGCCGCCACCGTTTCCGCCTCTTGGTGCACGGGCGGCGCAATTCCGACATGCAGTCTTTTCTCCGCACGCTTCTGGCCAATGGCCCGAAAGAGCGCGGCAGTGTGCATGTGCAGCTCGATATCGACCCGCAAAGTTTCCTTTGAACTTTGCCGCCGGGGCGTTTTCCCGCTGTCATGACCGTGTCATAACGCAGCAGGCAGTCAAAATGATTTGGGGAACGAGATGGAGTTTTATTTTCCCGCCGAGTTCGGCGAGCAGCTGGCCTTCGGAGCGGCGGTGGTTTCGGCCGTGATGGGCCTTTTTTTCATGTTTGCGCCGGGTATTACGCTGCGTGCCTTCGGTCTGCAGCCGGCGGGTGAGCGCAGGGATGGTTATGCGCTTGTGCGTTCGTCGCTTGCCGGGTTCTATCTCGGTCTCGGCGCCGCCGCCCTGCTTCTCGCGCAGCCCATGGTCTATCTCGCCTTCGGTGCGGCTTTCGGCCTCAGTGTCTTTGGCGGCATTCTCTCCATACTCTCCGATGGTGGCGCAACCATGCGGAATTTCTTACTTCTGGTTGTACACTTTCTGCTCGCTGCACTGTCGTTGAGCTACGTGTTCGGGCTGGTCTGAAGCGGGCTTTTTGCCTTTTGTGACGCACAGATGCCGCATCCTGGGCGAAATCGGAAAATTTAAACGCATTCCCCCTTGCCCAAACGGCGCTTTCCGCTATTACGCGTGTTGCGAGTCCCGGCGTCCTATGCTAGACGGACCGCGAAATTGGGAAAAGGCAGGGGGGAATTCCGGTCTTTTTCGGGGAAATTGAAACGATTTCAAGAATTTGATGCGGTGGAGCCCCATCGCTGATGGTCTTGGACGATTAGCAGGGAAAAAGTGCCCGTGGCAGACACCTCCCATGGAACATCCGGTGTAGCGGAAAGGTATGCGTCGTCGCTTTTCGAGCTTGCTTTGGAAGCGGGTGCGGTCGAAGCGGTTCAGGCCGATCTGGATAAGTTCGGCGCACTTCTCGACGAAAGCGACGATTTGAAGCGTCTGGTTGCGAGCCCGGTGTTTTCCGCCGAGGATCAGTTCAAGGCAATCACCGCGATCTGCGAAAAGGCCGGCATTGCCGGTCTCGCTCTCAATTTCCTCAAGGTCGTTGCGAATAATCGCCGTCTCTTTGCCGTTCCCGGCATGATCCGCGCCTACCGCACCATTGCCGCCGCCCACCGCGGCGAAATCACCGCCGAGGTCACCTCGGCACATGCGCTCGACGAGGCGCAGGAAACTGAACTGAAGGCGGCGCTGAAGAGCGTTACCGGCAAGGATGTGGCGGTTTCCGTTACCGTCGATCCGTCGATCCTCGGCGGCCTGATCGTCAAGGTCGGCTCTCGCCAGATCGATACGTCTCTTCGCACCAAACTTTCCACCCTTAAGCTTGCACTGAAAGAGGTTGGCTGATGGATATCCGCGCCGCGGAAATTTCCGCAATTCTGAAAGATCAAATCAAAAATTTCGGCAACGAGGCGGAAGTCTCGGAAGTCGGTCAGGTGCTTTCCGTCGGTGACGGTATCGCCCGCGTCTATGGCCTCGACAATGTTCAGGCCGGCGAAATGGTCGAGTTTCCCGGCGGCATTCGCGGCATGGCGCTCAACCTCGAAGCCGACAACGTCGGTGTGGTTATCTTCGGTTCGGACCGTGACATCAAGGAAGGCGACACCGTAAAGCGGACTGGCGCTATCGTTGACGTTCCGGTCGGTCCGGAGCTGCTCGGCCGCGTCGTTGACGCGCTCGGCAACCCGATCGACGGCAAGGGCCCGATCAATGCCGCCAAGCGTTCGCGCGTCGACGTCAAGGCTCCCGGCATCATTCCGCGCAAGTCGGTTCATGAGCCGATGTCGACCGGCCTCAAGGCCATCGACGCGCTCATCCCGGTTGGCCGCGGCCAGCGCGAGCTCGTCATCGGCGACCGCCAGACCGGCAAGACCGCCATCATCCTCGATACGATCCTGAACCAGAAGGCCATTCACGACAATGGCCCGGATGGCGACAAGCTTTATTGCGTCTACGTC
The DNA here is from genome assembly GCF_001526585.1 of Agrobacterium sp. LY4. Taxonomy (NCBI): domain Bacteria; kingdom Pseudomonadati; phylum Pseudomonadota; class Alphaproteobacteria; order Hyphomicrobiales; family Rhizobiaceae; genus Agrobacterium; species Agrobacterium sp. LY4. The sequence continues at coordinate 89,144 of NZ_ASYA01000033.1, read as the reverse complement.
GCTATCGGTCAGAAGCGTTCGACCGTCGCCCAGTTCGTTAAGGTTCTGGAAGAGCGCGGCGCGCTGCAGTACTCGATCATCGTTGCTGCTACTGCTTCCGACCCGGCTCCGATGCAGTACCTCGCTCCGTTTGCCGGTTGCGCCATGGGCGAGTACTTCCGTGACAACGGCAAGCACGCTCTCATCGGCTACGACGACCTTTCCAAGCAGGCCGTTGCCTATCGTCAGATGTCGCTTCTGCTGCGCCGCCCGCCGGGCCGCGAAGCTTATCCGGGTGACGTTTTCTACCTCCACTCCCGTCTTCTCGAGCGCGCTGCAAAGCTCTCCGACGAAATGGGCGCTGGTTCGCTGACGGCTCTGCCGGTTATCGAAACCCAGGGTAACGACGTTTCGGCCTTCATTCCGACCAACGTGATCTCGATCACCGACGGCCAGATCTTCCTTGAAACCGACCTGTTCTATCAGGGTATTCGCCCGGCCGTTAACGTCGGTCTGTCGGTTTCGCGCGTTGGCTCCGCCGCCCAGATCAAGGCGATGAAGCAGGTTGCCGGCTCGATCAAGGGTGAACTCGCCCAGTATCGCGAAATGGCCGCCTTCGCCCAGTTCGGTTCGGACCTCGACGCTTCCACGCAGCGCCTGCTCAACCGCGGCGCCCGCCTGACCGAGCTTCTGAAGCAGCCGCAGTTCTCTCCGCTCAAGACGGAAGAGCAGGTCGCGGTGATCTTCGCCGGTGTCAACGGTTACCTCGACAAGGTTCCGGTCGCACAGGTCGGCAAGTTCGAGCAGGGTCTGCTTTCCTACCTCCGCTCGGAAGGCAAGGCGATCCTCGACACCATCCGCACGGAAAAGGCTATCAGCGACGATACCAAGGGCAAGCTCAAGGGCGCTCTTGATAGCTTCGCCAAGTCTTTCTCGTAATCAGGGCTCTTTTACTCGGACGGATAACGGATGCCTTCACTAAAGGATCTGAAAAACCGCATTGCCTCCGTAAAGGCGACGCAGAAGATTACCAAGGCGATGAAAATGGTCGCCGCGGCGAAGCTTCGGCGCGCCCAGGAAGCTGCGGAGGCCGCCCGGCCTTATTCTCAGCGCATGAGCGCCGTTCTCGCCAACATCGCCAAGGCGGTCGAGGCGGACGTTGCTCCGGCGCTGATGACCGGCACCGGCAAGGACGACGTGCACCTGCTCGTCGTCTGCACGGCTGAACGTGGCCTTTGCGGCGGTTTCAACTCGCAGATTTCCCGTTTTGCCCGCGATCACGCCCGCAAGCTGATTTCGGAAGGCAAGACGGTCAAGATCATCACGGTTGGCAAGAAGGGTTACGACAGCCTTCGCCGCGAATTTGCAGCCAACATCATCGAGCGCATCGAACTGCGCGACGTGAAGAAGGTCGGTTTTGAAAATGCCGACCAGATCGCCAAGAAGGTGATCTCGCTCTTCAACGCGGGTGAGTTCGATGTCTGCACGCTGATCTATTCGGAATTCAAGTCCGTCATCAGCCAGATCCCGACCGGCCTGCAGCTCATTCCCGCCGCAACGCCTGTTGTGGAAGAGGATGCCGCGACGCAGAACGCCGTCTACGAATATGAGCCGGATGCGGCTTCTATTCTGGAAGACCTTATTCCGCGCAACATTTCGGTTCAGGTTTTCCGGGCTCTGCTCGAAAACGTAGCCGGTGAAATGGGCGCCAAGATGAGCGCGATGGACAATGCAACGCGCAATGCCGGTGAGATGATCAACAAGTTGACGCTGTCCTACAACCGTCAGCGTCAGGCTCAGATCACCAAGGAACTCATTGAAATCATTTCGGGCGCGGAAGCGCTCTGAGGTAAGGAAAGAGGGTAAGGATAATGGCTAAGGCAGCTACCCCCAAGAAAACCGCAGCGGTGAACGGCGCGGGCAAGGTTACCCAGGTTATCGGCGCTGTTGTCGACGTGGCGTTCGAAGGCGAACTGCCTCCGATCCTGAACGCGCTCGAAACCGAGAACAATGGCAACCGCCTCGTTCTGGAAGTCGCGCAGCATCTCGGCGAAAACGTCGTTCGCACCATCGCCATGGACTCGACCGAAGGTCTGGTTCGCGGTCAGGGCGTCGTCAACACGGGTGCGCCGATCGAAGTTCCGGTCGGTCCCGAAACGCTCGGCCGCATCATGAACGTCATCGGCGAGCCGGTTGACGAAGCCGGTCCGATCACCACGGCCAAGAAGCGCGCCATCCACCAGGACGCGCCGTCTTACGTCGAGCAGTCGACGGAAGCACAGATTCTCGTCACCGGCATCAAGGTCGTCGACCTTCTGGCTCCTTACGCCAAGGGCGGTAAGATCGGCCTGTTCGGCGGCGCCGGCGTTGGCAAGACGGTTCTCATCATGGAACTCATCAACAACGTCGCCAAGGCGCACGGCGGTTACTCGGTATTCGCCGGTGTTGGTGAGCGTACCCGCGAAGGTAACGACCTCTATCACGAAATGATCGAGTCGAACGTCAACAAGCTCGGCGGCGGCGAAGGCTCCAAGGCAGCACTCGTTTACGGCCAGATGAACGAACCGCCGGGCGCCCGCGCCCGCGTCGCTCTGACCGGTCTGACGATCGCTGAAAACTTCCGTGACGAAGGCCAGGACGTTCTGTTCTTCGTGGACAACATCTTCCGCTTCACGCAGGCTGGTTCGGAAGTATCGGCTCTGCTCGGCCGTATTCCTTCGGCCGTGGGCTACCAGCCGACGCTCGCAACCGACATGGGCCAGATGCAGGAACGCATCACCACCACGACCAAGGGTTCGATCACCTCGGTTCAGGCCATTTACGTTCCCGCCGACGACTTGACCGACCCGGCACCTGCCACCTCGTTCGCGCATCTTGACGCAACGACGGTTCTGTCGCGTTCGATCGCTGAAAAGGGTATCTACCCGGCTGTTGACCCGCTCGACTCCACCTCGCGTATGCTTGACCCGATGATCGTCGGCGAAGAGCACTATGAAGTGGCTCGTAAGGTTCAGTCGACCCTGCAGCGCTACAAGGCTCTCCAGGACATCATCGCCATCCTCGGCATGGACGAACTGTCGGAAGAAGACAAGCTGACGGTTGCCCGCGCCCGCAAGATCGAGCGTTTCCTGTCGCAGCCGTTCTTCGTTGCTGAAGTCTTCACCGGTTCGCCGGGCAAGCTGGTCGCTCTCGAAGACACGATCAAGGGCTTCAAGGGCCTGGTCAACGGCGAGTATGACAACCTGCCGGAAGCTGCTTTCTACATGGTCGGTTCGATGGAAGAAGCCATCGAAAAGGCAAAGAAGCTGGCTGCCGAGGCTGCCTGATCATGAATTGGCGGGCGCGTGGCTCTAGCCGCGCGCCCTGCCGACAATGGTGGCGAAACCGGAACGGTTTTCGCCTGCGTTGTAAAAGACAAGTCCGTGACGCCCGCGTAATTGAAAAGAAGTGAATAGCCATGGCTGACAGTTTCAAATTCGATCTCGTTTCCCCGGAGCGTCTGCTCGTTTCCGAAACGGTTACGGAAGTCGTCATCCCGGCTACGCTGGGTGAGATGACCGTTCTGGCCAATCATGCGCCGACGATGACCACGATTAAGCCGGGTCTGGTAACGGTGAAGTTCGCTTCCGGCGAGACGCATAAATATGTCGTCTTCGGCGGTTTTGCCGATATTCTGCCGACTGGCTGCACGCTTCTCGCCGAATCCGCCGTTTCGGCCGATGACATGTCCCCCGACACGCTGCAGAAGCGTATCGATGCGGCCAAGGCCGAAATCGAAGAGGGCAATCATCATCACGAACATCTGACCAAGCTTGAAAAGCACCTTTACGAACTGACGAACCTGCATGAGGTTCTCGTCGCTGCTTGAAAGCACCGGGCGGGTTCGAAAGAATGACTGCCCACAAAAAACCTAAAGCAGAAAGCGGCCGCTTCGGTCGCTTTTTTGTTTTGGGCTGTTACCTCCCCATATCAGGCGAAGCATGGCTGCTTTCGCATAGAAACCCGTCACCTGGCTTGATCTGAGCTTCTGAATGGCGTTGGCGGGATTGCATCAGTGATGGACGTGCGGAAAATGGGTGAGGCAAGGAGCGCCTTCAACGGGTGCACCCGGGAAACCGATTCCGATTTTCAGGGCTTTCGGTTAGATGTGATACCGGGAAGAAATGCTGCTTTGAGATCGTGAGAGAGACGAAGCGAATTTTCGTCATGGAGGAGTGATCGGCGTGTCGGCAAAGGCAAGTTACCGAAGGGTGGCAAGAACCGCTTTGCGCGAAGGGGCCATAGTGAAGGGCGAGAGGGCGGTGCCCGAGGAGGTGCCGGTTGCCTTTTCCTATGGCGGCAGCACCCATGCCGTGATGATGGCTAGCCCCGCTGATCTTGTCGATTTCGCGGTTGGTTTCAGTCTTACGGAAGGCATCATATCCACAAGGGCGGAAATCCGTTCCATCGAGGTGATCGAGGCCGGGCAGGGCTTCGATGTTCAGGTGGATTTGCAGGATGCCAATGCGGATGCGCTGAAGGCAAGACGGCGGCATATGGCAGGCCCCGTCGGCTGCGGTCTTTGTGGCATCGAATCCATAGAACAGGCGGTCCGTGTAGTACCGGAATTGAGCGACGTGGAAATCGCCGTTGACGGTGATGACATCGTCGCCGCGGTGAAAGCGCTGAATGAAGCGCAAAGCCTCAATCGCGAAACGAGGGCAGTTCACGGCGCGGGTTTCTACAATCCTCAAAAAGGGCTGCTTGCTGTCCGCGAAGATGTCGGCCGCCACAATGCGCTCGACAAGCTCGCAGGTGCGGTTGTCAATGCGGACCTATCGCCCGATACGGGCATTGTGGTGGTCACCAGCCGACTGTCGGTGGAAATGGTCCAGAAGACGGCCATCCTTGGCAGCCCCATTCTGGCGGCAATTTCAGCCCCCACTGCGCTTGCCATCGAAACGGCCGAGAGTTCGGGTGTCACACTTGTGGCGCTGGTGCGGGGTGAAGATTTTGAAATCTTCACCCGGGCGGATCGTATCCTTCTATAACATTGAGGCCGCCGTTTCCCGGCGGCCCTTGGCTTCAGAGCGGGCCTAGAATTCCGCCCATTCGGTTGCTGCGTTTCCGTGAGACCTTGGCGCGGCGGCATATCGCGGTTGCGGTGTCGGGAGCCGGGTGACGACGGCTGGCTTTTTGTCGACCGGGCGGGTGGGCGATGCCTCGTGGGATATTCTGAACTGCCGCAGCAATTCGTGCAGATTTTCCGCCTCCGTGGCGAGGCCGTGGCTGGCGGCGGTGGTTTCCTCCACCATGGCGGCGTTTTTCTGAGTGGCCTGATCCATGACGTTGACGGCCTGATTGATTTCGCTGAGACCATTCGCCTGTTCGCGCGAGGCTTCGACGATCGCCGAGACATTGGTGTCGATCTCGCTCATCTGCGACTGGATATCCCGGAGCGCGCCGCCGGTTCTGCCCACCAGATCCACACCGTTGGCGACCTGCTCGCGGGAGGTGTTGATGAGGGATTTGATTTCCTTGGCCGCAACGGCGGACCGTTGTGCGAGTTCGCGAACCTCCTGCGCCACGACGGCGAAACCCTTGCCCGCTTCCCCGGCCCGGGCGGCTTCGACACCCGCATTCAGGGCCAGAAGATTGGTCTGGAAGGCGATGTCGTCAATGACACCGATGATATTGGTGATTTCACCCGAGGAACGCGAAATCGCGTCCATGGCGGAAATTGCCTGCTGGACGATATCGCCGGAATGTTCGGCATGTTCTCTCGTTCGCAATACCAGCTTTCCGGCCTCGCCGGCGCGCTGGCTGGCATCGGTAACGGTGGTGGTGATTTCCTCCAGCGCGGCTGCGGTCTCTTCCAGTGAGGCGGCCTGCTGTTCGGTGCGCTGCGAAAGCTGATCGGCGGCGATGCGGATTTCACCGGAGCCCGAGGCGATTGTCGAGGCATTGTGGGCGATGGTCTGCATGGTGGCCTGCAGCTTGGCGACGACTTCGTTGAAGTCCGCGCGCAGCTTTTCCATGCTGGGCACGAAGCTGTTGTCGAGGCGCTGCACAAGATCACCTTCGGCCAGCGCCCGCAGGGCATCGGCAAGCACACTGATGGCGCTCATGCGCGGCGTGACATCGGTGGCGAATTTCACCACTTTGACGACCTTGCCCGCCTCGTCCAGCACCGGATTATAGGCGGCCTGGATCCATATTTCCTTGCCGTTCTTTCCGTATCGGACAAATTCATCCGAGATGAATTCCCCTGCCGCCAGTCGCGGCCAGAAATTGCCATAGGCGGGCGAGGCGGCATAGGCTGGATCGCAGAACATGCGGTGATGCCTGCCCTCGATTTCCTTGAGGTCGTAATTCACCGTGGCACAGAAATTCGGGTTGGCGGTAATGATGGTGCCGTCCGGGAAAAATTCGATTGTGGCCTGCGAACGGGAGAGCGCCTCCATCTTGCCCGCATCGTCCACGGCCTTGATTTTCTTGGCGGTGATGTCGGTGGCGATCTTCACGACCTTATAGGGTTTGCCGGAACGGAAAACCGGGTTGTAAGAGGCCTCGATCCAGATAACCGAGCCGTCCTTGCGGATACGGCGATATTCCCTGGCCTGGAACTCGCCACGGGCGAGAGACTCCCAGAATTCCTGATAGGCCCGCGACCCGGCAAGCTCGCTATCGCAGAAGATGCGATGGTGCTTGCCGACGATCTCAGTGAGATCATAACCCAGCGCCGTGCAGAAATTTTTATTCGCGGTGAGGATATTACCCTTGAGATCGAATTCTATGACCGCCTGCGATCTCGATATCGCATCGAGCATATTTCTGTTGTCTACGCTTTTACCTAACCCCAGCATTATACGTCCCCCAAAAACGGCCCACGGCGCGGCGAGCCGCACAGGATATGCGGTCCGCGTCGTATCATGTTGAACAACGAACAGGTTTGCCGCCGAAGGCAGCAATGCAGGCACTTCCGTCTCTCCGCCTCGGTCAGGTATCGGGCCAGCGTGATATTCGTGCCGGCGCGATACTGTTCCACGGCCTTTAATATTAGATATCCATAATATTAAAATGTTCTTATTTAATAAGGCGAGGTAAAGAGTAAAAATAAAACCGCCGGGCGAGTGCTCCGGCGGTCTGGATTGATCGATACTCTTCTTGTGGCGTGGCCAGCCGAAAAGGCCTGATTAGGCTGCGAGATCTTCCGCTTCGGTTCCCTTGAACATTTTCGCAAGGTTCAGGAAGCAGATCATGCCATGTTCGTTGGCAATGATGCCTTCCGAATAGGACTTGTCGAAAGATGCCGAGATTTCCGGAACCGGCTGAACCTGGTTTGCCGGGATCGTCAGAATGTCGGAAACGCGGTCGACGAGCATGCCGATGACCATGTTGTGCACTTCCGCCACCACAATCGCGCTTCTCTCATTGGCGACAGTGCTCTTCATGCCGAGCTTGTGAGCCAGATCGATGATCGGAATAACAGAGCCGCGCAGGTTCATGACGCCGATGACGTCTTTCGGCGCGTGGGGAATGGGCGTAGAAGGCGCCCAGCCGCGAATTTCGCGGATGGTCGTCGTCTTCACGCAGAATTCCTGATCATGCAGGCGGAACGCGATGATTTCGAGCGTCTCACCGCCAAAATTGGTAGAGTTAATCATTGCCATCAGAATTCTTCCCAATGCTCGCTGTGGAGGCCGGCGCAAGTGCACCGACACTTGCATATGCGGATTTGGCGTTCTGCCTGGTGCCTGAACAGCCGGAAACAATATTTCCGTCTTCAATGGATGATTTGTATCATCAGATGGTTTCGCAAACCTAAATGCGAAGCGGCGCTGGAGTATTTTACGCATTGTCCGGACGTAAAAACCGCTACACACTTTTACTGGAAATGCTAATATTCTTTCTCGTAAAATATGCCGGCTGCGCCTTCGCCATCGCCGCCCGCTTCCCCGCGTAGCTTCACACCCCGTCCGACATCGAGGTTGATGATGGCTTTTGCGCCGGATTCGCCGCTTTGCTGCAGCTCGAGATAGGTTCTTTCGTTCAGATATTTACCGGCGGAAACACGGGCCTGCCCTTCGGAATCGGTCGAAATATCGAGATCGTCGACGCCGAGATTGCTTCTGAGCTTGTCGAACAGCGAAGTGGAACGCCCGCCGGCCAACTGGGCGGCGGCATCGGCCAGCCTTGCGATTTGCAGAGCCGAGAGTTTCGACATGGACTGGCCGAAGATCAGCTGTGCCATCACCTCATCCTGCGGCAGGGCGGGTGCCGAGGAGAAAGCAAAGGTCGGATCGTTGGCGTTGCCGGAAACGGCCACGGTGATGGTCGTCGAACCGACCGTCGAGTCGGCCTTCATATCGAGGACCGGAACGAGGCCGCCGCCGAAACTGATATTGCCGGTGGTGAAATCGAGGCGGCGAGTGAGGATTTCGAGCCGGCCACGGCGCATTTCGAAGCCGCCGGAAATGACGGGAACGGCTGCCGTGCCACGGATCGTCAGATTGCCCGTGAGTTCCGCATCGATGCCGCGTCCGCGCACGAAGATGCCGCTCGGTGCGTTCACCTGCAGGTCGAGATTGATGGTGGACGAGCTGCCGCTGCCGCCCTGATCAGCCCCGAGCGCCTTGGCCTGCGCGCGCACCTTCGGCGGGGCGTTCTTGTGCTTGACATCGATTTCCGTCAGCGAGGCCGGAAGCTTTTCCGGAATGGTGATGGCGCTTCTGTCCAGCGTCAGGTTGCCGCCCAGCACGGGAGAATTCAGCAGCGGGCCTTTCAGCGTCAGCGTGCCGCTTACTACCGTCGTCACCAGCGTGCCGTCATTATAGCCGGCGCGATTAAGCGTGATCGATATATCGGCGGGGAAACCAGAACCACCGGCTATGCCGACGCTGCCGGTTCCCGAGATCGTTCCGCCGCCCGCCAGCTTGCCCGTCAGTCGCGAAATGACGGCACGGTCGCGGTCGAAGGTGATGGTGGCGCCCAGATCGTTGATGGTCAGGTTTCGGCGTACGTCGGTCAGGCGCGTACCATCGGTGGTGATGCTGCCGGTAACGACAGGCGCGGAAGCGCTGCCGGAAATCTTCACATCGATGGCGGCGGTGCCGTCCACATCGAGGCCCTGCGCTGCGGTTTGCGCCGCGACGGCGGAGAAGGGCAGCCTGCCGGAAAACGCCATCGAAAGCGGACGATTGCCGGCGATGCCGAGCGAGCCGCCGCCGGAAAGCGACATGCCGCCCTGGCCGGATACATTGGTGTCGATCTGCAAGGTGCCACCGGCAAAACGGCCGTTCGCCTTGATGCCGAGCGCGGCAAGGCCTGCCGCACGTGTCTGCGCGACCTCGGCATTGGTCCAGTTCAGATTGTAATCGACCGCGGGGTTCGATGCCGCACCCTTGGCGCTCACCGTGCCGGAGATGCTGCCTGCCGCATCCAGCCCGGAGGCGAAGGCATTTGCGAGACTGGCGGGCAGCGAACGGATATCGGCATTGATATCGAGCGTCGACCCGGCGCTGCCGTTGACCTCGACGCGTCCTTCACCCGTGATGATGGTCAGATCGGAGATGCGGGCCGTGCCGTTCTGGATGGCGATGGTGCTCGGTTTTTCAAGGCGAACCGCAATGCCCTTGGGAGCGGCGGAAAAGGCGTCGACGCGCACCGTCATCGGAGATCCGCCGGTCTCTGCGCTGCCTTTTACCACCAGCGGCGCATTGTCGTAACGGCCATTGACGTCGAACTGCGTCGTTGTACCGGAATGGCCAATGGTGGCATTCAGGCCTGATATCGCGGCGGCGCCGGCATTGACGCTGTCGGCGCTGACCTTGCCGTTGATGGCGAGAGCCTGAAGATCGTCGATGGAAATATCGGCGGCGAGTTTGGAGATCGTTGTCGTGCCCTGGCGGATGCTGCCACCATTGGCCTTGATCGTCGCGGCAATCCGGCCATTGGCGTTGCTCAGGGCGATGTCGCCGGCAATATCGCCATCCGCCTGCTGCGCGGCGAGGGCGGCGAGCAGGGCAAGGTCGGGGAAGTTGAAGGAGAGATTGCCCGATGGCAGGAATTGCTGCGAGAATTGCAGCTGGCCGTTCAAGATATTCCGTCCTACGGCCACGTGCAGCTCAGGGACGGCCGTGCCGTTTTCGGTCTGCACCACATCGGCATTGGCGTCGATCTTCTGTCGGTCGAGGCTGCCGCTGACGGTGAGCTTTGCCTGAGGCGCGGTGGGATCGGCTTTGCCCGTTGCATTGACCTTCAGCGATTCGAGTGTTCGTCCGGCAAGGATTGCGCTTTCGGAACTCAGGGTGACGTTGAAATCCGGTGCTGTTAGCGCGCCGCTGGCTTCGATTGCAAAATCGGCGACGCCCTTCGCCTGTGGCGTCAGTTTTTCAAGAGCGGGAAATTTACCCGTCAGGCTGGCGCTCAATGCATCGTTTTCGAGGCCGACATTGCCGGTCGCTTCGATGGTTCCCGATTTGACGACGAGGTTTTCAAGGCTGGTGCGTCCGCCGACGGTCACGTCGATATCGCCCTGGAGGGCAATGGTGGTGTCGAACTTTTCCGCGAGGGCCGGTGGAAGGGTGGCGGGCAGCGCGAAGAGCTGCACGCTGGAGGTCAGGCGATTGCCGCTGAGATCGAAACTGCCGTTCAGCGTTCCACCGACACTGGCGCTTTCCAGCGTCGCGCCGTCGAAGCCAATGGCGGAAGAGGTGAGGCTGAGCGGCGCCTTGATGGTGAGGGGCGCCCGCACCAGCCGGTCGATATCGGCACTGACGAAGGAGGATTGGGCCACGGACAGGACCGTCGCGATCGTGCCGCTGCGGTTGGCGATGTTGAGATCGGCGCTCTCGGCCGTCAGCTTGACGTCATCGAGCCTGCCTTGCGGCAGGGAAAGGCTGCGTAACGATACCGTCGTGTTGAGATGCGCGGCGTCTGCGCCGCCCTTGAGGGAAAGATCGAGGCCGTTGATGAGGGCCTGAACCTCGCCATTCTCCAGCGGCCAGCGAAAATCCACGGGGCCGGCGGTGCCAATGAGATTGGCGGCGAGATCGTTCTGACCGTTCGGATCGACCGTGCCTGACGCCGTCAACAGCAGGGTGCCGGTCTCCAGCGTGCTGCTGCCGATTTCGATACGGCCCTGCGGCGAAAGGGTTGCATTTGCGTCGAGCTTTGTCTCGCCAGCAAAAAGCTGGCGGAAGGCCGGAGGCAGAAGCAGATCGGGCTGGCCACCGCCTGCAATTTCGATACGGCGGGTGCCATCATCTGCAAGAAGGTGGCGGCCGGTGACGTTGACGACAGGGTTGCCGGCGACATTGCCGCGCAGCGTGCCCGTCCAGTTGGAAAGCGGGCCTTCGCCGTTGAGGTCTATTGCCACCGCAGGCGTTCCCGGAAGCGAAAGCAGCGTGGCGAGAAGACCGCCTTCGGGCTCCTTCATCTCCGCTTTCAGCTTCAGGACATTCTCATTCGGAAGGAAGGCGATGTCGGCATTAACCTCCGCATCCGGCGCATTGAGCCGATGGGCGGTGAGCGATAGCCGCATATCGTCCTGGGCAGCCGTCAGGTTGCCTTCCGCGTTCAGGTCGAAGGGACGGCCGAGAAGCGACTGGCCAAGGCTGATATCGGGAAAGCTGAACTTGTCGACGGCGATTTCGATCGGCAGCGAGGAATTGCCGGAGCTCTTGGTCGATGTCTGCTCCGGGGCAAGCGGTTTGCGCTCGACATCGATCGATCCGGCCGAGACCCGGTCGGCATGGAAGGTGCCGGCAAGCAGCGAGAGCGGCGACCAGTCGACGGCGATCTGGTTCACGCGGGCATAGGGTCCCTGCCGGTCTGAAAGCGTGACATTGTCGAGCCGCAGGCGGCCGGTCAAAAGGCCGCTCGGGGGCGAAATCTCGATTACCTGATCTGGCGTGGAAACGAGCGATGAAATCTGCTTTGCGGCAATTCTTGCGCCCATCGGGGTAAAACCGACGAACAGAACCGCAAGCAACACCAGCACCACGCCGCACAAAGCAGCGTAGCCCAGCCATTTCAGCAATCGAATCAACGTTTTCATAAAGGGTAATCTACACTCTGTTGTAAGGGTGTTCGACTGCGGCGTTTAAAAAGACTGACCGATGCCAGCATAAATGCCGAAACTGTTGCCGCCATCGTATTTGTCGAGCGGCATGGCGACATCGAGACGCAGAGGCCCGAAGGGCGTCGCGTAACGCAGGCCGATACCGGCGCCAGCCCGGATATCGGAAAAATCGGGTGCCACGTCTTCCGAAACCACACCCGCATCGATGAAGGGGACGATGCCGATCGTATCGGTGACCTTGATGCGGGCCTCAACGGAGCCGACGACATAGGAGCGGCCGCCCGTCGCGTCGCCGGCGGCATTGTAGGGCGATATTTCCTGATAGCTGTAGCCGCGCACCGATCCGCCGCCGCCGGCATAAAAGCGCCTGGTGGTGGGTATGTCCTGCAGATCGCTGCCGCCGACCAGCACGCCGCCGGAAAGCTTTCCGGCCATGATCAGCCTGTCCTCGGCGCCAAGTCCCTTGTAGCCCGAAATGGAGCCTTCGAAAGAGGAAAAGAAGGTGCCGTTCAGTGCTTCGTAGCTCGGTTTGGCGGCCACCGAGGCGCGAAAGCCTTCGGTCGGGTTCAGTTTATCGTCGCGTGTATCACGAACGAATTCCAGCGGGATGGAGGTGGTGAGATATTCGTTCTTGCCGAATGCGTCTTCCGTATCGGCCCATTGCACCTCGAGGCCGGCTGCGGCTGTATCGGTATCGTTCAGCTCGTAGGCGAAACCGGCCGTGCCAGTCACGGTCTTGGCGTCGTATGTATCGGGGTGTTCGGTCTTGGCAATCAGGCTGGTCTTGAAGGTGGTACGTGGGTTGAACATGCCGGGCTTGGTGAAAGTGATGCCCGCCGAATAATCCATGCCTTCGACGCTCGATGCCTCTGCGATGCGCGAAACCGAACCTTCGATACGCAGCGATTCGGCCTGTCCGAACAGGTTCCTGTGGCCCCAATAACCCTGGAGACCGATGCCTTCCGTGGTGGAATATTGCGCGCCGACGCCGAAATAGCGGTGCTTGCCTTCCGAAACCTCGATGGTAAGCGGAATGGTGCCGTCGCGCGCCAGCGTTCCCGCTTCCTTGATGGTCAGGCTGGAAAAGACGCCGAGCTGCCGCAGCCGGTCGGCGGCCTTGCGCAGTTTTTCCGGCGAATAGGGCTCGCCGCCATTGAGGCGCGAATAACGGCGGATAAAATCGCCATCGACGGTTTTTTCACCTGTGACGGTCACCGTGCCGAGGGGCGCCACGGGACCGCCTTCGGCCGCCATGGTAATGTCCACCGTGTTTGTCGCGTGGTTGGCGACGGCCTCGCGTTTCGCCAGCTTCGCAAGCGGACGGCCTTCGGCCTTCAGATCATCGATCAACTTGTTGCCGGCGCGGATGATGGCGAGAGAACCCGCGTCGCCGCCGGTCGTCAGGCCATATTCCTCAAGGTTGCGGCCGGTGACATCGCCTTCAAGCCTGACATTGCCGAGTTTGAAGACCGGGCCGGGCGTAACCGTGATGACCACGGGCACCGGAGCGGAATGATCGAACACCGGATTGGGCGGCAGGCTATCCACATCCTTGCCGGCGACGGTGACCTTGACGATGCCGCCATAACGGGCGTTTTCATAAAGCGCCGCGATCAGCCTGTTCCGGTCGTCTCTTGCCTTTATCAGAAGGCCAAGATCGCCGGAGGCCGGCTTGTCCTTGTCGGCAAGGAGAAGCGAGCTGTTTTCCAGGCTGTCTTTCAGGGATTTATCGGCGTCCGCGGCATCCAGCGTGACGGCGTATTTAACAGGGTTGATAACCTCGACCTCCGGTTCTTCCGAACCCCAGAGGCGCATGCCGAACAGTTTGAAGGCAAAGGCGTCACGGGTAAACGCCGGATACAGGGCGAACGTCACAGCAACCGCAAGTGCGGTGCCAGCTTTCCGATACGCAATACCTGTCTTCGGGTTAGTTCGTGTTCTTCGCATAAGCTGCTTTATGGTTGAGCCTTTATTGTCGCCCTAACCCGTTTCCTGTCCGTTAACATTGCAATTTAATCATAAATAAACGGCTTTGAGGACCCTTGCGCTTGTGTTTTGCTGCCCAAAACGCAAAAAGCCCCGGGTGACCGGGGCTTCTGTGCAACGGTATTTCGCGAAGCGATTAGCGGCAACGCGCCGTGTAACGCTGACCGTACTGGTCGCGATAATAGCAATAGCCCGGCTCGGAAGCATTGCCGATGAGGGCACCGCCGACGCCGCCGATTGCCGCACCCACTGCCGCGCCACGAACGTTGCCCGTGATAGCTCCACCAATAACAGCACCGGAAACGGCGCCGATGGAAGCTCCCTTTTCAGTCTGCGTGCAGCTTGCAAGCGACAGGCCGACGAGCGCAAATATGATTGCCTTTTTCATGAAACTCTCTCCAACGTTACAATGAGCTCTTCGGCTCGGTAGGCGTCCCATATTTATCTGCGGCGACTGCTACCTCCGACCGCCACAGATAACTAACAATTCGATGTCGTTTAGGGAAGCCTCCTCTTACAGGCATTCCGCCGAGCGTAAATCGATTGCGTCCCAAACAACGGCGCGGCGCAAAAAAGGTTCCAAAAATCCGGGTTTTTTGATTTGAATCAATTTTGTACTTTTCATCGGGTTCTATAAACGGTTTATTGGAATGGTTCAAAACAACGGCGAATTGACGCAGACGCGGTTAAAGTGGCCCAAAAGGGTTGACGGTCCCCATGTCGGGGGAGAAAACGATCTGGTCAATTCTGGAGCATGGCATGGACTTCGAGGCATTTTTCACGACGGAACTGCAAAGCCTGCATTCTGAGGGACGCTATCGCGTTTTTGCGGATATCGAGCGCCAGCAGGGCAATTTCCCCCGTGCGACACGGTATAACGCCAATGGCGAGCGTAAGGATGTGACCGTCTGGTGCTCCAACGACTATCTCGGCATGGGCCAGAACCCGAAAGTCATCGAAGCCATGAAGGCCGCCATCGATCACTGTGGCGCGGGTGCGGGAGGCACCCGGAATATTTCTGGTACCAACCACTATCACGTCCTGCTCGAGCGCGAACTTGCCGATCTCCACGGCAAGGAATCGGCGCTGATTTTCACCTCGGGTTATGTCTCCAACTGGGCCACCCTCGGCACGCTCGGTCAGAAAATTCCGGGCCTGATCATTTTCTCGGATGCGCTCAACCATGCATCGATGATCGAAGGCATCCGTTACGGCCGCTGCGAGCGGGTGATCTGGAAGCACAACGATCTCGAAGACCTCGAAGCCAAGCTCAAGGCGGCGGATCCGAATGCGCCGAAGCTGATCGCCTTCGAATCCGTCTATTCGATGGATGGCGATATCGCTCCGATCAAGGAAATCTGCGATCTGGCCGACCGTTATGGCGCCATGACCTATCTCGACGAAGTTCATGCCGTTGGCATGTACGGACCGCGCGGCGGCGGCATTGCCGAGCGCGAAGGCCTGATGGATCGCCTGACGATCATCGAGGGAACGCTCGGCAAGGCCTTTGGCGTCATGGGCGGCTATATTACCGGTTCTACGGCGGTCTGCGACTTCATCCGCTCCTTCGCTTCCGGCTTTATCTTCACGACGGCCCTGCCGCCGTCGCTTGCCGCAGGCGCGATTGCTTCGATCCAGCATCTGAAGGCAAGTCCCTTCGAGCGCGCGCGCCATCAGGACCGGGTGCGCAAGCTGCGCGGCCTTCTCGATGCGCGCGGTATTCCGCACATGGACAACCCAAGCCACATCGTGCCTGTCATGGTGGGCGATGCCGCCAAGTGCAAATGGATTTCGGATATCCTGCTCGACAATCACGGTGTGTATGTGCAGCCGATCAACTATCCGACCGTGCCGCGCAAGACCGAGCGCCTGCGTATTACGCCGACACCGCTGCATAGCGATGCCGATATCGAGCATCTGGTCGGCGCGCTGCACCAGCTCTGGTCGCATTGTGCGCTGGCGCGGGCGGTGGCGTGAGGCCGCAATTTAGATAAGAGAAGACCGGGCCGCGTTTACGCGGCCTTTTCTTTGGTGGCAATCAATTCGCGGGCGTGACGACGGGCCTCCTCATCTGCTGCGAAGACATCGTCAATCGTGACGGCGGAGCGGCCGTCATGCATGCGGTCCATAACCGTTTCGACGATCTCGGCCATATCGAGAAAACCGATATTGCCTGCAACGAAAGCGTGAAAGGCGGTCTCCTCGGCGGCGTTCAGGGCGGCGCCCTGCAGACCGCCGCGCTCCAGCGCGGTGCGGGCCAGACGGATCGCCGGGAAACGGGCCTCATCCGGCGCTTCGAAATCGAGCCGCGCCAGTTTTGCGAAATCCAGCCGCTCGACACTCAGATTGCCGCGCTGCGGATAGGTGAGGGCATAAGAAATAGCAGTGCGCATGTCGGGAGAGCCGAGCTGGGCGATATAGGAGCCGTCGGTGTAACCCACCATCGAATGGATGATCGACTGCGGGTGGACGATCACCTCCACCTGATCGGACATCAGATCGAAGAGATATTTCGCCTCGATCATTTCAAGCCCCTTGTTGAACATGGAGGCGCTGCCGATGGAGACCTTCAGTCCCATCGACCAATTGGGATGGGCGCGGGCGATATCCGCCGTGACATTGGCCATCTCCTCGCGCGACCAGGTGCGGAACGGGCCGCCGGATGCGGTCAGCACGATGCGTTCCACGGCCTGCTTATGTTCGCCCGTCAGGCATTGGAAGATTGCGCTGTGTTCGCTGTCGACCGGGATCAGCCTGCCGCCGCCCTGCTTGACCGTGCGCAGAAAAACATCGCCAGCCGAAACCAGGCATTCCTTGTTGGCGAGCGCTATGTCTGCGCCACGTCGCGCGGCTGTAAGGGTAGGCGCAAGGCCGGGGGTTCCGGCAATCGCCGCCATCACCCAGCCGGCATCCGTCGACGCGGCCTCTTCGAGGCCGGATTTGCCCGCCGCAACCGCGATGCCGGTGCCGGCAAGGGCCGATTTCAGCGCTTCGTATTTGTCGTCCTCGGCGGTAACCGCCAGCCGCGCACCGAATTCCCGCGCCTGTTCCGCCAGAAGCGCGATGTTGCCCGCGCCGGTCAAAGCCTTGATCTCGAACGCGTCGCGGCCACCCAGCTGACGGACGACATCCAGCGTATTGGTGCCGATCGAACCGGTCGAACCCAATATTGTCAGCTTGCGTGGCATTTCACTGGCATTCGTCATTTTCAGTCCGTCGGTCGTTTCCGGTTCGCACCTCTCGGTGCACGTCGTTTTCCCGAAAACGCCATGCACTTTCGAGCAACATTCCTTAGCCTCTACCCGCGAAAACCAGCCATAACAAGGACAAAGCCGGGGCTATTGTTTTTGCGGAAGGCAAAGCCATATGCAAGAAAAACAATGAGAGGATATCGATGCGACGTTTTCTGGTTTCCAGCGGGTGGATTTTTGCGGCAAGCCTTGTGCTGGTCCTTGTCTTCATTCCTTTTGATCCGCGTCTTTCCGAAAGCGCGCAGGCGCTGCCAGGGGGCGTGGTCTCCTTCAATCGCGCCATTACCGATTTCGGAACCTTCCGCTGGATGCTCTATTCTACCGGCCTTCTGGCGATATTGGCCTATGTCGCCGCACGGGTTTTAAAGGCGCAGACCTATAATGGTCGGCTGAGGACGGCATGGCGGCTTCTTACCTATTTCTTCCTGACGATCGGAACGGCGAGCATTCTCGTCCATACGCTGAAATTCCTGATAGGACGGGCACGGCCTGAGCTTCTGCTGGAAATGGGCGCCTATAGCCTCACCCCATTTACCGGCGACAATCTCTATGAAAGTTTCCCCTCAGGCCATTCGACCGCCGCCGGGGCGTTTTTCGGCGCTTTCGCCATGTTGATGCCGCGCTTCCGCTGGGCGTTTCTCCTGCTTGCCCTCGTCATCGGTGTTTCGCGTGTCATCGTCGGCGCACACTATCCAAGCGATGTCGCCGCCGGGCTTTTGCTCGGCATGTGGACGGCCATGGCCTTCGCCTTTATCTTTGCCCGGTCCGAAATGCTGTTCCGGTTCGATGCGCAGGGCTGGCCGCAGCCGAAGAATGCAAACCTCCCGGCGGCGGATACACGATGAGGACCTCAAGCGGGATGTAAGGGGGAAGGTGATGGAAGAAGCGACAATCGCTCCGGAAAATGACGGCAGGGCCGTTCAGCACATCCGCACGTCCGTCGCCGTGGCCGGTGGCGGGCCGGCGGGCATGATGCTTGGCCTGCTGCTTGCGCGCAGCGGTATCGATGTCGTCGTCGTCGAGAAACACGGGGATTTTCTCCGCGATTTTCGCGGCGACACCATCCACCCTTCAACGCTTGAATTGATGGAGCAACTCGGTTTCATCGATGAGTTCCTGAGCTTGCCGCACACGCGTGCGCCAAGGCTGAATGCGGTTATCGGCGGCGAGCGTATCACGATAGCGGATTTTTCCCGCCTGCCGGTCCGCCACCGCTTCATCGCCTTTATGCCGCAATGGGATTTTCTCAATTTCATCGTCGGCAAGGCGGGACAATACGAAAATTTCCGATTGCTGATGAATGCGCCGGTGACCGGACTGATCGAGCGCGGCGGGCATGTCGGGGGTTTCACGGTCAGCACGCCGGACGGCATCATCGAGATCGAAGCCGATCTGGTGGTGGGGGCGGATGGGCGCAACTCCACCGTCCGCGAGGCGGCGGGGCTGGAGGTGCAGCGTTTCGGCATTCCGACCGAAGTGCTGTGGATGCGCCTTTCGAAACAGCCCGACGATCCGACGGAAACCATGGGGCATGCCGGTTCGCGGCAGGGTTTCGTCATGATCAACCGGGGCGATTACTGGCAATGCGGTTATGTGGTGCGAAAGGGATTTTTCGCCGACATAAAGCTGCAGGGAATTGAAGCCTTCAGGGACAGGGTTGCGGAAATCTGCCCTTTCCCACGCGAAAGGCTCGATGAGCTCAAGAGTTGGGACGATGTGCATCTCCTCACCGTCCGTATCGACCGGCTGAAGCGCTGGTGGAAACCCGGCCTGATCTGCATCGGTGATGCGGCCCACGCCATGTCCCCCGTCGGCGGTGTCGGCATTAATCTGGCCATTCAGGATGCGGTTGCGGCGGCCAATATATTGGTGCCGGTGCTCGTGTCCGGCCGGGCCATTGCCGATGACGATCTCGCCGCAATTGAAAAGCGGCGATCCTTCCCGACCAAGGCCACGCAATTTCTGCAGCGGATGATGCGTATCGGCGGCAAGAAGGGCCGGGCCGATGCGGAAAAACCGAAAGGACCGCCAGCCTTTGTGCTGGCCATCATGCGGTTTCCGCTTCTTTCCCATTTGACCGGTCGGCTGGTGGGGCTGGGTTTCCGCCGGGAAAAGATCGAGACGATGTGATGCCGCTCAGGCAGTGCCGGCGGCTTCTTTCTCATATTTGAGCCCGATAACGGCGGATCCGATCAGCCCCGGCTCGATGCGGCAGATGGCGGGTACGACCAGAGGGCGGTCGAAGCGCCTCAGAATGCGGCTCCTTACCACCTCGTCCAAAGCGGCGAGAAGCGCCTTCGAATTCGAAAGTCCGCCACCGACCGGCACGATGGTTGCGCCGGTAACGTTGATCACCATTGCCAGAGGCGAGGCGAGAATATCGATAAGGACATCGATGGTTCTTGCGGCCTTCGGATCGCCCGCCTGCCAGGCCGAAATAATATCTTCGCTGGTCATCGCCTGCCGGTGAAGATGCGAATGCAGTTTTTCCATGCCACGGGCGCTGCCGATTGCATCGACACAGCCGGTAAGCCCGCAACCGCATTCGAAACGCGGCAGCGAAACCGGCGGATTTCCGGCCAATGTCGCGGCCACCGGCCCGTGTCCCCATTCGCCGGCGAAACCGCCGTCGCTGTTGATGAGCTTGCCGTCGATCACCAGCCCGCCGCCGACACCCGTTCCGAGGATGACGCCGAAGACCACGCGATGACCCCGTCCGGAACCGATTTCCGATTCGGCGATCACGAAGCAATCCGCATCGTTCGATACGATGACGGGAAGGTTCAGCGCCTTTTCCAGCTCGTCCTTCAAGACCCTGCCATGGATGCTCTGAATATTGGCGACAGTGGCCTTGCCGGTGTCGGGATCGATGACGCCGGCAATCGACAGCGACACGCAGGCGGGTGTGCCGCCGCTATTGTCGATGACGGATTTCAGGCCGGCGGCGAAGTCTTCGAAACTGGTCTTGGGCGTCGGGATGCGCGGCACGGGCCGAATATCGTCGGGAGCGTAGGCAATCGCGCCCTTGATGGTCGTTCCGCCTATATCGAAACAAACGATCATGATTCAGGCTCCGGAACGGGTGGCATCGTGGATTTTTTCTGCGCCGATCCATGTCGAATGCATCTGAAGGTCGGGTGTCAGCATGACGAAATCCGCATCGAAGCCGGGCAGGAGCTTACCTTTTCCGGAAGCGCCGATTGCCTCGGCGGGATAGGCGGACGCCATTCTCAAGGCCTCTTCCAGCGGTGTGTCCAGCTTTTCATGCATGAAGCGGATGCAGGAGAGCATATCGATATCCGCTCCCGCCAGCGTGCCGTCGGCCAGCGTCAGCCTGCCGCCGTTGCGATAGACACGCCTGCCGTTCAGTTCGAAACCGTTATCATCCGTGCCGATGGTGGACATGGCGTCGGTGACGAGGAAAATGCGGCCGGGATTATTCTTGGCGCGAAGTGCAATGCCGATTGCTGCAGGATCGACATGGAAACCGTCGGCGATCAGCCCGCAATCCAGCTTTCCGTTCGAAAGTGCCGCTCCCACCAGTCCCGGTTCGCGATGGCCGAGCGGGCTCATGGCGTTGAAGAGATGTGTCACCATGGATGCGCCGGCCTCGGCATAGGCCGTCGCGACGCTGAGGCCCACATCGGTGTGGCCGAGGCTGACGACGATGCCGGCTTTGTGCAGCGCCGTGACCTGCGCCTCGGTTACGTTTTCCGGGGCGATGGTTGTCAGCACGAAAGGAAGCTTCGCCTTGCAGCCCGTCAGAACCGCGAGATCGGCCGTTTCCATCTTTCGGATCAGCGCCGGATCATGGGTGCCCTTGCGTGCGACGGAAAGATGCGGTCCTTCGAAATGCAGGCCGAGAAAGCCGGGCACCCCTGCCTTGTGGGCGGCGATGCCCGCTTCGGCGGCTTTGGCCGTGATATCCGGCCGGTCGGTGATGAGTGTGACCATCAGCGCCGTGGTGCCGAATTGCGCATGGGCCGAGCAGATGCGGGCAATGCCTTCCACATCCGGCTCGTTATTGAACATCACGCCGCCGCCGCCATTGACCTGAAGGTCGATGAAGCCTGGCGCAATGAACAGTCCTTCCGCATCGATGATTTCGGCGTCTGCGGGCACGGACATGCGGTCGACGATGTCGGCAACCTGGCCATCACCGGTCACGAGCGCCTTGCCATCGTGCCACGCGGCGCCATCGAAAATGCGGGCGCCGACAAATGCCTTGCTGCTGCTCATTGGGTTTCCGTCACCTTCTTCAATGCCACGGGCGCATCCGGGTTGAAGCCGCGGGCGCGCGACAATTGCTCGATGAAGCCGTAAAACGGCGCGATCAGCAACAGGGCGTCGGTCAGCGGGTGATTGGTTTCCACAAACGGCAGGGGCTTGGCCGGGCTACCTTTTGCGGAGGTGACGAAAACACTTGCGCCCTTGCCGGCGAGACCGGCCGCGATATCCGTTACGGAGGTTTCGGCGCGGTCACGCGCGGCAAAAGCGATGACGGGAAATTTCGGTGCGACCAGCGAAACGGGGCCGTGCATCACTTCCGCCGATGAATAGGCCTCCGCGTGGAGTTCGCAGGTTTCCTTGCATTTCAGCGCGGCTTCCGCGGCAATGGCCAGCGCCGGACCGCGGCCCAGCATATAGAGCGATTCCTCACCCTTGACCGCTTCGCCGATCTGGCTCCAGTCGAGCGCGATGGCCCTGGCGAAATTCTGCGGCAGGGCGCTGACGGCTTTGGCGAGCAGGCTGTCTTCCGTCCATTCGGCAAGGATTGCGAGGCCGGCGACGATGGAGTTGACGAAAGATTTGGTTGCGGCCACCGCTTTTTCAGGACCCGCCTGGATATTGATGGCGTGATTGGCCGCATCGCCGAGCGGGGAGGGCAGGGTGTTGACAAGCGAGAAGGTAAGCGCGCCGCCCCTGCGGGCGCTTTCCGCCAGAGCGACAATGTCAGGGCTTTTGCCGGATTGCGAGACGGCGAAGGCCGCCGCCCGGCCCAGCCGCAGTTTCGTCTGGTAGATCGAGGCGAGCGAGGGGCCGAGCGAAGCGACCGGAAGCCCGGTCTGCAATTCGATCGCATATTTCAGGAAATGCGCGGCGTGGTCGGAGGAGCCGCGTGCAATGGTGACGATAACGGCCGGGTCACGGGCCTTCAGATGAGCGCCTGCTTCGTGGAAGTCGGCATTGGCATTGTCCAGCAGGCGGGCGACTGCATCGGGAATCTCATCGATTTCCTGGCGCATCAGGGTTGTCATCGTTTCGTGTCCTTGATCAAGAGATTTGTCACTCGGGCCCCATCGTCAGTTCGGCGACGAGGTCATAGGCGTCGCTGCGGTACAGCGCGCGGGATATTTCCATGAGGCGCCCGCTTTCCAGATAGGCCATTCGCTGAACGGAAAGCGCTGCCGAACCCGGCGGAACCCCAAGCAGCAATGTTTCCTCATCGGTGAGGTTACGGGCGGAGATGCGCTGAATGGCGCGCACCGGGCGAATGCCGTTTTTCTCGAGCTCCAGATAAAGCGAGTTTTCCACCAGTTGCGGGTCAGGCAGGATATCGCCCGGCAGGCTGGTGACTTCGAGTGCGATTGGCTGGTCATTGGCTAGACGCAGACGCGTGAGCCGCGCCACCATGGCGGATTGGGAAAGGCCGAGCGCCATCATCTCGTCGCCGGTCGGGTGGAACAGGCCTCTGTCTAGCCAGCGGGTGCTCGCCGTCATTCCACGCCGGCGCATGTCCTCGGTAAACGAGGTGAGTTTGGTCAGGGGCTGCTGCATGCGGGTGATGGGCTTGACGACGAAAGTACCCGAACCGTGCCGGCGAACGAGAAGGCCGTCGCGGACGAGATCGTCCACCGCCTTGCGCACCGTGACGCGGCTGACGCAGGCGCTTTCGGCGATATCCCGCTCCGGCGGCAAGGCGTCGCCATGCTTCAGGCGGCCGCCATTGATGGCGTCTTCAATCGTCTGGCGCAGTTTCAGGTAAAGCGGGCCGCCGCCTGATTGCAGGTCGTCCAGATTAAGCGCTGCCCCGTTCATCCATAACCTCTGTCACGATCCATGTGGTCGGCGATATGGCCGGCTCTGGCTATATCATATGCCACGCAATCGGCAATACCAAAATAGAACCATTGCTAGATTTGTACGATTAATCGGTGGTTTTTTCGATATTTTGCCGAATAATAAGGCTACATGCTTGATATTTTCGCATTAACCAAAAAAATTTTCTCGATAACGGAATTGCTCTGGACGATTGGCATTTTTTTGGTATTGTTTTTTTGCGTCGGTGGTCGGCGGCGATCCGTTTCGCATCCGTCTCGCAGGGAAAATCGGTTTCCGACTCGCGCAGCGTTTGCGAAATCGAATTTAGCTTGACCGTTGTGAAAATTAATTTCATCGTGGCAGGAAATTATCGCAGATAACTGGATGGCCAGCACAGAAATGGTCGCTTCTGCGAAAATGAATTACGAATGAACAGGGAACAAAGTTCATGAGGGTGGGAATTATCGGACTCGGATTCCGTCTCGGTTATCTGGGCTACGTTTTTCATGAGATCGACAAGGATTTCGAGATCGTCGGTTACGTCGATCCCGCGCCGGCGGGCCTGCCGGGCCTGCAGGAAAAGGGCATTTCGGCCGGTAAGGCTTACGATAGTCCCGAGGCGCTGATCGCAAACGAAAAATTCGATCTCTTCATGATCGGCTCACCGAACCACATGCATCTGGAGCATATCCGTATCGGGCTTGAGGCCGGCTGCACCATCTTCTCGGAAAAACCCATCGTCGTCAGCATCGAGGAAAGCCTCGAGCTTGCCCGGCTGCTCAACAAGCACGGTCACGAACGGCTCCTCGTCGGTCTGGTTTTGCGTTATTCCCCGCTCTACCGCGATCTGCGCGCTGCGCAGGCGGAAGGCAAGCTGGGCGATGTCGTTTCCATCGAAGCCTCGGAGCATATCCCGCCCTATCACGGCGCATTCTTCATGCGCGACTGGCGGCGTTACGAGAATTATTCCGGCTCCTTCATGCTGGAAAAATGCTGCCACGACCTCGATCTCTATAATGGCGTGGTCGGTGCGCGGCCGCGTTTCGTCTCGAGCTTCGGCGGGCGCAAGAGCTTCACGCCGGCAAACGCGCCGCAGCATGACGGCATCAACGACATGGAGGTGTACCATCGCAAGCCGAGCGGCTGGATGGGCTCCGACAAGGTCTTCGACAGCGACGGCGACATCATCGATTACCAGACGGCGATCGTCGAATATGAGAACGGCGCATCGCTCGCCTTCCATACCAATCTCAACGTTCCCGACGATTTCCGCCGTTTCTGCGTCATCGGCGCCAAGGGCATGGCCGAGGGCGATTTCGTGCGCGGCTTCCTGAACGTGCACAATGCCCGGACCAATGAAAAGACCGTGGCCAAGACCTATTCGGCGGCGACCGCGCTCTCGCAGCATTACGGGGCGGACGAGCAGATGGCCGAGGACGTCATCGCCCATATCGTCAAGGGTGCGGCCCTTCCGGTTTCCGCACTCGATGCGATCGAGGCCGGTATTCTGGCGCTTGCCATGGACGAAGCGCGCCATGGCCGTAAAGTGATCGATCTCAAGCCGGTGTGGGAGGAATACGATCTGGCGCTGCACGGGCAGCCGAAATCCCCCGCTGTGAAATCGGCTTGAGGGGGCGGCGCGATGGATGCGAAACGCAGCGCGGTCGTCTTTGCCTGGCTTCTTCTTCTGCCGGCGCTTTTATACATCACGGTTATCGTTGCTTATCCGCTCGTCGATACCTTCATCCTGTCCTTTACCGATGCGTCGCTTAGAAAAACGACGAATTGGGTCGGCTTCATCAATTACGAGAAGATTTTCAACGCGACTTTTGCCGATGTCATCACGCGGACCTTTATCTGGACGTTCTTTTCCGTCTCGATAAAGATGATCATCGGCACATTCGGTGCGGTCTTGCTGAATTCGGCCGTGCCCGGCCGGGCGCTGTTCCGTATCCTGACCATGCCGCCATGGATCGTGCCGATGGCTATCGGCATCTTCATGTGGGGCTGGATGTATAACGGCCAGTTCGGCATGATTTCCGGGGTGCTCCAGAACCTCGGCCTGGTGGATGGTCCGGTTGCGTTCCTCGCCTATGGCAGAACGGCCTTCTGGGCAACGATCGTCACCGACGTCTGGATTGGCGTGCCGATGGTGACGCTTTATCTGCTGGCGGCCATTCAGGCCATTCCGCAGGATCTCTACGAGGCCGCGTGGACAGACGGGGCAAGCCGCTTCTACCGCTTCCGCCGTATCACGCTGCCGCTGATGCTGCCGGCCATGATTACCATGTCGATGATCTCGCTGATTTCGACCTTCAATTCCTTCGATATCATCTGGATCCTGACGCAGGGCGGTCCGACCGGCCAGACCACGACCATGATCATCGACACGTACAAGACGGCGATCGGCTCCTACAAATACGGTGAAGGTGCTGCGCGCGCCGTGCTGATCTGCATCTTCCTGTCGATCTTCACCTATTTCTACTTCCGCATCACCAGCCGCATCTCGCAGGAGGCCAGCCGATGAGCGACAAGAATGCGATGATCAACCGCTACAGGTGGTATGAAATCGTCGGGATCTATTGCGGCATCGCCGTGTTCCTGACCTTCGTGCTGGCGCCCTTCGTGGAAGGATTTCTGGTTTCCCTGAAGCCGCTCAGCCTGCTTTTCTCCTCGCCCTACAAGTTCTGGCCGGAAAACGGTTCCTTCGAGGCTTATCGGACCATGTGGGTCAGCGTTCCGGGCTTTGCCCGCTACGTTTTCAACTCCTTCTTCATCTCCACCATTTCGACCATCATCGTCCTCATCCTGGTGGTGCCGGCCTCCTATGCTTTCGCCCGTTTCGAGTTTCGTGGACGTGGGCAGTTGCTCGGCGCATTCCTGGCGATCAACATGTTTTCGGGCGCGGTGCTTCTGATCCCGCTTTACCGGCTGATGCGCAACATGGGTGTGCTGAACACCTATCTGGCGATGATCATTCCCGGCGCGGCCTTCCTGATCCCCACCGCCATCTGGCTGTTGCGCACCTATATGCTGCGTATTCCGCGGGAACTGGAAGAGGCGGCCTATGTGGACGGTGCGAGCTATTTCTATACCTTCCGCCGGGTGATCCTGCCGCTGGCGATGCCGGGCATCGCAGTGGTCTCCATCACCACCTTCATCGGCGCCTATGCCCAGCAGTTCATTTTCGCGCTCACCTTCAATTCCAAGACCGAATATATGCCGCTGCCCATCGGCCTCTTCGCCTATTTCGGTCGCCAGGAAGTCATCTGGAATGAGTTGATGGCGGCCAGCTTCGTCGGCATTGCGCCGGCCATGGTCGTGATCTTCTTCATGCAACGATATCTCGTCAGCGGCCTTACCGCCGGCGCGGTGAAATAATCAACAACCGGAACGACCACCAAAACGGGAGACTACCTATGGCACTGAAACATTACGGATTGGCGCTCTGCGCTTTCGCATTTGCCGGTTCCACTGCCCTTACGACGGTGACGGCGCACGCGGCCGACAAGGAGATCAGCTGGATCTATTGCGGCGACAAGATGGACCCCATCCATGAGAAATACATCAAGGAATGGGAAGGCAAGAACGAGGGCTGGAAGGTCGTGCCTGAGGTCGTCGGCTGGGCCCAGTGCCAGGACAAGGCGACCACGCTCGCCGCTGCCGGCACCCCGGTCGCCATGGCCTATGTCGGTTCGCGCACGCTGAAGCAGTTCGCGCAGAACGATCTCATCGTTCCGGTGCCGATGACCGAAGACGAAAAGAAGAGCTATTACCCCAACATCGTCGACACTGTGACCTTCGAGGACACGCAGTGGGGCGTGCCGGTCGCCTTCTCGACCAAGGCGCTTTACTGGAACAAGGACCTGTTCAAGCAGGCGGGTCTCGATCCGGAAACGCCGCCGAAGACCTGGGCCGAAGAGATCGCTTTCGCCAAGCAGATCAAGGAAAAGACAGGCATCGCCGGTTACGGTCTGCCTGCCAAGACCTTCGACAATACCATGCACCAGTTCATGCACTGGGTTTACACCAACAACGGCAAGGTGATCGACGGCGACAAGATCACCGTCGACAGCCCGCAGGTTGTTGCAGCGCTGAAGGCCTATAAGGACATCACGCCCTATTCCGTCGAAGGTCCGACGGCCTATGAGCAGAACGAAATCCGCGCCATCTTCCTCGATGGCAAGGTCGGCATGATCCAGGCCGGTTCGGGCGCCGCCACACGCCTGCAGGAAACCAAGATCAACTGGGGCATCGCCACGCTGCCACTTGGCCCGGAAGCAAAGGGTCCCGGCACGCTGCTCATCACCGACAGCCTTGCGATCTTCAAGGGAACCGGCGTGGAAGAAAAGGCGACCGAATTCGCCAAATTCATCACCTCTCCCGGCCCGCAGGGCGAATACGAGTTGCAGGGCGGCGCGGGCCTCACCCCGCTGCGTCCGTCGCCGAAGGTCGATGAATTCATCGCCAAGGATCCCTTCTGGAAGCCGCTGATCGACGGTATCGCCTATGGCGGTCCCGAGCCGCTCTTCACGGACTACAAGGGTTTCCAGGACACGATGATCGAGATGGTGCAGTCTGTCGTCACTGGCAAGGCAATACCGGAAGATGCCGCGAAGAAAGCGGCTTCGGCTCTCGAGCAGTATAAATAATCTTTCATGAGCACGGATGCGGGCGCTGGCCGTCCGCATCCGGCAAGTTTCGCCGTGGGAATGCCTTGCGTCTTCCGGGATGCTCTTTCCCCTGTTTTCAACGGTTCCGATCCGGTGTGGCTTTGCCCCTGTTTCGGAACATCTCTGAACGTGGCCAGATGTCGGCCGCTGACGGGAGAGGCAAGTCTTGGGTCAGCTTTATCTCAACAACGTCCGCAAGAACTATGGACATTTCGAAGTCATCAAGGGCGTTCAGCTCGACATCAGGGATGGCGAGTTCGTCGTTTTTGTCGGTCCCTCGGGATGTGGCAAATCCACATTGCTGCGCATGATCGCGGGCCTTGAGGATATTTCCGGTGGCGACGTCGTCATCAATGGCGTGAAGGTCAATGACTTGCCGCCGGTCAAGCGCGGTATCGCCATGGTGTTCCAGTCCTATGCGCTCTACCCGCACATGACGGTTTTTGAAAACATCGCTTTTCCGCTGCGCGTCGAGAAGATGGAGGAGGACAAGATCAAGCAGAAGGTCGAGGGCGTCGCCAAGATTCTCCAGCTCGATCAGCGTCTGCAGCAGCGCCCCGGCATGTTGTCCGGCGGCCAGCGCCAGCGCGTGGCGATCGGCCGCGCCATCGTTCGCGAGCCGAAGATATTCCTGTTCGACGAGCCGCTTTCCAACCTCGATGCAGCACTTCGCGCCGATATGCGCATCGAACTCACCAATCTTCACCGGACGCTGAAGGCGACGATGATCTATGTCACCCACGATCAGGTGGAAGCCATGACCATGGCCGACCGCATCGTGGTGCTGAATGCCGGCGAAATCGCCCAGGTCGGTGCGCCGCTCGAGCTTTATCACAAGCCGGCTAACCTCTTCGTGGCAGGATTCATCGGTAACCCGAAGATGAATTTCCTGAAGGTCACCTGCAAATCCGTCAGCGCCGAGGGTGTGACGGTGGAATATGAGGGCCAGACGATCACCGTGCCGGTGGAGCCCCGCGCCGGTCTTGAAGGCGCGCAGCTGACGCTCGGCATCCGCCCGGAACATACCGGCCTCGAAACGGCCGACCTCAATGTCACGGTCGCGCCCAGCGTGATCGAGCGGCTCGGGGTCAATACCATCGCCTATGGCGCCGCGCCGACAGGTGAGAATTATTGCGCGCTGCTTTCCGGCTCCGCTCCTGTGGTCGTGGATGAGCCCATCGTCACCGGTATCAAGGCATCGGATTGCCATTTGTTTGACGAAAGCGGCATTGCGCTGGAGCGGCGCGTCGATCTTTCAGTCCTCAAGCTGATCCAATAAGGCGCAGGAGCCGGGCCATGTTATCTGTTTTTCCATGCCCGGCTGTTCCTGACGCGATCCGTCTCCGGCAGCATTTTTCCGCCCCTTCCAGACGAAAAAACAACGCCGGGCTTTCGGCCCGGCGTGCAAAGCTTTTCCAGATGTCCGCTGGATCACGGCATAGGATTGGGCATGTAGCCGGTGAAACCGCTGATCTTCCAGCGGCCTTGATGCAGCCGGCAATAATAGAGCGTCTGCCATTTCATGACGTCGAAGCTGCCATCGGCCTTGCGAAGCCCGCCGTCGAACTTCTTGCGGACCAGCGCGGTCTCGCCTTCCACTTCGATTTCTTCCAGCGTGGTGGTCGTGAAGATCGCATCGCGCGGATTCTCTGCGAATTGCTGGGTTTGAAAATCCTGCGCCTGCCGCAGCCATTCGTCGCGATAGGCGGTAAGCGAGGGGAAGGACAGGCGCCAGTTGTCCGGGTTCGCATCGCGGTTGGCGTTGATGCCGAGAAAGCCGTCCTCAACGAAATCATCCGCGACCTTCGACCAGTCGGCAGCGAGGAATGCGTCGATGTCCCGCGTTACCAGCATCTCCCAGATAGAATGGCGGGCGACGTCCGTTGCGGG
The DNA here is from genome assembly GCF_001526585.1 of Agrobacterium sp. LY4. Taxonomy (NCBI): domain Bacteria; kingdom Pseudomonadati; phylum Pseudomonadota; class Alphaproteobacteria; order Hyphomicrobiales; family Rhizobiaceae; genus Agrobacterium; species Agrobacterium sp. LY4. The sequence goes on along the minus strand of NZ_ASYA01000033.1, from coordinate 59,259 downwards.
AAAGGGGTTTTTGAAGGGGTCACGCATGGTTTGGGTCCGTTTTTGAAATTATTTTCAAGATTTGGAGTTTTCTCTGGTGAAGATTGTTGGCATATGCTCATCTATCAATCAACAGAGAAAATAATTTTCAAATCAGAGGTGTCCGTCGTGTCGTCAATGGGACGAAACAGGATCGATTCAGGGGGCTATGCGGTTGACGGGCGCGCTTTATTAGGGTGCATCGGTAACGGAGCCAAGGCTTAAGTTTTGGCGGAACGGAGACCGGTGAACATGGATATTTTCGCAAGGATACAGGAAGACAGGGGGCAGTTCTCGCAATCGGAACGGCGGATCGCCGATATTCTGGTTTCGGACTTCGAATTCGCCGTCAATGCCTCGATCATCGAGCTTGCGGCCCGCGCCGAAGTATCTCCGCCGACGGTGACGCGGTTCTGCCGGCGTCTCGGCTGCCAGAGCTTTTCGGATTTCAAGGTCAGCCTCGCCAAGACGGCCTATGTGGGTATCCGATATCTTACCTCCGAGCCCTCCAGCACCGGCCCTTCCGATGTCGCGGAGGAGGTGCTTGCCAAGGCGCAGGAAGCGCTTTTCCTGCTGCACAGGACGCTCGATCCCGCTCTGGCCGATGAGGCCGCGATCAGGATCGCCAATAGCGGCATGATCTACGCCTTCGGCGCGGGCGGCAATTCCTCGATGATCGCTTCGGAAATCCAGAACCGGCTGTTCCGCCTGGGTCTGCGCGTTTCGACCAGCGCCGATCACAGCATGCAGCTGATGATGACCGCCGCTGCGCGCAAGGAAGACGTCATCATCGGTTCGTCCTTTTCCGGCCGCAACATGGAACTGGTGAAATGTTTCAGGCTGGCGCGGGAAATGGGGGTTACCACCATTGCACTCACCCAGAGCGACACGCCTGTTGCCGCGGCTGCGGATATGGTGGTGGCCGTTAATGTACCCGAGGGAAACAATATCTTCCGCCCCACCTCATCGCGCTACGCCTATCTGGCCGCCGTCGATGTTCTGGCGACGCTTGCTGCCTATCACCAACGGCAACGGTCGATGGTGACGTTGCGTCATATCAAGCAGCAGCTCGTGGAACATCGTGACCCGGATGACAAGCAATTGCTCGGTGATTGAGGGCGGTATGCCGAAAAACACAGGCTGCTTTGCCGGAGACCTCGCTTTGTGGCGGGTCGTAAAGCTTCAAGGGAGTTGTAGGAGATGAAGGACAGGAAAGACCAGCTCGCCGTCGTTACCGGCGCGGCAGGTGATATTGGTCGGGCAATTGCTGCGGCGCTCGCTGAAAGCCATGCAAAGGTAGTGTTGGTCGATATCGATCCCGACGCTCTTTCGGGCGCGCTATCCCTGCTTTCCGGTCCCCGCTTCGTTGCGAAAACCTGCGATGTCACCGATCCGCAGGACCTTGAGAGGCTGGCCGCCGAGGTTGCGGAACTGGGTGATGTCGCGACCCTCGTCAACAATGCGGGTGCCGCAAGGGCGGTCAGCCTGCATGACACGACCGCCGACATATGGCGCAAGGACAATATCCTCAATCTGGAAGCCCCGTTTCTCTGCTTCAGGGCTTTCGAGGGGGCGTTGAAGCGTACCCAGGGGTCGGTGGTCAACATCACCTCCGTCAACGGCATGGCGGTATTCGGCCACCCTGCATATAGCGCGGCAAAGGCCGGGCTGATCCATCTGACCAAGCTGATCGCCGTCGAATACGGCAAATTCGGCATCCGCTCCAACGCCGTTGCGCCGGGCACTGTGCGCACGCAGGCATGGGAGGCGCGGGCCGCCGTCAATCCTCAGGTCTTCGAGGAGGCGAAGCACTGGTATCCGCTGCAGCGGATCGTGCGACCTGAAGATGTGGCCAATGCGGTTGCTTTCTTGGCCGGCCCGCAGGCCGCCGCCATCAGCGGCGTGTGCTTGCCGGTTGATTGTGGTCTCACGGCGGGGCAGGCACCGCTTGCCCGGACTTTCTCGCAATCCGAACACTACTGATTAAAACCGTCTCACCGGTTCCAATGCGCAATAAAGGGGAGCATCATGGCGCTCGCACAATATCGTCTTGAAAATTCTTGGCATCCGCTCGCAGAGTCCGCATCCGGCGGCTTTACCTTCACTCTCGTCAATCTTTCCGGCGCACCGCTGAAGGATTTCCGTATCGTTTACACGTCGCTGACGCGGACGGTGGACAAGCCGGTGTGCGGCAATGCCGTTTACCTGCGCCGCAACGCCAATTTCCATGAATTTGCACCGCCGGCGGGCTTCGTGCTGGAGCCCGGCAAATCCTGGCGCTTCACCGTCGATGGCCTGCTGCGGCCCGCAAGGCATCGCACGGATGGCGCGAAATCCGCCTATGTCAGCCTTGCCGACGGAACGCATCGCGCTGTCGATGTCGGTGACCTGATGCTGGATGGGCGTCACAGCGAGCCGGCACCGGTGCTGCTTCCTGAAGGCAAGCTCGATCTGCCCTTTTCCATCCAGCCCTGGCCTGCCGAAATCGATGCGGAACCGGGCGAAGGCTTCCCCGTCGCGCTCTTCCCCACGGAAGATGCAGGCGCGGAAGAGGTGCTTGCGGTGGAAACCGTGCTTTCGTTGTTCCGCAGGCTTTTTGCCGTCGGGCACGTGCCCTTCAGCCTCGCGCCGGTTCATGAGGGAAAACCGCTTCGTTTCAAGCAGCATAGCGGTCTGGAAGCCGAAGGCTATCGCATCACCTTTTCGAAAGACGCGGTCGTTGTGGAATATTCGGCCGCTGCCGGTCTGCAATATGGCTTGACGGTTCTGGCGCAGCTGCTGCATGGCGCGCGCATCGATCCCAAGTTCCGTTTCCCTGTTGCCGGCACCATCAGCGATGCGCCGCGTTATAGCTGGCGTGGCTGCCATCTGGATGTCTCGCGGCAATTCTATCCGACTGATGATGTCGTGCGGCTGATCGATATTCTCGCATGGCTGCGCATGAACCGGTTCCACTGGCACCTGACGGATGATGAGGCGTGGCGTCTTGAAATCAAGGCCTATCCGCTGCTGACCACAGTCGGCGCGACACGCGGTCCGGATGCGCCACTTCTGCCGCAGCTCGGTAACGGGGCCGAACCGGTGTCCGGCTATTACACGCAGGATGAGGTGCGCATGGTCGTTGTGCATGCGGCCGCGTTGAATGTCGAAATCGTGCCGGAAGTCGATATTCCCGGCCACAGCACGGCGGCTCTTGTCGCCTATCCGGAACTGACGGATGGGCAGGAGGCACCGGACAGCTATCGCTCTGTGCAGGGATATCCGAACAACGCGCTCAACCCGGCCATCGAGCCGACCTATGAATTCCTCGGCAAGATATTCGACGAGATGGTTGAGCTCTTTCCGTCGCGGCTGATCCATATTGGCGGCGACGAGGTTGCGGATGGGTCTTGGCTCGCCTCGCCTCTTGCCAAGGCGCTGATGGAAAAGGAGGGGCTGGATGGCACCTTCGGCATCCAGTCCTATTTCATGAAACGTATTCAGGGGATGTTGCACGAGCGCGGCCGCCAGCTTGCCGGCTGGGATGAGGTTTCCCATGGCGGCGGCGTCGATCCGGCCGGAACGTTGCTGATGGCATGGCAGAAGCCGGAAGTCGGACTTGAGCTTGCGCGCCAGGGCTACGACGTGGTGATGACGCCGGGTCAGGCCTATTATCTGGACATGGTGCAGGATGAAGCCTGGCAGGAGCCGGGCGCAAGCTGGGCCGGCACTGTTCCGCCTTCGCATACTTATGCCTATGAGGCCGTCGGCGAATTTCCCGAGGAGTTGAAGGAGCGGATGAAGGGCGTTCAGGCCTGCATCTGGTCCGAACATTTCCTCAATCGCGCCTATTTCAACCATCTGGTTTTCCCCCGTCTGCCGGCGATTGCCGAGGCGGCGTGGACGCCAAAGGCGCAAAAGGACTGGCTGCGTTTTGCGGCCATCGTCCCCTTGAACCCGGTTTATTGAGGGGAAACCGACATGCGTATTGCCGTGGGTGGAATTCATACCGAATGCAGCACCTATTCGCCGGTGCTGATGGGCGAGCAGGACTTCCGCGTCTTTCGCGGCGCGGAACTGCTGGAGGCCGAGTATTTCAATTTCCTCGGCGGGGGCGGGGCGGACGTGTTGCCGCTTCTGCATGCGCGGGCGGTGCCGGGCGGACCGGTTTCGCGCGCGGCCTATGAGGCGTTCAAGGCGGAGTTTCTCGAACGCCTTAAGGCCTGCCTGCCGCTGGACGGGCTTTATCTCGCCATGCACGGCGCGATGAATGTCGAAGGTATGGACGATGCGGAAGGTGACTGGATTTCAAGCGCCCGCGCTGTCGTCGGGCCGGATGTCGTGGTCTCTGCGAGCTATGATCTGCATGGCAATGTCAGCCAGACGATCATCGATCAGCTCGACATATTTGCCGGCTATCGAACTGCGCCGCATATCGATGTGCGCGAGACGATGGTGCGGGCGTGGACGATGTTGCTGAAGGCCCTGAAGACGGGCGAAAAGCCCGGCGTCGCTTGGGCGAAAATCCCCGTTCTGCTGCCGGGGGAGAAGACCTCCACGGAAGACGAACCCACCAAAAGCCTTTATGCCGTTCTGCCGGATCACGATGCGCGGCCCGGCATTTGGGATGCGAATTTCATGATCGGCTACGTCTGGGCGGACGAACCCCGGGCGACGGCCTGCGCCGTGGTGACGGGAACGGACAAAGCGGCCGCACAGGCTGTCGCGACCGAGATCGCGCAATCCTACTGGGATGCCCGGCAGGATTTTCGTTTCGGCCCCGTGACCGAGCCGCTTGAGGCCATTCTGGATATCGCCGAGAACACGGCAACGCGACCGATCATCTTGGCCGACTCTGGCGATAACCCGACCGGCGGCGGGGTTGGCGATCGCGCCGATGTTCTGGTCGCACTGATTGCGCGCAACTGGCAGGGTGCGCTGCTGGGCGGCATCACCGACAGGCCGGCGGTCGAAGCCTGTTTTGCGGCCGGCGAAGGTGCTGCGCTTTCCCTGAAGATCGGCGGCAGTCTCGATCCGCAGAGCCCGTCCGTGACCGTCGAGGCCCGCGTTGTGAAACTGGACGATCCAGGTGCTGCTGACCAGCGGCAGGCAGTGGTCGCCATCGGCGGCATCACGGTCATTCTGGCGGCGCGGCGCAGGCCTTATCACATGATTTCCGATTTCACCCGTCTCGGCTTTAATCCGAAGGAGGTGCGGCTGCTGGTCGTCAAGTCCGGTTATCTTTCACCGGAGCTTGCGCCTATCGCCAATCCCAACCTCATGGCGCTGACGGAAGGGGTCATCAATCAGGATATCGAAAACCTTTCCAATCGCCGCCGGGACGGCGATTTTTACCCATGGAAGCCGCATTTCGATTATACCCCTCAGCCCATCCTTTCGGCCCGCTGGCGATGACAGCGGTTCGGTAGCTTTTACCCAGCGATCCGGCGGTGCCGGATCATCTCAGGCGAATATCCATGCCGTCGGCTCTTTCCATCGTCATCAACAATCCGTCGATCCGCATCGGGGCGCTCGCCATCCTGTTCTTCGGGTTTTCGAATGCGGCGACCGCTCCCTATCAGGCGGTCATCGGTATTCGCGAAATCGGGCTGAGCAACAGCGTCTATTCGCTGCTGATGCTGTTTGCCGCCGTCATTAATGTCAGCGCCAGCGTGTTGATGGGCATCGTCGCAGACAGGCTGGGTGAATATCGCAAGCCAATGCTCTATATCGCGCTCTTCGGTGTCAGCGGTTATCTGCTGGTCTATCTGGCCGGCAACGCCACCGCCTTCGTTGCCGCGAAGCTTGTGCTTCTGCCGATTTTCGGAGCGATGAATTCGTTGATCTTCGCCCATGTGCGCGCCGATGCGCGCAACCTTTCGACGGGTGAAATGATCGCGGTGAATTCGATCATGCGGGCAACCATCTCGCTTTCCTGGGTGCTGGTGCCGGGCATTGTCGGTGTTTTTCTGGTGAATTCCGGCAATATGCTGATGGCATTCCTGTTTTCGGGCATCTGCGCGCTTGTCTGCTTTCTGCTCGTTGCCTTCTGCCTGCCGCGGGCCGCCACGCCGGCATCGGCAAATACCGAAGCGCGGTTCGGCCTGCGTGCCTCGCTTGCGGAAATCGGATCGCGGCGGGTGCTGCTCCGGATCATCGCCATCGCGCTCATCTGCTCGATGCTGCATCTCAACGATTCCGTGCGCTCGCTCATCATAACCGGACAGGCGAGGGGCACGGTGGCGGATATCGGCATTGTTGCGGGTATCGTCGCTGCGCTGGAAATCGTCTTCATTCTCCTGTGGGGCTGGATCGAGAAGAAGGTTCCGCAGACGCTGACACTTGCGGCGGGAGCGGGGCTTTACGCCATCTATCTCATTCTGCAGGGGCTTGCTTCAGCGTCGTGGCATATCTACGCCCAAACGGTCATCAGTGCGCTGGGCGCCGCCGCGATCATCAGCATTCCAATTACCTACTTGCAGGAACTGATCGCGGACCGGCCGGGACTCGGAAGCTCGCTGATTGCGGTCAACATCTTCCTCGGTGCTGGTCTGGGTGCGTTGATTTTTGCCGTTGGAACCCTGGTCTCCAGCTATTCGGGGACTTCCATATTGGGGGCGATCGTGGGGCTCGGCGGCGTTTATATGCTTTACGCGCTTGATGGAAAGGGCCGCCGCAGGTAACGGCCACCCAAATGAAAGAGGTTACGATGATTCTCGAAATTTGCGTGGACGATGTCGCCGGTCTGGAAGCGGCGGTCAGCGGTGGGGCCGATCGGATCGAGCTCTGCGCGGCGCTTTCGGGCGGCGGTGTGACGCCATCGGCGGGTTTCATGCAGCGCGCGACGTCCTGTGGGTTGCCGGTGAGCGTCATGATCAGGCCGCGCGCCGGTGATTTCGTGTTCACGCGCGACGAAGCGGATGTGATGAAACGCGATATTGATGCGGCGCGTGCTGCCGGCCTTTCCGGCGTGGTGCTCGGCGCATCGCGTGGCGATGGTTCGCTTGATATCGGCTTGCTTGAAGAGCTGCGCAGTCATGCCGACGGGCTGGATGTGACGCTGCACCGGGCTTTCGATGTCGTGCCTGACATGGAAGAGGCGCTGGAAGCCGCCATCGCATTGGGGTTCCCAAGAATTCTCACCTCAGGCGGGGCGCGTTCGGCGCTTGAAGGGATTGAGGCTCTAGCCCACCTATCCGAGATGGCGGCAGGCCGGATTGTCATCATGCCCGGTGCCGGCGTGCGCCCGCAGAGCGTTCAGACCTTGCTGGATCGCTTTCCGATCACGGAAATCCACGCATCCTGTTCCGCCGTTCCATCCTTTGATCCCGACAGCAGGGTGGCGAAGCTCGGTTTCACGGGCGCAGGGCGCAAGGTTACCGATGAGGCGGCGGTTCGCGAGTTGAAGACGATCCTCACCGCTCATCGTAGAGACGGCGCAGCGCTCTAGCGGTTCCGGCCGCGCCATCGAGATCGAGCGTGATCGTGCCGGGTGCCGGCAAGGACAATGCGGCCCTGATGGCATCGGCCATCGCTTGCGCCGAAATATCGTTCTCCTCCAGCACATGCGCCAGCCCCAGCCGCGCCAGCCGTTCGGCGCGGGCGCTCTGTTCGGTTTCGCCTCCGGCTGCGAAGGGTATCAGAAGCGAGCGGCATTTTGCCTGAAGAATATCGCAGACGGTGTTGTAACCGGCCTGTGAAATCGAAAGCCGTGCGCCGGCGAGCAAACTTGCGAAATCCTTGCGGAAACGGAAGACGGACACATTGCCCGCCGCCCGCGCCGAGATCGCATCGAAATCCGCCTGCGGCATGTTGGGACCGGTCACGAGGCACCAGCTCTTGATGCCATCCAGCAGGGGGGCAGCCTCGAGAGCAGCCCGTATGAGTGCGGCCCCAACGGCGCCGCCGCCTGCGGAAACCACGATATCGAATTTTTCCGCCGGTTCCGGCGGTGGAAGGGGGGCGACGAGGCCGGTATAGACGATGCGCTGGCTGATCTCGCCTGCGAGGGGAAAGGTGTCTTCCAGCCGGGCGAAATCCGGATCGCCATGGACGAGCACCGCATCGAAATGTTTCTTCACCAGTGAAACGGTCTCTTCGTCCCGGCCCGGTTTGGTCTTTTCCTGCAAGATGTCGCGCAGCGACGCCATGACGAGCGGGCGTGGTTCGCTGTCTTCTATCTCATCGAGAAGCGGCAACAATTCGAAACGCACCTGCCTGCGACCGAAGGGGAATGCCTCGATGATAACGATATCGGGTTTGGCGCCGTGATAGGCGCCGATCAGCATGTCGGTTCTCAGCCTCTTGAAGTCGTCATCCACCGGTTTGCCGGAACTGTCGACCAGGCCGGCAAAGCTGCCGTCGCTGACGGCGATGGGCGGCAATTCGACATGGCGGATGCCCTCGCCCGGAAAGCCCGGAACCGGCGTGCCGCCCGTGACCAGCACGACATCGAAACCGTTCGCCTGAAGGGCGTTGGCAATGCGGCTGGCGCGGGCGATATGGCCGATGCCGAGAAGGTGCTGGACGTAGAAGAAGACGCAGGGGCGTTTTTCCGTATCGGTCATGGCGTTTTTTCCCACTCGGTCTCGAACAGGGCCTTCAGCTCGACAATGCTGGTGCGATGGTCGAAGGCGGTGCGCACACGGTTTTCGGCGGCACTGCCAAGACGCTGGCGCAATTGCGGATCGGTGATGGCCGTGCGCAGGGCATCTGCGAAGGCTGCCGGATTTTCCGGTTCCGTCAGCAGGCCGTTTTCACCGGTGACGAAGAACTCCGGAATGCCGGAAATATTGGTGGAGATGCAGGTCAGCGCCTGGCTCGCGGCCTCGACCAGCACATTTGGCAGGCCGTCGCGGTCGCCATCGCTGGTGATGCGGCAGGCAAGGGCGAAAAGGTCCGCTTCCCGGTAGTTCTCCAGCACCTGCTTCTGGTCCATGGCGCCGGTCCAGACGATCCTGTCGGCGACGCCGAGTTCGTCAGCGAGTTTCTTCAGTGCGGCCAGTTCATCGCCGCCGCCGATATGGGTGAAGCGCCAATGGATATCCTGCGGCAGCGAGGCGAGCGCACGCAGGAGAATATCGATGCCCTTTTTCTTGACCGCCCGGCCGACGCTCAAAATCCTGACCGGATCATCGGCATCTGAACCGTCTCTTGCCGGTCGTGGCGTGTCGAAATGCGGGAAACGGGTGAGGTCAAGGCCGTGATAGCTCAGATGCACATTCTGCCTTGACCCGGAAAGGGTCTGCAGATGCCGAAAGCCGCCGGCAGTGCAGGTCACGGCCCAGCGGGCGCTTTGCAGCTTGGCGGCAAGGTCGCGGTCGTTCGAGGTCCAGATGTCCTTGGCGTGGGCCGAAATCGTCCAGGGCGTGCCGGTAATGAGGTGGGTATAGGCGGCGACCGAGGCGGGCGTATGGATGAAATGGACATGCAGCCATTCGGCATCCGCCGGCCATTCATGCGCGAGCACGGCAGCCTGCCCGAAACGGCGGAAGCGATTGCGGCTGAGATCATGCGGCAGGTCGTTGAAAAAGCGGCGGAGCGCCTTGGTGAAGCCCGGCTTCCTGCGGCAGGCCCAAAGCGCCTTCAAAACCCGCAGCGGCTCCTCGTGCAGATATTCCGGCAGATATGTGACGGGCGCGCGGATTTCATCGTGAACGGGGTGGCGCTTCTTGTCCGTGGGCCGGCGCATCGACATGAGTTCGAGTTTTAGCCCGGCCTTTTCCAGTCCTAGAAGCTCCTGGGCGATGAAAGTCTCGGACAGGCGCGGATAGCCCTTGAGGAGCACCACGATTTTTTTTGTATCGGTCACGTTGCGCGTGTCTCTTTTGAAGCGGTGTTTGTCGGGGAACCGGTCACGCGGTTAGCGTGATCGGCGCCTTGTCGCCCTCGGGCGGCAGCCATTCGGCTATCCGGCGCGATATGTTTTCCAGACCGTCCAGCTTCAGTCCGCGCGCATTGACGGAGGGCGGCGCCCGGTTCGGCAGCGACTTCAGAGCTGCCGCCATTTTTGCCGGGTTTTCGGCATCTTCCGGCAGAAGCATGTCGAAAAGGCCAAGCTCCGACGCGCGGCTGGCGCGGATAAGCTGCTCTTCGCGCGGCACCGTGCGCGGCACGACGAGGGCGGGTTTGTCGAAGGACAATATCTCGCAGACGGTGTTGTATCCGCCCATGGAGACGACGGCCTGCGCGCCGGCGACGAGATCTTCCATGCGGTTGTCGAATTCGATGATTTCGATATGCGGAATATCGGCAACACTGCTCATGAAGCGCTGACGCTGATCCGCCGGCATATAGGGGCCGAGCACCACAAGCGCCTTGTGCGTCAGTTCGCTGTCATGGCGATAGGCGTTGATGACGTCGTCGATCAATTCGCTGCCATCGCCGCCGCCGCCGGTGGTGACGAGAAGGTAATCGCCTTCCGGCCGATGCGATACGGTTTCGGCCTGCGTCTTCGATCTTTGCAGGAAACCGACGAAATCCATCTTGTCGCGCACGGTGTGCGGAACGTCGAGCCCCGTCAGCGGATCGTGGAAATCGGGTGGGCCATAAATCCAGACGTGGTCATAGAACTGGCCGATCTTGGTCATGACATTATTGCGCTTCCACTCCGCTTCGAGCAGCTGCGGCGCATCCATGACGTCGCGCAGGCCGATGACGAGCTTGGTGCCCTGTCCCTTGAGATAGGCGAGCGTTTCCTCCACCTCGCCGCGCAGGCCCATGGGCTCCTTGTCGACGATGAAGATATCCGGCTGGAAGCTTTCGGCGGTGTGGTAGATGATGGAGCGGCGCATCTTCAAGGTTTCCTGAAGATCGATATGCCTGTCCATGGACGTATATTCGCCGTTGCGCAGCTTGATGACGCTCGGGATTTTCACGAAATCGACGCGGGCGCGGTAATCGAAGGCGCCGGCAATCGTCGCGCCTGAAATGATGAGGACGTTGAGGCCGCGATAATCCTCCACCAGAGCATGCGCGATGGTGCGACACCGCCGCAGATGCCCGAGCCCGAAGGAATCGTGGCTGTACATCAGGATACGCGCGTCGTTCAAACGGGAGGTCATGGGCCACACCTCTTTTTGCCTTTCACAAAAAAGGCGATGGCGGAAGGGCAGTTTATCAAAGGGTGTTCCATTTTATCTGAAGGGATCCGCAGCATCACGTAGTCCGTCGCCGAAGAAATTAAAGGCCAGAATGACGAGAACGACCGGGATCGTCGGGATGAGAAGCCATGGATATAGCGCAATGACGCTGACGCTGCGCGCCTCCGTGAGCAGAATTCCCCAACTTGTGATCGGCGGTCTGAGACCGAGGCCGAGGAAGCTCAGTGCGGTTTCGCCGAGAATCATGCCCGGTATCGTCAGCGTTGCCGAGGCGATCAAGTGCGACATGAAGCCGGGAATAAGGTGCCTGCCGATGATGCGCGGCGTGCTGGCACCCATTAATTGTGCAGACAAGACATAGTCTTCTTCGCGAAGGGCCAGAAGTTTCGAGCGCACGGCGCGTGCAAGGCCCGTCCAGTCCAGCATGCCGAGAATGATGGTGATGCCGAGATAGACAAGGATGGGGCTCCAGGTCACCGGCATGATCGCCGCAAGCGCCAGCCAAAGCGGAATGCTCGGGATGGATTGCAGCACCTCGATGATGCGCTGGACAATCAGATCGAATGTGCCGCCGCGATAACCCGCCAGACCACCGATCACAATGCCGAGAACGAAGCTCATGGCGACGCCGAGAAGGCCGATGGTCAGCGAAATGCGCGCGCCATAGATGATGCGGGACAGCACGTCACGGCCGAGACGATCCGTGCCGAGCAGGAACAATTCACCGCCCTCCGCCGGGCAGACGAGATGGGTTCTGCCCTCGAACATGCCCCAGAAACGGTAGGTATCGCCTTTGCAGAAGAAACGCAGCGGCTGGATATCCGTCGGCACATCCCGGTAGACGCGTCTCAGATTATCCATGTCGAGTGTCATTTCCCGGCCATAAACGAAGGGGCCGACAAATTTTCCGTCATTGAACAGGTGAATAGCCTGCGGCGGGGCGTAGATATGCTCGATATTGCGGGTGTGGAGATTATAGGGTGCCAGGAACTCGCAGATCAGGATCGAAAGATAAAGCACCACCAGAAAGGCGCCGGACCACACCGCAATCTTGTGCTGACGGAACTGCCACCACATGAGGCGGAGCTGCGAGGCCTTGCTGAAGGCCGCCATTCCTGACGTGTTGGGTTCGACCAGCGACGGGTCGAAGGGCGCGGTCGAGACGTAATGGGGCAGCGCTTCGCCGGGTTTCGGAATGGATGAGGTCATTTGACGTTACCACCTCCGAAGCGGATTCGCGGGTCGAGTATGGCAAGGGCGATATCCGACACCAGAACGCCGATCACCGTCAGGAAAGCGAGGAACATCAGGAATGAGCCAGCCAGATACATGTCCTGGCTCTGCAACGCCCTGATGAGCATGGGACCGGTGGTTTCGAGCGACAGCACGACGGCGGTGATTTCCGCGCCTGATATGATGGCCGGCAGGATCGAGCCGATGTCCGAGATGAAGAAATTCAGCGCCATGCGCAGCGGATATTTGGTGAGCACCTTGAAGGGGTGCAGCCCCTTGGCGCGGGCGGTGACCACATATTGTTTCTGCAATTCATCGAGCAGATTGGCGCGCAGGCGGCGGATCATGCCGGCGGTGCCCGCCGTTCCGATGATGAGGACGGGGATCCAGATATGTTCGAGGATCGACTTGAACTTCGCCCAGCTCATCGCCTGGTTCAGATATTCCCGATCCATCAAATGGCCGATGGAGATGCCGAACCAGATATTGGCGAAATACATCAGGATCAGCGCCAGCATGAAGTTGGGAATGGCGATGCCGAGCAGGCCGAGGAAGGTGAGCCCGTAATCGCCCCAGCTGTATTTATGCGTGGCGGAGTAGATGCCGATCGGGAAGGCGATAAGCCAGGTGACGATGATTGTGACGAAGGAGACGAGCACCGTCAGCCACAGGCGGTCTCCCACCACATCGCTGACCGGCAGCTGATATTCGAAGGAATAACCGAAATCGCCGACCAGCATACCGGTCGCCCAGCGGAAATAGCGAATCGGTGCCGGCTGGTCGAAACCGTAACGGACGCGCAGCTCCTCGATTTCGGCAAGGTTCGCCGTCTCGCCCATGGCGCGCAGCTCGGCGACATAGCTTTCGAAATAATCGCCCGGCGGCAGCTCGATGATGGTGAAAACCAGCATCGAGATCAGGATCAGCGTGGGGATCATGACGAGGATGCGCTTTAAAATATACCGCAGCATATCAGGCGTCTCCGTCATACCAGAAGCTATCCGGCATATAGACGCCGAGATAGGATGTGGGCTCGTAACCGAAAAGCGCCTTATCCGGCACGTTTCGCATGCGTTTGACATGAACGACGGGTTGCAGCGCGCCGTTGACGATGCCGATGGAAAACACCTGCTGCGTATAGATCCCCAGCATTTCCAGCCAGATGGCTTCGCGCTCCTGTTCGGTGACGCTTCTGCGCCATTTTTTCAGGAGATCGAGCAGATGCGCCGCCTCCGGCAGATCGGGCTCCTTGCCCTCGCGGCCGCCGGAAAGATAATGCACACCCCAGACCGGCCATTGCAGCTGGTCATCGCCGGTGGGGGCGAGGCCGGATGGCAGCATGTCCGGCGTCGGTACACCGTTATCCATGCCCATCCATACCGACATCAGCACCTCGCCGCCCATGGCGCGCTTGCGGAAGACATCGCGCTGGGTGGGGCGGACGGAAACGGCAATGCCGATATGCCGCCAGTGATCCGTCACCAGTTCCATCACGTCGGTTTCGAGCGTGCTTTCGCCTGTCGTTTCGACGATGATATAGGCCGGGCGGCCATCCGGCAGGAGCCGAAGGCCGGCATTGTCGCGCTTGTCGAGACCGGCTTCATCAAGCAGCCTGTTGGCCGCCGCCCGGTCGAAGGCGCTCCAGGCGTCCGTAAATTCCTGCCGGTAAAGCGGGCTTTCCGGCAGAACGGTATCGGCGCTTTCCTTTGCCAGCCCGTAAAAGCAGACCATGTTGATTTCGTGCCGGTTTATCGCGAGCGACAGCGCCCGGCGCACACGCACATCCTGAAAAGCGCTGCGCCAGATCGGGTCGGCACAATTCAGATTGGGCAGCAGCGCGATGCGCGAGCCCTGAGAGCGCTTGTAGAGGTTCACCTTCAGGGGAAAGCGCTTTTCGGCATCCTTCAGAAAGGTGTAATCGGCGAAATCGAGGCCGAAATATTGCAGATCGCTATCGCCGGACGCCGTCTTGGCCGAGATGATGTCGGACGAAGTGACGTTGAGCAGGAAACGATCGAGATAGGGCAGTTGCAGGCCGTTTTCGTCGACCCGGTGATAATAGGGGTTACGCTCGAAGACGAATTGTTCGGCCGGTGGCGCGGTGGTGTTGCGCCAGGCATCCAGCGTCGGCAGATCGGGATTTTCTGGCCGCACCTGCCGCGACATCTTGATATGCAGCCCGCTCCAGTCATCCGTCTTGTTTTTCTTGATCAGCTTGGCGAGCTTTTCCGTCGTCTGATATTTGACGTGGAACTGTTTCATGTAGGCGGCGGGCAGGAACAGCCGGGCCGGTGAGGCCGCTGCGAGCTTCGCCAGAAAATCCGGGTTCGGACCATCCCAGGTGTAGCGCACCGTCAGCCGGTCGATGACTTCGATAAGCGGCGGCTTGCTGTTGACCAGAAGTTCGATCGGCGGGCCGCCCTTGTGGATTTCCCTGTTGAGGGCGACGTCCTCCCAGAAATAACGGAAATCCTCGGAGGTGAAGTCGCTGCCGTCGGACCATTTGTGGCCTTCGCGCAGCTTGAAGGTGAAGATGCGTTCTTCCTGAACGTCGTAGCTTTCGAGAATATCCGGATGAAGCTCGAATTTCTCGTCATAGCCGACAAGGCGGGCATAGCTGCTGATCGGCATCAGGCGAATGTCGCGCTGGCCGCCAATGAGCATACGCACCGAGCCGCCATGTTTTCCCGGCTCGCGGCCAAGCGCTTTCATGTCGATGACGCGCGGGTTTTTTGGCAGGCGTTCGGCCACGTCGGGCAATTCGCCCTTTTCCCGTTTTTCCTTGAAATAGGCGGGGTCGGTATAGCCGGCCCGCGCATAGGCCGGCAGGAAGATGGAGGCCAAGAGGGCAAGGGTGGTGCGACGCGTGATCAAGGGCGAAGCTCCCGGATATCGGCATTGCCGTTTGCAAGCACGAAATGGCCTTCGCCGAGATCGGCGGAAATCATGTCGCCATCACCCTCGTCGCGGAACTGTTTGCCCCAGTCGAATTTGCCCGTCGCGCTGATCTTGCCGATGGTGCGGAAATCGAGCGGACGGTCGAGATCCGGGAAAGGCACGGCCGCCAGCAGGGATTTCGTATAGGGATGAACCGGAGAGCGCATCAGGATTTCCCGTGGCGCCAGCTCCACGATACGACCCTCGCACATCACGGCCACGCGGTCGGCCATATAGTCCACCACCGCCAGATTATGCGAAATGAAGAGATAGGTTAGCCCGAGATCCTGCTGCAAATCCTTCAGCAGATTGAGGATTTGCGCCTGCACGGAGACATCGAGGGCGGAAACGGGTTCGTCGCAGATGAGAAGTTCGGGACCGAGCGCCAATGCCCTGGCGATGCCGATACGCTGCCTCTGTCCGCCCGAGAAACTGTGCGGGTAACGGTTGAGCGCGCTTTCTCCGAGCCCAATGGCCCTGACGAGATTGCGCACTTTCTCCGCGCGGTATTTCGCATTGCCCCGTCCGTGGATTTCCAGCGGCTCGCTCAGGATGTTGCCCACGGTCATGCGTGGAGACAGCGACGATATCGGGTCCTGGAAGACCATCTGTATCTTCGACCGCAGCTCTTTCAGGTCTCCGTCCCTGGCATTGAGGACATCAATGTCGCCCTCAGGCCGGTGAAAGGTCACCGAGCCTTCATCCGGGCGAACGGCGCGCATGAGGATTTTGCTGACGGTGGTTTTGCCGCTGCCGCTTTCACCCACCAGCCCGAGGCATTCTCCGCGGCGAATTTCAAAACTGACGCTGTTGACCGCTTTGGTGGCGTTGGCGTCGCCTTTGCGGAACCAGCTGGACTTCCGGGTCGTGAACGTCTTGCTGATATTGTCCACGGTCAGAAGCGGGCCGGGGGTCTTGTTCACCGCGGCGTTTTTTTTGCCGACGAGGCTTTCGTGGTCAATGTTGATTTCGCGAAGCGCCTTCAGCCTTTCGCCGGGCTTCATGTCGAAATGCGGCACGGCGGCCATCAGGCCCTTGAGATAGGGGTGGCTTGGTGACTTGAAAATGTCGTCGACCGTACCGGCCTCCATGATCTCGCCCTGATAGATCACCGCGACCTCGTCGGCGATATTGGCTACCACGCCGAGATCGTGGGTGATGAGCAGCATGCTCATGTTCAGGCGGCTCTGCAGATCGCGCAGCAGCTTGAGGATTTGCGCCTGTATGGTCACATCCAGCGCCGTCGTCGGCTCGTCGGCGATCAGAAGTGCGGGACGACAGATCAGCGCCATGGCGATCATGGCGCGCTGGCGCATGCCGCCCGACAGCTCGAAGGGATACATGTTCACGACCTTCTTGGGTTTGGAAAACCCCACAAGGTCGAGCGTTTCATGCATTTTTTCCGCACGTTCGGCCGGCGACAGGATGCTGTGAATCCTGAGCGCCTCATCGATCTGGTTGCCGATGGTGTGCAGCGGCGAGAAAGACGTCATCGGCTCCTGAAAGATCAGGCCGATGCGATTTCCGCGTATCGAACGGATTTCCCGGCCGTCCTTCGGCAATTGCAGCAGATCGACGGGGCCGGCTGCGGCATTTTCCGGATCGGTGAACAGCACACGACCATTCACGCGCGCCGTCTTGGGATGGATGCCCATGATGGTCTGGCCGATGACGGATTTTCCGGAGCCGGACTCGCCGACAAGAGCAGTGACTTTTCCCGGAAGAATGCGAAGGCTCGCGCCCCTGACGGCATCGATGGTGCCGCCCATGAGAGAAAACGAGACCCGCAGATTTTCAATACGGAGCAAATCTGCGCCTGCGCTCATGCCAAAGGGTTCCTTGCCGTCTCTTTATCGTTGCCTTGTGACAATTTGCTCAGGAGGGCTTAAATCCACGTTATCGCAGGGTTTGTTGTCTGTCTATGCCTCTGAAACATCGAATTGTTTAGCGAATTCAAAGCCGGCTTCCGAAACACGACGGCTTGCCTGACGCCTTTTGTTTGGCGATATGTTAACGAGCGTTTCTGGATGAGGATCCATGTCCGACAAGAAATATTACGATGCCCAGCTGGATAAGGCCCGGCAGTTGCAAAATGGCGGTCAGTATGCGGAAGCCAATGCGCTTCTCTTATCGCTGGTTGCAGCAAAGGACGGCCACCTGATGGGGGAGCAAACAGTGCTCGGCCTGCCGCGCCGGCTGCATGCGGCACGGCTGCGCCTCGCCAAGGCCGAAGGCGATATGGTCGCCAAGATCGGTTATCAATATACGCTTGTTCCACCCCCGCAGGTGCTGGAGAAATATGCGCGGTTTTCCACGGAAGAACGTCGCACGATCAGCCTTAAAAGCCGTGAAGATGTGCCAAGGCTCATCCACCAGATATGGATCGGGGAAAAAGCCCCGCCGGTCTCGGTTAAGGCATGGGCCGCCCACGCTTCGAACCATGGTTACGACTATCGGCTCTGGCGGGAGGCCGATCTTGAGCGGGAAGGCGTGTTTTCGAACGGCGTCTTCAAAACCATGCTGGACAAGGGCGATTATCCGGGCGCGGTGGATGTGGCCCGTTATATCCTGCTGGAGCGGTTTGGCGGTATCTATCTCGATTGCGACTGGTATCCGGCGCGGGACGATGTGAGTTTCGATACATTCCTGCCTCTGGCGGGGCTGACGGTGTTTGACGAAAAAACGCCACGGGACACGGGGCAGGGCAGCATGCTGCTTGCCAATTCCTTCATCGCTGCGCCTGCTGGACATCCGGTTTTCAGCAGGATGCTGGCTGCCTTTCCCGGAATTATCGAAGACATGCCTCGCGCGCCCGCCTGGTGGTCGACCGGCCCCTTGATCTTCACCATCATCGCCCGGGCGGGGAGCATCAGCCTCGCGCCGGCGGGGTTCGTTGCCGCGTCCCTTCCCGACCGCGCCCCCTTTGAAACGGTGGAAGCGGTCAGGCGGAAACTTTCCACTGAGGCGAGCGGATTGCTGATCGCATGGAAATCATGGTGAGATTTCGTCGACGAGGTCTTTCGAAGAACGCCAGCGGGCGGCGGGATGGTCGGCGGTCACCTCGAAAAGCCGTCTCAGAAAGCGCCAGACATTGTCGTCATGGACGAGATGGTGGGTGAGGATGCCGGTCGTGCCGCCGTTTTCGGCGGTCGTCAGGATGCGGGCGGCGGTCTCCGCAAAGAGCACGTCGTCGTTGCGGCCACCGCGACTGCCGTGCCAGTCGATCACATCGACATGGGTGTTCAGGCAGGGCGGCAGGGTGCTTTTCTCCGGACCGAAAACGGATAGGGTGCGATATCCGAGGCCCGCCAGTGCCTTCACGATATCGGCATCTATGCGGTTCCACGGCGGCACGAGCATCGGCACCAAACGCCCGCCATGCAGGTCGTGGAGTTTATCCAGCCCGGATTGCAATTCATCAAGAATGACAGCGGGATCGCGATGCGATCCGAGTTCCTGTTTCTTTTCGTTCTTGCCGGCATAATTCGTATGGGACCAGCCATGCACGGCGACCTGGGCAATGTCCGATACATCCAGATGCTGTGCGAGCTTATCGGTCGTCATCTCGGGGATGACCGCGAGCGTGACCGGAGCGGAAAAGCCGCCGCAAAGATCGAGCAACGTGTCGAGCGCGGGCGTCGGCTCCACCGCATCGTCGTCCCGGAGCCAGAGATCGGCGGATATGCCGCGCCGCCCGCATTCGTCCAGTGCCGCAACGAGTTTTTCCAGACTCATGATCTTCGCGCCTTTGCTTGCAGCAGGATATGGTTCAGTTCTTTTGCGGCATTTTCCAGAGACCGTTCATTCCTCACGAATTGCCGGGCCGCCCGTGCCAGTTCTTCGCGCTGTCTGTCGTCGCCGAGCAGGGTTTTAATCGCGTCGGCATAGGCGGCTCTATCATTTTCTGGTGTCAGTAATCCTGTGACGCCGGATTTTACCACCTCGGGGACGCCAGCCACTTCTTCGGCCACAACGGGCAGGCCGGCAGCCTGCGCCTCGAGATAGGCGAGACCATAAGCCTCGCCATGGCCCGGCCAGACATAGAGAGAGGCTTTTGAAAGGAGCATTGCGATCTCGGCCGCGGTTTTTTCCCCATGCCAGACGAGACGGTGATTGGGAAACGCGCTGAACATGCCCTGTACGGCCGTGCGCTCCGGTCCGTCGCCGACGATATCCAGCGTCCAGTCGAGATCCTGCGGCAATAGGGCGAGCGCTTCGGAAAGGGCGCGATAGCTGTCGAGCTTGTCACCCGCCCGCATCATGGCGACGGTGATGAGCCTTGCAGGTGTCGGCTGGGGCGTGTTCTTGAGAAAGGCCCTGGCATCGATGAAAGGCGGCAGCATGGCCCAGCGAAGGGTGGGCGAGGCCCGCACAAGCCCTTCACGATCCCGCGCGGTGAAGCAGATATTGATGGCGGCGGCGTTCAATGCGGCCAGCAACCCATCCTGAACCCCCTGCCATCCCATCCCATTCCGTTTCGGCGAATAGGACGCTTCGGCGCTGACATAGGGGATGTCGAAACGTTTGCTCAGTTCCGGTCCAAGCAAGTCCGGGGCCTTGTAATAAGGGTGGTAGCAAAACCAGAGATCCGGCATGCCATTCCGTCGCCAGCGCCGTGTGACGATCTCGATTTCGCGCTCGGCCTCATCGGCGAGCAAGGCCCTTGCCGGGTCATCCGGCTGTTTCAGGAAGCTGCGCAATTCCGAAGCGACGGAAACATCGTGACCGCCCATCGTGATCGCCGTCATTAGCAAACGGGCCATCAGCCGGTCGCCGGAGGGAACGGGATGGTTGGGAGATTTGAGCGGCGCATAAAAGGCGATCTTCATGGCGATGGTTGTGCGTTGGCGGTGGCTTGGGCGTCAACCGGAATTTGAAAGGGCCGAGCCTTGACAGGTCCGTCATTCTTGCCCAACTGAAAGGCATCTTTTGCACATGCGCGGAGCGTGACACGCTTTGACTTCCCCAGACACTTCCCGGAACCTGCTTTCCAGCATTGAAAACAAAAGCGCCAAAGCGGGGGTGATCGGCCTCGGCTATGTCGGTCTGCCGCTTGCCATGACGATCGCCAGGGGCGGTTTCAAGGTTGTCGGTTTCGATATCGATCCCGGCAAAATTACCGCGATCGAAGCCGGGCGCAGCTATATCGAGGCCGTTTCGGACGAGGTGCTGGCGAGTGTGAGACAGGATGACGGCTTTGTCGCCACCTCGGATTTCTCAAGGCTGGCCGAATGCGATGTCATTGCCATCTGCGTGCCGACACCCCTGACGAAATATCGCGAGCCGGACCTTTCTTATGTCGAAAAGACCTGTCGCGATATTGCCGCCCATCTGCGCAAGGGGCAGCTCGTGGTTCTGGAATCGACCACCTATCCCGGCACGACTGACGGTGTGGTGAAGACCATTCTGGAAAGTACCGGGCTCGTCTCCGGCGTCGATTTCTTCATCGGTTTTTCACCCGAACGGGAAGATCCCGGCAATCGCGATTTCGAGACCTCGACCATTCCGAAGGTTGTCGCCGGCGATGGCGAGGCGGCCGGAAAGCTGATGGCGGCATTTTACGGTTCGGTGGTCAAAAAGATCGTCCCCGTCTCGACAAATGCCACGGCCGAGGCGGTGAAAATCACCGAAAACGTCTTCCGTGCCGTCAATATCGCGCTCGTCAACGAACTCAAGGTCGTCTACGAGGCGATGGGTATCGACATCTGGGAAGTGATCGATGCGGCGAAGACCAAGCCGTTCGGTTTCATGCCCTTTTATCCCGGCCCGGGCCTTGGCGGCCATTGCATACCGATCGATCCTTTCTACCTCACCTGGAAATCGCGCGAATATGAATTGCCGACGCGGTTCATCGAACTGGCCGGCGAGATCAATACCGGCATGCCGCGTCACGTCATCGGGCGGGTCGCGGAGGCGCTCGATATTCATTCCGGCAAGGCGCTCAGCCGCTCGAAGGTGCTGGTCGTCGGCCTCGCCTATAAAAAGAATGTGCCGGATATTCGCGAAAGCCCCTCTCTGAAGCTCATCGAGCTTATTCAGGAGCGTGGCGGCGAAGCGGCCTATTTCGATCCCCACGTGGCCGAAATCCCGAAAACCCGGGAATATAGCCATCTGATGGGCATGAAATCCGTGCCGTGGGACAGGCAGGCGATCGGCGCCTTCGACGCCGTTCTCGTTGCGACCGATCATGACAATGTGGATTATGTCGCTCTAAGCGAATGGGCGCCGCTTATCATCGACACACGCAATGTTTTCGCGCGTCGGGATATAGCCGCAAAACACATCATCAAGGCCTGATAACATGAGCAGACTCGATAGTTTCATTCGCCGGCTGACCGCGCAGCGGGATATCCTCAATCATGTCGCAGCCGACCTCGATCTGCCGGATGAAGGCGCGCTTATGGAAATCGGCCTTGGCAATGGGCGCACCTTCAATCACCTGCGGGAGCTGTTCCCCAACCGCCGCATCATCGCTTTCGACAGGGCCATGGGTGCGCATGCCTCCTCCGTTCCGGCGCAGGAGGATCTGGTGATCGGTGAAATATCGCAAACCGCTCCGGCTTTCATCGGCTCGGAAGCAGCATTCGTGCATGCCGATATCGGCACGGGCTATCCGGAAAAGGATGCGGTCACCCTTACTTGGTTGCCCGATCTTGCGGCGGGCATGCTGGCGAAAGGCGGTCTCGCGGTCAGCGGCCTGCCTCTGGATCATCCCATGCTCAAGCCGCTGCCGGTGCCGGCAAGCGTGCCGACGGACCGTTATTTTCTCTATCGCAAGATTTGAGATCGGACGCCCCGACAGGTGTGTCGTGGCTATCTCATAAATAGCGCTCGCTCTCTTTTTTCGAGAGCAGGAAGACCTTCATTTGCGAGTTGCGGCCACGGATGGCGATTTCTTCGCTTCTGAGATCGGCAATCTCCTGTCCCGCCTGAATAATGGCTGGTTCGGAAACAACGATGGCTGCGCCGAATTCCTTGGCCTTGGATTCGAGCCTGCTTGCCACGTTGACGGTATCGCCGATGGCCGTCAGGGTTTTGGCCGCGCCATATCCCATGACGCCGACGATGCTCGGACCGGAATGAATGCCGACGACGACTTCCAGGCGGACGGCGAATTGTTTCTCCAGCCCCTCGTTCAGAATTGCGATATCCCGCAATATGGTCGCGGCCGCCTTCATGGCGTTGCGGCAGGCATGTTCCGCGTCCTCGCCAAGTCCGAAAAGCGCCATGGCGCCATCGCCGATGAATTTGTCGAGATGGCCTCCCGCCTGCTCGACGGCCTGGCCGACGATGGTGAAATAGCGGTTCAGAAGGAAGACGACATCATAGGGCAGCTTCGCTTCGGAAAGCGTGGTGAAGTTGCGCAGATCGCAAAAGAGGATGGCGATTTCCTCTTCCCGGCCGGGCCGGGCCGGTTGTGCGTCGGCCGGCAGGTCGCTTTGCTGGGGCGGTGAAACGAGAAGCGCGATATCAATATCGCTGGTGGGGCGTAGCTGGCAGCCGAGCCGAACATCGGAATCGGCATGGATGCGCCGCAATGTGGTTTGCTCGATGTCTCCCGGTGGCGGTAGCGGGCCTTTGCTGTTCAGAACCTTGACCCGACAGGTTGAGCAGCGCCCCTTGCCGCCGCAGACGGAGTAATGCGGAATTCCTGCAAGGCGGCTCGCTTCCAGAATGCTGAGCCCGGCAGGTACATGTACCTGCGCGCCATGTTCATAGCGGATTTCGATCGCCGTCAATCGTTGCCGAAAGCTGCGTACGCCACGCATGGCGAAAACCAGCATTACCGCGCCGACGAACAACGTCTCCGCTGTGCCGGTGATGAAACGGATCTGTGTTTCCATTTCCCGCTGCAGTGGCAGCTCGTCCTTTTGAATCGTGTTGTCGGCAAGTCCGGGCGGAAGCGCGTATTTTTCATCGATTTCCGCCAGCCAGCGGCCGGCATCGCTGAAGCCCAGCAGCGCCAGGAGCGGCAGCATAACGGCCACCGTCATGAACAGCCCGGCTATCCGCGGATACCAGTCCCGGTAACGCAGCCAGAAATAGAGGCCAATGCATCCGTGGACCCAGATCACGATCAAGGCGAGGCTTTGCCAGGCGCCCTGTATCGGGTTGTTGATCCACAGCCTGCGGATGACCGAATAATAGCCGACATCGATGCCATAAAGCATATGCGACACGCGGATATTGACGGCGTGGCCGATGATCAGGAACGGGATCGACAGGCCGAAGATGACCTGAAGCGCTTCGCGGAGCGGCATGCGCAGCGTTCTGCGCAGATAAAGCGAGCGCAGAACAAGACAGACATGCACCAGAACCGAACCGTAAAAAAGCAGGCTGCTGACGGGGTTGAGCCAGATCAGGCTGAACCATTTTCGCGCCCGTTCGGCGGTATCGATGGAGATGAGTGCGAGGGAGTGATTGAAAAGATGGGAAAATACGAAAGCAAATATGATGAGGCCGGATAAAATCCGGGCGCGTCTCAAATTGGTCTCCGAAAAGAAACGGATCATGCAAATCCCATCATGTGGTCATTCAGCGCAGAATCATCATGTAGTATGTGGTGGCACCCTTATTGCAGGCCGTCTCGTGGCAATATCGTGGAGCAATCCATCGGAAACGGTCAATTGTGCGTGTTCGAACGCCCGCATGGCAAGGGATGTCGAATTCAGGGTTTCGAAAAAGCGGTCGGACAGGTCGACTTCGGAGGAGCCAGATTGCGTCAGAGCTCGATGATCTGGCCGTCCATGGCCGCGAAGGCCCCACTGAACTGGGCTTTCGCCTGTTTTTCGATATTGTCCAGTTCTTCGTCGCTGCGGCTCGGGGCGTGGTGGATGAAGCCGACATTTTTTGCGCCGGCGCGTTTGGCCAGGCGGATTGCCTGTTGCCAGGATGAATGGCCATAGCCGCGATAAAGGCTCATTTCCTCATCGGTGAACATGGCGTCATAGAGGAAAAGGTCGACGTCCCTGATCAGGTCGAGCACGGTTTCGTCCATATCGCCCGGCTCGTGCTCGGTGTCGGTGATGATGGCGAGGGACTTTCCTTCCCAGTCCAGCCGATATCCGATGGCGTTGCCGGGATGGTTGAGCATTCCGGTTCTGATCGAGAGACCGGGATGCACATCGAGCGCATCGCCCGGCATGAAGTCCCGCGTGTCGATTTTTGCACAGCAGATTTCCAGCGGCACGGGGAACCACGGCGGGCTCATGAAGTCCTTGAGCATTTCCCGGGTGGTCATGGTACCGGCGAGGTGGCCCGACCAGATGGCGACATCGTTGGAGCTGTTATAAAAGGGCTTGAAATAGGGGAAGCCGACAATGTGGTCGTAATGACAATGCGAGAAGAACAGGTTGACGTCGGTAATGCCTTCCGCCCGCAGGGCGAGGCCAGCGGGATGCAAGCCCGAACCCGCATCGAACAAAAGAACGTGATCGCCGCATCTTACCTCGATGCAGATGGTATTTCCGCCGTATTTTCGGAAGTTTTCACCTGAAACAGGAAGCGTTCCCCGCGCACCCCAGATCTTTACCCGAAAATTTCTATTACTTTCCCGACTTGCTGTGTCGGAATCGAACGCCATGACACACCCCAATAACAACGGAATCTTGCACGCTTTCCTCCCATGAAGCCCGTTGTCTCTATAGATTCTTATATCCGCTCGTTTCTGGCGGACGCCTTTACCCCTTATTCAGTCAGCATTTCATTTATATTGCAATAGTACGACATTTATTTTTCCAATATCGCCATTCAAGGTAGCAAGGAATTGTCGTTTATGTCCGGGCGCCTGCCCGCGCTTTGCTCAGTTCCGCCGTCGTCTGGGTAAGGCGTTCGGCCAGAACGCGCATGACCTTGATCGTGATGTCGGGGAAATCGGACATGAGCTTGAAGAACTGTTCCTTGCCGATGCGCAGGGCTTCCACATTGGTGGAGGCGCGAACGGTCGCGGTTCTGACGCTATCGCAGAGGATAGCGATTTCGCCGACAATGGCATTGCCGGTCATTTCGGCCACTTTCAGCGTACCCGAAGGGGAATCGACCAGAACATCGACTTTTCCGGTCAAGACGACGTAGGCCGCATCGCCGACATCTCCCTGATGAAACAGCACGTCGCCAGCATGATAGGACACCCGGTCGGATGCGAATGCCAGTAGTTTGAGCTTTGACGGTTCCATTTCCGAAAAAAACGGCACCCTTTTCAGCATCTGAATTTCGTCTTTAAACAGCATTGACTTACCCTGTTCTTGTTCCACCTCGGTCACCTTCTTGGATTTATGTTGCGACCATGTCCTTGAATGTACCGTTTTCCTCGGCGAGAGTCTCGTAACTTCCGTCGGCGGTGATCAGGCCCTGATGAACAACGATCACCCGCTCGAACATGCGGGAGAGCGTCGCATTCGACAGGACCCATACGATCGACGGGTTATTGTTGTTCTGTTTCAGGAGTGTGATGACCCGCTCGACAATTTCCTCCTGCTGTCGGGGATCGAGGCCGGGAAGAGGGCGGTTGAAGACGTAATAATCGGATTTGCGGATCAGCGCCCGTGCCAGATTGAGCTTCTGGCGCTGGAGCGGGCCAAGCCGCTTGCCGCCCGCGCCGAGGTTGAAGTCCAGACCCACCGCCAGCACGCGTTCATAGACACCTTGCTTGCGCATGACATCGGCGACGATGCGGGTAATGCGTCGCGAGGCGTCGGTGTAGCGATGGCTGACCTTGCCGAACAGGATATTGTCCAGCAGGCTGGTGGCGCTCATATATTTGGTCGGATCGTAGATTTCGATCACGTTTTTCAGGCTGTCGGGCAGGTTCTCATGGAACATGTGTCGGACTTCGACGATCCGGTTCATGATCTCCGGCGACAGCAGGCCGAAACGCTGGCGAGGCTCGATGTAGAAGAAGCTGAGCCGCAGCATTGCGCGTTTCTCGCTTTCATTGGCCTCGTCGAAACTCCGGCTCTGAAGACGTTGCAGCATCTGCTGATACACCGGAATGTCGTCGGGCGTCATGAAGGTGAGCTGCTGGAAGAAGGGGTGGTCTCCCGGCAGGTCGGCGAAGATTTCCACGATGTTTTCGGCAATCGTGTAACCCATCTCGAAGAGGGTTTTCACGAGGCCGGTTTCGCGCATCAGGGAGCGGAAATAGTCGCTTTCGATGACGGTTCGGATCGTCTGGGAGGAATCCCGCATGGTGCCGAACAGCAGGTTTTCGCCGACCGTCGCCTCGCTGTTATGCTCTCCAGTTCAAAGGGCGCGATGAGGCCGCTCAGATTTTCCTTTTCCAGCTCCGCACGCAGCACATGCCGCAGTTCAACGATGCGTGCGGCGAGATGCAGGTCGGTCAAAGGGTCGATCGACGAACGCAGCGCAAACTCCAGAATATCCTGCGACAGTTCCACACTATCGAGGACGGCCAGAATGGCCCGGATGAGATTTTCCGGCCTGCCATCGCCGGCCGGGCTCGAAGCGTAGTCGATCCATTCGCTGTTGATATCGATCAGCGGATTGCCCGCCATCTTGGCTTCGCGGATTTCCCACTTGCGATGTTCCAGCGCTGCCCCCTCATAATCCCGGTCCGCGAGCGGGGCGTGTTTGAGGCCGTAAAGCAGATTGTCCTTCAGGCTGGCGTGGAAGAAATAGCTGTCCGAGGATACATAGGAAATACGCCGCCCGGTCAGCGATTCCGGCAGTTCCAATATGTCGACGTCGTTGATGCTGATCTTGCCCGAGGTTGGCCAGAGCGTGCGGCCGATTGCATCCGCCAGCGCCTCGGCGCCCGAGCCGCCGACGATGGCGATCACCTCGCCGGGTTCGACCTTCAGCGATGCCTGTTCCAGAAGCCGGCTGCCGCTATCGTCCTCCAGCGTCAGATTGGCGACGACGATCGGGGCGCTGATCGCCGCGACTGCGCCGGGAGACAGTTTCTGCACCTTCTCGTCGATCATGTTCGGGGCATCGAACTGCTCGAAGACCTGCTCGTATTTCACCTGCACGTCCTGACGCGCCTGATCCCAGTCGATCAGTTCCTTCAGCGGTCCGGGCAGTTCCTTATAGGCATTGATGACGGCGACCAGCTGCCCGACATCGAGGCTGCCCTTCAGTGTGAGATAACCGCCGAGCGCATAAAAGAAGAAGGGAGTGAGCTGTGCGAGGAAGTTATTGATGAACTTGACCAGAAACTTCCACTGGTAGAGATCGTAGCGGATCTTGAAGATATCGCCGAGCCGGTGCGAGGCATCCGCGCGCTCGTAATTGGACGTGTCATAGGCATGGATGGTGCCGATACCGTCAACCATTTCGCCGATGCGTCCGGCGAGCTGGCGGGCGCTGAGTTGCCGCTGGCGGCCAAGCTCGATGAGGCGGCGGCGCATTTTGGGAATGATGCCCACCTGTATGGCGGCCATGAAAGCCGCGATCAGGCCCAGCCAGAAATTCTGAACGAGAATGAAGAAGAGCGCGGAGAGCGCCTGGCCGCCGAGAAGGGCCGGCTGCACGAAGGCGTCGCCGGTAAAGCCGCCGAGCGGCTCCACCTCGTCCTTCACCATGCTGGAGATTTCCGCACCTTTGACCCGCTTGAAATGGGAGGGTGGGAACCGCAGGATCTTGTCGATGAGCTCGAAGCGGATGCGCCGCAGAAGCCGCTCGCCAAGGCGGCCCTTGTAGGTATTGATGTAATATTTGAAGAGCCCGTTGATGATGACAAGCGCAAGGAACGTCAGGCTGAGCGCCATCAGCATCGACATGCGGTTGAGCTCGAGCCCGGGGAATAATGTCACGGTGCCCCAGTAGGGGATATCGACCGTGAGATGCATGAAAAGCTGCGTCGCATTCGCCCCTTCGAAACCATCCCCCTGAATTGGGCCGTTGACGATCTGCTTGGGCAGATCGAAGGCGAGGAAATAGGGGATCATCGACAGGGCCACGATCAGCAGAATGAAAAGCTGCTGCCGCCTCGTGTGCGACCAGATATAACGCGTAAGGCTTTGTTCCATATAAAACTTCTATGACCTGTCGGGCGTGGCCCGGCGTGTTGGTTTGCGCGGTGTCTAGACGATCCGGTGGCCGGGTGGCGCAACCTCCTCCTGCAAATAGGTATGGGACTCGCTATTTATCAGTATATTCAAGCGGTTTCGAGCAAAATAGCGGCCCTGCCGGGAC
The DNA here is from genome assembly GCF_001526585.1 of Agrobacterium sp. LY4. Taxonomy (NCBI): domain Bacteria; kingdom Pseudomonadati; phylum Pseudomonadota; class Alphaproteobacteria; order Hyphomicrobiales; family Rhizobiaceae; genus Agrobacterium; species Agrobacterium sp. LY4. Next base: position 30,835 of record NZ_ASYA01000033.1, on the reverse strand, counting down.
TTGCCCGCCATCCCGGTGTTCGTTTTTGCAATGTGCGGGCGGCAATGGATATAAATGCGACTATATTTTTAGACTTCTCTAATGTTGTTGTTTTTATTGTAGATCAGGCGGTAAGACGCTTCGATACAATGATCCCGTAATGGTTGAGCCAGACACTGGCGCAATGATGGCAAGGTCGATGGCGATAGATATTTCAGAGCGTACAGGCAGCGATCCGTCTCTTGATGCATTGTCGCTTTCCGGCATTGCCTCGAATGGGGCGGTTGCGCATCCGGTCTCTTTTGATGGGCTCACCGGGATTTTCCATCCGGCGCGCAAGGATGTCAGACAGCGCCATGCCGTTCTTTTCGTCAGCCCATGGGGCATGGAGGAGCTGTGCAGCCGCAAGTTTCAACGGGTACTGGCCGAGCGGCTGGCCGCTTGCGGTGTCGCCAGCCTGCGATTCGACTATCTGGGCGCGGGTGACGCCTTCGACCCTGATGATGCAGGCCGTGCAGCGGACTGGATTTCCGACGCGCGCGTGGCGCTCAATTGTCTGAAACGTCTTTCCGGCTGCGCCGAAGTGGTCGTTGTCGCTCAGGGTCTTGGCTGCCTGATTGCTGCACAGGCGTTTGCCGATGTGGCTGAAGTGGGTTCCATGGCGCTTCTGGCGCCTGTCGTTTCCGGCCGCGCCTATCTGCGTGAGCTGGCGATGTGGTCCTCCATGATCGACGATGGCCTCGGTCTTCGGCCCGCGCAACGGATGACGGAGGCGGGATCGATTGCCGGCATGGCCATGCCTGCCGGTGTTGCCGATGCGATCAGGAAGGCCAATCTTTCAAATCTGACCGCTGCTCCGGCGCGCACCATTCTGGCGCTCTCCCGGCCGGGCCGCGTAACCGATGCCGACTTCGCCAGGCATCTCATTGCGATTGGCGGTGCGGTGGAGGAGGCGGAGTTTTCAGGTTACGACGATCTCGTCTCCAGCCCTACGCTTTCGAAAATATCCGACGATGTGGTCAACCGGCTGGTCGATTGGGTGCTCTCCCAGACCCATGCCGAGAGTCCGGCGATCTTCCAGGAGGATTTCACAGTCAATGCTCCGCAGCGTGGGCGCGGCTTTGTCGAGCAGCCGGTGCAATTTGGAGAAGGCGGGCGGCTTTTCGGTATTTTTTGCGGGCCGGACGACCGGGAGGCGGTTTCTTCGGTTCTTCTGCTTGGCGCGGCTTATGACCGGCATGCGGGCTGGGGCAGGCTTTCCGTACAGATGGCCCGTACATTGGCGCGCGAGGGGGTGGCATCGCTTCGCTTCGATGCAGCTAATATTGCCGACAGCCCTCCGGTCAAAAACGTGCCCGAGCAGGTTCTTTACGATGCCGCGCAGAATGACGACGTGGCTGCCGCACTCGATTTTCTCGGCAAGCGCGGCAAGGGACCTTTCATTGCGGCGGGTCGGTGCAGCGGCGCTTATCTCGCCTTCAACGGCGCAATCGCCGATGGGCGGATCGACGCCGTGGTCGCGGTCAATCCGGTTGTCTTCCATTGGCGCAAAGGCCGCTCGGTGGATGAGGCCCTGCATAAACGCCCGCGTTCCTTCGGGGAATACAGCCAGCGCTTTCGACAGGGTGCGACATTCAAGCGTCTCATCAGCGGCGATGTCGATGTGGCAAGCGCAGGGCTGAATATCGTCAAGGCGACGATCAAGAGGCTTTCGACAAAAACGGCGAGGCTGTTCCGCAGGGGCAGCGAGGAAGGGCGTGCCGTCTATGGCGCGTTCGACAAATTGAAAGCGAATGATACCGCCGTTCATCTGCTCTACAGCGACAACGACGATGGTCTGGAGCACTTCCAATATTACTTCGACGCCAATGGCAAAGGACTGGCCGCCTATAAGAACGTGTCGCTGAGCATTATTCCCGATGCCGATCACAATCTTTCAACGCCGGAAGCCAAACAAATCTATATCGACGCGGTGAAGCGGCTGGCTCTCGCGCATTTGCAGTAAAAATGCCTGGCCGTCATGCCCTAGAAGGAAAATCGCCGGCTGGAACCCAGTGACACGACCTCTCCGGAAGGAGGGGCTTCCGTCGCCGGGGTCTCCGGCAGGAGGCTGATTTTTCTTGTTTCGCCGGGGCCGAGATGGAACCAGTTTTCCGAGGCGTAATAACCCTGCACCTCGACATGGACGGACTGCGCCAGCCGGTCCGTGCCGATTTCAAGAGACCAGTTGCCGCTCGTTTCACCGATCGCGACCTGAAGGTTCGCGGCGTGCAGCGCCTTTTTACGGCCCAGAGGGAAATGGAATGCGTCGGCGATCACATGTCCTGTCGCAACGTCGCGAAGCCGGGCGACCGTTACATCATGGGACGGAGGGCCGAAACGATAGGCATAGGTCGTATCGAAAAAGGCGCCGAACAAATCCGTTGCGGCAATGGTCTGGCTCTGTCGCGGCGAAAGCGTGAGCGGTCGTTTGGCGTGGACGACGGGTTGCACACCTTCGCGCAGGCAGGTCAGTTCCAGCATGGCTTCGAGGCCGCCGCCGGTCTCGTTGACGAGGTGTATATCCAGCCCGTTCGTGCCCTCATCGGAAAAAGTAACCTGAATGGGGCGGAACGCCCTTTTCAACGCGTGCCAGACGGATTTGGGCCGGCCAGTGGCATCGATGACGCCCCAGCCTGCGCCGGGAACGAGATCCTGCAGGGTCCAGACCAGAGCGCCCTGACAGGAGGAGCCGCTGCGCCGCCATTCGGCGAAAGTCGCCTCCATGACCTCGGCCGTGGCGGCCCGGGACATGTCGAGATAAAGGCTGCCGTCTTCGCGACGCAGAACATCCGGTTCGACGTCGTAGAGCAGCTTCAGATAATAGTCGCGAACATCCTCGAAATCCCAGGATGCCCCGCGATCCCGCGGTGCGCGTGCCTTCAATCGCGGATCGTGCACGGCCACGCCGGGTAGATATCTGTCCAGCGTTTCCTGTTCGGGAATATTGGCGAAGGCGAGGCACTCGGCGGCGAAGCGCAGATTGGCGCGGCGCGCATCTTCCAGCGGGCGGCAATAGGCGCCCACGCCGTAATAATGGCCGACCCCGACGTTGGGAAAAAAGGGCAATGCGCCGCCGGATGGGGAATTGGCGACATAGGCTGTGTCCGGCCGCTTCTCGGCAAGGAGTTCCGGCAGAACCTCCTCGGTGAGCGTTCCCTTCCATATCTGTTCCGGCAGACCGAGCATCGCGCCCTGCTGGTACATTTCACTGCCGCCGCAGAAGACGGTGAGCGATGGAGAAAGCGCGGTGGCTTCGAGGAACTGCGAGATTTCCGTGACGATATGCTGGCGCAGGCTCTCGTCCTTTGCCGGGTAATCGAAATTGGCGAGCATGGCGTCCTGCCAGACCATGATGCCGAGTTCGTCGCAAAGTGTGAAAAATTCCGGCGTCTCATAAGCCATGGTGCCGCCGATGCGGATCATGTTCATGCCGGCTTCCGCGGCTTTTCTAAGCCATGGCTCGTAGTTCGTCCCTGTTCCCGGCAGGCGCACAATATCGGCCGTCGTCCAGACCGCGCCGCGGCAGAAGACCGGCTGACCGTTCACCTCGAGGCCGAAACCATTACCGTCTTCGCCATGATCGATCTCGACCCGCCGGAAGCCGGTACGCCCCAGCCTATGTTGTTCGCCGTCCAGTTCTAAAAGCGTGTCGTGCAGCGCAGGCCTGCCATGGGTGTGCGGCCACCATGGTTCGACTTCGGGTATGTAGAGCTCGCCGGAAAACTTGCCGTTCTCATCCCTGGAAAGATCGGCGCTGTAACCCGCGCAGCCAAGCCGTGCCGATTTTATGGGCCGCTTGGTTTCCAGCGCGATGGCGACCGTTCCCGTTCCTGCCTCGTCCAGCGAAGATCGGAGCGTGCAAAGTACCGCTTCCTGTCTGATCAGACTGATGGGTCGCCATGGGCCGGCGGCGTGGATTTCTGGGCACCAACCGGGCATGTAACCGAGTGCGGTGGTACGGATCAGCCGCAACCCCTGGGTATTCATCATCTGCGGCCGCCAGCGGGCGCGGGGACCGGTTTTTTCAAGTCTCGGCGCAAGCGCCCGGAAGCAGATGCAAAGCTCGTCCGCGCCCGTGAGTTCGACAGGCACTTCCAGCCTTTCGAACATGCTCTGGCTCGCGGCAATGAGCTCGCCGTTGAAGAAGATTTCGGCAATGGTGGAGAGACCGTCGAAGCGCAGGGTGGCGCGTTCGCGCGTATCGGAAATCATCGTCAGCCGATACCAGGCATCCCTGTCATTTAGAGGCGCCGGGGCAAGGCGGTCGAATTTTCCAGCCGCTTCCAGAGCCTGCGCCACGGTGCCGGGAACGGAGACGTGAAGGCTTTCAAGCGATGCGGGAATATCGGACGGAGTCTCACAGGCATCGGCGGGCGTCAGCGTCAGCGTCCAGCCTTCGCTCAGCAATTCCTCGCTTTCGCCGGGAAGATAAGTCCTCACGCGGCCTCGCTGGCATCAGTGAGTTTAGTCGAAAGCGCTTCCATCACACCATCCCATGCATCCGCTGCCGGATCGAGCACGGTGGCCAGTGCATCAAATTTGCGGCGGGTGACGGCGCGGGCAAGTTGGAACTGCACGGTCTTGGCAACCTCGGAAATCTTGAGCGCGTGGTCTCTTGCTTCAGAAAAACCGTCCGCGTCCAGCCATTCGAAGTGACTTGCCGCCAGTTCGAAATTGGCGCCGAGCTGGCGCAGCGTGTTGAAGGCATATTTGTGGAAAAAACCGAAGGGTCGGTCGGCGACCTTTTCCACCTGCGCCGGAAAAACGCCGGCAAAAGCGCGGACAGGGTTGGCGGAGGGCCGTCTGGAAAAATGAAACTTCAGGAGCCGTTCGGCCGTCTTGCGAATATGTGCGGGCGAGGGGCTGCTATCCGCGAATTTCGCAAATTCGGTATAGGGCAGGAAAGGCGGGTCGGTCTCGGCCAGATGATGCTGGAACAGACCGTCAAAATCTTCGCCTGCAAGATGGAAGAAGCCGGCATTGTGGAAATAGTCGAGTTCGCGCTTCGCGAGGTCGAACCGATTGATGGCGATGGTGGTCTTGCCATGCTCCTTCCGGTAGCCCACCCCATGGGTATCCGGCATATAGAAGCTGTCCATCTCGATCAGGCAGATGCGGCCGCGTGCGAGCTGCGCCTCGATGTGGCTTTCCACGCTGTCGAAGATCGCAAGTTCGGTGGCGCGAACGCCATAAAGCGCCTCGAGGTCTTCCAGCGGCACCTTGAAGAAGGTGAACTGGTCGCCTTCGAAATCCTGCGTGAGCGTGAAACCGAACATGGCTTCCGGCGGCAGACCTTTCGAGGCCAGCACCTCGATCCATAAATCGATGTAGCAATTGGTCTCCGGCCACATTCTCTCGGAGGAATGGAGCGGATGCTGCACATAGTTTCTGGGATCGAGACCGGGGAAAATCTGCCGCATGAATGATCAGCCCCAGAGCGTTTCCACGACCTTCGCAGGCCATTTCTTCACATCGAGACCGTGATGCGCAAACAGCGCCAGCGCGATGCGCTCAAGGCCGAAACCGACGCAGGCGGTGTGGGCGACATCGCCATTGTCGAGATTGAGGCCCCATTTCTGGCCGAAGGCATCCTGATGATAATTGAAGCTCATGCAGGCCGTCGGGCTGGTCGCGGATGTGACCGGAATCAAGAGTTCGAATTTCAGGTTCTGGTCGCGCTGGTTGTTGGCCAGCATCTTGCCGGCGCGGCCGAAGAAGGGATCGTTGGCGACATCGATTGTGACGTCTAGCCCGACCGCTTTCATCATCTCCACGCCGCGATCCATCCAGGTCTGGCGGAATTCGGTGACGTCGGACTCGGTGCCCATGCAAACATATTCGCGCATGCGGAAAAGCTGCTGGCGGGCCGGGTCCTTGGAAGGTTCATGACGGAAACAGTAGGACTGGATGTCATAAAGACCGCCGCCGGCAGGTAGCGCGCCGCGCTTGGCAATCGTCGGATAAAGCGGGTAGCAGGCCGCCGGCGTCAGGACGATGTCTGTCGCTTTCTGGTCTTTGGTCCAGTCGCCGCCCTCATCCATGGTTTTCAGCAGGCTGACATGGTCGAGCTCACAGCCGCAGAAGGAATGGACCGTGCCGGCGAGCTGCGGGAAGCTCTTCATATAACCGCTCTTTTCGAAATAGGCGCGGTTGATGCCGGGCGGAAAGCGGATCGCTTCGGCGCCGTCAGCGCCGCCCGTGCGGTCGATCAGCCGCTCGAAGGCGGCAATGACATCCTCGAACTGGCCGCTGCGTCCATAAAGACCGTCCACACCGGTTTCAATCAGCAGGCCTTCTTCGAACAGTCGATCGAGAAACGAGGTTTGCATGTCCATGGTTTTATCCCAAGAGGCTGGTGTCCTGCTTGTGAACCAGCAGGAGATTGGCGGAATTGCCGAGAATGCGGTCGTTGGAAATCATCAGACGGGCGGAATGCGCGTCGCGCAGGTGCCGGCCGAGGCTGTAGGGCGTGCCGTTCTTGTAACCCATGATGCCGCAGACCAGCATGGCATGATCGATGATCTCGAGAATGGTTTCCGAAGAGCAAATCTTCACATTGTTCATGGCGACGGCAAAAGCCATGGACATCAGTTTTTCGGGGTCGCTCTTGGTGTCCTCGTAAGCCTTGATGCCGGCGATGATGTTGGATTTCACGACCTGCAGCTTGGTGGAGACCTCGGCAAGACGGATCGCGCCGGGAGGAGCGGTGCCGGGCGACTTGCGCGCCGCGGCTCTGACGAAAGACTGGGCGCGCAGCACGGCATCCGAGGCTATGCCGTACCAGACGGCACTCCACAGGAGATGCGAGCTTGCAAGCATGGATTGTGCGGCGATTTCCGCAAAGGGTTTCGGGAATATCTGCGCCGCCGGCGCTTCGCCACGAAACAGGAAGCCGTCCGAACAGGTGCCGCGCATGCCGAGCGTGTCCCACACATGGGTCTTTTCGAGCGTGTACTGGTTTTTCAGAAAGACCGTCATCACCTGATCGGCGGGCGCGGCATCCTTGTGTGCGCGCGAGGTGATGAGGATCGCATCGGCATTGCTGCCATAGGAAATGACGGTGGCGTCTTTTTCCAGCCGGCAGAAATCGCCTTCGACTTCGATTGCACAGATGGAATTGCGCAGATTGCCGCCAATGCCGCCTTCGGTAGTGGCGGAGCCAAGGAGAAGCTGTTCGCTGGCGATGCGGCTCATGAAGCCGGCATGCCATGCGCTCGTCTCGCCGTGTTCCACCAGGCTGGATGCCTTGATATGGTGCATGGCGAAAATCATCGCGGTTGCCGAACAGGCCTGACCGAGCCGGGCGCAGATATCGGCGATTTCCTGTAAGGAAGCGCTTTCGCCGCCCAGCGAAGAGGGGACCTGGATGCCGAACAGGCGTTCCTGTCGCAAGGCGTCGACGGCTTCCTGTGGGAATCGGCCGGTGACATCCACCTCATCCGCGTGTTTGGCGGCAATTGCCGCGACACGGCCTGCGCGCGCGGACAGCGTTTCATCCTGCGGCGCTACGGTGACGTTCATCAGGCTGCCTCTTTACCATCCAGAATGAGCTTAACGGTGTCTTCAATGGCCCTGATGCTCGCAAAGGACTTGCGGTTCAGCAGATTGTCGGGGAATTCGATATCGAATGCTTCTTCGATGCCGAGCATCAATTGCACGGATGCAAAGGAAGAAAGGCCTGCCGCATAAAGATCGGCTTCATCTGCAATCGTATCGACAGGGGTTGGAAGCTGGCCGAATTTGGCCAGTATTTCACGAATAGTCGCGTTCATTCCGACGTATCTCCCATGAATTTCACATCAGGATGGTTTGTGCTTATCGTTACGTTGCAAACGATAATATTCGCCTAAACCGTTAGGTTAATTACAACTAACGGCAGCATGCGCCATTCCCGCACCTTTGCCAAGCATGGATCGTCGGCCTTGACAAATGCCGGTCGGTGTTTTTTGCTGTGGCCATTCACCAGGGGTGTCCCGTCAAGGGGCTGAGATTCTGCTTTTATGCGCAGTGACCCGTTGAACCTGATCCAGTTCATACTGGCGTAGGGACGGTGCAAAGACCGAAGGTCGGGCGGGCGTATGACGTCACGTTCCGGCAATTCGGTATTTTCCATCATTCCGGCTCGAACTGGGTCTCCACTGTCAAACTTTGGAGCCTCAAGATGAATATCGCTGCCAAGAATATCCCGCTTGTCGTCACCACCGGGCCGCATGCCGCCTCTACCAAAATCCACAAAGCCGGCATTTTACATCCCCATATTCGCGTGCCGATGCGCGAGATCGCCGTTCATCCGACGGCGGGCGAACCGCCGGTGACGGTTTACGATTCCTCCGGTCCCTATACCGATCCTTCGCATACCGTTCTGATTGAAAAGGGTCTGCCGCGTCTGCGTCATGACTGGATCGTGGCGCGCGGCGATGTCGAGGCTTATGACGGCCGGCATGTCAAGCCGGAGGATAACGGCTTTGCCACCGGCGAACGCCTGACGCCTGAATTTTCCGTGCGCCACCAGCCGCTCAGAGCCACGGCCGGTAAAGCCGTGACCCAGCTTGCCTATGCGCGGGCAGGTATCATCACACCGGAAATGGAATTCATCGCCATCCGTGAAAATCTCGGGCGCGAGGCGGCCAGGGAAAAGCTGGCGCGTGACGGCGAAAGTTTCGGGGCGCATATCCCGGACTATGTCACGGCGGAATTCGTTCGCCAGGAAGTGGCGGCCGGCCGTGCCATCATCCCTGCCAATATCAATCATTCGGAACTTGAGCCGATGATCATCGGCCGCAATTTTCTGGTGAAGATCAACGCCAATATCGGCAATTCCGCCGTCACTTCCTCCATGGCGGAGGAGGTGGAGAAGATGGTCTGGGCGATCCGCTGGGGCGCGGATACCGTCATGGACCTGTCTACCGGTCGCAACATCCACAATATCCGCGAATGGATCATCCGCAATTCGCCGGTGCCGATCGGCACGGTGCCGCTTTATCAGGCGCTTGAAAAGGTCAACGGCATTGCCGAAGACCTGAACTGGGAAGTGTTCCGCGATACGCTGATCGAACAGGCGGAGCAGGGTGTGGATTACTTCACCATCCATGCCGGCGTGCGGCTGCATTACATCCCGCTCACCGTCAACCGCGTCACGGGTATCGTCTCGCGCGGCGGCTCGATCATGGCCAAGTGGTGTCTGCATCACCACAAGGAAAGCTTCCTTTATGAGCATTTCGACGAGATTTGCGACATTTGCCGCGCTTACGACGTCTCCTTCTCGCTGGGCGATGGCTTGCGTCCCGGCTCGATTGCCGACGCCAATGACGCCGCACAATTCGCGGAGCTGGAGACGCTCGGTGAGTTGACGCAGATCGCCTGGGCGAAGGATTGCCAGGTGATGATCGAAGGCCCCGGCCATGTGCCGATGCACAAGATCAAGGAAAACATGGACAAGCAGTTGAAGACCTGCGGTGAGGCGCCCTTTTATACGCTCGGGCCGCTCACCACCGATATTGCGCCGGGTTACGACCATATCACCTCTGGCATCGGTGCGGCGATGATCGGCTGGTTCGGCACCGCGATGCTCTGCTACGTCACGCCGAAGGAACATCTCGGCCTGCCGGATCGCAACGACGTGAAGGTCGGCGTCATCACCTACAAGATTGCTGCCCACGCTGCCGATCTCGCCAAGGGTCATCCGGCGGCACAGGTGCGAGACGATGCGCTGTCGCGCGCGCGGTTCGAGTTCCGTTGGGAGGATCAGTTCAACCTGTCGCTGGACCCGGATACGGCGCGCTCCTTCCATGACGAGACCTTGCCGAAGGAAGCGCACAAGGTCGCGCATTTCTGCTCCATGTGCGGGCCGAAATTCTGCTCGATGCGAATTTCCCACGATATCCGCGCCGAGGCGCAGAAGGAGGGACTGGAGGCTATGGCCGCACGCTTCAAGGAAGGCGGTGAGCTTTATATGCCGCTCGCGACCCCTGCGGATGCCGAATAGCATGCGCGTGCTTGTCAAGGGAACGGGGGTCGCCGGTTTGACGGCGGCCTTCGAGCTGGCGCGGACCGGCGTTACCGTCGAGGTTTGCGAGCGCAATGCCGAACCCTCGCGCGGCGCATCCTGGTATGCGGGCGGCATGCTGGCGCCCTGGTGCGAGCGTGAAAGCGCTGAAGAGCCGGTTCTGACGCTCGGTCAGGCGGCGCTCGATTGGTGGGATGAAGCGACACCCGGCCTTGTCGTGCGGCACGGTACGCTGGTTGTTGCGCCGGCCCGCGATAAGGCGGAGCTTTCGCGTTTCGCATCGCGGACCGCTGGCTATCGCTGGGTGGATGAGGGCGAAATCGCCGCGCTGGAGCCAGATTTTGCCGGGCGGTTTCGATCCGGGCTTTATTTTCCGGGCGAGGGGCATCTCGATCCGCGTCTAGCACTGAAATCGCTGCATGAACGGCTTCGCGCCATGGGGGTGCAGTTCCATATGGGTATCCCGTTGGATGAAGAGCCGTTCGACCGGGTGGTGGATTGCACTGGTTCTGCGGCAATCGGCGGGATTTCCGGACTTCGCGGTGTGCGGGGAGAGATGCTCTATCTCGCCACGCGGGAGGTTTCCCTGTCTCGTCCCGTCCGGCTGCTGCATCCGCGCATTCCGCTTTACATCGTGCCGCGCGAGCCCGGCCGTTTCATGGTGGGCGCGACGATGATCGAGACGGAAGATGCGGGCGCCATTTCCGCCCGCTCGATGATGGAGTTCCTGAATGCCGCCTATGCCGTGCATCCGGCTTTCGCGGAAGCGGAAATCATCGAGACAGGCACCGGCGTGCGCCCCGCCTATCCCGACAATCTGCCGAAGGTCACGCAGGATGGCCGGACAATTTTCATCAACGGCGCGCACCGGCACGGCTTTCTGCTGTCGCCGGCGATGGCGCGGCAGGCGGCTGAAATCGTCTGCCAAACTCTCTCTCGAAAGGAACGGGATCATGAAACTTCTGGTGAATGGCGACGAGCTTGATCTCGCCGCCGAGACGCTGGCCGGCCTGCTCGCCAGCCTCGAATACGAGGGTGAGTGGCTGGCGACGGCGGTAAACGGCGATCTGGTGCATTCGGAAGAGCGCGCCGATTATAAGTTGAAGGCTTTCGACCGTATCGAAATCCTCTCGCCGATGCAGGGAGGCTGAAACCATGCTGACGCTTTATGGCCGCGAGGTCTCGTCCCGTCTCCTGCTCGGCACGGCGCGCTATCCGTCCCCTGCCGTGCTTGCCGATGCCGTGCGGGCGAGCAACACGGATATTCTGACGATTTCACTGCGCCGGGAAACAGCGGCTGGCAAGAAGGGCGGTCAGTTTTTCGAACTTATCCGCGAGCTGGATCGCCAGATTCTGCCCAATACCGCCGGTTGCCACACGGTCAAGGAAGCGGTGCTGACGGCAAAGATGGCCCGCGATGTGTTCCGCACTAACTGGATCAAGCTGGAGGTCATCGGTCATCACGACACGCTGCAGCCCGATGTCTTCGCACTTGTCGAGGCGGCGAAAATCCTCTGCGACGATGGTTTCGAGGTCTTTCCCTATACGACGGACGATCTGGTCGTCGCCGAGAAGCTGCTGGAGGCAGGCTGCAAGGTGCTGATGCCCTGGTGCGCGCCAATCGGCAGCGCCATGGGACCGCTCAATCTGACGGCGCTGAAATCCATGCGGGCGCGTTTCCCGGATGTGCCGCTGATTGTCGATGCCGGTATCGGCCGCCCGTCGCATGCGGTCACGGTGATGGAGCTCGGTTACGATGCCGTTCTGCTCAACACGGCGGTGGCGGGTGCGGGAGACCCGGTCGGCATGGCGGAGGCTTTCGCCCGCGCCATAGAAGCCGGCCATCAGGCATATTTCTGCGGGCCGCTGGAGCCGAGGGACATGGCCGTTCCCTCGACGCCGGTGATCGGAACGGCTGTTTTTTCCTGATCGCGGCTTGTCGTCGACATCAGGCACGTCACGTTTTGCGTTGACAGTGCCTGATGGTGGCGGGATACCGGGAGAAAAGGGAAACGGCATGGCGGCACTCACCAATCTTCTGACGGATATCGGCGGCGTTTCGGTCGGCAATATCACCGATCTTGCCCTTGGCTCCGGTGTTACGGCGATTGTTTTCGAAAAGCCCGCCATTGCCTCCGGTTCTGTTTTGGGGGGTGCGCCGGGCGGGCGCGATACCGGCCTGCTCGACCCCGCGATGACGGTGGAAACGGTGGATGCCTTCGTGCTGTCAGGCGGTTCTGCCTTCGGACTGGATGCGGCGGGCGGCGTTCAGGCCGGGCTGCGCGAAATCGGACGCGGCCTGCAGGTGGGTTCCACCCGCGTTCCCATCGTGCCGCAGGCAATCCTGATGGATCTGCTGAATGGCGGCGACAAGGATTGGGGGCTGCATTCGCCCTATCGCGAGATGGGATATGCAGCCTTCAAGGCGGCGCGTGCGGCGCCATTCGCGCTTGGAACGGTCGGGGCTGGAGCGGGTGCGACGACCGCCACCTTCAAGGGCGGGCTCGGTTCGGCAAGCGCCGTCAGTTCCGGCGGGTACAAAGTGGCGGCCATCGTCGCCGTCAATGCGCTCGGCTCGGCAACCGTTGGAACGAGCCGCCATTTCTGGTCCGCGCCGTTTGAAGTGCAGGGTGAATACGGCGATTGCGGTTTTCCCGATCGTTTCGAGCCGGATCATACCGCGCTGCGCCTTAAGGGGATCAATCTCACGGCAACGACCATCGGTGCGGTGGTGACGGATGCCGTGCTGACCAAGGCGCAGGCGCATCGCCTTTCCATCATGGCGCATGACGGGCTGGCGCGCGCCGTTCTGCCCGCCCATTTGCCAAGCGACGGTGACACCATGTTCGCGGCCTCGACCGGTGAAAAGCCGCTTGAGGGCGGCGTTCATTTCGCCGAGCTTTGCCATCTGGCGACCATGGTGATGGCGCGCGCGGTCGCGCGTGGCGTCTATGAGGCGACGGCCTTGCCGGTGGATGGAGCGCAAAAGGCCTATCGCGATCTTTATGGACGGAGCCTTTGAACGATGAGTGAGGCCCTCCCGCCACTGAAGCCAGTTCTCCGTATCGACTTTCCGCCCGGAGAACGTCTCGGCCATGGCAAGATCGAATTGATGGAACTGATCGTCGAGACCGGCTCCATCTCTGCCGCCGGGCGGGCGATGGACATGTCCTATCGCCGCGCATGGCTGCTGGTGGATGCGTTGAACCATATGTTCAGGCAACCGGTTATCGAATCGCAGCGCGGCGGTAAACAGGGCGGCGGTGCGGCGTTGACCGCTTTCGGCACTGAGGTGCTGGAGCGTTATCGTGGCATGGAAAAGCGGATGAACGAGGCCTTGCGCGCGGATATCGACTGGCTGGAGGCCAACCGCAATCCCGATGCGGCTCTCAATAGGGATCGAGAGCCGCCGACTTTATGATCGCGTGCACCGGTTTTCCGGGCTCCAGTTGCAGCCTCTCGCGTGACAGATCGGTGATGCGCGACTGGATGATGTCGCCGCCGCAATCCACCTGAACCGTGACCATGCCGTCTTCGCTGACAGAAACAGTCGCGACATGGCCCGCGAGAATATTGAGCGCGCTTAAGCCTTCGGGCTTTACGGTTGCCAGCATCACATCGCGCGCCGGTATGAGCACCCGCGCCGGGCTGCCGGACGCTCCCCTTTTGGCCGGAACATGGAGCAGCATGGTCTTTAGCCTCACGGCGGCGAGGCCATGTCGCTCATCAAAGCTTTCAATGTGCCCGGAAAGAATGCTGCCCGCTTCGCGTCGCTCGAGATGCGTGCTGAAATCCGGTCTGGAAAGCACGTCGGCCGCTTTTCCCTGCGCCTCCACCTTGCCGTCCTTCATCACCACGATGCGGTCGGCGAGGCGGGCGACTTCCTGAATAGAATGGCTGACATAGACGATCGGGATTTTTGTCTCGTCGCGCAGCCGCTCGAGATAGGGAATGATTTCGGCTTTTCGCTCCTCGTCGAGCGAGGCGAGCGGCTCGTCCATCAGCAGCAACCTGGGTGATGAGAGGAGCGCGCGGCCAATCGCGACACGCTGTTTTTCGCCGCCGGAAAGCTTGTCCGGCCGCCGCTGCAGGAGATGGCCGATGCCGAGCATGTCGACGATGCGGTTTTCATTCGCGCTCCCGGTTTTGTTCACGGCGAACCATCTGCCGTAATGCAGGTTCTGCGCCACGCTGAGATGCGGGAAGAGCCGCGCTTCCTGAAAAACATAACCGAAACGGCGTTTATGAGCCGGCAGAAACAGCCGTGTTCCGCTATCGGCCAGCACTTCGCCATCGAGCAAAACCTGTCCCTCATCCGGCCGCAACAGGCCTGCTATGATGCGGATCATAGAGGTTTTGCCGGAGCCGGAGCGCCCGAACAGGGCGGTGACGCCGCCTTCGGAGGTGAATGACGCATCGAGTTCGAAAGAACCGAGGCGATGGCGGGTAGCGACCGAAAGCGTCATTCCATGCTCACCCGTTTGCCGACGATGCGGGCCAGAAACTCCGAGACGAGCAAAGCGAGCATGGAAATCACGACGGAGACAATGGTTAGCCGCAACGCACCGGCATCGCCGCCCGGAACCTGGGTGAAGGTATAGATGGCGGCGGACAAAGTCTGGGTCTCGCCGGGAATATTGGACACGAAGGTGATGGTCGCGCCGAACTCGCCCATGGCCTTGGCGAAAGCCAGGATCATGCCGGCAATGATGCCGGGCAGGGTCAAGGGCAGGGTGACGGTGAGGAACACCCAGAACGGGCTTGCCCCCAATGTTCCCGCCGCCTCTTCCAGCTTGCGGTCCACCGCTTCTATGGAGAGGCGGATGGAACGCACCATCAGCGGAAAGGCCATGACGGCGCAGGCGAGCGCCGCTCCGGTCCAGCGGAAGGAAAAGACGATGCCGAACCAGCTATCGAGAAATTGCCCGATCGCGCCCCTGCGGCCGAACAGGACGAGCAGCAGAAAGCCGGTGACGACGGGCGGCAGGATGAGCGGCAGGTGGACGATGCCATTGAGGAGAGACTTGCCCCAGAAGCGACCGCGCGCCAGCGCCACGGCGACCAGAATGCCGAAAGGCAGGCTGGCAAGCATGGCGATGGACGACACCCACAGGCTGAGCCTGATCGCCGTCCATTCTTCAGGGCTGAGTGTCCACCAATGCAATGCCATATCCTGCAATCGTCATCTCTCGCGGCCCATACGTTGGGGCCACGAAAGGCAGTTTATTTCAAAACGGTAAAGCCTTGCTTTTCGAAGAAGGGCGTTGCCTTGGCCGACTTCAGGAAATCCAGATAGGCTTTTGCGGCCGGGGACTTGGCTTCCGAAAGAATGGCGACCGGGTAGATGATCGGCGGATGGCTGTCTTCCGGGAAGGTGCCGACGATCGTCACGCCTGGGTCGGCGGCGGCGTCGGTCTGGTAGACGATGCCATATGGTGCTTCGCCGCGCGAGACGAGCAGCAGGGCGGCACGCACGCTTTCCGCGCCGGCGACCTTCTGTTCGACCGAGGACCAGACGCCAAGTTTTTCCAGAGCGGCCTTGCCGTATTTGCCCGCCGGCACGGAATCAACCGCGCCCATGGCCAGACGGCCATCGCCCACCAGAGCGGCAAGATCGAAGCCCTGCTTGATCTCGACCGGCTTTGCCTTGTCGGCCGGAGCGACGAGAACGATGCGGTTGCCGAGAAGATTGGAGCGGCTGTCAGCGTTGATCAGCTTCTTTTCGGCGACATAGTCCATCCATGCAAGGTCGGCGGAAACGAAGATATCCGCCGGTGCGCCCTGCTCGATCTGCTTGGCCAGCGCCGAGCTTGCTGCATACGAAACGGTTGCTTCGTTACCGCTTTCCTTTGCCCATTCGGCGTTGAGAGCATCGAGCGCGTTTTTCATGCTTGCGGCGGCAAACACCGTGACTTTTTCGGCGGCATGGGCCGGAACGGCCGCAAAGGAGGCCGCCATCCAGAAGGATGTGGCGGCGGCAATGGTTTTGAAGAAGCTGCGACGCAAAAGTCTCATGGTTTGTTACCCCCGGTTCGAGATATTCTGATGAATATATCGATAGGCCTATAGGGCAATCATTATATTTTCAAGGATATATCGATGGGATGGGGAAAAGAGGCTGCCGGGATGTCTGTTTAGAGGGGTGGTTAAGCTCGAAAAGCTCTCCTCGTCATGCTCGGGCTTGTCCCGCGCATCTGCAACGTCTCCATTTTTTGAATGTGATTAGATCCTTGGGACAAGCCCAAGGATGATGTCGTTCCCTTGAAGCGGCTCTGTGTCCGATCAAAAACGCTCGCCGGCGAAATGGGCGATCTGCGCGCCTGCCTCGTAATAGGCTTCCTTCACCGCCCGGAAAGACTGCGCTTTCGGTTCCGTCATAGGCAGCGGCAATTCGGCTTCAGCAATTTCACTGAGAATATGCTGCGCAATGACCTTGCCGAAGGCCGTGCCCGGCGCGATGCCTCGGCCGTTATAGCCTGAAAAGCCGACGACATTTTCAGCGAATTTGTGAAACCGTGGAACGGCATTGTCCGTCATGCCGATCTGGCCGTACCACTCACATTCGAATTCCGTATCCCCGAGCTGCGGAAAAAGCCGCTTCAGCGAGCGCTTCGCCCAGGCACGATGAATGGCGGTGCCGCTGCCGCGCAGGGCGCCGACGCTGCCGAAGACCAGCCGGCCGGCTTTGTCCATGCGGAAGGATGAGAGAATCTCCTTCGTATCCCAGCAGCCCTCACGGCCAGGCAGGATGCTCTTTTGCAGGTTATCGCCGAGCGGTCTCGTCGCGAAATTGAAATAGGGCAGGTAGACCTGTTCGTCGCGAACGATCTGCCATGGGCCGGTGCTATAGGCTTCAGTGGCCACAACGATCCAGTTGGCGATTACAGACCCTTGCGGCGTCTTCACCACCCATTTTCCATTGCTGCGTTCGGTCGCTACCACGGGGCTTTCGGTGTGCAGGCACACGCCCGCTTTCTGGGCTGCTGCGGCAAGGCCTCGAACATAGGCGAGCGGCTGTATCGTACCGGCGCGTGTATCCAGAAGCGCACCGGAATAGCCCGTGCTGCCGGTGCGTCTCGCTGTCTCTTCGGCATCGAGGATACGGACGGGGGCGCCTCTCTCCGCCCATTGTTCGCAGCGCTCACGGATTTCGGCGAGCCCTTTTTCTCCTACGGCGCAATGGAGCGTGCCGTTTTTTTCGATCTCGCAGGGAATTGCGTGTTTTTCCACCAGTTCGCGCACGAGAAGCGGGGCATTGCCCAGAAGATCGAGTAGGCGTTCGCCGTAAACCTCGCCCAGCACGCCGGGCAGCTCTTTCGGCATAACCCACATGCCGCCATTGATGAGGCCGACATTGCGGCCTGCGCCGCCGAAACCGATTTCCCTTGCTTCGAGAAGAACGACATCCACACCGCGTTCGGCAAGATGAAGGGCGGCGGACTGGCCGGTGAAGCCACCTCCGACGACGACGACATCAGCAACCGCTGCGCCCTGCAAGGCGGGCGTTACGGGCGGCTGCGGCGCGGTCTTTTCCCAGAGGCCGTGCGAGCGGGGGTCATTATACATCGTTCCACCATGTTCCGGGCCAGTTCATTTGTTCTTCGTATGAGTGACAAGCCCTTGTTTATAAGACTTTACAAGCGGTATTTCCTGTTGAATATCGACATATCGTCAAGAGTTCATTCCGTGAGGGAATATGGCCCTGCCGCCACGCCGTTTTCTGCCGTCGCTGTCGCTGCTGGCGGCTTTCGAAGCCGCTTCCCGGACGGGCAGCGTCACCGCCGCTGCGAGGGAACTGGGGCTGACGCAGGGTGCGGTCAGCCGTCAAATACTGGCGCTCGAAGAGCAGCTCGGCGTGGCGCTGTTCCTGCGCGAGCGGCAGACGATCCGACTGACAAGGGCGGGGGAGGGCTATGCGCGGGAAATCCGCGAGGCCTTGCGGCGCATATCGACGGCCTCGCTCAACCTGCGCGCCAATCCGGATGGCGGCACGCTCAACCTCGGCGTTCTGCCGAGCTTCGGCACGCGCTGGCTCGTGCCGCGCCTTCCCGATTTCATCGCCAGGCACCCCGGCGTTTCGGTCAATCTTCTGACGCGGTCATCGTTGTTCGATTTCCGCACCGATACAGTCGATGCGGCGATCCATTTCGGATTGCCGCATTGGCCGGGCACCGAGCTGGTTTTCCTGATGCATGAAAAGGTCATTCCGGTATGTAGCCCCGCCTTCAAGGCGCGACACGGACTTTCAAAGCCGGACGATCTGCTGCATGTCCCGTTGCTGCACATGACGACCCGACCGGATGCCTGGGAACAATGGTTTCGCAGCCACGACGTTGGTTTCGACAATGTGCATGGCATGCTTTTCGATCAGTTCACGACGATTGCCGAGGCCGCGAGTGCAGGGGTCGGGGCGTCGCTCATTCCTTCTTTCATGATCGAGGAGGAGTTGCGAAGCGGTCGTCTGGTCGCGGCTGTTGCGGGGGAAGTGGAGAGCGAAGAAGCCTATTATCTCGCCTGCATGCCGGATCGCGCCGGTTATGCGCCGCTTGAGAGTTTTCGGCGGTGGATCGTTTCCGAGGCCGCAAGCGGGGCGAACGGCGGGGCCGGCGAGTTTTCGGCGTAAACCGGTGAGCGGTCTTGCAAGACGGACGCTGCTCAGCCAATAGTGCGCCATGACGCGTGGCGCGAGCAGCCATGCACCGAAAGTTCAAATACGGGAGATGTCCGTGAAGCCCATTTTTGTTCAGCTTCAATGTGAGCCCGGCAAGACCTATGATGTCGCCGACGCCATCTATAAGACGGAACTGGTTTCCGAGCTTTATTCCACCAGCGGTGAATATGATCTGCTGCTGAAAATCTATCTGCCGCAGGAAGAAGATATCGGCAAGTTCATCAACCAGAACATCGTCAATATTCCGGGAATCGTGCGTTCGCTGACGACGCTGACCTTCACCGCGTTTTGATGCAGCCTATCTGACGATATATGCATGGCGGCGGGGTAAAGCCCGACGAGTGCCATTTTGCAGGGCGCCATACGCCACTTTGATTCTGCTGGAATGTTTTCTGTCTGACGATGGGAAGCGGGTGGGGCGCTTCCGTGCTCTATTCTTCAGAGCGATTTGGCGATCTACGGCCGGCGCGATGCAGGCAGCCGGATTATCGCACAAGACATGCAAGAGAAGAGCGCGCCATCGGGCCGCTGTTCGGGGTCCGATATTTGGCGCGCTCTGGTTTTGACGGTTCTGTGAGCGGGCGAAAGTTTTCCCGCATCAGGCGACCGCGGCCAGATTCCGGTTGCGCACGAGATCGCGGATCGCAATCCGCACGTCGTCGGCGCTGTCGAACTTCTGTTCGTCCAGGTCGTGAACGTGAAACTTCACCGCGATGAACTTCAACCGGTCATTATCCGGGATGACGATGCCGACGGGCTCGCCAGCGAATTCAATAACTTGCTTCTGCATAGATATACTCCCGCTGTGGCTACTTCACACAGCATGTTGTCGAACTGATTTTCAGGAAATTGAGACCGTTAAGTCACATTCGACAGCAGCGGGAACACGTGGATTTAAATCCAGCGTTCCAGGACTCAAAACCAAGGATTGCGTTGATGTTGATATGTTTTGACATGACACACTCCCTGTATTGGTGTTGGCCCGGAATCAGGAGACTCGTTCTCCAGTTCCACACTGATAATCCAGACCAGCACTAAAATCAATGCTGATTGTTATAGGTAGAATATTTTTCTTTATGATGACAGGAGAGGGGCGGAAATGTGAAATTTTTGTTTTCGTTGGCTGCCGCCGCGAAAAGCCCGGTGTAGCAGGCTTTTTATGTATTTTTTAATCGCTGCCGGTGGCTGGCGGTGGGTAAATATGATCGTTTCCGTTGAAGTCGGAGACGGAATAACAGCCATCGCGGGTTTTTTCGGCCGCATTTCTGCCAATTGCCGCCTTGCCGTGGCCGCCGGGAATGTCGAGAACATAGGTCGGCTGGCAAAGGCCGGAGACATGCCCCCGCAAAGCGGAAACGATTCGCTGCCCCTCTTCTATCGTCAGCCGGAAATGGCTGGTGCCGGGCGCAAGATCGGGATGATGCAGGTAATAAGGCTTGATACGGGTCTCGACAAAGGCGCGCATCAACTCGGCAAGAACCGCCGGGTCGTCATTGACACCTTTCAAAAGGACCGTCTGGCTGACCATGGCGATGCCGGCGTCGATCAGGCGTGCCGAAGCCTGTCTTGCGGCTTCGCTGAGTTCTCGGGAATGATTCGCGTGCAGGGCCACATAGGTGGTTTTGCCACTGGCCTTCAGCGCATCGATCAGCGCCGCGTCTATACGGTCGGGATCGACCACCGGCACGCGGGTATGGAAGCGGACGATCTTGACATGCGGTATGTCTCTCAGGCGCGTCATCAGGTCGGACAAGCGCCGCGGGGAAAGCACCAGCGGATCGCCACCGGTCAGGATGACCTCCCAGATGGCGGGATTGGCATTTATATAGCCGAATGCGGCGTCAAGTTCCGCCGGGCTCATCATGCCGTTGCCCTGCGGTCCGACCATCTCCCGGCGGAAACAGAAGCGACAATAGACGGGGCAGACATGCACTGCCTTCAAAAGCACCCGATCGGGATAACGATGGACGATGCCGTGGACGGGGCTGTGCGCGTCGTCGCCAATCGGATCGTCCCGTTCTTCAGGAAGATGAACGAGTTCGGCCGGATCAGGAACGAATTGTCGGGCGATGGGATCCTGCGGGTCGCGGCTGTCGATCAGCCCGGCAATCGATGGCGTGATGGCGAGCGCGTAACGTTGCGTCACCGTGCGCAGCGTCTCGAGCGCTTCGGCTTCGATAAGCCCCGCTTCGAGAAGTGCTTCGGCTGTCTTGATGGTCTCAAGCCCTGTCATCGTCGATATTCCGCGACTGGGGCCCACATGACGAGATCGATACGGGGCGCGCCGGTTGCCAGCATCACCAGCCGGTCGAAACCGAGCGCTATGCCGCTTGCCGGCGGCATGATTGCCAGCGCGGCCAGAAAATCCTCGTCCAGCGGATAGGTTTCGCCGTAAACCCGCTGCTTCTCGGCCATTTCCATTTCGAAACGCCGCCTCTGCTCGGCGGCGTCGGTCAATTCGCCGAAGGCATTGGCGAGTTCAACGCCGCAGGCATATAGCTCGAAACGCTCCGCCACCCGCGCATCCTTGGGTGACTTGCGGGCAAGGGCCGCTTCACAGGTCGGATATTCATCGAGAATGGTCGCCCTGCCGAAACCCAGTTCCGGCTCCACCCGCTCCACGATGACGCGGCTGAACATATCCGCCCAGGTATCGTCACCGGCCACGCGGATGCCGGCATCGGTGAGGTTCGCCGCAAGATGGCGAGCGTCGGTTTCGCCGTTTCGGCTGATGGTGGCCAGCAGGTCGACGCCCGCATATCGCTCGAAGGCTTCGGCGACGCTTACCCGCTCCGGTTCGAGGAAGGGATCAACGTTGCGGCCGCGATAGGTGAAATTCTTCGTCTTTGTGGTTTCGGCTGCCAGCGCCAGAAGATTGGCGCTGTCCTTCATCAGGCTCTCATAGGTTTCGCCGACCCGGTACCATTCCAGCATGGTGAATTCCGGATGATGCAAGGGGCCTCGTTCCCGGTTTCTGTAAACATGGGCAAAACAGGTGATGCGTTTTTCACCGGCAGCGAGCAGCTTCTTGCAGGCGAATTCAGGCGAGGTGTGGAGATAAAGCGGCACGGCGTCGCCGGCCGGCGTCAGGCCCTGTGTGGCGAAAGCATGCAGATGCGCTTCGTTGCCGGGGGAAATCTGCAACGCAGCAGTGTCGACCTCAAGAAAATCGGCGCTGGCGAAATAGCCGCGAAAAGCCGACTGGATCGCATTGCGCCCAATGAGAAATGCGCGGCGGTCGGCGTGGACGTCCGGCGTCCACCATGGCGACATTGTCTCGTTGCTTGCGCGCATTCTCTGTTCTTTTCCGTCTTCTCTGCGGCGCCCAATTGCGGATAAACGGCCCACAAAACGCCTGATCGCGTCATTTAAAGCTATTCCGGGCGGAAAACCGCTAGGCACTCTTCCGCGAATTGCTGTAGAAGGCTGGCAATTCGTGCGGATTTAAGGTAGTTGCGCCCCAGAAAAAAGACAAAACGTCTGCCGGGGCCGGTGCTGCCGCGCAGTCCTTTACGACGCATTTCATCGAGTTACAAGGAAGTCATATGGTCAAGGTTATCGCCTCATCCGTCCGCAAGGGCAATGTTCTCGACGTGGACGGCAAGCTTTACGTCGTTCTTACCGCGCAGAACTTTCACCCCGGCAAGGGCACGCCGGTCACGCAGGTGGACATGCGCCGCATCGTAGACGGCGTGAAGGTCTCCGAGCGCTGGCGCACCACCGAGCAGGTCGAGCGCGCTTTCGTTGAAGACCTGAACTTCCAGTTCCTTTATGAAGATGGCGAAGGCTTCCACTTCATGAACCCCGAGAACTATGACCAGGTTGTGGTCGACACTGAGACGATGGGCGATCAGAAGGCCTATCTGCAGGAAGGCATGACCTGCATTCTTTCCATTCATGAAGGCAATCCGCTGGCCGTCGAACTGCCGCGCCACGTCACGCTGGAAATCACCGAAACTGAACCGGTCGTTAAGGGCCAGACGGCGTCTTCTTCCTACAAGCCGGCTATTCTTTCCAACGGTATCCGCACCATGGTGCCGCCGCATATCGATGCCGGTATCCGCGTGGTCATCGCGACGGAAGACAATTCCTACGTCGAGCGCGCCAAGAACTGAGCCTGACGGCCGGTTAGACAAAAGCACCGGGAGACCGGTGCTTTTTTTGTGTCATGAACAATAAAAAAGCCCGCGTCGAGACGCGGGCTTTTTCTTTGCCTTGCGGCGTATCTTACATGGCCTTTGCCGCGGTCCGGGTCGGGCCGGGCGCCTTCTTCGGAGCCGTGGTCTGGCCAACGGCGTAACCGCCGCCGAGCGCCACGTTCAGCGAGACGTAGTCCTGCGCGGTCTGCTGTACAGCCTGTGCAAGGCTTGCCTGTGCAGTGGATACCTGGCGCTGCGCATCGAGAACGTCGAGCAGCGATGAGGCGCCGTCGCGGTAGCTGGCCGTCGAAAGCTGCAACGCTTCCTGATAGGATGCCACGGTCTTGCGCAATGCATCGGCCGTGCGCTGATCGCGCGTGACGGCGGCCAGAGCGTTTTCGACTTCTTCCACAGCGGTCAGCACCGTCTGCTTCCAGACGAGATATTCTTCACGCGCCTGGGAATTGGCCAGATCGATATTGGCGCGGATGCTGCCGCCATCGAGAATCGGCAGAACGAGGCTCGGACCGAAGGACCAGCTATTGGCCGTTCCCCTGCCGCCACCGCTCAGGAAATTGTAGCTTGGTGTGATCGAGCCGCCGAGCTCGATGCTGGGATAAAGCTGCGCTTCCGCGACACCGATTGAGGCAACTGCGGCGGCGAGATTGCGTTCGGCGACACGAATGTCCGGACGGTTGCGGATGAGATCGGCCGGAATGCCGGTGCGCGGAATGCTGCGGGCAACCGGCTGGCGTGCGCCCTTCTGCAATTCGGAAATCAGAGATGAGGCCGGCAGGCCGAGAAGCGTGGCGATGCGATGCGCCGCCTTGCGGAAGTTGGTTTCGAGGCCCGGAATGTCGGACAGCGTGGAGTTCACCAGACCTTCGGACTGGACGACATCCAGACGGGAGGCCGCGCCCGCTTCAAGCTGCAGCTTGGTCAGGTCCAGCGTTTCGCGGCGGGAAGCCAGGTTCTGACGGGCAATCGCCAAGCGCTCCTGATAATAACGCACATCGATATAGGCTGCGGCGACCGAGGAAATCAGCGTCAGGCGCTGAACATCGACGGTGGAGTAAGCGGCATCGAGCGATGCATTGGCGCTTTCCGTGGCGCGGCGATAGCGGCCGAAGAGGTCAAGCAGCCAGGAGACGCTAAGACTGCCTGAGGACACGTTGGTGACAGGAACATCACGGTAGCTGCCCTTGGTCTCGCTGGTCGTGTGGCTGCCGTTTGCCGTCAGGCTCGGCAGACCGCCCGCGCCGGCCGAGACGACCTGGGCTTCCGCCTGATTGATGCGCTCGATCGCCTGCATCACGGTCAGGTTCTGGCTGAGGCCAGTGGAAACGTAACCATTGAGGCGGCTATCGTTAAAGGCTGTCCACCACGCAACGCTGCTGATGTCGCCATTACTGGTTTTTCCGGCTTCCGCAAACTTTCCCGGCAATTGGATTTCCGGCGTCTTGTGGTCGGGCCCGACAACACAGCCTGAGAGCAGCAGCATTGTCAGGGGAAGAGTAGCGCGAATAGACAGCATGTAATTTTCCCAATTCTCTGGTTGGCTTACCGAGCGCGGCTTGCTGACAAATGGGCTGCGCGGTCGATATGCCGTAGAAACGTGCATTTGCCAAATCGGCAACATTTCTAGCAGCGTATTAACGGTTGGCACAGCCCATTTTTGTTTTGTTAACGCCTTGAAAGGCGACGAATGATGACGAAAAAGGACGGAACGAAGAAAATTCCGAGCAGTGTTGCAGAAAGCATACCACCCAGCACCCCGATACCGATTGCATTTTGTGCGGCGGAACCCGCTCCGGTTGCGATTGCGAGAGGCACGACACCCAGGATGAAGGCCAGTGACGTCATGATGATCGGACGCAGGCGCAGCTTTGCCGCTTCCAGTGTCGCTTCCATCAGGCTTAGTCCGTGCTCCTGTCTTTCCTTGGCGAATTCGACGATCAGGATCGCGTTTTTCGCCGCAAGGCCGATAGTCGTCAGCAGGCCCACCTTGAAGTAGACGTCGTTCGATTGGCCGAAGAAATGAGCCGCGGTCAGAGCGCCGAGGACGCCCACCGGCACGGCCATGATGACCGAGAATGGGATCGACCAGCTTTCATAGAGGGCGGCAAGGCAAAGGAAGACGATCAGCACCGAGAGCGCATAGAGCATCGGCGCCTGCGAACCGGAAAGGCGTTCCTGATAGGAAATGCCCTGCCATGCCACCGTGTAACCGCCCGGCAGGCTCGCCGTCAGCCGTTCCATCTCGTCCATGGCGTCACCGGACGCGACGCCTGCGCCGGCGGTGCCTTCGAGCGAGATCGCGCCCGTGCCATTGAAGCGGGCGAGAGACGGCGGAGCATTGATCCATTTCACTTCGCTGAAGGAGGAGAAAGGCACCATTTCGCCGCTGGTATTGCGGGCATACCAGAACTTGAGATCGTCGGGCTGCATGCGATAGGGCGCATCACCTTGAACATAAACGGGCTTGAGCTCGCCGTTCAGCGTGAAGTCGTTGACATCCCGGCCGGCAAAGATCGTCGACAGCATGAGGTTCACGGAGGAGAGATCGACGCCCATGGCGCCCATCTTTTCCTGATCGAGAATGATCTTCATCTGCGTTTCATTGTCTTGGCTGTCGCTTCTGAGCGAGCTGACCTTCGGATTGCTGGTCGCCAGCGCGATCAGCTCCTTGGACGTGGCGGTCAGTGCCTCGGTGCCGTTGCGGCCGCTATCCACGAGATACATCGAGAAACCGCTCGATGTGCCCATGCCCTGAATTGCCGGCGGCAGAAGCGGGAACACCTGAGCGTCGCGGAAACCGAAGAAGGTGCCCATCGCACGCTGCACGATGGCGCCGGCGTGTTGGTCGGGGGCCGTTCTCTCGGCGAAATCCTTGAGCTTGGTGAAGACGATGGCGTTGTTCTGGCCCGAACCGCTGAAGCTGAAGCCGAGAACGCCGAAAACCGATTCGACATTGGCGGCTTCCTTTTCACGGAAGTAGCTTTCGACCTGCTTCACCACCTCGTTGGTCCGTTCGATGTTCGAACCGGTCGGCGTCTGGATGATCGTCAGCAGCACGCCCTGGTCTTCCTGTGGCAGGAACGAGCTGGGCAGCTTGCTGAAGAACCAGGCGCAGCCGCCGATCACGATCGCGAAAATAATCATCACGCGCAGGGGCCGCTTCAGCAGATAACCGATAGAGGAGACGTAACCATCCGTCGTCTTGCCGAAGCCGCGGTTGAACCATGCGCCCGGTCCGCGCTGCTTCTTGTGATGGTCGATCGGCTTCAGCATCGTGGCGCAGAGCGCCGGCGTCAGAACGATGGCGACCACTGCCGAAAGCAGCATGGCCGAA
Source organism: Agrobacterium sp. LY4 (assembly GCF_001526585.1). Taxonomy (NCBI): domain Bacteria; kingdom Pseudomonadati; phylum Pseudomonadota; class Alphaproteobacteria; order Hyphomicrobiales; family Rhizobiaceae; genus Agrobacterium; species Agrobacterium sp. LY4. Next base: position 4,646 of record NZ_ASYA01000033.1, on the reverse strand, counting down.
ACGATGGTGACCGAAAACTGGCGGTAGATGATGCCAGTCGATCCACCGAAGAAGGCCATCGGAATGAACACGGCGGTGAGCACGAGCGCGATGCCGATGATCGCACCGGTGATCTCGCCCATCGATTTTTCGGTCGCCTCTACCGGCGATAGGCCTTCTTCCGACATGATTCGTTCGACGTTTTCGACGACGACGATGGCGTCGTCAACGAGAAGGCCGATGGCCAGAACCATGGCGAACATGGTGAGCGTGTTGATGGAATATCCTGTCAGCGCAAGGACACCGAACGTGCCGAGAAGCACGACGGGAACCGCGATCATCGGAATGAAGGTGGCCCGCAGGTTTTGCAGGAACACCAGCAGCACGACGAAAACGAGGATGATCGCCTCGATCAGCGTGTGTACCACTTTCTCGATCGACAGCTTCACGAAGGGTGTCGTGTCGTAGGGATATTCGATCGAAACCCCCTCGGGCAGCGAGCCTTCGACAGCGGAAAGCGCCGACTTTACGCGCGCTGCCGTATCGAGTGCGTTGGCGCCCGTGGCGAGGTTGACCGCGAAACCGGCCGAAGGACGGCCGTTTGAACGGGAATCGCCGCCATAGGTTTCCTGGCCGATTTCAATGCGGGCCACGTCGCTCAGGCGAACGGTTGCGCCGTCCTTCTCGACTTTCAGGATGACCGATTCGAAATCGGCAACGGTGGTGAGCTGGCTCTGCGCCGTCACCGTCACGTTGAGCTGCTGACCCTTGACTGCGGGCACCGCGCCAAGCGAACCGACCGAAACCTGGGTGTTCTGGCTCTCGATGGCGCTGGTCACGTCGGCCGTGGTCAGCTGGTATTTATTGAGCTTGAACGGATCCAGCCAGATGCGCATCGCATATTCGGAACCGAAGACGTTGATGCTGCCCACGCCTTCGAGGCGCTTGATCTGGTCTTCGACACGAGAGGAGAACACATCGCCGAGATCGGCGGAGTTGCGCTTGCCGTCGGTCGAGATCAGTGCGCCAACCATCAGAATACTGGATGTGGATCGACTGACCTGAAGACCCTGTTGCTGCACGGTGTCGGGCAGTTGCGACTGAACAAGCTGCAGCTTGTTCTGCACCTGAACCTGCGCGATGTCCGGCAGGATGGTATTGCCGAAGGTCAGCGTCACTTCGGCGCTGCCCGTCGAGGACGACGATGTCATATAGGTGAGGTCGTCGAGGCCGGTCATGCCGTCCTCGATGATGGTCGTCACCGATTTTTCGACTGTCTCGGCGCTCGCGCCATTATAGGTCGCGCTGACGCGTACCGTCGTCGGGGCAATATCGGGATATTGCGAAATGGAAAGCGTCCAGATCGCAAGGGCACCGCCCAGCATGATGACGATGGCGATAACCCATGCAAACACGGGGCGCCGGATGAAGAAATGGGCCATGGCAGTCCTGCCTTACCTTTTACGAGCTTCGACCTGGGGTTTCGTGCTCATGCTTATTTCGAGGGGGCGGCGGCAGGCTGAGCTTGCTGCGGCAGAACGACGATACCGCGATCGTCGATGGTCACTTCAACCGGTGCGACCGTCGCACCGTCGGCAATCCACTGGAAACCGTCGACGATGAGCTTGTCGCCATCCTTGACGTTCTCCGTCACCAGCCAGGCATTGCCCGATTGCTGGCTGGACGGGAAGGTGCGGGTTTCCACCTTGTTTTCCGCCGTCACGAATTTCGCTGTCAGTTCGCCATTGGCGTTCCGGCTCGCGGCGCGCTGCGGAATGCGGAAGCCTTTTTCCTTGCCGATGGTCAGCGTGGCGCGGACATAGGTGCCGGGAAGCAGAAGATCGTCCGGATTGTCGAAGAGGGCGCGGATGGAGAAGGTGCCGGTGGTTTCGCTCACCGCCATGTCCGACATGTCGATCTTGCCGTCATGCTTGTATTCCGTGCCGTCTTCCAGCGTCAGGTGAATGCCGGTCTCCTTCGTGTCGCCGCCGAGCTGGCCCGACGAGATTGCCTTTTTCAGACGCAGAAGATTGATGCTGGATTCCATCAGGTCAATATAGATCGGATCGATGCGGCGCAGCGTCGTCAAAGCCGTTGTCTGGTTGGCCGTCACCACGTTGCCGATGCTGAAAGCGGTTGCGCTGGTGATGCCGTCGAAGGGGGCGCGGACCTTGGTGAGATCGAGGTTGATTTCCGCCGTTTCCAGCGCCGCCTTGGTCTGGGCCACATCGGCTTGCGCCTGCAGCAGTGTCACCTTGGCGTTTTCATATTCGATCTGCGTCGCGCCGCTGTTGACCAGCCGCTCGTAGCGGGCAAGGTTCGCCTGGGCGCTTGGAATGCTTGCTTCCGCCTTCGCCACGTTTGCCTTCGCCTGCGCTACTTCCGCAAGATAGGTATTGTCCTCGATCTGGTAGAGAATATCACCCTGTTTGACCTCGCTGCCTTCCTTGAAGGGAATTTCGCGAATGATGCCGGTGACGCGCGGGCGGATTTCCGCTGTCTGGAACGCGCTGGCGCGGCCGGGCAGAACGGTGGTCAAGGGATATTCGCTGGTTTTCATCAGGATGATGCTGACCGGAGACGGCGGACGCTCGGCGCTCTGGGCGGCGTTCTGGCTGCTCTCGCCGCCATCGCTGCAACCCGCCAGAAGCGCGGTCACACACAGAGAAGCAAATAGGGGTAAAATACGTCGGCTCATTGTTCTTCCCTGCGTATCGATCGCATTCAACTATAAGCGCAATGTCGCTCGGCGGATGCGCGTCCGGAAACAGACACGACAGGCGAAGGCCTTGGAAGGGACCCGATTCGCTCATTCTGTCCGGACCGCCAAGCGCATAGAAGCGCAGGCTTTAGCGCTTCGCAAGCAATTGCGAGAAGGTGACGTAAATTGGGAATCGTCACTTAGCAAGCGGATTGCGCAATCCCGCATCGATTAAATCGACGAGTTGATCGCAACGTGTTGCTAAATTGCCGATATCTTCCCGGGCAATGAGGACGGGATGAATCACGCTTGTCAGCGCGTGGAGCACGGTCTCCGCCAGGGGAGAAATCTCGGCCGGCGCGTAGATTCGCGCGTCGATACCGTCGCGGATAATGTCAGCGAGCAGGTTGGCGATGACGGCTTTATAATAGTCACCGCACTTCATGTCCTGCTTGGCCGTCATCAGGATCATTTCAAATATGTAGGGATTGTCGTTTAGATCCTGGTGGTGCTGTTCCATCAGGGTGCGGGCGAGATGGCGCAGTCTCGAAAGCGGCGCGTGGCTTTTATCCAGCGGCTGGATGTCCCGTTCGAATGCGCCGATCTGCTCGAAGGCGATCGCATCGACGAGCGCGTTCTTCGAGTTGAAATTCTTGAAGACGTTGGCGGGAGACATGCCGAGTGCCGCGGCGATATCGGCAATCGCAACAGCATTGAAACCACGTTCCCGGAAAAGCTCTTCTGCTTTGGCGAGAATGTCCCGCCGCGTTTCCTCGGCGGAACGGCGAGGCCGGCGCTTGACAGGACGGTCACTCTTCCTGTCGTCCTTTCTCGCCTGTTCGATCGTTTTGCTCACGGTCAGACTCCGGGGAAGAACGGCTCCAGGTTCCGGCGTATTCTTGCAAGCGGCGTCTCGCCACTATCGTCGGGAACGAAGCTTTGTCCGGTGATGCGCTCGTATGCATCAATATAGACCTTCGAAGTCTGCAAGACGAGGTCCTGCGGAATTTCGGGAACGTCGTCCTTATAAGGGTCGCAGCGTTCGGCGACCCAGGCCCTCACGAAATCCTTGTCGAAGCTAGCCGGCCGTGTTCCGTTGCGGAAGCTTTCGTCATAACTGTCGGCCATCCAGTAGCGGCTGCTATCGGGCGTGTGGATCTCGTCGGCCAGGATGATGGTGCCGTTTTCATCCGTGCCGAATTCATATTTCGTATCTACGAGAATGAGGCCCTGTTTCGCGGCAATTTCCTGCCCGCGCTTGAACAGCGCCAGCGCGTAACGGGAAAGCGTGTCCCATTGCTCCTGCGTCAGCAGTTTCTTCTCCACGATCTCGGCCGGTGTCAGCGGCTCGTCATGCCCCCCATCGAAGGCCTTGCTTGTCGGCGTGATCACCGGTTCGGGCAGAATCTGGTTATCCTTCATCCCGTCGGGCAGGTTCATGCCGTACATCTGGCGCTCGCCCTTCTTATAAAGGGTCAGGATCGACGTGCCGGTGGTGCCGGCAAGATAACCGCGAACCACCACCTCGACTGGCAATATGTCCAGCCGCTTGCCGATGACGACATTGGGGTCGGGATAGCTCACGACGTGGTTCGGACAAATATCCTTCGTTTGTTCGAACCAGTATCGTGCCGTCTGGGTCAGTACCTGTCCCTTATAAGGTATGCAGGTGAGGATACGATCAAAGGCGCTAAGGCGATCGGTCGATATGATGATGCGGTTGCCGTCGGGCAGATCGTAGTTTTCCCGCACCTTGCCACGGTAATAATTCGGCAGCTCGGAAATGACGGCTTCATCGAGAATGCGCACGGGCTCTCCAATTCTTGGCTTTATAAAGAGGCGTTAGACGCCTCAAGTCTTCTGAAACTCTCGTCCGTTCCTATTGCATGTTTCCTGGAACAGGGCCAGTCGCGACATGAAGGCTGCCTTTTTCGCCTGTTCCCGTTAAGAACACGAAACTACCTAA